>JALHRS010000113.1 GCA_022841325.1 Lysobacterales bacterium | reverse complement strand
GACTTGTCTGGACGCTCTGGTCGACGTGCTGAAGAAGCGTCCAGACGAGTCTGGACCTACCAAAGCGCCGGGCTGTGCCAGCCTTTCCCGTGCCCCGTGCCCCGTGCCCCGTGCCCCGCCCAAGAAAAAGCCCGCGACACCTTGCGGCATCGCGGGCTCGTGGTTCCTCGGGGGCCGATCAGCTTTCCGGCTGGACGACGACCTTGACCATGGTGTGCACATCTGCGTGCAGATGCACTTCCACCTCGGAATCGCCGACGCGGCGGATCGGGCCTTCGCCCATGATCACTTCGGACTTTTCCATTGGCAGTCCGATGGCGGTGAAGGCCTCGGCGATGTCGCGGGCCGACACCGAACCGTAGAGCTTGCCCTCGGTGCTGGCGTTGGCCTTGATCGTGACCGTGGCGCCTTCGAGCTTGGTCTTGCGGCTCTGGGCGGCGGCGAGGATTTCATTGGCCTTGGCTTCGAACTCGGCGCGACGCTGCTCGAACTCGGCCAGGTTGGTGGCCGTCGCCGGCACTGCCTTGCCGTAGGGGATCAGGAAGTTGCGGCTGTAACCGGCCTTGACGCGGACCTTGTCGCCAAGGTTGCCCAGGTTCTTCACCTTTTGAAGCAGGATCACATCCATGGATCGGCTCCTCAGTGACTGTCAGTGTAGGGAATCAGCGCGAGAAAGCGGGCGCGCTTGATGGCGGTCGAGAGCTGGCGCTGAAAGCGTGCGCGCGTGCCGGTGATACGGCTCGGCACGATCTTGCCGGTCTCGGTGACGTACTGGCGCAGGGTATTCAGATCCTTGTAGTCGATCTGGGTAATACCCTCGGCCGTGAACTTGCAGAACTTCTTGCGGCGGAAGAAACGCGACATGGTCTACTCCTGGTATGTGGCGATCAGGCGCTGGCTTCAGCGCTGGACTCGTCGTCAGCAGTGCTGCTGGCGGCCGGGGAGTCACCGGAATCGTCGTCACGACGGCGCGGCTTCTCGTCCTTGGTCTTCATGATCGCGGACATCTCGGTCACGGCTTCCTTCATCTGGATGATCAGATGGCGCAGCACGGCATCGTTGAAGCGGAATGCGTCCTGCAGCTCTTTCAGGGCACCGGCGGAGCACTCGATGTTGAGCATGATGTAGTGAGCCTTCAACAGGCGCTCGATCGGGTAGGCCAGCTGGCGGCGACCCCAATCTTCCAGGCGATGGATCTTGCCACCGTCGGTTTCGATCATGGTGCGGTAGCGATCGATCATCGCCGGCACCTGTTCACTCTGATCAGGGTGGACCAGAAACACAACTTCGTAATGACGCATGATGTCCTCTCGGATAAAGCTTCCCGGAATGCCGGTGAAGCGAGGTTTGTCACCTGGGTGGTGACATCGGCGCTGCCGCTGGCAACGCTTCGTGCCCCGGGCTGACACGCAACTCGGGGGCGCGGAGTCTAAGGCCAGACGGGTCAAACAACAAGGTTTGCCGGCCATTTCGGCGCCGGGCGTTCAGTTCGGTGATGGCTGGTCGCGCATGGACTCAGGGCCTGGTGCGGCCAAGGCCACCGAGCTACCTGGCGGCGCCGGCGGGCGCGGGAAACCTGCTCAGCTGATCTTGTCCTGCAGGTACAAGGCTTCGCCCAGGGTCTCGATCAGGCCAAGCTGGGTCTCCAGCCAGTCCACATGCTCCTCTTCACTGACCAGGATCGACTCCAGCAGTTCGCGCGTGCCGTAGTCGCGGACGCTCTCGCAGTAGGCGATGGCGTCGCGCAGGTCCGGGATGGCGATCTCCTCGAGCTTGAGGTCGCAGCTGATCACTTCCTTGGGGGTCTCCCCGATCAGCAGCTTGTTGAGCTTCTGCAGATTGGGTAGCCCGTCGAGATAAAGAATGCGCTCGATCAGCTGATCGGCGTGCTTCATCTCGTCGATGGATTCCTTGTACTCGTGCTCCGCCAGGGACGCATAGCCCCAGTTTCGATACATGCGCGAATGCAGGAAGTACTGGTTGATCGCCGTCAATTCGTTGGCGAGGATCTGGTTCAGGTAAGCAATGACCTTGCTGTCGCCTTTCATGTTGTTCCCATTTTACGGATCGCCAGGCGATCGGATGACGACATCATAGCGAGCAATGCCGGCACTGGCACGGCCAGACCGGACTCGGGGTCCTGAGCCGGCCCTCGCGCGCAGCAGCAGATCGCCGTGGGCAGAACTTGAAACGAGTTCAGGCGGATATCGAAGTTGCGAGCATCGCCATCGCGGGGCGCCGATGGCCCTCGGCGTGCAGTGCCTCCAGCAGCACCGCCTCTGCGGTCTCGGAACAGCAACCGCAGCCGGCCGTGCAGCCGGTGTTGGCAGCCAGTTCTCCCAGCGTGCGGATTCCGGCGGCCGCAGCGCGCCGGATAGCCGACTCAGTGACGCCATTGCACATGCAGACGTACATCGCTCCGAGGACTCCTGTGATGGTCCGCGGCCAGCTTATTGCTAATGCGAATGGTTGTCAATCAGCCTCGGGCGCTCGCCAGTGCCCCCGCTTCAGCGACCGGCTCCTGCGGGATGTCGATCAGACGCCGAGCCGCCGGAGCCAGATGGCGCAGGGCCCGCTCGTAGACGCCGCGCTTGAACGACACGACATGATCCAGCGGATACCAGAAGTCCACCCAGCGCCAGAGATCGAACTCGGGTCGGTCAGTGCCGTCCAGTCGCACGCAGCTTTCGTCAGCGACGAGTTTCAGCAGAAACCAGACCTGCTTCTGGCCGATGCAGACCGGGCGCACGTTGCTGCGCACACAGTGGCGGGGCAAACGATAGCGGAGCCAGCCAGGCGTGGCCGCCAGAATCTCGACATGTTGTTCGGACAGACCGGTTTCCTCGGTCAGTTCGCGCAACATTGCCTCTTCCGGGGTTTCGTCGCTGTTCATTCCGCCTTGCGGAAATTGCCAGCCATCCCGCCGCACGCGACGAGCCCAGAAGACTCGTCCGCACTCCTGCATCAGTACGATGCCCACATTGGGTCGATAGCCATCCGGATCAATCATCCGGGCGCACTCCAAGCATTCGCTGACTCGATTTTGCATTCCGCGACGCCGACCGACAAGCGGTCAATGCCGATATCCGCAGTTTTCAGTGCAACTTGTGCCAGATTCGGACAAAAATTGGCGATCAAAGGCAGGAAGAAGCGATTGAACGGGGTCAACTCCCAGTACAATCAGGGAGTTCGCATATGCTTTGAGCGGAAAACATGAGCCGTAGCGCCAGTCCTGCTGCAGACTTCCTGCCCTTCGCAAAGCTGACGCAGAAGAACATCCCGCCGCGCGTGCGCAGCCTGCTCGAGGGGCTGTACCAGACGGCGTGGCCAACGCTGGAATCGGGCATAAGCAAGGCTCTGGACGAGCTCGATCGGGATCTGTTTGCGCAGGCCGAGCGGGTGATGAACTCGAACGAGCAGCAACGCTTTCTGGAAAGCAATCGTGAGTTGCGCAAGCAGCGCGGCACCTTTGCCCTGGCCTTTCGCGACGCCATTCAACGCACCTTGCTGTGTCTGATCGATCCTTCGATCGAAGAGGTCACGCTGACCAACCGAAAGCGGGAAGTCAGCAAGGAGCAGCTGAGTCTGGTGGATACGGCCGATCTGGAACAGCAGCTGGCGCTGTCGGAAATTGCGGCCAGGGCCGAAATACGGGCAAGCAATGCCCTCCAGGCCCTGTCCTATCGGCTTGCCGTCATTATCGGACGTGCGCCGATGGACGTGGATGCGATGGCGCTGGGGCCAAACAAGATCTGCGCCGCGATTGCTGAGGGTGCGCGCCAGTTCGAGATCCCCGTGCTGCATCGGATTGCCCTGTTCAGGCGCGTCGACAAGGCCATCTTCAAGGATCCCGTGGGCTTGTACGACGCCCTGAATGCTTTCCTGGTGGAGCATCGCGTCTTTCCCCATCTGCATCTGGGCAGTCGGGCGCCTACGCATCGGGTCAATGCAGCAGAGCCGGCCGCTGCTGCAGAACCGGTGGCTGAAGCAGAGCCGTCGACCCGGCCGGAAGCCGCCGAGATCCGGCCGGCACCGGCTGCCGCAGGGAACGCCGCGCACGCCCATGTCGCATCAGACAGCGCGGCGCCTGCCGCAAGCGTCGCCCACGTCGATGCCGGCAGCCGGTCGGCAGCAGACTTCGGCGATGGTGGCCATCCCGCTCCAGGTGCAGGTACGGGCGCCGGTGGATCTACCGCTACTCCCCACTATTCCGCGCCTGAGCCCAGAGCACCGGCGCCGACGATGAATTACGACAGTCCCGCTGCCCGGGCCTTTCAGCAGATCATTGACGCGGACGTCAGGGCTCAGCAGAGCCCTAGACCGCAACCGACCAGCAATCCGGCGGCGGATGCGCAGTTTTTCGACACGCTGCGCGAGTTGCTGGCGGGCCGGCGCGGTCCCGCGAACGCAGCCGAGGCGGCGGCGCTGGAAGCGCGCCCGGTGGCCCAGGTCCAGGATGTGCAGTCGGTGCTGTCGGTACTGCAGAGCCAGCCGGCCGCGCCCGTCATGGTCGATGGTCGCTGGGTCAATCGCACCAGCGCGCACATCAAGCGCGATCTGATGAGTCAATTGCGCGGACTCAATGGCGGATCGGCCCCGAGGCTGCGCGAGGAGGATTCGGACACCATCGATCTGGTCGGCATGCTCTTCGATCACTTGCTGTCCGAGCATCGTCCCAACAGCACCAGCCATGGCCTGCTCAGCAAGCTGCAGGTGCCGCTGATGAAGGTGGCCCTGGGGGACAAGAGCTTCTTCACGCGCCGAGACCATTCGGCGCGGCAGTTGCTCAACTCGATTGCGGAAACCTCCTCGTACTGGATCGAGGACGACGAGGCTGATCGCCCGGTCGTCGAGAAGATGCAGCTGGTGGTGGATCGCGTGGTCAAGGAATATGACGACGACGTGGGTGTGTTCTCGAGTCTGTTTGAGGACCTGTCCCGGCATCTCGGCAGTCTGCAGAAGAAGGCTGAGGTCGCCGAGCGCCGTCATATCGAAGCCGCCAAGGGCAAGGAAAAACTGGAACTGGCACGCGCGGCTGCGCAGGAGGCTGTGCAGCAGCGTCTGTTTGACGCCAAGCCGCCCGCGGCGGTCAAGGCCTTGCTGGAAAACGCCTGGGCTGATGCCTTGGCGCTGTCTTTGCTGAGGCTGGGCGTAGACAACCCCAAGACCCGCGAGCGTCTGGGTCTGGTCGACGATCTGCTGGCGGTCTTTGCTGACGGTGTAGGGCCCGAGGAGCAGGAAGACCGGCTCGAGAACCTGCGGCCGTGCCTGGAAGACGGGCTGTCTGCGGTCGGCTTTCATGGCGAAGCCGTTTCCAAGGTCTGGACCGATATCAGCGCTCTGATCGAATCAGCCAGCGAACAGGACCATGCCGCTGCGACCCACGCGATCACCGAGCTCATCGGTCAGAATCCGCGGCTGGGAGGTGAAACCAGGCCGGCGCAGGCCGCCGCCGCGGAATCGCATTCGGGTGCTTCGATACTCCAGACCCTGCACAAGTCCGAGCGCCTGCCGGTAGGCCCGAAAGAACAGGCGATGATCGACCGGATTCGCCAGCTGCCCTTCGGAACCTGGTTCGAGTTCACCTTGAATCAACAGGGTGAAAAGGTGCGCCGAAAGCTCTGCTGGTTCAGCCCGGTGACCGGCCGCTGTCTGTTCCTGAATGCGCGCGGCGTCCGCGCCGAAGAGAAGATGATCGACGCGCTGGCGCGTGACGTGCTGCGCGGCAACGCCAGAGTCATCGACGACACGCGCGAGTCCTTCATCGATCGCGCCTGGAAGGGCATCATGTCCGTGCTGAAAGGAGCCGGCCTCGCGGGCGGTTCCGATGCAGCCGATACGATGGGGCAGGCATAGCCATGGTGGCGAGAAGATCGGTCAGAAAACGGGTATCCCAGGCACTGGTGATCAGCAATGCGATGACCGGGGAGTCGATGGGCCGGATCGGCAATCTGTCGGTGGATGGCATGATGCTGATCACCACGCACGAGGTCCCCGATGGCTGCCTCTATCAGGTGCAGTTCCAGTTGCGGGACGCGCAGCAACAGACCCACCGCATGGAAGTCGGAATTCAGTGTCTCTGGAGTGAAGCGGCCCGCACCGAACACAGTTTCTGGATCGGCTGCAAGATCGTCGACATCAGCGAAGAGCAGCAGCAGGTGCTGGATGCCTGGGTAGAACGCGCCACCGAAACGGTGTGAGGCCGGTTGATGCTGGGGTCAGCGCAGGCGCGGTCTATTCGGGTACCTCGGTGTCGCTGTCTGGGGTGTATTCCTCAAGCTGCTCGGTAGATCCCTCGGCGGCTTCGGAAGGCTCGCCCTCGTCCATGCGCTCGGCTTCCTCGATGGCAGCGGGTTCACGTTCGGCATCGCGGACCACCTTCGCTTCGGTGGCTTCCTCACCCACATGGAAGGCAGCGTAGCCGGGCAGCACGACCTGATTCAGGGCCATCCCGATCACGCGCCCGCGCACGGGCGATACCAGTTCGCTGGACTCGTCATTCAGTGGGTTGACCACTCGTCCCAGACGCTGGCCCTGGCGCACCCGGTCTCCGAGGCGCACATCCGAGAACAGCATTCCCGGGCGTGCCACCCGCACCCAGCGCGATTCGTAGAAGATCGGCTGCGGCTCTCGCCATTGCCGCACTCGCTGAGTCATGCCCATGTTGTTCATCAGGGTTTCGATCGCGGCCACACCGTGCTCGATTTCAGTGGGCTCCAGTCGCACCGGGGCGCCGAGCTCGAAGGTCACCGCAGAAATGCCGGCATCGGTGGCTGCTCGCCGCAGCATGCCCCGGGCCGAGGGCGTATGCAGCACTGCCGTCGCGCCGAAGCGCCGGGTCAGGTCGACCACGCTCGGCAGGCGCAGATCACCACGCACCTGCGGCAGATTGGCGCGGTCGAAGGAGCCGGTATGAAAGTCGACCAGAGCATCGCAGTGGACCACCACCAGATCGAAGAAGTCACGGGCGATGCGGGAGGCGCTGCTGCCATTGGCATTGCCGGGAAAGAAGCGATTCAGATCGCGCCGGTCGGGCAGATAGCGCGAGCCGCGCGAGAAGCCGGCCATGTTGACGATCGGTACGCCGATGACGGTGCCGACCAGATCCTCGGCATCCAGCGAGCCCAGCACACGGCGGATGACTTCAACCCCGTTCAGCTCGTCTCCATGGATGGCGCCGGTCAGGCACAGCACCGGCCCGGGCCTGGCGCCGTGAACGACGTTGATCGGAACCTGCATGGAATCGCCGAGGAAAGTGGCGCCGGAGCGCCAGAACAGCCGCGCCTTGGAGCCCGGTGCCACCCGCTCGCCGAGCAGGTACAGTGCCGGGTCGGGCGGCATGGCTGCGGTCTCGCGCGTGCTGTCAGCCTCCTCCGAGTTCAGATCCCCGGGCGTATCTGGGGCCTGTGCCGGGATCGACAGAGCATCCGTGGATTCGGACAGGACCTCGCCCACGGCGCCGTCCTGCGCCAGCAGCGGCGCACCCCAGAGAGCCAGCAGCAGAATCAGCGCGCCTGACTGCATCGTGCGCACAGTCCGTAAACCTCGATGGTGTGCCGATGCGGCTTGAATCCTTGTTGCCTGGCCTGCGTGCGCAGCCGGTCAGCCACATCCTTGGCATCCAGTTCCAGCGTTTCCTGACACTGTTCGCAGATCAGGAACTGGCTGCCGTGGTCGGTCGCCTCGGGGTGAGGGCAGGGGACGTAGGCATTCAGGGTTTCCAGCCGATGCACAAAGCCATTGCGCATGAGGAAGTCGAGCGCGCGATAGACCGTAGGCGGGGCCGCAGGGCCTGAGCCGTGCTTGCCGATCTTCTCCAGCAGATCATAGGCCTTCACCGGACGCGAGTCGGCGGCGACCAGTTCGAACACCCGGCGCCGGGTGTCGGTCAGGCGCAGGCCGCGCTCCGAACAGGCTCTTTCCAGGCTGCCCAGCAGATCGGCGCTGGCATGCTCATGCTCTGGGTGCGTGCAATACATGGAGTAGCTGCTTCCCTCGGTTGCCCGGGCCCACCGACCCTTCCGGGCTCAAGTCTAGCCCGTAGGGCCGTTCCAGGGGCGCCCGGTCTGGGTGCAAACGCTGACAAGGCCGCCGATCCGGCAGCCCGGATCGGCAATCCGGACGACCGCGAACCGTGCTTCCCGAGGCCGAACCTGACTGTATGCCGGCTGAGTCCGTTCATTGCCTACTAACGTTTCGAGGAAAATGGCGCATAATGGCTCGGCCAGAGGGGAAAAGATCGTTGTCCCTGTGCAACCCGACAGGGTACCCGGGCTGGAGTTATCAAAATTGGAGATTTCGGATATGAAGAAGACGCTGTTATGCGCCGCGCTCGCTGCGGCTGCCGCGCTTCCGATGCTTGCTTCGGCAGCACCGCGGGAAGCTGGGCAGTGGTACGTCTCGCCCATGGTTGGTTACGGTTTTTCAGACGAAGATCGGGTCTCCGACAATGGTCTGGCGGTAGCGCTGGGTGCGGGATACGTGTTCAAGGAAAACTGGACGGTTGAAGGCACGCTCCGGTACAACAAGTACGATCGCAACTTCGGTGACAACGAGCCGTTCGAGTGGAAGCAGAATGGCTTCGACGTGTCGGTGCGCTATCTGCTCGACATGGACATGGCTCACCCCTACTTCGGTGTGCTGGCCGGCTACGGCAAGAACGAGTTCGAGGGTGAATTCGATGATTCCGGCTATCGCGCTGGCGCCATTGCCGGCTTCGAGTGGGATATCACCGATTCGGGTGCCCTGCGCGTCGAAGTGGGTCAGATCTACAGCGATTTCAGCCGCGGTGCGATGGATGCAGGCTTCTGGGACACCACCGTGACCGTGGGCTTCTCGCACTATTTCGGTGGCAAGGTAGCAGCGCCGCCACCGCCGCCGCCGGCGCCACCGCCGCCACCGCCGCCGCCGCCGCCGCC
>JALHRS010000112.1 GCA_022841325.1 Lysobacterales bacterium | reverse complement strand
GAGGGGGGGGGGGTACGGGGGCCCGGGGCAGGGGAAAGCAAGCGCGGAAGAGCGGCCTGCTTCGCCTGCTGTGGGAGCGGCTTCAGCCGCGACTCCAGATCGCGGGCAGAGCCCGCTCCCACAGGTTTCCGGCGAACCCTGCCTTTCCCCTGCCCCGTGCCCCCTTCCCCGTGCCCCGTCCCATGAAGGCCCTGGTCACCGGTGGCGGCGGATTCCTGGGCGGAGCTATCTGCCGGGCGCTCATCGAGCAGGGCGATGAGGTCGTTGCCCTGCAGCGCTCTGACGCGCCCGAGCTCAGGGCCCTGGGTGTGCGCGTCCATCAGGGTGACATCGGTGATGCTGAAACGGTCGCCGCTGCGGCACGTCGCTGCGATCTGATCTTCCACGTGGCGGCCAAGGCCGGTCATTGGGGTAGCTACGCCGATTACCAGCGCATCAATGTGCTCGGCACCCGCAACATCCTCGCGGCCTGCCAGCAACATGGCATCGGCAGGCTGGTCTACACCTCCACGCCCAGCGTGGTGCACGAAGGCGGCGATCTGGAAGGCGTGGACGAGCGCGTCGCCTACGCCCGCCGTTTTCTTGCCCACTATCCGCAGACCAAGGCGATCGCCGAGCGCGAAGTCATTGCCGCCAACGGTCCGGCGCTGGCCACCTGCGCGCTGCGGCCGCACCTGATCTGGGGACCGGGCGACAACCATCTGCTGCCGCGCATCATCGAGCGCGCCCGCGCCGGACGCCTGCGTTTCGTCGGCAAGCCCGGCAAGCGCATCGATGCGACCTATATCGACAACGCCGCCCAGGCGCATCTGCAGGCGGCGGCGGCGCTGGAGCCCAACTCGGCCGCCGCCGGCAACGCCTATTTCATCTCCAATGGCGAGCCGATCGCCACCGAGGACATGATCAACCGCATGCTGGAATGCGCCGGCCTGCCGCCCGTGCATCGCCGCCTTCCCTTCGGTCTGGCCTATGGACTGGGCTTTGGACTGGAAACCGTCTATAGCCTGCTGCGCTTGCCTGGCGAGCCGATCATGACCCGCTTCCTGGCCGATCAGCTGGCCACCGCGCACTGGTACGACATCAGCGCCGCCCAGCGTGATTTCGGCTACCGACCGCGGGTCAGCATGGCGGCAGGCTTCGCCGCCCTGCGCCGGTCACTGGAAAGCGCAAGCTGACTCCCGTCGGCCGGCAGGGATGACTGGCCAGGTCATCGCAAGCGCTCAGGTCAGGTTGGCTCGCAGGGCCTGCGTGACGGTCTTGCATCCAGGTCAGGCGCGACTGCAAGACAGGACCCAGGCGCCCCGCCAGGCACTCATTGCGGCGCCGGCAAGGCCAGACTGCTCGCGATCCAGGCACGGGCAAAGCGCCATTGGCGGCCCACGGTCGCCGTCGACGATCCGCAGACCGAGGCAATCTCCTCCACCGACATGCCGCCGAACAGGCGCAGTTCCACCACCCGGGCGGTGTCCGGTTCAACCCGGGCGAACTCCGTGAGTGCCTGATCCAGCATCAGCCAGTCGACATGATCGCCGCTGCTGGGATGGTCGCTGTCGAGCAGATCCTGCAGCGGTACCGGGGCCTGGCCGCTGCCGCGTTTCTGGGCCGAACGCTCGCGCAGATAGTCGATCAGCACCCGCCGAACCACGGTCGCGGCGATGGCCATGAAGTGTTCGCGGTTCTGCCAGTCCACCTGCTGTTGCGCCAGCAGTCGCTCATAGGCTTCGTGGGCGAGCTCAGTGGCCTGCAGGGTTGCACCACCATTGCGCCGCAGTTGCGCACGGGAGATCTCGCGCAGCGCCGGATACACGGCTTCGATCAGTTCGGCTTCCGCCGCCTTGTCGCCACCGCGCCAGCGCACCAGCAGATCAGTGATCGGCTTCATCTGGAATCAACGCTCCCGTCGCGTCAGTCGATTGTAGCTGACATGGACGGCACGGGCCGCGATGAGTGCCCGAACCCTCTTAACCAACAGTTACGATTGTCTTAAAGATTGTCTAGAATCCAGCGCCCCCTGCGTGGTGCGTGTATTGAGCTGATCGGAGCGGGTGCGCGCTTACGCGTGTGAACTTCTACAGCCACGACCGGCACGACGACCATGCGCAATCCGAAAGTCACCCACGCCTGCAGCGCAGGCCAGGCCGAACTGCGGCCTCTGCTCACAACCACGGCCTGATGTCGATGTTGAAGCTGGACCCATCCCTCTGGCGCCGCGCCCAAGGCGTGTTCGACCAGGTCGTCGATCTGCCGCGCAGCGAGCGCGAAGCTGCGCTGCTGCTTGCCTGCGGCAGCGACGACGATCTCAGGGACATGGTTGACGGGCTGCTCGCGGCAGATGACCGCGCGCTGCCCGAGCCGCAGCCGGCGGTGGTTGTGCTCGGCAAGCTGGTGGATCCGGAGTTGCTGCCGGGCGGCCGCATCGGCAGCTTTGAAATCGAGAAGCTGATCGGCGCTGGCGGCATGGGCCGGGTCTATCTGGCTCATCGCAGCGATGGCCGGGTCGAACAGAGTGTGGCCATCAAGACCATCCGCGGCGCCTACGGTGGCCGCGATCTGCTGGAGCGCTTCGCTCGCGAAAGGCGCATCCTGGCCAAACTCGACCATCCCAATGTGGCGCGCTTCATCGACGCCGGTGAATGCCCGGATGGCTCGCCCTATGTGGCCATGGAGTATGTCGCCGGCACGCCCATTCTGGAGTATGCGCGCAAGCACAAGCTGCCACTGCGCGCCCGCCTGCAACTGTTTCTGAAAGTGGCCTCAGCCGTCGATCACGCTCACCGGCAGCTGGTGGTGCATCGTGACCTCAAGCCCGGCAACGTCATGGTCGATGCCAGGGGCGAGCCCAAGCTGCTCGATTTCGGTATCGCCAAGCCACTGCAGCAGCATCAGGAACACGCCCATCTGGACGGTGGCACCGCGCCCGAGTCGCGCTACTTCTCGCTCAAGCACGCCGCCCCCGAACAGATCGACGGTGAGGCCGACAGCGTATCGGTGGACATCTATGCCCTCGGCGGCCTGTTGTACGAGTTGCTGACCGGGCGCATGCCGCTGCAGCTCGATGGACTCAGCTTCAACGAAGCGCGCGCCCGTATCCAGCAACAGATGCCGCCGCCGCCGAGTTCGGTGGTCGGCGCCGATCTACCCTATGCCCGACGCGAACTGCTGGGTGACCTCGACCGCATCGTGCTGCATGCGCTGCGCAAGGAGCCGCGGCTGCGCTATGCATCAGCCGGCGCGCTGATCGACGATGTCCAGCGCCTGCTGGACCATCGCCCGATCAGCCTTCGCGCCTCGCACCGCTGGTACCTGATCGCACGTTTCCTGCGCCGTCACCGCGTCGCCAGCGCCATGTTGGCAGTACTGCTCAGCGTCATCATCGGTGCCGCCGGCATCTATCGCTACCAGCGTGATGAGGCCCTCCGCGAAAGCAGGCGCGCCGAGGCCGTCAGCAGCATCCTCACCGAAGCCTTTCGCTCCGCCGATCCCAGCCGAAACGGCGGCGAAAAGCTCAGCGCCCGCGATGTCATGCGCCAGGCACGACTGGCCGTCAGCCGCGACCAGGAACTGGATCCATCGACCCGGGCGCAACTGCTGCTGACGCTCTCTGATGTGCACAGCTCCCTGGGGCTGGACCCTGATGCACGAGTGCTGGCGCAGGCGGCATTGGACGCCGCTGCCGATGCCGGTCAGAGATGGGAGGCGAGTTTCCGCATCGCCGAATCAGAGTTTGATTCGGGCGACGCGGCGACGGCCAAGCAGCGTGCACTGGAGCTGCTTCAAGCGCCGGATCTTGATCCCGGACGGCGCATTCGCTTGCGCCTGTTGCAACTGGATATCGAGGGACAGCTCAATCAGGTCGATGTCACCGCGCTGGCAGAGGAGGTCTACAGCCAGGCGCGCCGGCAGCTGGAAGCTGGAGATGAATTGATCAATGCTGCCGCGTTGGCTTACGCCACTCGCCTCGTGGGTGATCCGAAAACTGCGGCTCAAGGCGTAGCGCTGATCCATGAGCGCATCGGGCAGTCGGATCAGGGGGCGGCCACGCCGGAACGCTGGAATCTGCTGCGACTGGCCGCCAGGGCTGAGCGCAATCTGGGCAATCCCGCCAAATCCGTTGAATACGCCTTTCGAAGTCTGCGCATGGCCGAGCAGCTCTACGGCACCGAGCACGCGGTCTACGTGATTGCGCAAACCGCCTATGCCATCAGCTTGAGCAACGCGGACAGGCTGCCTGAGTCGAGGTCCGAGTATGCGCAGGCACTGGAGCGCGCCGAGCGCGTCTATGGCCACGACAGCGTCATGGTGGCGCTGCTGGCCAACAACATCGGCTCGGTCTCCATGCGCGAGCCGACGGACCTGGCAAAGGCGCTGAAAATGACCGCGATGGCCGTCGACATCGGGCCACGGGTGATGCCACCCGATAGCCGGCAGATGGCCTATTTCTGGACGGGTCGGGCCGCTGCCTTGCTGCTTGGTCGCGATTCGGCGGACAGCGAAGCCCTGAACGCCGCCGAGACTGCCAGCCGTATTGCCAGGGCATCAGCAGAAATGTCCGGCCCCTTGCTGGCAGAAGCCGAATTGCTGGCCGCCGTGGCCCAGTCGCGTCTGGGCCAGCGCGAACAGGCGAAAGCGCGCGTCATGGCGGTAGGCCCTGCATTCCACGAAATCGACACTGACGCGCCGGCGCTGCGGCTGGCGCGCGTACAACAATTGCTGCCAGGAGATCAGAAATGAAGAAGGTTCTAGGGGCATGGCTGTGCCTGGTCGCAGGTCCGGTGCTGGCTGACACCGGGAACCTCGGGCCTGGTCTCGATACTGAATGCGAGCCCGAGGTCACCTGGCCCGACCCGCTCCCTGCAGGTTTGTCCTTCATCTCGGCGGGCTTCCGGTGGCAGGGTGCGAATCCGCCAACCAATTTGAACAACGGTGCTCCCGCACGCAATAACAGTTGCTATGTCGAAATCCGTCGTGAGCCCAGATCGAACAGTGCCACCGGAGTCGGCGCGCCGGTGCGGCTATCGACCTACTACAAGATCAACTTCCTGTACTCACGGATCCACGATGTCATGGCGAGGGGAGCCGAGATGGCGATCTGGTCCATGGATTTCTCCGATCAGATGGGAACCTCGGCTTGGCTGAACGTCTATGTGGAACCGCTTTCGCGCACGATTCGTGCCGAAAAGGCAACCGTGGACAGCGAGGGCAAGCGGGTGGTGGTTCGCAAGGTGTTCGACTACGCCATGAGCGGGCCTGAGACGCCTTGCGCCTTCATCGAAGTGACCAGGACACCGCAAGCCTTGACCATCAGTTCCGCCGGGCCTGGCGAGACCTGGACCGTCAGCGTGACATGCCCCATCACCGGCGCCAGCGCCAGCGTCGCCTACACCTTCGACGACAGGCGATCTGGAAACCTCTATGTGGGAAGGCTCAACCAGTTCTATCCGGTCGGCGACTTCACCTTTCAATTGTATTGATGCCCGAGCAGTTGGCCCGGGTACGCCGAAGGCGCACCCGGGGCTTTTCGCAGAGCGTTCCCAGGTGCGCTGCGCTTACCTGGGCTACCTTTTAGCGCAGCCGCTCGTTGATCTTGGCCAGCGCTTCCGTGCCCGGGCACAGCTCGGTGGTGCCCAGGCGGTTGAGCGGAGTGCTCACCGTCTGCAGGTGCTGGTGGAAATCGCGGGCTTCGGGGTCGACGTAGAGAAGTCCCGTGACCACTTCGCCTTCGGCCTGATGGCGGGCGATGAAGTTCATGGCGCCGATGCGGTCGCGCGGGTCGTAGTCGGGGGCGGTCTTGCGCAGACGCAGGATGCTGCCGTCGTGCTGGGCCACTTCCAGTAGCTCGCCTCCATGCTGCTCGATCTCGATCGGAGCGCGGCCTTCGATGATGTCGAGCCGGTTGACCGAATCGTTGTGCTCGCGCACATAGTCGTAGCTCTTGGTGCTGCCGGCGTGGTTGTTGAAGGCCACGCAGGGGCTGAGCACATCGATGAAAGCGGCGCCGCGATGACGGATCGCGGCCTTGATCAGCGGCACCAGTTGGGTCTTGTCGCCAGAGAAACTGCGCGCCACGAAACTGGCGCCCAAACCGAGGGCCAGGCTGACCAGATCGATCGGACTGTCGGTGTTGACCACGCCTTTCTTGCTCTGGCTGCCCTGGTCGGCGGTGGCCGAGAACTGGCCCTTGGTCAAACCGTAGACGCCGTTGTTCTCGACGATGTAGACCATGTCGATGCCGCGACGCATGGCGTGCACGAACTGGCCGATGCCGATCGAGGCCGAATCGCCATCGCCGGATACGCCGAGGTACAGCAATTCGCGATTGGCGAGGTAGGCCCCGGTCAGCGCCGAGGGCATGCGCCCGTGCACGGTGTTGAAGCCGTGCGACTGGCCAAGAAAATAATCCGGTGTCTTCGAGCTGCAGCCGATGCCGGAGAGCTTGGCCACGCGGTGCGGCTCGATGTCCATCTCCCAGCAGGCCTGGATGATCGAGGCCGAGATCGAATCATGGCCGCAGCCGGCGCAGAGCGTCGAAATCCGCCCCTCGTAATCGCGGCGCGTGAACCCGACCTTGTTCTGTTTCAGGCTGGGGTGATGCAGGCTGGGTTTGGCGATGTAGGTCATGGCTTAGGGGGCACGGGGAACGGGGCACGGGGCACGGGAGAGGCGTGTGGGCGATCCGGCGTCATTGCGACCCCGGACTTGATCCGGGGGAAGCCATCCAGGGGGCTCGACACAAGGCGCTGGATTGCTTCGTCGCTGCGCTGCTCTCCATGAGCCGCATTCGGGCGCCGGCCTCCGGGTTTTCGTGTCGCTGTTGTGGAGGGCGCCGCGCTGCGGCGCCGCTTTGCGCTGCGCGCAGATCAAAAGCGGCCGCGCAGGCGCGCGTCCCTCCTCAAAGCCGCGCCGTGCCTGGGGTTCATGGCCCGTGCGCAGCGTCGGGCCGAGACAGGTGGCTCGCAATGACGCCAGTTCGATGGGGCGGTCAGCGGAACCCACCCTCAATGTCGCGCGACGATCAGTCATGAGATTCTTTCCGTGCCCCGTGCCCCGTGCCCCGTGCCCCGTGCCCCGTGCCCCTGCTTCATGCCGCCTGCGCCGCCCTGCGCTGCAGCCGATCGTGGATGGCGCGGACGATGAAGCGGGCGGTGATCGGGGTGCCGTCGTAGTGCAATATGGGTTGCACGCGGGCCGGATCGATCTCGAATTCGTTGATGACCAGGCTGCGCAGCTGGGCATCGCGGTTCTGTTCGACCAGAAAGACCTGATCATGGCCAAGGATGAACTCGCGCACCGATTCCGGGAAGGGAAAGGCGCGGATGCGCATCAGGTCCAGCGCCACGCCGTGGCTGGCCAGGCGCTCGGCGGCCTCGTGCATGGCCGGGCTGGTGGACCCGTAGAAGAGCACGCCGATGCGACTGGGTCGCGCTGCCGGGGTGAGCACTGGCTGCGGCACCAGCGATTTGGCGGTCTCCCATTTGCGCACCAGCCGGTGCACGTTTTCCAGATAGTCCTCACCACGCTCGGAATAGCGGGCGTCGGAGTTCTTGGTGGTGCCGCGAGTGAAGAAGGCACCACGGCTGGGATGGGTGCCGGGGTAGGTGCGGAAGGGAATGCCGTCGCCGTCGACGTCGCGGTAGCGACCGAAGAAGGTGCCGGCTTCGAGGCTGTCGTGATCCATGACCTTGCCCCGATCCAGCTGCCGATCCGGCGCCCACTCGAAGGGCGCGCACAGACGCTGGTTCATGCCGATATCCAGATCCAGCATGACGAAGACCGGACCCTGCAGTCGGTCGGCCAGATCCAGCCCGGTGGCCGAATGTTCGAAGCTCTCGGCCGGGTCTTCCGGGAACAGCAGCACATGCCGGGTATCGCCATGCGAGGCGTAGGCACAGGACAGCACATCGGCCTGCTGGGTGCGGGTGGGCATGCCGGTAGACGGGCCGCCGCGCTGTACGTTGATGATGGTGGACGGAATCTCGGCAAAGTGCGACAGGCCGATGAACTCGGTCATCAGCGACACGCCCGGACCGCTGGTGCAGGTGAAGGCGCGGGCGCCATTCCAGCCGGCGCCGATGACCATGCCGATGGAGGCGATTTCGTCCTCGGCCTGGACGATGGCGTAGCGACGCTTGCCGTCCGGATCGGTGCGGAACTGGCGGCAGTATTTCTCGAAGGCCTCGGCCACCGAGGTCGAGGGCGTGATCGGGTACCAGGCGCAGACCGTGGCGCCGCCGTACACGCAGCCCAGACCGGCGGCCGAATTGCCATCGATGAAGATGCGATCGCCGACCTGATCGGCGCGTTTCACAGTCAGGCCGATGGGATAGCTGAGGTTGTCGCTGGCCCATTGCCGTCCGAGCCGGAAGGCATCGACATTGGGCTGCGCCAGTTGCGGCTTGCCGCGATACTGCTCGGCCAGCAGGGTTTCGATGACCTCGGGCTCGATGCTCAGCAACACCGACAGGCCGCCGAGGTAGAGCACATTCTTCAGCAGCTGGCGCTGGCGCGGATCGTCATAATGCTTCACGCACAAGCCGGTGAGCGGCATGCCGATGACGGTGATGTCCTCACGAAAAGCCGCGGCCGGCAGCGCCTTGGTCGAGTCGTAGAACAGGTATCCGCCCGACTCGATCTCGGCGATGTCGGCAGCCCAGGTCTGCGGGTTCATCGCCACCATCAGATCGACACCGCCACGTCGGCCCAGATACCCGGCCTCGCTCACCCGCACCTCATACCAGGTCGGCAAACCCTGGATATTCGAGGGAAAGATGTTGCGCGGACTCACCGGCACCCCCATCCGCAGGATGGCCTTGGCAAACAGCTCATTGGCCGACGCCGAGCCCGAGCCATTGACGTTGGCGAACTTGATGACGAAGTCGTTGGTGGCGGTCAGGGGCATGCGGCGGGCTCCACGGCTGCGGTGGCTTCTTCAAGGTGGCGTGGAGAACTGAAGGGCGGGGTTGGGGGCTGGGGGCTTGGGCGAGTGCGCGGTTGGTCTAACGGGCGCGAAGAGCAGCGCGGTGGGCGCTTAAAAGCGCACGCCACGAGCTGACCCGAGTTACGCCCAACTGGCGCGCACTCGCCCCAG
>JALHRS010000111.1 GCA_022841325.1 Lysobacterales bacterium | reverse complement strand
TGGTGGAGATGCTGCTCGACGAGGAGAGCGTGCACCTGGCCGGCCTGAGCGAATTTGTCGGCAAGCCGATCAGCCTGAGCGCGGAGCCGACGATGAGTTCGGAGCAGTACGACATTGTGTTGATGTAGCGGTTCACGGGGCTTCACCCCGTATCGAATCCCACTCGCAAGCAGCTGAAATTCCAGGCATCTTCGGGTGGCCATCGCCTACCAACTGCAGATCGTCTACGTGAAGTTCATCGGCACGCACCAGCAGTACGACGCGATCGACGCCCACACCATCGAACCGAGCTGAGCGAGGTTGCCGTGAACATCGGCCCCATCCACACCGAAGCCGATTACCGTGCAGCGCTCGCCGACATCTCGGCCTTGATGGAGTCCGACCCGGCGCCTGGCACGCCGAAGGGCGACCGGCTGGACATCCTGGCGACGCTGGTACAGGCCTATGAGGCCCGACACTTCCCGATCGACGTGCCCGACCCCGTGGAGGCCATCAAGTTCCGGATGGAGCAGAGCGGTCTGACGGTGAAGGACCTCGAGCCGATCATCGGCCGTCCGAATCGCGTGTACGAGGTGCTGAGCCGCAAGCGCCCGTTGACGCTGGCCATGATCCGGCGCCTGCACAAGAGCCTCGGGATTCCCGCCGAGGTGCTTATCGCAGAGAGTGCGAATGGGTGAGTGTGGACACGTTTCAAGAAACACGGCCGATCGTCAATGCCTGTGCTCACTGCGGCCCGCGGTATCCCATGAAAGCCCATGCGCTCCAGGTAGCCAGACGGGTGGCTCGAAGCGAGCCTCGCGGCAGGTGCCAGCGCAAGCCGTTGTCGTGCCAGCGCTTTTTCGCAACGCCCCTCTATATGACATCGTATCGATGTAGTGTGGGGCGCGGGCGCCGGCCCCCGTTCAAAAGCCACTTGCAGGCCCCTGCTCTTGTGGGCGTCGTCGGGTGAGACCCTTCAGAGTCTGAACACCACACTCACCGGCCCGCTGCCCTGATGCGACTCGTACGTCGCTCGCCCGTGGTAGACGAACGGCGCCGCCTTCCCGCCCGCCAGCTTGCCATCCCGCACGAACAGGTGAATGGCGATGCCACGGGCATCGTGCCCGATGATCTCCTTGCCTCGCTTGTTCTCCGGTGTCGTCGCGTTCTGGCTTTGCCAGTGAAAGTGATGCTCGTCGATCCAGTGGTCCAGGTACTTGTGCTCCTCGGCCTTGCCCTGCTTGTTCAAGGTCACCAGCAGCACGTGCGCCTTCTTGTCGTTCAGCGTCACGTGCCCAACGTTCCAGCTGCCCGGGTTGAACACTTCGCCGAACAGCGCTGGAATCTCCTCGCGCTGGAAGGCCTGGCCGACAGCCAGGTCCAGCGGATCGATCACGCCGCGCAGGCGCGCGAGCGTGCGCATGTCGTCGGTAGCCGGCATGTCGTCGAAGGCGGGGTTGTTCGCCTTCAGCACGTACTGGCCGTCGCGGTTCTTGGTCACCACCCGCAGCAGGTACTGGTTGTCGCCCGATTCGTCTTGCCGCTCGATGGCCACCACATTGCCGGTGATGGACCCGGCGCGCGTCGGGCTCATCAGTTCGAGCAGCAGGTAGTCGCCATCGCGCACCGGGTTCTTGCCGCCGTCCATGGAGTTGCCGGTCGCGCGCGCAATGAAGTGCCGGCTCGGGTCCAGCGGGCCGTAGCTCGTCGGTAGTGCACGATGCTCTTCGGAATCGGTGCGCCCGGTCTTGAAGTGTCCGCAGGCGATCTTCAGGTTCGGGAAGTAGGGCAGTTCCACGGCATCGCGCCGCTGGGTCGGGAAAGGCACCACGTTGCTCTTCGTCGCCTCGGGTTCCAGGCGAACCTCGTAGGTGGCCAGGCGGTAGTCCACCAGTTCCTGCAGCATCGCGGTCAGGGCCGGCACGGTGTCCGCTGGCACGCTCTGTGTCAGCACGAAAGTCGACCCGTCCAGCTTGAAGGGCGCAGGCGAGCCTGAAGCACGGTTTCCGCCGGTCCAGGCCTTGACCGGGTTGTCGCGCCAGTATCGGCCCCATGCGGGGTCCGTGGCCGCGACCGCGCGCACCTCGGGCGACAGATCTGCCAGCAACGGGCGGCGCCGCTCCAACACGCTGCGAGACCGCTGTGCCAGCACGTCCAACGGCGTGGCATGCTGAAGGCCGTCGAGCTCGAGCAGCGCCTCCAGCAGCACCATCTTGAAGCTCTTGGTCATTGCCGTGACCTCGACCTCGCGCAGCAGGGCCTGGAACTGCTGAGCCGCTGCCGACTCCTGCTCGGTCAGGTCGCCCATCGTGCGCACCAGGGCGAACCAGTGTCCGGCTTGTTGCCGCATGGCCTGGACAGGGCTGCCCGAGCGATGGAACTCGCTCAGGGTGGGCCGACGACCCAGCACGTCGCGCAGCGCCTCGTAGTCCTTTCGCGGCCCGGCGCTGTCCAGTGACTTCAGGAAGTCGATGATCGCCAGGTCGTAGTTGACATAGCAGCCCGCCGGCAGGTCCAGCGCCTGCCGCTCCGCCTTGCGCGCAAACGCCGCGAGGGCCTGGTAGGTGGAACCCACGCCGAACAGCGCCTGCGGTTTCTGCAGAAAACTGTGGTGGTTGCCGATGAAGTCCAGCACCACCAGGTGCGGCTTGCCTTCACTGCGCCGCAGTCCGCGGCCCAGTTGCTGCAGGAACAGGATCTTGGATTCGGTGGGCCGCAGCATCATCACCGTGTCGATGCTGGGCAGGTCGACGCCTTCGTTGAACAGGTCGACCGAGAAGACCACCTGCAGCGCACCGGCGTGCAGCCTCTCCAGCGCCTGCGCCCGGCCCAGCGTGGAACCGGCGTAGACCGCGGCTGCGACCACGCCGGCGCGGTTGAACTGCTCCGCCATGTAGTCGGCGTGCCGCGTCGAGACGCAGAACGCCAGCGTGCGCTGCCGGGCCTTGCTGCGCCACTCGCGCAAGGCATGGCGGGCACGTGCCAGCGTCGCCAGTTTGTTGGCCAGTTGTTCGGGGTCGAATCGGCCGTTGCGCCAGGGCACCTCGCGATAGTCGACCGACTCGTCCTGGATGCCGTGGTAGTGAAAGGGCGCCAGCAGCCCGGCCTGGATGCCGGCGAAGAGGTGGCAGCTGTAGACGAGGTTGTCGTCGCACAGCGAGAGGATGTCCGATTGGTCGGTGCGATCCGGCGTGGCCGTCAGCCCCAACAAGAACGACGGGGCGAAATGAGTCAGCAGCCGCCGGTAGGTGCCGGCGGCGGCATGGTGAAACTCATCGATGACGACGTAGTCGAAGTGCTGCGGCGCAAACCGATCCAGGTGCTCGGCCCTCGCCAGCGTCTGCACCGAGGCGCAGAGCACGTCGACATCCGCATCGCGGCTGCGGCCGGTGTAGTAGCCCACGCGCTTGCGCGGCAGGATGCGCACGAAGGTCGCTGCGGCCTGGCCCAGGATCTCCTCCCGATGCGCGACGAACAGGATGCGCCGCGCACCCATGCGCACGGCGTCGAAAGCCGCCAGCCAGGTCTTGCCCAGGCCCGTGGCCAGAACCACCAGGCCGCGCCGGTATCCGCCGTCACGGCTTGCGGCCAGCGCAGCAAGCGCTTCGTGCTGGACCTTGGTGGGCTCGGGTGGAGCCTCCTGCTCGTGGCTGCCGGGTGCGATCGATCGCGAAGGCGGCAGCCGGCGATGTTCGTAGGCCTCGATCCAGGCGTCGGACAGCGTCACCGACTTGGGGTGTCCGAACAGTTCTTCGAAGCGCTGTCGCGCCTCGAGAAAACCCGAGTCACCGGGATAGACGACCCGATAGTTCCACTCGAGTCCGTCCTGCAGTGCCTGACGGCTGATGTTGCTGGAGCCGATGAATGCGGTTCCCGCCAGAAGCACCTGCTGATCCAGCCTGGCGAAGATATAGGCCTTGACGTGGAAGCTGCCGGTGTAGACGCGCACCTCGGCGCCCCGTTCCTGCAGGAGCAACAGCAAGCGCAGCGCCTCGGGGTCGGTGATGTCGAGGTAGTCGCTGGTGAGCACGCGCACGCGCCGCGACACCTCGTCACCGACCATCGATTCCAGGTCGGGCAGCAGCAGCCGCAGTCCGGTCGTCTTGATGAAGGCAACGGCCAGGTCGGCCTGCGTGGCCTTGGTGAAGGCTTCCGACAGGTGAGGCAGAAAGTGGTCTGCGCCGCCGGTGACGAGCCGCTGGCTCGGTCCAGGCTTGCGAGTGGCCAGCGCATTGGTCCAGCGCTCAGTGCGATCCGGCCGCTGGTCGTCGGTGAGCCACAACTCGAGCTGGTGCACCTCGGGCAAGCGGCCGAACCATTGGCGCAGCGTGGCCTCGTTCGCATCGGTGAACCGGCGCCCGCCGTGGACGCGCTCCCCGGCGCCATGCTTGAAGCTGAGGTAGAGCGTGCCGCCTGGGCGCAGCGCGTTCCACAGCCGCGCCAGGGTGTCGGGCATCGCGACCAGCGGCACGTGCAACAGACTGGCACAGCACCAGATGCCGTCAAATTGCGCGACCTCGTCGACATCGGCAAAGCGTCTGACCGTGACTTCGAAACCGCAATGGGCGCTGGCGAGCCTTGCCAGCTCCGCGGAGGCGTCGAAGGCAGTGACCCTGAAGCCGGCCTCTGCGAAGGCCTTGGCATCTCGACCAGAGCCGCAGCCGGCATCGAGGATGTGGGCTCGAGGCTCCAGCTGCGCGAGGAACCGTTGGTGGATCGGCGCCATGTCCACGCCGACGGTCGAGCCAAAGAACTCGGCCGCGAAACGTTCGTAGTACTGATCGGTGTCGTCCATCCCCTGCCAACGGCTCGATCGTCGATACCTTTGCCGCCAGCCTACCAGGTCACACGATGCCACCGTCGATGTTCACGATGCCGACGGTGGCTCGTCAACTGCTCCCGGCACTGGTGAGTGCAGGGCACCGAGCCGCGGCCTGAGCGAATGCGCGAGCACATCCGAAATGCCATGAGCAGTGGCCCGACGCAGCCTGGATGCGCCTCAGAGACCCGGTGGACGGGTCGGGCACCGCGGCCACGCAGCATCCAGTCGATACGAGGTATCTACTTGCCCCAGAATCGCCGCCGAAACTGCCGTCTGGAGGTCACATGCCTGCAGCCAAGCTCTTCACCCATGGCGGAAGCCAGGCCGTTCGCCTGCCCAAGGAGTTCCGCTTCGAGGGAACGGAGATCCATGTGCGGCGCGTCGGCAACGAGGTCGTGCTGAGCGCAGTTTCGCCGCCCGGCCCCGATGCGCTGATCGACGCGCTGATGGCGTTCGAGCCCGGCACCGTCGTCCAGCGCCAGCAGCCGGTGGAACAGCAGGCTCGAGTGCCGATCCGGATCGCGCGGTGACCTGACACGGGCTGCACGATGCGCTACATGCTCGATACCGACATCTGCATCTACGCGATCAACGAACGCCCGCGCAAGGTCCTGCTGGCCTTGCGCGAACACCACGCCGCAGGCCTTGGTGTGTCGTCGATTACCGCGTCCGAGCTCCACTTCGGCGTGGCACGCACCGGTTCGGCGCGCAATGCGTGGGCCTTGCGGCAGTTCCTGGCCGGGCTCGAGGTGGCCGACTTCGATGCCGCAGCCGCCGAGGTGGCAGGCCAGGTTCGGGCGTGGCTCGCCAGCCAAGGCACGCCGATCGGCCCCTGCGACAGCCTGATTGCCGCCCACGCCCAGGCCCTGGGCGTAACCCTGGTGACCCACAACACGCGCGAGTTCGAGCGTGTGCCAGGGTTGGCGCTGGCGAACTGGGCTGTGTGAAACGGCTTCTTATTTGGCAGCAGACGACAGGCCGAGCCTGTCGACCATGATCCACTCGGTATTCATCGTCGAGCACCGTCGCGTGATGCCGCCACCCGCCTCAGCCGACGGCAGCTGAACCCGGACCGCCCATCACATGCGCATGCTGCAGTACAAAGACCTGAACCTGCGCCGCGTCAAGGCCGCTTTCGACAAGCTCGAGGCCGCCATCGAGGCCGGCGACTTCCGCTCGGCCGATGTGAAGAAGCTGCACGCCGGGCCGTACTACCGCGCGAAGCTGGACTACGCCAACCGGTTGCTGCTGCAGTTCGCGCGCATCGACCGCCCGGAATCCGAAGGCGGCGCCGAAACCGTGTGCCTGGCGCTCGAGGTGATCGAGAACCACGCCTACGACCGGTCCCGCTTCGTGCGTGGCGCTGCGGTGGACGAGTCGCGCATCGAACTCGAGCCCCACGCCGACGCCAGATCATCGGCACTGTCCGCCGAGGCCACGCCGCTGCGCTGGCTGGGCCCGGGCCGCACGCAGTTCGAGTTGCTGGACAAACCCATCTTCTTCGACGATGCGCAGGACGAGGCCTATCGCCATCCCGCGCCGCTGGTGGTCATCGGCTCGGCCGGCTCGGGCAAGACCGCCGTCACCCTGGCGCGGCTGCGACAGGCCGAAGGCCGGGTGCTGTACGTCACGCTCTCGGCCTACCTGGCGCAGAGCGCCCGCGCGCTGCACGCCGCGCATGGCTTCGACAACCCGAAGCAGGAGGTCGACTTCCTCAGCTACCGTGAACTGCTCGAGACCTTGCGTGTGCCCCCGGGCCGCGAAGTGAGCTTGCCAGCCTTTGCAGCCTGGTGCGAGCGCCATCGCCAGAGCCTGCGGCTGCTGGGCGACATCGACGCACAGGCGCTGTTCGAAGAGTTCCGCGGTGTCATCGGCGCGCAGCCGCAGGGTCCGCTGACACTGGCCGCCTACATGGCCCTGGGCACGCGGCAAAGCCTGCTCAACCCCGCGCAGCGCGAGCTGGCACACGGCCTGTTCCAGCGCTACCTCGCATGGCTGGCCGAGGCCGGCCTGCATGACAGCAACCTGGTCGCGCAGGCCTGGCGCACCGACATCGCGGACCAGCAACCGCCGCTGTACGACTTCGTCGTCGTCGACGAAGTGCAGGACCTCACGCCGGTGCAGCTGGCGCTGGTGCTGGCGCTGCTCAAGCACCCCGGGCAGTTCATCCTGTGCGGTGACAGCCACCAGATCGTGCACCCCAACTTCTTCAGCTGGGCGGCGCTGAAGAGCCTGTTCTGGCAGGGTCTGGCGGGCGACGCCGCACAGCGCCAGCCGCTGCAGTTGCTGCAGGCCAACTTCCGCAACACCCGCGCCGTCACCGCGCTGGCCAACCGGCTGTTGAAGATCAAGCAGGTGCGCTTCGGGTCGGTGGACCGCGAGAGCAACTTCCTGGTTCGCAGCACCTCGACCGTTGCCGGCGAGGTGCGGCTCCTCGACGCCAAGGACAAGACGCTGGCGCAGTTGGATGCGGCCACCCGGCAGTCGGCGCGGCACGCGGTGATCGTGCTGCGCGACGAGGACAAGCCCGCGGCACACCAGGCCTTTCACACGCCGCTGATCTTTTCGGTGCACGAGGCCAAGGGCCTGGAGTACCCGCATGTGCTGCTGCTCGAGCTGGTGTCGAGCCAGCGCCAGGCCTACAGCGAGGTGTGCGAAGGCGTGAGCGAGGCCGACCTGCAGGGCGACGAACTCGACTACCGCCGCGCCCGCGACAAGGCCGACAAGTCGCTGGAGCTGTACAAGTTCCAGGTCAACGCGCTGTACGTGGCGATGACGCGTGCGGTGGAGACGCTCACGCTGGTGGAACAGGACACCGGCCACCCGCTGCTGGGCCTGCTGGGCCTGCAGGCGGGCGAGGCACTGGCGCAGCCGGTGGTGAAGTCCAGCCAGGACGAGTGGGCGCAAGAGGCGCGCCGCCTGCAGCTGCAGGGCAAGGCCGAGCAGGCGCAGGCCATCCGCGACGCTTTCCTGCAGCACAAGCCCGTGCCCTGGACACCGTGGAGCCGCACGTTGATCGAGGACCTCGCGCCCAAGGCGCTGGACCCGAAGAACCCGAGCAACAAGCCGCGTCAGACCCTGTTCGACTACGGCCTCTGGCACGGCCAGCAAGAGTGGGTGCAAGGCCTCGGCGTGGCGGGTTTCGCCCCGGCGCGCGGCTTGATGGATGAGCGTGAGTTCGCCGGTGCCGGCACGCTGCTGCCCCCGCGCTACGGCTTCGACGGCCCCTGGCTGGCGCGGCAGCAACTGGTGCGCCGCACCGTGGCCGCCGTGCACCAGCGCCACCTGCAGCCCTACCAGGCGAAGAACTTCAAGGACATCCTGCGGCTGGCCGACCTGCACGGCCCCGACCACGCCACCCCGGTGGGCGCCACGCCGCTGATGCTGGCGGCCATGGCCGGCAACGCGCCGCTGGTGCAAGCGCTGCTGGCCAAGGGCGCCGACCCGGAGCGGCGCGACGAGTTCGGCCACAGCGCCTGGGACCGTGCCGTCAGCCGCGCGATGCAGGACGCCGCGTTTGCCGGCAGCGGGCTGTCGGCGCTGTTCGAACTGCTGGCGCCGCCGGCGCTCGACGTGCAGACCGAGGGGCGTCTGGTGCGGCTGGAGCGACACCAGGGCGAGTACTGGATGCTGACGCTGATGCTGGCCGGGCTGAAGACGCAATGGTCACAGTGCGTCACACGCCGGCAGGAGCCCTACAAGGTGCTGCCCGGCTTCTTCGCCGACCAGTTGCACGACGTGCTGCAGGAACTGCCCGCCTGGCTGTGGCCCGAGCCGCGCCGCAAGCGCAGCTACGTCAACCAGGTGCTGGCCCGCGCCGAGCTGCGCAGCAGCTACCAGCCGGCGCGGCGCCTCTGGGTGCGAACGAAGAACGGGCACTACTTCCCGAACCCGCAGATGCAGTTGCGCGTGGGTGACGGCTGGCAGCCGGTCTACGAGCGGCTGGCCCTCGATTGGATCGACAGCGGCTGCGGTCGCGACATCGGCCTGCGGCCGCGGCCGGTGGAGTCGATCCAGTGGGTGCGGGAGTCGCTGGCGCTCAGCACGCAGGGGGAGCCGCCGCCGCCCAGGGCCGGGAGGATGGACTGGTTCTGATGGTGCGGTGGATCGCTTCAACCTGTCGATGACGGCTTGTCGATCGGCTGAAGTAGGGGTTCCTTACTTTCGCGATTGCCCACCATGCTGGCCAAGCTCACCTCCAAGAACCAGCTCACGCTGCCCAAGAGCGTGACCCAGGCCATCGGCCCCGCAGAGTATTTCGAGGTGCAGGCACGTGACGGCCAGATCGTGTTGACGCCAGTGCGCCTGCAGCGTGGTGACGCCGTGCGCGCCAAGCTGGCTGAGCTGGGGCTGGGCGAGCCGGACGTGGCCAACGCGGTGACCTGGGCGCGTGCGCCTGTCGCAACGGCTCCCTGGACGACCGGCGCACGTGCCCGCTCGACCAAGCGGCGCTCCTGAGCGCAGCGGGCAAGCGAGCAGCCATGACTACCCGCAGTCGAGGCGGGCAGCGTGCCAGGGTGGAGGTGCCCCGTGTGGTGCTGGACACCAACGTCGTGTTGTCGGCATTGGTGTTCGTGCGGGGCACCACGGCGCATCTGCGTTCGGCATGGCAGGCCGGACGGTGCCTGCCGGTTGTCAGCACGGCGACCGTGCGAGAACTCGTCCGGGTGCTGGCCTACCCCAAGCTCGAGCTCGAGCCGTCGGAGCAGGAGGAGTTGCTGGCCGACTACCTGCCCTATGCGCAGGTGGTGACGATTCCCCTGAGCTT
>JALHRS010000110.1 GCA_022841325.1 Lysobacterales bacterium | reverse complement strand
AACCCGAACGCCCTTTCGGACACCGACGCAAAGGCCGGCGCGTCTAGCCAGTTCCGCCACGGGGGCACGGCGTCACCAGAATCCTACCACCAGCGCCACCATCTGCGCTCTCTGAGCCGCTCCAGCTCGGCGGCGCGCTCGGCGGCCTGCGCCTCGGCGGCGGCTGCGCGTTCCTCGAGCGCGTGTCTGGCGGCGTCTGCGTCACGTCGGTCAGCGTCGGACATCTGTCGGACGATCTCAACCACTCGGAGCAGCGCCGCTTTCTGTTCCTCAGCGGCGCCCAGTTCCCGCTCGAGCGCCCGCGCCCTGGCCTCGCTTCGCTCGAGCGCCTCGAGCAACGGCGCCGCGTTCTGGCGAACCATGTCTGAGACACGCTCAGACACCGCTAACGCCTGCTCATGGGCCGCCACGGGTGTCTCAGGCTCGTCTGAGGCATCGTCGGACGTAGCGCCGGGCACCCAGACCTCAGCGCGTCCGTTGGGAAGGCGACGTTTCACCAGACCACGACGATCAATGGTCCTGACAGTCACCTTCAGGAACCGTGCGGCGTCCTCGAGGGTGAGCCAAGTCCCTGTCTGAGGGGTGTCGGATGGTGTCTCAGTCATGTCGGACATGGTAAAATCACAAGGCGTCCCCGCACCGTTTGCACCGGCCGGGGACAGACACCAACGGGATTGGAGACCCTACGTTGATGCAGTCAGATGATACACCGGCCTGCACTCGGCGGCCCTACCCTGCCAGCCTCACGCTTGCTGAACGGCACGAGGCTGCTCTAGCCGAAGAGAACACCACACTTCGTGCGTTGGTTGCCAAGTTGACCGCCGAGAATCGAACGTTGCGTTCAAAGTTGCGGGCGGCTAAGACTGTTCTCTCCACACGGAGCAAGTTGCGGGTTTGCCGCGAGATAGCACGGCGCAATCCGATTGACGACCACCGCTGTAACGTGGCGCTGCCCCAGCGGATCAAGCGGAAGATGTGGCGATCCGGGGGCTGCTATCCGATGTCAGCGGTGGGGAGCGGGTCGCTCATCCTTATGCGGTGCGAGCATTACCGCCTGATTGAGTCCTACCGTGAGTCAAAGGGCTGTTGGGAGTGGATCGGGCAGATCAACCCGATCACTGGCTACGGCACCTTCAATTGGGACAGACGCGGGTGGATGGCTCACCGTTTTCTGTATGCGCTCATGGTTGGGCCAATCCGATTCGGCTTCACACTCGACCACACGTGTCACTCTGAAGACGCAACATGTCCAGGTGGACGGGAGTGTCAACACCGCCGATGCGTGAATCCGGCACATCTTGAGCAGTTGACGCTAGGCGACAACGTTCGGCGCAAGCCATCGGTACGGCTCACAGCCCCCGCTTGACATCGGAATATTTTTCGTGACTCGGAGAGTGGCCGACTTAAGAAAGATATAGGTCGGCCACTCTTTTGCCCTGTTCGTCTTCCCGGGCCGCCGTCCTTTGCGCACACTCCGGGACCAGTTTCGGCCCATTCCTGACGCATTCGCAGTTCTGGGAATCCATCGTCAGGAAGCGCGCGTATCAGCGACAGTGCAGACGGTCTGTTCACCTCGCCCGCCGCAGGCACCAAGAAGCCCCGCCGATCACTCGGCCGGGGCTGGCGCGGGCCACGGTCAGCGGGGCGTCATAACCGTCTGTGCGTAACAAACCATCTCGGCCAATTCCGCGTGCTTCGACTCATAGAATCGGCGTGTGGGTTGATCGTTGGCGCCAACGATCAACAGCCAGCTGTCCACCCCGTCTGGCCCGACCTCAATGGAGATGTGGTCTAGTGGTCCATGCCATTCAACCATCACCCAAGCTCCCGAGTCAGGCGAGGCTGATATCGGCATGATGCTGTACGGTTCATGTCCGACAGCCCCGATCAGCATACGCGCATGGGTCAGCGTGGTTTGCTGAACCGGCCCCGATGACGGGAGGTAATGGGGGCTACTCGGATCGCTGTGCTGGCAGAACATGTCTGCGTCCCAATCAGCATCAAGAGCCGCCAACTCGGCTAGGCGTTCCTCAACGGCATCTGCAATAGCCATATCATCACCCCTCCCCCTCGGACGCGGCGCCCTGGCCGCCGGTGTGCGTGGGTGCTGCCTGTTGACGGTGTTGCCAGCAAAGCCCGCTCGCGTGCGTGGTCATTCGGTAGCACAGTGGAGGCAGGGGCACAACGGGGGATCGCCCCGCCTTGACGCTCACGGTCACCGTTCCCTGGCATCGGATTGCCGTCTCACCCATCCCGCTCGTCCTCCCGCGCGGCCGGCGCTCGGCGGCCAGTCACCGCCGCTATCAGTCTGAACTTGCCGTCATCGAACACAACGCGCGGTCCCTCGATCTCCAGATCGTCAAGCGTGAACCCATCTGCGACCATTCTGGCGACGCTCTGCGCGATGTCCTCGTTTGCGATTTCACGCAGGGCTACGGCGATCTCAGCGAGGCTCATGTCCGTCACGTCAAGGACGCTGTGCCGCTGAATCGTGCTCACGTCACTCCCCTCCCGCCGACTCGCGGCGCTGGACGGCGGCCTGTTCTTCGCACCACGGCAGATGGTCAGGCGCTACGCACGAACACCAGCCGCAGCAGAGCGCCATGCTACCGTCGCCACACTCACCCATGACGTACTCGCGCGGATCGTTTCGTAAAAGCGCCGCATCGTCCACGTTGAACAGCGAGATCGTTGCCAACCCGTCAGCCGGGCTGTAGTGGGCCTCCAGATGTGGCCCGATGATCTCACCGTCAGGGCTGAACGGACTGTCAGCGAACGAAACGCCGTACTTGGTTATCAGGCGCAGGAGATCGTCTGCTCGGGCAATGAGCGCACTGGCCGGCACAACCTGGATGTGGACATACGGCATCGGCTGGTCACACGTGAAATCATGGGTCTGCCCGTCGCCTGAATCGGTCGTCTCGAACCCGTGAGCGCGGAGCAGCGCCACGGTCCGCTGTATGCCCGGGTTCACCGCTCCAGTTATCTCGCTCACTCGCCGTCCTCCTGCTGCCGCGCTGGCCGGCGGCGCATGGCGTGAGCGTTGAATATTTCAGGGCGCTCTTCCCACAGACGGAACGCAACTGCCAGCATCTCGGGCGCGTGATGGATGCCGCGCTCCCACTTGCTGATGGTCCTAACGTGGACGCCAGTCCACGCAGCCAACTCGGATTGAGACATCCCGAGCGCCTCCCTCCGTCGCTTTATCTCGTCGCCACTCAGCTTCACCATGTCACGAGTATAAGCGAATCGCTCATATCGGGCAATAAAACCCTTGACGGATGTAAGCGCATCGCTTACAATACCTACAGACAGAGACAACGAGCCGCCGAGCGGCAGGAGAGTGGACGAGATGAGCACATGCCCGAAGTGCCGGAACGCAGAGCGGCGGCTGATTGACTGCATCGCCATGCTCGCCACTGTCACGCTCCTGCGATGCGTTGCCTGCGGAAATCGCTGGAGCGTAGCCCGATAACCACCTGCCCCGCTCCTGGTGGTCAGGAGCGGGGCCCCACCGCCGGAGGGAGAACGAGATGGCAACAACGACGCAGCAGCCCATCGCGTACAAGCGCATTGAGCCGTTCGGGCAGATCATCGTGTGTGTGCCGTGCAGCGATGACGAGGACCGCGAGAACCCGTACACACCGCGCAAGGGTGCACGGTGTGGCATCTGCCGCGAGCCGATCTTCGACAACGAGTAACAACGCAAGCGGCCCGCCCTCTGGTCAGAGAGAGCGGGCCAACCACGACACCTGGGGTATCCAAGTGACCGCAGCACCCGCAACCATAACCCAACGAGCCGTGATGACCGTAGCCAACGAGGCGGCGCAGCAGTGGCCGGCCCGCGCGGAGCGGATCGCCGCAGCCAGCGAGATCCTGATGGCGGACCAGATCGAACAGATTGACGGCAACCTGTACCGCGTCTGGTCGCGCAGCAATCCCGGCGCGTTCTACATGGTGACGCGGCATGGTTGTGAGTGTAAGGGTCGGTACTACCGCCCACACCTCGCCTGCGCGCATATGGTGGCGCTCAGGTTGCTCCCGCTGGTGCAGGACGCCGCCGCCGAGATGGCGGCCCTGTTGGCGGCGCAGTTCAGCCCCGAGGAGCAGAAGCGGATGGAGTTCGGACGCTACCTCGTGGAGCGTGGCATGGTTTCGGAGAGGGTGGCATGAACAAACGACAGCGCTTTGAGACTGAGGAGATTCGTGGACTGGCCGAACGGTACGGTGGACGACGTGAGCCGGGAAAACTCGGCTACGTGTTCTCGCCGCTCTGCTGGTGCTGCCCGTGGCACGAACGTCAGGAACTCGTGCTGGCAGAAGGCGCAGACAAATCGAAGTGGCAGTCATGGTCATGCCCGAAGGGTTGTGCTCACTCGATGGAATCCCTCGGGCCATGCAAGGCAGCGATTGCGGGTCATCACGGGTATCGAGGATAGCCCACCCCACCAACGGACACCGCCGGCAGCCAGCGCGCCGCCGGCTGAGAGGACGGAGCGAGCGATGGCTAAGAAAAGTTCACAGGTGTTTCTCTGCAACTTCGATGACCGGCCGGGCGCACTCTGCCGCGACGGTTGTTCCCATCCGTGGATTCTGTACGTCCCGATGGCGGCCGGCTATCGCTGCGATAGGTGCCGAACGTTCAAGAGTGACGACCTGAGCAAGGAGATGCCGGCGGCATTTCACGCCTACCATTCGGCTCAGGTCCGATGCGGAGCCACCCCCACCAGCACCACGGAGGCCGGGCAGCATGATGACGAGTGACGAAATCGCGGCGATCAGGGCGCGTGCTGATACGTTCTCAGGGCTTCAGTACGTCGTTGCAGAGAGCATCATCCAGTTGCCGTGGACGAGTTCAGAGGCCACGAACCAGATCGTTGACCTCGTGCGCGCCATACCCGACCTGCTCAACGCCCTCGCCGCGCAGACCGCCCGCGCGGAGGCTGCGGAGCGGGACTGGAACGACGCCATCGGGTACTGGCACGCCTGTGCTAAGGCGCTTGGGGCCTCGCAGGCCCGCGAGCGCGCGCTGGCCGAGGCGCTGGAAGAGGTTGCGTGCATCGACAACAACGAACGGCTGGATGCTGGAGAACAGGTTCAGTTTGCCATGCGGATTGCTGAAGCAGCGCTCACTCAGGTTGCTGCCATGAAGCACTGCGCCGCGCTAGCCAGCGCCGGGGAGGATGCCCGATGACGCCGCTAGAGGCTGCTCGGATTCTCAGTGAGCGCAGAGGACCACAGTGCGATGGCCCGATCTACTACGACGTGCGGGTGGGCAAAGGCAGGTGTGGGTACTGTCATGAGTTGATCCCGACCAACGACCATCTCACGACATGCCCCGTCCCCATGCTCCCGCAGATCGTGTCCGCGCTGGAGCAGGGCGAGCGGATGCGGGCGCTCGTGGAGCGGGCGTTGCCACTGATGGAAGACGAATGGATCGGCACGGATGGGCCGATGGTCTGGCCCGAAAGCGGCGGCGAGTGGATCGTGGATGCCCGCGCCGCGCTGCACGGACAGGAGGCCGCCGATGCCACGCCAACACAAGATGAGATGATTCCCTGTCCGAATGGGTGTCTCGGGCAAATGGGAGAGGGGACGTACGACGATGGAACGGCAGGCCGTCCGGTTCCGATGTACTGCGGGGTGAACGGCTGCGACGTGGAGTCACCAGGGATGGTCTACCGTGAGTGACGACGACGCCCAGGAGATGCCCGCGTGGCTGTCCGAGATGCGCCAGCGCGAACTTGACCAGTTCAAGGTGGGGGATGAGGTGATGGTCACGCTACATGGCGAGTGCAATCCGTACATCCTGCACGGAGATCGGGAGCGCGGCGTCAGAGGGATCGTTCTCAGCACCACAGCCACGCATCGCGGAGAGGAACACCCCATCTGGGTGATGTTACGCCAGCCGCTCGGGGGCATGACATCCTCGTGCTACACGCCCGGTGAGCTTCGGAAGTTCGACATCATGGCAGAGATTCAGCGGATAGCGCTGACCAGCGAGTCGCCGCCGCGCGGTGGCGAGTAGGGGGAGGGACGGACGGGGATGAAGACATTACGTGAGTGGCTGTACAAGGACAATGTGCCGCAACCGCATCCCGCCAACCGATCAGCCATGCTGACATCAATGCGCTGGATGTTCTTCCTCGCCCCGGTGTGCGGCCATCCTCACGGATTCGAGTCTATGAAGAACATGAAGAACGACCAGAAATACCGTGAGGCCACCGCTTCGATGATGAGCGAACCCACGTGGACGAACAGTTGTGGAACCTGCAAGCATCGCCAGACAGCGCTCCAATGGTGGCCGTATGGCGGCTACCAGAACTAGCGCCGCCCCGCCGGCGTGAGTCTGGCGCGCGGCCTGCCGTAGACACAAAGAAGAAGCCCCACCCGATCACTCGGGTGGGGCTTCTGGCTGTGGCTTGACCACAAAGACAACGGTGACAGATTCAGTTTACCACGTAAATAGCCACGCTGACCGTCTTGGGCTGCATGATTGCGCCTGCGAGATCATACACACGTACATCGACGTATGCACGGTGGCACTCCGCCGTAGCGACACCACCCCGTGCTCCTGACATCGCCACATAGTTCTCGTCAGGCATCTCCGTATCAAACCAGAACCGATAGCGTCCATTCGACAACTTGCTGCCGCGCTTCACGCCAAACGCCAACGGCTTCGAGTTGTGTCGTCGTAGCCTGCCAGTCCTGCCGCTAAGGTGCGCGAACATGGTTTTCATGCGATCAGCATACCACCGTCACGCAGCCTCGGTCATCGCCAGCAGCCGCGCCAGGTCCGCCCTGACCGCACGGTCGTACTCGTCATGTCGAGCCAGCAGCGCGCGGAGGCCGGCCGCGCGGCCGGCCCGATTGCAGACGAGGCCATCGGCCTGTATCTGGAGTACCTGGCGAACGGCTACAGCGAGGACGCAGCGCGGGCGGCAGCCGTTGCCGAGATCGCGGAGGGCGTGTCGGCAGAGGATGACGAGGACACGCGCGGTTGACGCTCAGGAAGGGCTAACATGGGATTGATCCGCCCGGAACGAAACGATGCGGCGGACTACGACAGGATTGCCGCGCTGGCCCGCCCGCTGGCGATGGCGCTGTACACTCGGATGACCGACGCGGCCGATAGCGCCGAGCACGAGCAGGCTGTAGCACTCCAGTACGCAGTGTCGGGGGAGTGGCTGGCAACGCGGGTACGTGGATTCCGATGGCCGTCAAAACAGACCGCAACCCTGGCAGCGCTGACGCTCAGCGCGTACTACCTGTACGAGTACGGACTGGCTGTACTCAATCCGACCGATGAGGAGCGCGATTTGATCGGATTCACGGCACTGACCACCGTGCACGCAATCTCGGCGGCTCTTGACTAGCACCGCCCCCGAGTAGACCCTGAACGCGAAGAGAAGCCCCGGACCTACACAGGTCCGGGGCTTCTCTTTGCTCAGGAGCTATGCTCCCCAGCCCGCTAGAGCAACGGACTGCATGCGGTCAGTCTAGCATAGAAAACGGGGCCTGCCCGCTCCCGCTAAGAAAAGGCAGAACCCCGCGAAGGAGATCGCCAGGAGTGAACCCGGTACGACCTGTGACAAGTGCAGTCTACCACGGTGGCAGGAGCGCAGAGAGTCGAACTCTGGCTAACCGGGTTGGAGCCGGTCGTGCTTCCGTAACACCTCGCCCCTGTGATCGCCGCCCCGCCGTCGGGATTCGAACCCGCGCACTGTCCCCTGCATGAGGACTGATCTACCACTGAGCTACGGCGGAACGGCGTGTGAGCGCGGGCCACATCACGTGGTAGCGAGTCGGTTTATCAGACCGATGCCGTCCGCTATCCCCGGCCGATCAATCCGGGGTCGCCTGCCGTTGTCTAGTCGGCAGCGCGCTCACCGTCAGCATACCACGACTTACGCCGCCTCGATCATCGCCAGCAGCTTGTCGAACTCGGCATCCATCTCCGCGCAATACTGCTCGTGCAGGGTCAGTAGCGCACGCACACGCGCGGCTGCGGCTGCACGGTCGAAGACGGGGGCTGGCGGTATGACATCAGCAGGCAGGGCGGTCAGGGAGTTCGCCATCTTCGTGAACGCTTCGAGGCCGGCCGTACCGCCCTGCACCGCACGGCGCACAGCCACCCAGTCACCGATAGCCGCCATCTGCGGGATGCCACGATCCTTGAAGTAAATCGCGGCAATGGCTGCCGACACGTCTGGGTCGAGCGCGCGGTCAGGATCTCCCACGAGGTCGAAGTCTGGCTGATCGGGGCTGGTGCCCCACAGCGCCGCGACCTTCGGGCCGTAGGCGCGGTAGTTATAGTCGTGCGTCAACTGGATGAACCCACGCCCGTGGAAGTTCGGGCCGCCGCCATAGGTCTGCCAGTGAGCCGGCAGCGACCCGTCCGCGTTCCTGAACTCGTGGATCGGTGCGAACCGACGCGCTGTCTCAATCGCCACCGTCGCCAGCATGGCAATCTGCGCCGGCCGTATGTTGATCTTGCAGTGCGCGAGCTGCTCCACCAACCGGGGCCAGTGGGATCGGATCGCGTCAAGCGGACAGGCCGTCACAGCGGCGATCTGCTCAGCCGTGAAGAACTGCCACGCATCGGGCTTGCTGGTGGGCGCTTCCGCTTTCGGCGTCTCGTTTGAGGGCGCAGAAGCGGAAGCCCCGATAGGCACCGTGACCATGCTGGCCGGCCCGCGAGCATCAAACTCCTCGCGGTTGAGAAGTTGGTGACCGAACTTCGGTCCGGGGCCGGCAGGATTCGCCAATTCAAGATTTCCCGAATTCCTGAATCCGCGCACGGCTGACCAGTGACCCAGGCCGGGGCCGCCCCAGTTGCGTAGCCCGATCATGACAGGCTGGCGGCCGGCCACGGCGGCAACCTCGTCAAACGTGGCCGAGGCGTCGTTGATAGCCCCCACGCCCCAGTGATCGCGGAGCACGGCCACGACGCCAGCGCCGCTGGCGTCTAGCAGCCCCACGTCGCTGGTGACGTACTTCGGGACCATCGCGTCGTGCGCGTCCTCTGGCGTCACGTCGATGCCGAGTGAGCGGAGCATCCAGATCGTGCTGCCGACGGCGCAGGTGTAGTCGAGTTTCTGTAGGTAGGTGGGTATCGTTGGATCGAACGCCATCATCGTGCTACGCTCACCGTCATGCCAGAGAAACGCGCGTCAGCCGGCGGCCTCGTGTTGGTGCTACTGGCGCTCTTGCCTGTGCTGGTGCTCCTGGTGGCAATGCTCGGCGTGTTTGTGCTGCTGACCGCGCCCCGGTAGGTCATCGTCCGTCCGGGGGAGACTGCAACTTTGGCAGCACGCCGGCCAGTCCTCCGAGTGCCGTTGCCACCACACCGATCCAGCGGTAGACGACCGGGGACAGCCCCAGATCGTCAGGCCCGACCAGTTGAATCGCGCCCGTCACCAGCAGCAGCACGAACACGGTGACCGCCGCGTAATACTGAACGGCGTAGGGGATGGGCGGCCGGGTCTTCGGACCATTGGGGAACTCGGCCGCGATCTCGTCGGGCGTGCTGGTGCGTCTCATTTGCCTTCCTCGATCTCGCGGGCCAGCATCGATTCCTGAAGCGCTTCCCGTGTGGCGTGCTGGAGTTTCTGAAACTCCAGCAGCATGGCTCTGTCAGCCTCAGTGAGTTCAACCTTCGACACGAGTTGTGACAGCCCAACCTCAACCGGCTTGACATCGGTCAGTCGCAACTCGGCCGGCGTGAACGGCGGGTACATCCCGAGCGCCCAGCGGCTGAATCGCGACAACATCGTCAGCGCCCTCCTGAGTCTCGTTGCGCCAGTTTTCGCCAGGACGAGGATTCCTCTAGCGCCGCCTGTGTCAAATCCTGTTCCCGCCGCAACAGGCTCTCTAGCCCCTCGCAGGCGGCCTGAGCGCGCCGCTTCTCTTCCCGCTCGGACCGCAATTCTGACCAGACCTGCGTCAGTTCCGCGTTCTTGTCGGCCAGACGTTCGCGGAACTGGGAACTCAGCGCCTTGATATGGCTCTGCTGCTCCTGCTGCGTTTGCCGCCAGAGCACGCGGACCACCAGCGATAGCACGACGATCGTCGTCAGGCTGCCCGCGACGAATAGGCCAAACTCCCGCGAGACGGAGAGGAAGAGATCGCTCACGCACGCTGCCCCCTCTCGCCCTTATCCAATCCTGAACCAGCCCTTAGCCGGGCGTTATGTTGCTGCACTACGATGGAAACCATCCTGGCATCCTCCCTGCGAGGGTGTCGGGTGAGTCCACGGCTCGGCGTTACCGGCGTCGGGTCGTGGGCGCTCGGGTGTGCTATCGTCGCGCGTGAATTGGC
>JALHRS010000109.1 GCA_022841325.1 Lysobacterales bacterium | reverse complement strand
CGCCCCGCCCGTGGTGCTGGAAAGCACGCACGTCCGCGCGCTGGACTACGTGCTGATCGAATGGCTGCGCAAGTCGGCGCTGCCGGTGTCGGTCGCCCCTGATTCGGGCGGCTAGAATCTCGGGCTCCGCGGAGGGATGGATGAGCGGTTTAAGTCGCACGCCTGGAAAGCGTGTGGGGGTTAACAGCCCCCCGCGGGTTCGAATCCCGCTCCCTCCGCCAGTAAGGCACTAGTTCGGTTCCAAAGACTTCCACTCGGAAGCCGGATTTCATTGAACTGACAAGCACTTACGTAGAGCCACCCTCACTTTCCCTTCCAGTTCCGCACTGGCCTTTCCAAGGCTTGCCAGCGTGTATTTTGTACCTATTTTGTGCGCTTGATTGTACGTTGGATGACGTAGAATTCAGGCGTGTTTTGTACCTGGGATCGGGTAGGATGCCTAAGCGCCCTGGAGCACACGCGATCAACCGGCTATCGCAGCTGGCGATCGACCGCAACAAGCAGCCGGGGTTGTACGCGGACGGCGGCGGGCTGTACTTGCAGGTCGCACCAACCGGCTCGAAGAGTTGGATCTTCCGCTACATGATCGGCGGCAAGGCCGAAAAGATGGGGCTCGGGCCCCTGCACTCGACGACCGTGCAGCAGGCGCGCGAGCTCGCAAGGAGGGCACTTGAGCAGGTGCACGCTGGCATCGACCCGAAGACCGTGCGCAACGCCCAGCGGCTGCAGAGACTTGCCGAGCTGCTGCCGCCCGAAGGCGGGGCGACGTGGGAGTGGTGCTGCCGCTTCTACGTCGAGAACGTCAAGGGCCCCGAGCTCGACAACGACAAGCACCGCGCGCAATGGCTGTCCACCCTCGAGCAGTACACGTTTCCGAAGCTGGGCAAACGCCCGATCGACGCGCTCACCGTTCACGACTGCCATGCGGTGCTGCAGCCGATCTGGTTGACGATCAACGAGACGGCCTCCCGGGTGCGGGGGCGCATGGAAGCCGTGCTCGGCTGGGCGAAGGTTAAGGGCTACCGCAAGGGCGACAATCCGGCGCTGTGGAAAGGTAACCTCGAGCACCTTCTGCAGAAGCCCGCGGCGGTGCAGCAGGGGGAGCACCACCCTGCGCTGCCCTTCGACAAGTGCAAGGCGTTCATCGATGCGCTGCACGACATCGAAGCGTCGAACCGCAAGTTCCGCCGCTCACTCGCCCCGGCGCTGGCGCTTGAGTTCCTGATCCTGACCGTGCAGCGCACGGGACCGATCATCGGGGCGACATGGAACGAGATCGACTTCGAAAACCTCGTGTGGGAGTCGCCGGCGAATAAGATGAAGCGCGACTACCCGCACCGGGCGCCGCTGACCCACCGCTGCGTCGAGATCCTGACCGAGCTCAAGGCATTCAAGAGCAAGGACAGCGAACTCATCTTCCAGTGGCACGGCACCGGACTACACGCGACCTCGCTGCTCAACGTGGTGCAGAACATGGACGAGAAGGCCCCGAACACCTGGGTCGACCCCAAACTGAACGGCCGCCGGATCTCCCCGCACGGCTTTCGTTCGTCGTTCATGGACTGGGCGCACGAGACAGGCGCATATGACAGCAAGGCGCTAGACCTCGCGCTTGCGCACGCGAAGGGCGACATGACCGAAGCCGCCTATCGGCGGCTCGACATGCTCAAGAAGCGGCGCTCGATCATGCAGGACTGGGCCCAGCACTGCGGGACGACCTAGCGTCGCGGATTGCGACAAGGGCGGCGATCCACGCGCGGATCTCGCCGCGCAGCCACATATTCTTGCCACCTACCTTGATTGGCTGCGGAAAGCTCTGGTTCGCGTAGATCCATGACTTCTTGTGCCCAACCATCTGCTCGACCTCCGCGAGACCCAATAGCGTGAACTCGGCTTCTTGAACAACTTGCATAAATGCGAATCCCCAAAACTAAAGAGTGTAGGCATCCGCGCGAGGCACCCCCGGCGCTGGGCACACGAACCCAGACCCTCTTTGGCGGCCACGCACGGACAGCACCCCGCCGCTTGATCTTTAGCAAGTTCCGCTAGCGGAGCTCGGGTCGCAACCCTTGGCAACGAACCTCACGAGGTTCGCCAATGCCTGTCCCGGGACATCGATGCGGCGCATGCTGCTGGCGCACGGCTGCACCTGGCCTGCGAGATCGCCGGCACGCTGCAGCGCTGAAAGGCTCAGCAAGGGCTCGTCAAGGGCGATGGCAGGCCGCTGGCCGTGCGCCCGGTACCCGCGTATGCCCTGAGCCCCGCCGAGCGCGCCGAGCCCTGCGCTGGCGGCATACGAAAGCGTATGCGTGAACAGCACGGACATATAAGAAATGTGTCGGCCTGGGCGAAAAATTTCTCAAGATGCCCTTCGGGGGTCGACCGTTTTTTCTAGGGGTATGAAGCGCGGGGCCGTGACCCCGCGCGACCACTCTGGCACGGGCTGTCTGGATGACAGACCCCTGCACTGACAATCTAGATTTCTAGGTTTCTAGGCATCTGCGCACCTAGATTTCTGCGCATCTAGGTTTCTGCGCATCTAGGTAGGCATCTGCCTATCTAGATAGGCATCTGTCTAGATTTCTGCACATCTGCACATCTAGATAGACATCTGCGAGGACACCAGCTCGGCGTCGTTGAGGCTGCACCAGGCTTCGATCTTGGCCCGCTGCGCAGCCAGGCTCACGCCCTCGTCGGCCTGCCCTTGAGTGCTCACCCTGATGTTCGGCTGCCCCAGTTCGGGGGCGTCGATGCCGTCCAGCCTGATCTTGTGCTGGCGTTTGTCCACGTCCAGCAGCGTGATGGTGTCGCCGTCATGCACCCCCACAACGGTGCCCTCGATGGTGTGCACCCCAGAGGGCGCCCTCGGATTGACTGCCGCAGACCCGCCGCCCGTCTGTGCGGTGCTGGCCAGGACGACCAGACACAGCAGCGCAGTGACGGTCCAGCGGTGAGCATTCATCCATCGGGGCCGCAACTCGTACCTCGCTGTCGACACCTCATCGCATGTGACTGTCGCAGGCAGGCTTGAACGCAGATAGTTCAGTCATCGCAACGCCACGCAGCCCTGAAAGGACACGATCATGACCCGCACCGCCCACGCCGCCGCCCTCGCCCTGTCGCTGGTCATGACCCTGGCAATTTTTTCCAGCGTGGCGCAACTGTCCTCGGTGTCGCATGCCGGTGCGACGCTTTCGCAAACCCAGACCAGCACGGCGACGCCGCGCAGCTGAACCGGCGCTGCGTTGCAAGCCAGGCCCCGCTTCGGCGGGGCTTTGTCGCTTCTGAGCGAGAGTGATCTTGCACTCGATCTGATGCGCACCTGCGTGCGTACTGGCGACCAAGCCGACCAGCCAAAGCGCGATGAACCACCTCCGCGGGTGGCCCTCTTTCGGGTGCATGCGACCAAGTGCCCAATCAGGTTGGCCCTTCAGCGAAAGGCGGCGTCCAGCAACTCCTGGCCGACTTCCGCGTCCACCATGCGCGACAGCTCGCGCAGCATCAGCCTGTGCCCAGACCGCTAGCAGCTCGGCCGCGCTGTGCAACAGGCCGGGGTGCGTGCGTGTCAGGTCAGCGGCTGCGACCGACTGCGGCGCATTCGAGCGCGAGTTCGGGGCCGACGACGATCCTGACGCAGCACCGGCCGGATACAGTGCCTCGGCACGTCTTGGCGGTCCGTGGATGGCGCAAGACATGCCGGTAGTCAGCCTGCCGGTGAAGTGGGCACCGTAGTCGATTGCCGCTCTAGCGTCGCCAGCAGCGGCGCCAACTCGGCAACCCGCTCAGCATCAGCGTCGGGCGCCACGTCGGGCAGCGACTCGATCCCGGCACGGATTGTTGCCAGCGCGGCCGGAGCGGTACTCGGCGGCAGGCTGGCTGCGATGGCGCGCCGGGCTGCGGCCAAGACCTCGATTCGGCCGGTGGTGGTGTTCATGAGCGGCATCGTGCCCAGGCTCGCTTTGCCTGTCGTCGCCCCGAAGGGCGGTTCGACGGGTGCCCTCATTCGGGGGTGCGCTGGGTATCGGCGCGGCCCACTCATCCGAATGGACGCACCACGCGCTCGATCATGAGCCAAGTCAACGGTTCGCCGAGCCTGCTTGCCTAGCCCTTGTTCTTCTTCTTGAAGCTATTCTTGACGGGCGTGACCCAGTCACCTTCCCCGTCGTCCGCCTTCGTGACGATCATCTCGTTGCGGTACAAGGGAACGTGCAGGTTCATGACCAAGGCCCGGTCGCTGTGGCGATAGAGGTGCACGTTGCCCTGTGCGCCTCGCCCGTCGCCCTTGATCTGCCCGTCGAGCAGCCGGTAGAAGTACTGCTGGTCCACCCAGACGGTCTGCCTGTCGTGGGTCTCCTTCACCTCCTGCCAGACGGCGTTGGTCGTCCTGACGTCGTAGGACGGGCCCGTGTTCCTGCCAGGTGGGCACCACTGGGCCCGGTCGTCCACACAGGTTGTGACCCAGTACCACAGGTTTCTCGCCTCAGCCGTCATGCCAGCCTCACGTCGATGCCGTTGAATTTTTGACTCTAGCAGGAGGAATGATTGAAACGCCCCCTTTTGCCTTCCAATCAGGACGGCTGCCCGCGCCGCGCGGGGCAGTGCAGAAGGGCTACTCGACGTTCCTGTTCCCGGGAAATCCTCCGCATCGGACAAGGGCTAGTAGTAGCGGTGCCAGTTCGGGCACTCGCGCAGAATCGGCTTCGGGTGGCAAGTCAGGCATTCCAGCAACCTCGGCGCGCAGTGCTGACAGCGAGACTGCAGCGGCACTCGGCGGCAGGTTGGCTGAAATGGCACGCAGGGCTCCGGCCAGGGCATCGATTCGGGCGGCGGTGAGGGTGCGCTTGGGCGCCACCGTGCCCAGGCACGCTTTGCCCGTCGCCGCCCAAATGAGGGGCTCGACGGGTGCCCTCGTTCGGGGGGGGGGTGGGCGCAGGAATCGGCGCAGAGGCGGGCGTGTGGCTGGCCCACAGGAGACGGTGACGCGGGCTCACGGGTACAGGTCTCACCCTTGGCTGGGATTTGGCCTACGAACTCAAGTCCTCGCCTGAGCACCTCGCTGCAGTGCAATGCCTGGACTTACCGGCCGAACGCGAACTGGTGGGCACGGCAACGGATGTGCGCCCGCCTGCCTGCCTTCTTCACCGTCTTGTGTGCCACTGCGAACATCGAGGACGCCTCCACAACCGCTGGCGCACCACGACCATCCGATCCCGGCATGCCACCACTGCTGGACGCAGCCGTAGCGGCGTTGCCCGATTGGCCTGCTGAGCCTTACATTCCCCATCAGCCCTGCATGCCACTTCCGTGGCGGCGGTTCAGTTCAACGAGGTTTATCCGACGCCAGCAGCATCAGTGCGTTCTGCCTGCTTCGGTGGGGCGTCTGATAAACGCCTTCCGTTAGGCGTCACAGGTGCTTTCCTTCTGCAGCAGATATGGCCTTGCTCAAGATCGGATGGGTTTACTTGATCGCGAACAAAGCGATGCCAGGATTGGTGAAAGTCGGTTACACGACTCGCAGCCCCGCAACGCGAGCACAGGAACTTGCGGGAACAGGTAGCCCACACCGATTCGAAGTTCGATATCAGCGGCAAGTCGTGAACCCGGCCGAAGTTGAGGTGCAGGTTCACGCGGCATTGAATCATCGGCGAGAGGGCAAGGAGTGGTTCCGGTGCTCTGAAGACGAAGCGGTCGCGGCAATGGATCGCTTCACGCAGCCGGCAAGACCCGAGAACTATCCGCCCGAGTTGTTGCGCCATACTGGCTTCGCGCCACTCAAGAAGCTCGTTCGGAAGTGACGCCTAGTATGTCGGTCAATCGGACCTGCTACGGCAAGGCACCCTGGCCGCGAGGTGCCCGCTGTCAATCATGCACCTCGCGGCCAGAGCGCCATGCCGTCGTCGGCCGGTTAGCTTCTCGTTAGGCGTCGAAGGGAACCATCGTGACCGCTCACAAGGCCATTGAGTTCGACTTGCTCAGCAATGCGAAGGACTCAGTTCGCCAGGCCGTCGAGCTACTTGCCTTCAAAGACATCGGTTCCGATCATGCGCGCCTCAAGCACGCCATCACGGCCGCAGCACACTGCATCGAACTCCTGCTCAAAGAGCGCCTCCGTCGCATCAATCCCGCGTTCGTGTGGGAGAACGTGGACAAGTATCCGAGCCTTGAAGCCCGTACCGTCACCGTCGACACGGCGATTAGTCGCCTCAAGTCCATCGGCAACGTAACATTCACACCTAACGACGAACGGAGCTTGAAGTCGCTTCGCAATACCCGAAATGCGATCGAGCACTACGAATGGCGAGCTTCTGAGAAGGAAGCAAAGGTGATCGTTGGAAACGCCCTCAGTTTCGCTTTTGAGTTTGCAAAGATGGAACTGGCGGTAGACCTAGCAAGCGACTTCAAGAGCGACGACACCTGGAGAACACTCCTCGATGAACTGTACGAGTTTTCTCGCTCGCACGGATCAAGACTGGAGGCGCGCATGCGAACGAAAGGTGACCACGCGCAGTGCTGCGATGAATGCGGTGAACTTACAGTTCCGTTGCGAGGCGGGAGCTGTGAACTTTGTGGGCACTGGCAGTCAATCGATGACGACGCCTAGCTCTACGCTCAACCGGAGCGTCAACGGCTGGGCACCTTGCCCGCGAGGCGCTGTGTGCATATCCTGCGCCACGCGGGCAAGGCGCCATACCGTCGTCGCCCGGTTAGCTCTACGTTAGGCCACGCAATACCCACCATAGGCGGCTGACTTGCATCGGTGGGAAGAACGGACCAAGCTAAGCATCGATGTTCAGCCGGAACCAGGAAGGGAACACAAGGTATGAGCAAGGCAAAGCAGCTTCTTGAAGACATCGACTATCTCGAAGGCGCTGGCTTAACAACCGATCAGCTCCGGCAACTACATCACTGGGGCGGCGACCCGGCGCGCGAGACGCGGGTAACCTTTTCAAGCACACGCAGCTACTTCGCAAAGGACCAAGCAATGCTCGACAACAATGCCGCCTTTGCTGACCGAGTTCGATTGGTGGCGCAGCTCCATCAGCAAGGACTAAAGGCACTTGTTGAGCTCGCACTCAAGCAGATTCCACGAGAGTAGTCGTTGATGCGCATTACAAGCCCAGCGTGGCCTAACGATTAAGGATAGATCGCGCGAAGCCGCGATCTGATCCGTTTGTTGGACAAGCCCAGGGATAACGTGGTTGGTAAGCGTACATGGCCCCTGCAAACATCTTCTGCGTTGCAGGTCCGACGAGGCCCGCCGGGGGTCTCGAGCCTTGGCCCGCAGCGTGGTGCCGGGGCGTGGTCGTGAGCTCACTGTCTGTCGTCGTCGGCTCAGCGCGGGTGTTCGCGCATGCCGCAGCTGAGCGCCGCTCAGTGGGCGCGTGAGGGGGTGAGCTCGGTCGAGGTGCTGGTGCTTCAGGCTTGCGCGCCGATCGTGCCTGCGCGTGCCGGCGGTGGCGCTGCCGATATGGGGCGTGATGCGGCTGCCGTTGCAGCGCGTGGTGGCGGTGTCCGCGTGGCCACGATGAGCATCGGCGCGCCGCAGCACGTGCAGCGCAGCGTGGCGCGCCCGGCCGGTGGCCACTGCTGCTTGGGCGTCTGGAAGACCAGCAGCTTCAGCAGCGCGGCCGTGCGCCGGGCATTGGGGTGCAGGAAGCCGTAGCTGCGGGCACGGCGCAAGCCCTTGGGCAGCACGTGCTGCAGCACCAGGCGCAAGAACTCTGCACCGCTGACGGTGCGCTGGCGCATGAGGCCGCTCTTGCTGTGGCGCCAGCGGTAGGTGACACCGTCGTCGTCCATGCGCACGATGTCGTGCTCCTGGATCACGCCGCGGTACAGGTAGCGGCCCAGGTACACGATGGCCGAGTCGCCGTGGTCCAGCCGCTTGCAGTCGACCACCCAGCGCTCGGGCAGCACGATGGGCGGCTGCAGGCCGTGGGCCTTCAGGCACTCCATCAGCTTGCCCCGGAAGACCTTGGCCAGGGCCTTGTGATTGAAGAGGTAGCCCTGGCCGGCGGACAGTTGCCGCCACAGCCGCCGACGCTCGTCCAGCGCGGCGGCCGGCAGCGCCAGATGCACATGCGGATGAAGCTCCAGGGCCCGGCTGTGGGTGTGCAGCACCGCCACGGCCCCGGCAGTGCGCTGCAACTGGCGGTGGTTGAGGGCGAACTGGGCCAGGGTCTGCCAGGCGCAGTCCATCATTGCGTCGTAGACGATGCGCTGGTGGGCCCAGGCCATCGGGCGCAGTTCGGCCGGCAGCGTGAAGGTCACCAGGAAGTACGGGCCCGGCACGAGCTGCTGGCGCTGGCGCTCGATCCAGCGCTGGCTGTCGGCGTGCTGGCAGTGCGGGCACAGCCGGTGGCCGCAGGAGTGGGGCACCACGCGCAGGGCGCCACAGCTGTCGTTGCTGCACTGGGCGGTGAAGGTGGCGGCCAGCGCCGTGCGGCAGTGCCCGAGGGCGGCCAGGGCCTGGCGCTGAGCGGGGCTGGGCTGCATGCGGGCCAGGTAGTCGGCCGCGAAGCGCTCGAAGACCGCTGACAGGGCGATCACTTGACCGTCCCCCAGCTCAGTGCGAAGCGGTTCATCAGCACATCGATGCGCGCACGCGTGCGGGTATCGGTGGTGGTGCTGAGGTGGGTGTAGCGCGCGGTGGTGAGAATGCTGTGGTGGCCCAGGATCTTTTGCACCTCCAGCAGATCGACGCCGGCCTCGATCAGGTGGGTCGCATAGCTGTGGCGAAGGCTGTGGGGGTGGATGTTTTTTTGAGGCCGATGTCGGCCACCACGCGCGTCAGCGCGCGCTGCACGCCGGCGCGATCCAGCGCTGCCTTGGCCTGACGCGCAGCCTGCGCGCCACCGCTGCGGGCCGGGAACAGCAACTCTGGGTGGCGGTGCACGGCCCAGAAGCGGCGAAGCACGGCCAGGCTGGCGTCGGGCAGCGGCACCAGGCGGTCACGCCGGCCCTTGGCGTCGCGCACGTGCACACGCATGCGCGCCGCGTCGATGTCGCCCACGCGCAGCGCCAGCGCCTCGCCCAAGCGCAGGACCATGCTGTAGAGCGTGAAGAAGAACACCCGGTAGCTCAGGCAGCGGGTGGCGGCAAACAGCCGCGCAGCCTCCTCCACGGTGACGATGTCGGGCAAGCGCTGCACCTTGGGTGCCTTCACCAGCTTGGGGCTCACCCAGGGGCGAACGAGGACGTGCTCGGTGTAGAACTTGTAGCCGTACAGGTCGAGCTTGACGCTGCTCCAGGAGTGCGAGGCCAGCAGATCGCTGAAGTAGCGGCTGAGTTGCTCGGCGCTGAGGGCGTCGATGCGGTAGTCGAAATACTCGCCCATGCGGCGGATGCCGCGCGAGTACGCCTCGATGGTCTTGGGCCGCAGGCCCTCGAGCCCGAGGTGGCGAAGGTGGCTCGCGTAGCGTTGGTCGAACTCGGCGCGCTGGGCGTCGGCGGGGGCAGTGTTGCTGCCAGGGGTGGGGGTGGAAGCCATTCGATATCCTCACGAGTGGTTGCAGGGTCGCCACGTCGAAATCCGACGTGGTCACTCGTGAAGCATAGGAAGGTGGGACTGCTTATGGACCGGGAGGTATTGCTCCGCGTAGCGGCTTCGTCCAACTCGACGCTCAACCGGGGCGCCAACGGCAGGCCACCAGGCCCGGGCCGCAGGTACGAGGTACGAGGTACGAGGTACATTGTCTGCGGCCCGAGCCTGGCGTCCTGCCGTCGTCGCCCGGTTAGCTCGACTACAAGGGCTTCACGTGACCCCCAGCATCGCGATCGGCCTTGCTCAATACAGCGATTCGCACGAGATCGCTGACATGTCGCGTACCCTGATTGAGTACGGTCTGCCATGGACATGGCGCCCGGGCCGCATCGCACGCGAGATAGCGGCTCCGAACAAGAACGTTGTCGTCGCCAAAGACCAAGACAGCCTTGTCGGCTTCGGAATCATGGAGTACCTGGACGAACACGCCTACCTTGTCCTGTTCGCTGTCCGGGCTAGCACTCAGCGCCAAGGCGTCGGCAGCGCCATCCTTCAGTGGCTGGAACGGTCTGCTTCGGTAGCAGGCGCCGAACGGGTACGCGTTGAAGCAAGGCGTAGCAACGTTGCGGGCAGGTGCTTCTACAGCGAACACGGGTATCACGAACTCAGCATTGAACCTCGTCGCTATAGCGGAGTCGAGGACGGAGTCGTCCTGCAAAAGTGGCTGCGCAACAGCGGTGAAGCCTAATCTTACTGTGTCAATAAAAGCATGGCATTATGCGCGCCTCTTCATTTTTCACATGAGGAACGATGGGCGCAAGCGAACGGTTTGATCGGTACATGGCCCACTTGTCCGGCGGACTCGGG
>JALHRS010000108.1 GCA_022841325.1 Lysobacterales bacterium | reverse complement strand
TGCTTGAACTCCGGGGCACGTCCTGCCTGAGCATGGACGAGGCGCCAGCCGCCAAGCAGCAGATCCTGGTCTCGCGCTCCTTCGGCAAGGCAGTCACCGATGTCGCCGGCATCGTCGAAGCGGTGAGCGAGTTTGCGTCGCGGGCCGCCGAGAGCTTGCGTCTGCAGAATGGCGCGGCCGGGGCCGTCAACGTGTTCTTCACGACCAGCCCGTTCCGCCAGAACGATCGGCAGCACAGCCCCAGCGTGACGGTGCCATTGGTTCGGCCCACTTCGGACTCCCGGCACCTGGTCGCCGCTGCCGTCGCCGCCGTCCATCGCCTGTTCCGACCGGGCTTCAACTACGTCAAGGCCGGTGTCATGCTGGTGGATCTCCAACCTGCCGGCCAACGGCAGGGCGAACTCGACCTGTTTTCGGTCGTCTCCGACGCGGCAGGGGAAAAACCGGAGCGAGACCGCTCGGCGCTGATGGCCACCATGGATGAACTGAACCGGCGATTCGGCCGGAGTTCGGTGCACATCGGGAGCGCTTCGACCACCGCACACGACACCGACGAACGCAGTTGGGCGACCAGACAGGAGCGCCGGTCGCCGCGGTTCACGACACGGTGGGACGAGATGCCGATGGTTCGAGCCTGAGCGCGATCGCGGAGGAACTCGACGGAGGTGCTAACAACCCCGGTCGGCCACTGAACTGCAGCACACATCGCAACGCGCCGAAGGCAATTCAGGGGGCTGCTCCATGGTGGCGAAGCTCCCGGGTCAGAAGTCGCCGGTCGGCCATCAGCAGTCGCCCGGGGAGGGCAGCCTCATGGCAGGCTGCCACGATGAGTCTCACTCCTTGCACAACAACGCCGAAGCTCGCCAATAGCCCGCACATCGACACGCTGGACCCGACACAACTGCGCCAAGCCTTGCACTCGCAGATGGCCGATCGCGCTCCATCACATCTCAATCCGCTTGGACAAGCCCCGAACGGCCTGCGGGCGAACGCAGACCTTTCAACAGTTGTGCAAAGTCAGGCATGGCTTCGCAGCTGTTGCCTGTCTGGGGTGCAGGCTCCCACAGGGCCCTGGATCCCACGAACAGGTGGAGGGCGACTTCCAGAGGGCCGGACACCTCCATCAGGCCGACCGGCACCCAGACCCACGACGTGTCGCGCAGTGGGTTCGGCAGCGGGGAGCCGCAACGGCCGCAGAAATCGGAGCGGAAACCGGTGGGTCGGACATACGAACGGATCAAGCCCTCACCGGACAGCCATTGCAACTGCGCCGCCCGCACGATCCACGCGGCATTCGACGCCGTACCGCTCTGGCGTCGGCACAGCGAAAAGTGGCATTGATAGAGTTTCGAAGGCGGCGCGTGGACCTCGAACTCGACGCTACCGCAAAGGCACCTTCCTCGCATGCTCAGACGCCGAATCCCGCCCAGAAGCTGCAATTGTGGTCCGCGCCGAAGGTGCCGACGGGGCCGATAGCGCCCTGGCCCAGGCGCTGCACGGCGCCATTCGGCAGGAGATGCCTGTCCCAGCCTGGCAGGCCGGCGCCGTTCGGGTCGCCGTTGGCCACAAACCTGGCCCAGTAGTCGATCATCGTGCCGGAAAGCGCCTGCTGCGCTGTGGACAGTGCTGGCAGCGGCCCGAAGCCGAATGCCGATAGCGGCTGCCGGAACAGGTACTGCACCTCGGCACTGTGGTACGACCTCTGTTCGATGAACGGCGACGGGACCTGGGTCGGCGCCGTCGGATCGTCGAACTCGTAGGCGTAGGTGTCGACCTGTGCGCTGAACAGCGCCGCCGTGGTCAGCGTCGGGCAGGCGAATGCGAAGTCGGTGAGCAGCGCCGACTGCGCGAGATTGGGCGCGCCATAGGCCGCCAGCGGATAGGCGCTGAGCACTGCGGCAGCCCCAGCGCCGAAGGTGGCGTTGACGAATCCGGTGTATTGCCCCGCCGAGATCGCGCTGGACTGCCCAAGTTCCTGCAACGCGACGAAGATGCGGTACTCCTCGCGGTTGCTGCCCAGCAGCACCGGTAGCTTGTGGAAGTCGCCTGCGCGCAAGGCCGATGCCGATGCGCGCGGCAGGGTCGTCCCCCCGATGGCCGGTGCCCATCCCAGACCCGCCCCCACGCGTGCCGTGGCCGAAGCGCCTGCCACCGTCACGGCACTCAGGCCGCGCATGCAGGCCGCGACGTTTGCAGTGCACCCCAGGTTCTGGGCGAACGTCGAACCTGCGGCTTCGGCGGCCGCCTGGGACAGGCTGGTAGACGGGCTGGTGCACGCCCCGCTCTGCAGGATGGCCCGGTGGAACAGGCCCGCCGCGGGCGGTGACACGAGGTGGTTGCAGACACTGCTCGCGCCGCTCGATTCGCCGGCCAGTGTGACGCGGCCTGGATCACCGCCGAAGGCCGTGATGTTCTGTTGCACCCACTGCAAGGCGTAGCGCTGGTCGAGCATGCCGTACTGGCCGGAGGCCTCATCTGTGGCCTCGGCCGCCAGGCTGCCGTGTGCGAGGAAGCCGAGCGCTCCCAGGCGGTAGTTGACTGTCACGACGACGGCGCGGCCTTTCGCGCTGAACGCAGCAGCTTCGTAGTCGCTCCCGCCGCCATTGCGAAAGGCGCCGCCGTGCAGAAAGACGAGCACGGGCAAGGGACGGTCGCTGTCGCCAGGAGCATCGACATTGAGGTACAGGCAGTCCTCGTTGCCCAGCACCGCCGGCCGGCCGGTGGCGTCGGTCACCGGCTGGGGGCACACAGTCGCAAATCGTGTGGCGTCGCGCACGACGGTCCAGGCTTCGACCGGCCGCGGCGCTGCCCAACGCAGCGGTCCGACGGGCGGTGCCGCGTAGGGCAGGCCGCGGAAGCTGCGTTGCCCGCCATCGACCGTGCCGCGCACCGGTCCTGCGGCCGTGACCACCACCGACGGGTCGTGCTCGTCGCCGTTGCCGCAGCCCCCCAGCAACACCGCGCCCAGAACATGCAGTCCAAGCGCCAGGTGGGTGGTCGCGTGACGTGAGATGAACATGCGAATCTCTCCAGGCAAGCCAGTGGTTCGGATTGGTAGGGCCCCGCGCTCGCGTGGTCGCAGGCGCTCACGCCGCCGGCGGCGCTCGGTGCCTCGACGGCCGGAACAGGCGCAGCCGACGCTCGGGGACGGAAGCCGCGGCCGGCGTGCGCTTTGCCCCGAGCAGCACCCACAGCCCCGAAGCAGCAATCAACACGATCCCCGCACACGCCAGCGGACCCGGCAGTTCGCCCCAGACGCCGAAGCCCAGCGCCAGCGCGAACGGCAAACTCAGGTAACGGAACGGAGCTACCGTCGACAACGCACTGCGGCGCAGGCTGGCGATGGTGCACAGCACGCCACCCGCGAGGAACGCGGCGCCCAGAGCCAGCCAGCCCAGGTGTGCCCTCTCGATCGGGCGCCAGCCCTCGACGAGCAACCAGGCGCCGGCCACCAGCGTGAGCGCCACCGTCGACGACAGTGCAACCAGCAGCGACGGCACGCCCGGCGGAATGCGCCGCGTCAGCAGATCGCGCGTCGCGTGCAACATGGTCCCTAGCAGGCACAGCAGCGCCGCGGCGTTGAAGTGACCGGCGCGCGGCTGCACGATGAGCAGCACGCCGATGAAGCCGGCCCCGATTGCCAGCCAGCGCTGCGCCGGCACGCGTTCGCCCAGAAAGACGACGGCCAGGCCGGTCAGGATCAGCGGTGCGGACAGGTCGATCGCGGTGGCATTGGCCAGCGGCAGCCAGGCCAGCGACATCAAGAACAACGTCGAGCCGACGCCCTCGACCGCGGCCCGCGCGAGCACCGGCGCACTCAAGATCGTGCCCAGCTGCCGCGCGGCGCGCGAAGCGTGCGCCGCGGCGAACACGATCAGCATGGCCATGCAGCCGCGAATGAACAGCATCTGGCCCGTCGGCAGCCACTGGCCGATGTGCTTCACCAGCGCGTTGCTCACAACGAAGCAGGCGGCCGCTGCGCACATCAGCAGGATGGCCCCCATTGGCGCGGGGGTGTGCAGCGGGACTGGGGTCGCGGGACGCATGACGCTGACTGTCATGCACGGCCGCAACGCCGTCCTTAAGAAACCAAAAACGATCAAACGGCTTCAGCCGCGCCCGGCCAGCATCTCCTCCAGCAGGGCCAGGCCGGCTGCCACCGGCAACTGCGCTCCCTGCTCGCGCAAGCCGGCGAGTCGCGCCGGATCGAGGGCAGCCTGCAAGCGGATTTCAGCGGTCGCCTGCAGGCGCGCCACGTTGGTCCAGGCTACCGGAGCCGTGAGCTCGCTCGGTCGTCGCGCGAATCCGAGCAATCGCGCCGCCAACTCGGGCTTGTCCTGCAGCGCAGCCATCAGCACGGCCTGGTCGAGCAGTGCCTCGGCAGCATCCTGCTCCAGGGCCAGCGGCCAGGCCTGCGCGGCGGTGTCGCGCGCGCGCTCGACATCGTCGGACAGCAGTTGCGCCGTACACAACATGGCCAAGGCCACCAGTTCGCTCGTCGGATGTGACAGTGCCCGGGCTTCTCCGACCATGGACTGCAACATCGGGATCGCCTGCTCGTACCGCCCGGCCATGGCATGCGCATCAGCCAGCAGCAGCTTCGCCCGCACCACGTACTGCGTGGAACGCGCCTTCGTCGCCAGGCCCAGCATTGCCTGCGCATGGTTCAGGTAGACCGCAGCATCACCCAGATGCATGTGCACGAGCGCGGTCTGGTAGGCCGCGGTGGCCAGAAGCCGCGGCGGCCACGTCGGCTCGGCCAGCGCATGGGCCTCGGCCATGAGGCGCAAGGCATCGTCGGCGTCGCCGCTCGCGGCGCGACGTACTGCCAAGGACCCGAGTGCCCGGTACAGCTGCCCCGGTTCGCCGCGCCGCCGCCACGCCTCCAGCCGGCGCTCAGTGGCCTGCGTCCGGTTCACGCCATCCACCTGTGTCTCGGCATAGAACGACAGCACATTCCACAGTTCAGCGCAGCGCGCCGGGTCCGACGCCGGATCCATTGCGAGCGCCAGTGCGCTGCGCTTGCGCTGGCGAACGGCACCCCCAAGGCTTCTCAGGTCATCCAGGCGATGCAGGGCCTGGCCGATGACGCCCGCCGACTCGACCTCCTGCTGTTCGATGCATTCGTCGTAGGCCGCCTCGAGGTTCGGCTGGTCGATCTGGTAGCGCTCGATCCAGGTCTCGTCGTCCAGCCACCAGAACTCGCTCTCGCAGGCCCGTGCGAGTTCGGCCATCGCGGCGAGCCAGCGTGCCCTGGCAGAGCCTGCGGCGTCGCTGAGCGCGAGCCCTTGCGCCGCATGCAGGCGTGTGGTCTCCAGCAGCCGGTAACGCGGCGGGTCGCGTTGTTCGACGTGTACCAGCGACCTGTCCACCAGCGACGCCAAAAGGTCCAATGCGTTCGCCTCGGGCATGCTGCCGATCACCGACAGCGCGCTGTCGAGCCTGAAGCCGGCCGCAAAGATGGACAGGCCCTGCAGCGCGTGCAACTCGGCCGTCGACAGCAGCCCGCAGCTCCAGTCGAGCGCGGCCTGCAAGGCCTGCTGGCGCGGCGGAAGATCGGCGCGGCGATGCCACAGCAGCGCCAGCCGCTGCGCCAGCATGTCGTGCAGCGCCTGCACACCCAGCATCGGCAGACGCGCGGCCGCCAGCTCGATGGCCAATGGCACGCCGTCGAGCTGGCGACAGATGGATGCTGCCACGCCCAGCATCGAGTCATCGATGCCGAAGCGGCGATCGATCGCTTGCGCCCGGCGCAACAGCAGGGCCAGCGCAGGACTTTGCCGCGCCTCCTCCGGCGCCGCACCGGCCGCCGGAGAGGCGAGCGGGCCGAGGCGGAAGCACTGCTCCTCGCCCAGGTTCAACGGCACCTGCGAGGTGGCAAGCACCCGCAGGCCCGGCACCGCACCCAGCAGCGTGCTGACCAGTTGCGCGACGCCGTCGACCAAGTGCTCGCAGTTGTCCATCACGAGCAGACAGGCACGCCGCCGCAGCGCGCGAGCCAGGGCGGCACTGGTGTCTCCAGGTGTGAGTTGCAAGCCGGCCGCAGTGGCAGCCGCGTTTGCAACCTGATCGGATGCTGCAAGCGACGCCAGGTCCACCCACCAGACGCCGTCGGAAAAGCGCTCGCGCACCAGTGTCGCGACCGCCAACGCGACACGCGTCTTGCCGATGCCCGCTGGGCCGGCGATCGTCACCATCCGGTGTGCGGCCAAGGTCGACTGCAGCGCCGTGCAGTCGGCATCCCGGCCCAACAGTCCGCCGTCGTGTGAAGGCAGGTTGGGCAGCGGCGAGGCGGCCGTTTCGCCGATGGCGACATCGATTGCTGGCTGCTCCGATTCCATGTTGTCAGCCGCCAGGGTCAACCGATACCCCAAGCCAGGTACCGTGGCAATGGCGTCCCGGCCGATCGCCGCGCGCAGGGCAGACACCTGCACCTGCACGTTCGCTTCTTCGACCACCAGGCCCGGCCACGCGGCATCGAGCAATTCGTCCTTCGAGACGACGCGCTCGCGATGCTCGATCAGCGCGAGCAGCACATCGAACGCGCGCGAACCCAGGGTCACCGGTTGGTCGGCGACCCGGACGCGCCGCTGGATGGGGTCGACCACGACGCGCCCGAAGCGAAGAACGGCAGCAGCCACGCGTTTCCCTGGTTGTTTGGGGACTGCCGCAATCTTGAACGTTTTTGATCTCTTAAGGACAGCTCGCCCACGACAAGCGACATTCAGTTCAAGCGCCACTTGCAACTCGCGGAGCACCCAGCTCCGCGGACGCTGGCAGCCGGGTGCCGCAGCCTGTGGAAGCGGATGTAGGCCCGCGCCCAGTACACGCAGGCTTCTTCGGTGCGCAAGCTGTAGTGCAGCAGCCGGATGCGCTCTCGAAGTTGGTCCAACAGCCGGACTGATTTCAAGGGCGGCAGGGCCACCCCTGGATCCACGGGACGCAGGGCTATGCGTCCGGGGGCCTGAACTTGTTGCGTGAATGCCATGGTTGCCTCCCTTGGCAAGACGGCGCGCTGTCAACAGAATTCGTCAGCAGGCGCCGCCTTTGACGGCCAATTTAGTAACTGGATGAACGCACAGTCAGCAGGGAGGAAGACCGGATGCGACAAGCACATAGGCCAAGTCAGCAGCACCCGATTAGGACAACAGGCGCGATGTCAGGCGACAGTCTTGTATCGTCCATAACACATTGGCCCTCGCAAGCATGAACACTGGCCCCAACGATTTGTGCGCTCTGTGGAATCAACTGCGATCCGAAGTGATCGCGATGGCGTCGGCCGAGCCATTGCTGGCCAACTATCTATGCAAAACGATAATTGACCACGCATCACTGATCGACGCGTTGGCTGAATTGCTAGCCGGTAAGTTAGCCTCGCAGAGTGTTCCCACCAAAGTGCTCGTTGAAGTCATCTCCAATACGCTTCGATCATCTTCAGCAATTCAAAATGCCATCGCTCTCGATCTGTTGGCGACGTCGGAGCGCGATCCGGCTTCGAAGGGAATTGCCAATCCTTTTCTGAACTACAAGGGCTTCCACGCGCTTGAGGCATATCGTGCCGGCCATGCGCTTTGGCTCAACGGACGCCAATCTCTTGCCTACTACTTTCAAGGTCGAATATCCGAAGTCTTTTCCGTCGACATCCATCCGGCAGCAATCATTGGCTATGGGGTATTTATTGATCACGGAACTGGTATCGTGATCGGCGAAACAGCGGTCGTCGACAACGACGTGTCGATACTCCAAGAGGTAACGCTCGGTGGCACTGGGAAAGCTAGCGGTGATCGCCACCCAAAGATCGGGAGAGGGGTGCTAATTGGCGCAGGTGCAAAGATTCTCGGGAACATTCGGGTGGGAGAACGAGCGAAGATTGGAGCTGGTAGCGTAGTCTTGCAGGAGGTGCCGCCGCATACCACGGTTGCTGGTGTACCCGCGAGGGTTGTCGGTCATCCCAAGGCCGACGAACCTGGAAAAGCCATGGACCAGGATTTTGATGGCGAGAGCGAGGGCTGACCCGGCGTTCAACACGGACGGTCCCGTGGGCAGCGCTTCGCGCCGGCCCGCAGGCCGCCGGTTAACTTTGCGTTGAAGGGCAGCTTCAGGGCGGTGAATTCGTGCCCATCGATGACTGCAACGGGTCGCAATGCATAGCTTTGCATTGCGACCCCTATGCATAGCGCTCAACTATGTGTAGGCGCAGTCGGCGCGATGGCAATCGATGAGCAACGACGCGGGCAACCTGCGGTCTCAGCCGTGAGTAGCTGTACATAGTTTTCCTGTCCGGGTGCACTGGCGTCTCCACAACCTGGAGACTGCCATGCGAACCAAGCCTTCATCTCGATCCGGACTTCCTGCCCGCAAGGGCGGCTGTTCTCAGCTGGAACGGCATGTTCCGGCGTACCGCCAGTACCTGCTCGATCGCGGCAACGCGGCCGGCTATGTGCGCAGCTGCGAAGCGGCCGTGATGCACTTTTCGATGTGGATGCGCCAAGCCAACCGACGGCTGGCCGACATCGACGAGGCCCTCGTGGTCGAGTTCCTCGATGGCCATCTTCCCCGATGCAACTGCGCAACGAATGCGCGTCACCCAGCCAGCGTGCGCGCCGCACTGGCACACCTCCTGGTCGTGCTGCGCGATGCCGATGCCATCGGGCCCGAGCCGCAGGACGAGACCCCGGTGGGCCAGGAACTACGTCGCTACGACCAGTACATGACGCAGGTCCGAGGGCTTGCACCGAAGACCCGCGAGGGTGCTCTGCGTCTCGTCGAAGCGTTGCTGCGCAAGCACTTCGGTGACGAGGGCATCCAGTTCGAGATCATGACGCCGGAGCACGTGCGCCGCTTCTTCGCCGCCCAGGCCAAGAACTACAAGGCGCCGACGAGCCTGGGCGCCGTGGTCTCGGCCCTGCGTGGCTACTTCCGCTGGCGTGCGACGCTGGGCGACCGCACCCATGCGCTGGTTGGTGCGCTGGCATATCCGGCGAACTGGCAGCTGGCGTCGTTGCCCAAGTCGCTGGAGCCGGCAGAGGTCGAACAGCTTGAGGCTGCCCTTGGCCAGAGCGGCCCGGCGATGCTGCGTGCTGACGCCATGGTGCGTTGCATGCTCGATCTGGGCCTGCGCAGCGGCGAGGTCGCACGCCTGAGCCTGGATGACATCGACTGGGATGCAGGCACGATCACCTTGCGCCGCACCAAGGGCCGGCGTGAGGACGTGATGCCATTGCCTGAAGCCACCGGGAAGGCTATTGCGGCGTACCTGCGCGGCGAGCGACCCAAGACCCAGCACCGTATGGTCTTCGCTCGGCACATGACGCCGCGGGAACGGCCGATCGGCCCGGACCTCGTGCGCAAGACCATTCGCCAGGCCTATGCCCGCGCCGGGCTGTCGCACACCCGCTCGCACCTGCTGCGTCACACGATGGCCAGCCGTCTGCTGGCCGGCGGCTCTTCGCTCAAGGAGGTGGCCGACGTGCTGCGGCATCGCTCGCTGAACACGACGCTGATCTACGCCAAGCTCGACAGCGGCAGCCTCGTCGAAGTGGCCCTGCCTTGGCCTGGCAAGCCCGCCGCTGCCGCCACCGGGAGGACGTCATGACGATCGGCCTGACCGCGCTCGTGGAGCGCTACCTCACGGAGCGTCGCACCCTGGGCTTCCAGCTGCGTTCGACCGCCTACAGCCTGCGCAGCCTGGCCGAGTACGTCCGGCGCACTCGCCACCGCGGACCCCTGACCCTGGAGGTCATGGCCGAGTGGGCGCGTCTGGACACCCATGCCAGCGTCGATCCCCGGACCTGGGCCAGGCGGCTGAAGCACTTGCGCTCCTTCGCACGCTGGATGCAGCAGTTCGAGCCGGCCACCGAAGTGCCTGACGACACGATCTTCGGACGGTTGCCAGAGCGCCAGGCACCGCACATCTACAGCCAAGAGGAAGTGCGGCAGTTGCTGGCTGCCGCGCGCGAACTCGGCCCCGGTCCCGGCCTGCGCGGCCTGGTCTACGAGACGCTGTTCGGCTTGATCGCCAGTTGCGGCCTGCGCCTGTCCGAGGCGTTGTCGCTGACCCTGGGCGACGTGGACCTCAGGCGAGGCATGCTGACGATCCGGCGCACGAAGTTCGCCAAGTCGCGTCAGGTGCCGCTGCATCCAAGCACGGCCAAGGCCTTGGGCCAATACCGCTGGACGCGGGACGTGGCCGGCGCCTCACGCGACGACGACGCTGCGTTCTTCATCGGGACGCGGGGCCGCCTGTTCGGCAAGCCGATGAGCGGTCATCAGGTGGAGCGCGTCTTCGCCACGCTGCGCAATGAGCTCGGGTGGGTCAACCGCGGTATGCACCATGCAACGCGCATCCATGACCTCAGGCACACCTTCGTGGTCAGGCGCATCCTGTTGTGGCAGCAAGAGAGCATCGACGTGGACGAGGCAATGCTGTCGCTGTCGACCTATGTCG
>JALHRS010000107.1 GCA_022841325.1 Lysobacterales bacterium | reverse complement strand
ACCAACAACCAACAACCAACAACCAACAACCAACAACCAACAACCAACAACCAACAACCAACAACCAACAACCAACAACCAACAACCGCCCCCAGGGCCCGCCTTTTGTTATCCTGCGGGGCCATCCTGCAGCCAACGTTGACAGCCATGAGTGAGATTCCCGGCGACCTCAAGTTTCTGAAATCCCATGAGTGGGCGCGCAAGGAGGGTGACGGCACGGTGACCGTCGGCATCTCGGATCACGCTCAGGGCTTGCTTGGCGATCTGGTCTATGTGGAATTGCCGAGCGTCGGTGACCATGTCGATGCTGGCAACGGCTGCGCGGTCGTCGAGTCGGTCAAGGCCGCCTCTGATGTCTACAGCCCGGTGTCGGGCGAGGTGCTCAAGGTCAATCAGGCGCTGTCGGACAAGCCGGAGACGGTCAACGAAGACGCCTACGGCGAGGGTTGGATCTTCGTCGTCAAGCCCGATGACCTAAGCGAATACAATGAGCTCCTTGATCCGGATGCCTATCAGGAACTGCTCGATCAGGACTGATGGCAGCCCAGGCTGGGCCAATTAACAGACAAGCTGTACACGTCCGCGTGGCGCTACGGCCTTAGAACGATTAACATTCCGCGCCTTGTCGAGTGGGTGCCCGTTTCGGGGAGAGTTATCTGATGCGCTCTGTGATCGAATTAATCCTCGCGATCGTGGCTACGATCGTGGTCCTGATGTTGATCGGACTTTTCCTGCCCGGCGGTGGCCAGGGTCATGTCGAACGATCGATCATCATTGAACGTCCGCCCAGCCATGTCTTTGACATACTGAACAGCTTCAAGCGCTTCAACGAGTGGTCGCCCTACGCCAAGCACGACCCCGCCGCCAGCTACAGCTTTGAAGGTCCCGAGTCCGGTCAGGGCGCGATGATGACCTGGTCGGGCAACAAGGAGGTTGGGTCGGGTCGATTCGAGATCATCGAAAGCACGCCGACCTCCATGGTCAAGATGATCCAGCGAATCCAGGATGGCTATACCGGCACCACGGCATTCAGCATCGGCACGACCGATCTGGGTGTGAAGGTCACCTGGTCCTACGATGTGGAACTCGGGGCCAACCCGATCGAGCGCATCAAGGGCAAGTACCTGGATTCCTCCATTGGCGGCGACTACCAGTACGGTCTGATGCGCCTGAAGGCGCTGATCGAATCCAGTGCCTACGCCCGCGATTACAGCGATATCGCCATCACCCAGGTCGAGATGATTCCCGGCCCGGCGCTGAAGATGCCGGGACTGGTCGAGGTCTACAGTGCCCGTGACTTCCCGGACCTGAATGCCGGCGTGGCCGACACCATGAAGAAGCTGCAGGCTTTCGTCGACCGCAACAAGCTGAACGTCACCGGTCCGGCCCGGGTCAAGGTGAACCTCAAGGAGCGGTATCGTCTGGCCTTCGACGTGATCCTGCCGGTCGATCGCACCGAAGGTCTGCAGTTGCCTGACGGCATGGAAGCCACGGAAACGGCCGGTGGCCAGGCTTTGGTGGCGGAGCACGTCGGCGAACGCCGCAAGAGCAACGTCACTTTCGAGAAGCTGCAGGCCTATGCCACCGTGCGCGGTCTGGTCTTCGATCCGGCGCAGAAGGCGATCGAGGAAATCCTCCCCGACCGCGAGGCACCGAAGGCTCCGGATGCGGATCCGGGTACTTCGATGGATGCAGCTGACGGGCAAGCTGCCGCCGACGAAGCAGCCGCAGGCGAAGACGCCGAAGAAGAGAAGATCATGCTGGAAGTGACGCGCGTCTATCTGCCGCTCGGTTTGCCGGCACCGCCGGTTGATCCGGCCGCTCCGGCGGCGGACGCACCGGCCGCTGCGGCTGAGCCGGCACCGGCTGGCGGCTGAACCCGGCTTCCATGATCCCGATCAAAACGCCCGGCTAGCCGGGCGTTTTGCTTTCGGGCTGGTCCCCACATACTGCAACCACCGTCAGCGAAGCAAAGCACAGTTCCATGTCTGCCGATTCCGAGTTCGATACGCTGGACCTTGACGCCATCTGGCGGGCCGCCGCGCGCATTGCGCCGCACGCGGCGCGCACGCCGGTGCTGCGCAGCCGCAGTCTGGAGGCCGAGATCGGCGCCGAACTGCACTTCAAGTGCGAGAATTTCCAGCGTATCGGCGCCTTCAAGTTCCGCGGCGCCTGCAATGCGGTGTTTGCGCTCAGCGACAGCGATGCGGCACGTGGCGTGGCCACGCATTCCTCCGGCAATCATGCCGCGGCCCTGGCGCTGGCGGCGCAGTTGCGCGGCATTCCAGCCCATGTGGTGATGCCCGAGAACACCGTGCGCGTGAAGATCGATTCGGTGCGCCGCCTCGGCGCCAGCATCGTTTTCTGTGCGCCCAGCAATCGCGCCCGGGTGGAAACGCTGGCTGGCGTGATTGCCCAGACCGGCGCGGTTGAAATCCACCCCTTTGCCCATCCCCGGGTCATCGCCGGGCAGGGCACGGCGACGCTGGAACTGATCCGCGAAGTGGGCCGGCTCGACGCCCTGGTGGCGCCGATCAGCGGTGGTGGCCTGATGGCCGGCAGCGCCATCGCCGGACGCGGCCTGTGCCCCAGGATCGATCTCTTTGGCGCCGAGCCCGAAGGTGCCGACGACGCCGCGCGCAGCTTTGCCAGCGGCCAGTTGCAGCAGAATGCCGCGGTGGACACCATCAGCGACGGCCTGCGCGCTGATCTGGGCGCGCCCAACTTCGTCATCCTGCGGGCACGCGCTACCCGCATCCTCACGGTCAGCGATGCCGAGACGCTGGCCGCCATGCGCCTGGTCTACGAGCGCCTGAAGATCGTCATCGAGCCCAGCTGCGCCACGCCGCTGGCAGCCATCCGCAAGTATCCGGAGCATTTCCGCGATCGCCGTGTGGGCGTGATCCTCAGCGGCGGCAATGTCGACTTCGACACCCTCAAGCTGTAGCGCTGGCGGGCGCGTGTCCGACGCCGAGGCCGGGTGTCCATGCATCACCTGCATCTGGATTGCACGGCGAGGTGACACCCAATCGGATCAGATCCGGCGCTGAACTGGCGAAATCCGAATGCGCATGCCGAATCCACGATCTGCCTGGACCACCCTGATCTCGCTGCTGCTGGTGGCGGCGCCGTGCTCGGCGGGGGCCGCGCAAGCTCGCTGGGAATTCGTGGTCGGCCTCGAACCGGCGCAGGAAATCCTGACCGTGCGTGGCTGCAGCGCGCAGGCGCAAGCGCTGGTGCGGCTGCGGGCGGGCTCCCAGGCGTTGCCCTATCTGAAATCACTGACCCGCGGCGGGCAGCAGACACTGCGCCCGGATGCCCGCGGCGTGCGCGTGAACGACTGGCAGGCAGGCGAGTGCTTCGAGGCGCGTATCGATCTGAAATCGGCCGGGCTGGCCGATCGCTATCGCATCGGACGCGGCAAGGACTACTGGCGGGTGTCGCCAGCGCTGTGGTTCTGGCGGCCGCGCCGGCTGAATCCGGAGAGCACGCTCGAATTCCGTCTGCCTGCCGGCTGGTCGGAGTCAGTCCCGTGGACACCGATCGGCGAGAGCCAACGCTATCGCCTGGGGGCCACGCCCGATGATTGGCCGGCGCAGACCGCTTTCGGGCGCTTCGACGAAACCCTGATTGACTTGCCAGGTGGTCGCTTGCGCGTGGCTATCCTGCCGCTGGTCGACGCCAGCCGCCGCCAGTCGGTGATGGACTGGTTCAAGGACACCGCGCCGGTCTTGCTGGCCAGCGATGGACAGGTGCCCCTGCCCGATACCCAGGTGCTGATCGTGCCGCTGCCCGGCGTGTCCGAGCCGGTGCCCTGGGGACAGGTGTCGCGTGGCGGTGCCGCCGCTGTGGCCCTGTTTGTCGGCGCCGATGCCGGCAGCGAGGCCTGGCGCCAGGACTGGACCACCGCGCATGAGCTGGCGCATCTGCAACATCCTTTTCTCGGCAGCCGCGGTCGCTGGCTGGCCGAGGGCCTGGCCAGCTACTACCAGTATGTCTGGCGCGCCCGCACCGGCCAGTTCAGCGCCACCGAAGGCTGGCGTCGTCTCGATGCCGGATTCAAGCGCGGCCGCGCCGTCGGCAGCGGTCCGCCGCTGGCCGAACTCGGTCGCGGCTGGGGCGGCACCATGCGCGTCTACTGGGCCGGCGCGGCCTACTGGCTGGAGTCCGATATCGCCCTTCGCCAGCACGGCAGCAGCCTCGACGCCGTGCTTGGCGCCTTCAGGCGTCAGCACCTGCCCAGTGAACGCAACTGGCCGCCAGAGGATTTCATCACCGCACTCGATGCCGAAGTGCCCCAGGCCGGATTGCTCGCGCGTTACCAGCGTTACGCCAGCGACCGCGAGTTTCCGGATCTGCGCGACAGCTATCGCGCGCTGGGGCTGAAGATCGGGCAGATCAATGATGAAGAAATGCCAGCGAATCCATTGCGCGATTCGATCATGAAGCAACGCTAGAGCGGCCTCGGGGAGGGGCGCGCGCCTGAGGCGCATACCCTGGACCTGCTGAACTGTGGGAGCGGACTCTGTCCGCGATCGCTCTCCTCGCCTGATGGCGAATAAGCATCCGGACAAGTCTGGACACAGAGTGCGCGGCCGTTCTTGCGCTGGACCGGAAAGCAGCAGCGGCGCCGCAGGCGCGGCGCCCTCCTGCAAGCGGGGCGACGGGGATGCGGCGGCTTTCCATGAGCCCATGTCACAAGATATTGATGCGTCATTGTGAGGAGCGCAGCGACGAAGCAATCCAGCGCTCGTGCGGATATCTGCCTGGATTGCTTCGCTACGCTCCCCATGAACCCACATCGTAAGTCCCTGAATTGCCTTGATTACAGCAATTGCCGGTTTGTGTAGCCCGAAGTGCGCGCAGCGCTCTCCGGGCGGTGACGCGAAAGAGCCCCGCTGAGCCGCTGCGCGGCACAACGGGCTACGCGCAGCAGGGCTCATGGCCCGTGGGCAGCATCGGGCCGATACAGGCGGCCAACATTGGCACGATCAGGGCAGCGCCAACCCGCTCAACCCCCGCCCGGCGGGTCCGGTTCAAATACGCCGTGGCCGCCGGCCCGCAGACGCTCGACCAGTTGCTGGCGGGCGGCCTGCAGCTGATCGATCTGCATCTGCGGCCAGTAGGCATCGATCAACGCTTCTTCCAGAGAGCCATAGCCGCAGAGTTGCTCGTGGTAGCAGATCAGGTGCGCAGCGGGCGACTCAGGGCCGCAGTCGGCGCCCAGATCGCAGGCGGCCAGACGCCACAGGGCCGAGCCGCTGCCGGCAAAGGGGCCGAGTCGCCCTCGGCGGCGGTGGAATCGACCGGCGGCTTCGGCGATGGCTTGGAATTCCAGCACCGACGGTTCACGCAGCGCCTCGGCCAGGGCCTGTTCCAGCAATGGGCGCATCATCGGGATCAAGGCCTCGGTCTGTTCCCTCCGCGCCTGCAGGGTGCTGGGGTCCAAAACATCCACCTCGGTCTCGACGCTCGCCTCCGACAGTCGACGCAGGGGGCCATCGGGCGACAGCTCCGACCACAGGGCCATGATATCGCCGGACTCTACCGGCGCAGCACCGAGTTGCATCGACGATTTCGCACAGGTTTGCCTGGCCCAGGATTCGGCAGTTTCGTATTGTGCCGGCGCACCTTCAATCGCCTCGGGCGGCAGCGTCATGCGCCACAGCTGTTCGCGCTCGCTGGCCTTCGTCACCGCGCCGGGCTGGCAGGCCATCAGCGCATGCAGATGGGCCTGGACCCGGGCGCGCTGACTCGGTTCGACCCCGGCAGATGCGGCAGGGTGAGACTTCGACGCCGACTCCGCAATCGAAGGGCCGGACTGATTGTCATCGGCTGCCCGTGCGATGTCGCCGCCCTCAATCCCGGAAGCAGGGCGATGGATCTCGGCCGCCGCCGACGACGGAGCGGAGGTTCGGGTGCTCAACGAATCGGCATCGCCCTCGGTACGGGCGTACTGCAGGCCGATCAGCGCCGCGCAGCCGATCAGCACCACAAAGACCCTGAGCCCATGCCGCTTCACCCGCCACCGCCGATGGCTGGGTCTGGAAGCAGCAATGCGCCGAGGTTGCCGGCTCGCAGCAGGGCCAGGATCTGGTCGCGTTCGGCTTGATAGCGGCGCCAGTCGCGAGCCGAGGAGCTCTGGCGAATGTATTCGGGGAAGCTGGAAACATCGCACAGCGTCCCGAACTGCACGCACCAGAAGTTGCGCAGGAATGGACTCTGCTCGCAGGGATAGCCTTGCGCACAAGCAGCGAGCGTCCAGGAATGCTCTGAATAGGGCGTGGCAAAACCCGCGAAGCCAGTCAATTCGAACAGCGCTTCAGGACTGCCATCGCGGAGCAGGGCCAGCGCCTGCGGTCTCTGCTCCCGGGCCCACAGCGCCCGATCCAGGCCGAAGGGCTGCAGTCGCACGCGTGACGGCAGGTGACCGAGGTCGGCAGCCAGTCGTCGGCTGCTCGCCACGTTCTGGCCCAATTGTCTGATGCGTGCATTGCGGTCCCCCGGCGGCAGCACACCCGCGCAGCGCGCGTTGCCGATCTGCAGCGCAGCCTGCCGCCGCGGATCTTCCAACGGCAACGACCCAGGAAACGAGATCGTTCTCGGCACCCCTGGCGTTGTCGATGATGGCCCCTGATAGAGATCCACCCCCATGCACTCGTCATAGATATCCCGCATCCGCGCCGCCGCATCGGCATCGCCATTCGCCGCGCGCCGTTTGAACTCGGCCAGCAGCGGTGCCAGATCGTCGGCAGCGACCAGCCGCGCCATATCGTCGGCGCGTTGGGCGGCACTGGCGCGATAGCCGAGGGCCGGGGCGTCGAGGGCCACGGCGGGCTCTTTGCGCGGCGCTGATGCCGGGTTCGGCCTGACCGCAGTCGGCCTTGCCGAATCACCGGCCTGCGCTGGTGCTGCACCTGCATCGGCCGAGTCCTCGGCTGGCGGTCCCGGCTCGGAAACTGCGATGCCGGTGTCGGCTGCCGCTGACTCGCCAGGGTCGGCCTGCCAGCGCCACAGCAACACTGCTGCCACCAGCAGACCCATCAATCCCGGCAAGCGCCAGCGTGGATGCATGGGTGGTCAGCTGCCGCTGGCGTAGGTGGGGAACAGGCTGGCAGCGCCGCGCTGGCGGATGCGCTGCAGCAGCTCGTCGCGCGATTCGACGACCTCGGCTGAGCCCTCCTCACCGCGCGAGGCGCGAATGGCGGCGGCGAGATCGGGGTGGCCACAGACCATGCGCACCAGACAGAAATGGTCGACGGCGCGGCTGCCGGCGCCGCAATCGAGCCCGAATTCGCAGCCCAGCAGCAACCAGGTATCTGCCACGATCAGGTTCGCTCGATCGATGCCGAACTGGTCCCGATCCTGGCGGGTGGCCAGTACCCAGCCGATGCGGGCGATGGCTTCGGCGTCGCCGCTGTCGATCAGCTGCGCGGCCAGACGCCGAAAACTGTCGCCATCCATGATCGAGCCCTGAGCCAGCAGCAGGGCCAGCGGGTCGCCCTGCGCCGCAGCGCTTCCAAGTCGTTTGCTGGAATCCGGATCGGCCATGACACTGGCGCTGCTGACGATGTGATTGAGGTCCGCACAATCAGCCGAACGACGGGCCAGCGCCGCCGCGCGCTCAGCCCGGGCGGCGGCCTGCGCGTCCGGCGGCTGGATTTCCGCCAGGCGTGCCTCGAAGCGCTGCTCGCTCTCCGGAAAAGCGGCCATCGCCGCCTCCCCGCAATCGCGATCCTGCAGGAAGCGCAAAGTCAGCTGGCGCGCTTCGGAGGGCAGTTCTTCGGCATGGGCGATACCGAGGGCAGTGCAGAACAACAGCAGGCAAAGCAGGCAATAGCGCATCAAGCTCATTTGGGTCTCGGGGTAGCCTGAAGTTTAGCGAACAGTGAAGTGAACTTGGACCCTGGACGATCGACAGGGTTCCCCACGGTGGGACCACTGCCCACGGGCGATGAACCCGGCCGGTGCGCGTGGCCTGGTGTGCCGCGCAGCGGCTCACCGGGGCTCTTTCGCCTCACCGACCGGAGAGCGCTGCGCGCACTTCGGGCTACGCCAGGCTCGCCATTGCCGTATCAGGCTATCTCAACGACCTGCGATATGGGTTCATGGAAAGCGGCCCGGAGACTGCCACAGCCGCTCGTTGCCGTGAACTCAAGGCCGCAGCAACTGACGGTGGCAGCGCAGGTAGGTATCGCTGCGCCGATCCAGGCAATAGCGTTCGACGATTTCGTAAGGCCCCGGCGTGTGCGCCGCGTCTGCCGCGAATTCGCGTTCGTCGGCCTCGCTCAGCACTTCCTGGCGCCGAAGCACTGCAACCGAGCCGGCGTCGTCAGCCATTTCTATGGAGACATAGCCCGAGCCGGCACACAGGTCTGGCCCATGACCGTCCAGACTCAGGGCCCTGCGCAGATAGCCCACTTGCTGATTGGCGATCCAGGCGCTGCATGGGAGTCCCCGGACACGGGTTGATTGGGCCACCAGTCTGCACCAGGAACCGCACCGTGCGACCACCGCACGGCGGGCCCTTTGGCGGCAAACATCGGCTCCGATCCGGATGAGATCACCGGAGAACTGCCAACTATCCACCGCCCGGCGCTGGCCCGGTCCGCTATCATTCGCGCTCCGCCGTGAGGGTTGTTCGTCGATGCGCATCCGCTTCCTGTTTGTCTTGCTGGCCATGCTGGTCGGCAATATTGCTACGGCAGCCAAGGTCGGCCCCTCACCGTGGCCGCAGACCCGCGAGCTTCCGGCAGGCGAAGGTCCGTGGGTGGTGCGTGCCCGATTCACTTCCGATCAGTCGCTGACCCGGTTGCTGGAACGGGCCGCGCCGTGGCGGGTGGATCGTGACGCCGGGCAACTGATCATCGAGGTCAACAATCGCGCCGAATACCAGCAACTGCTGGATGAGGGCTTTCGTGTTGCCATCGATCCGGAACTGACGGCCGAGGCCTATGGGCCGGTGCCGCAGATCCCCGACCAGATCGAGAGCATCTCGGGTTATCCCTGCTATCGCACGGTCGAAGAGAGTCTGACCAGTGCCCAGGCCGTGGTGGCGCAGCATGGGGCCATCGCCGAACTGGTCGACATCGGCGACAGCTGGAAAAAGCAGCAGAATGCCGCGCAGGGCTACGATCTGTGGGTATTGCGGCTGACCAATCGCTCCATTCCCGGCATCAAGCCGGTGCACTACCTGCAGGGCGGATTGCACGCCCGCGAGTACGTGACTTCCGAGACCGTGCTGCGCTACGGCGAGTGGCTGGCCGCCCAGTATGACGTGAATCCGGACGTGACCTGGATACTCGATCATCACGAGGTGCACATCCTGTTCCATGCCAACCCGGATGGACGCAAGGTGGCCGAGGTGTCGACAACGCGCTCGCAGCGCAAGAATCGAAACGAGAACTTCTGCCCGACGGGTAGCACCACACTGGGTGTGGACAACAACCGCAATTTCCCCTTCGACTGGGGCGGCCCGGGCAGCTCGGGCACCGCCTGCAATGAGACCTTCCGCGGACCTTCAGCGGCTTCGGAGCCGGAGTCGCAGGCCATCATTGCCTATCTGCGGCAGATCTTCCCCGATCAACGCAATGAAGGGCCCGGTGTCGATCTGGTCACCCCGGTGTCGAACGACGCCACCGGCATCTACATGGACGTGCACAGCAACGCCGGCACCACCTGGTGACCCTGGGGCAATGTCAACGGCGTGTTTGCGCCGAATCGCTTCGAGTTGCAGACGCTGGGCCGCAAGATCGCTTACTACAACGGGCTGACGCCGGAACAATCCAATGCCGGTGGCGCCATTGGCGGCGCCACCGACGATTTCACCTATGGCACGCTGGGCGTGGCCTCCTTCACCATCGAGATGGATGGCAGCAGTTTCTGGCCCAGTTGCACCAGCTACGAGAACACCCTGGTCCAGCCGACCTTGAACGGCTTCTTCATGGCCTCCAAACTGGCGCGCGCGCCCTACCGCTGGGCCGCCGGGCCGGAGATCATCAATGTGCTGGCCACGCCGGCTCAGATCAGCCTCGGCGGAACGGTGACCATCAGCGCGCGGGCCGAAGACGCCCGGTTCAACAACACCGTGGGCACCGAGCCTTCGCAGACGGTGACCGGTGCAGCGATCTATGCCACGCCGCCCTGGCAGGCCGGTGCCACGCCTCTGGCGCAGTTCCAGCCCAGCGACGGTGGCTTCAACAGCACAGCCGAGAACATCACCGTCGACCTGCCCGCCAGCAGCCTCAGCGCCGGCCGTCAGCTGCTGTATCTGCGCGCCACTGATGCCCTCGGCAATGCCGGCCCGGTCGCCGCGGTCTTCGTCACCGTCGGCCAGCCCGATCCGCTGTTTCAGAACGGCTTCGAGTAGGTGCGCCGGCGAAACCGGTGAAGCGTAAAGGGTGCAAGTCCCTGACACCAAAGGAGTAGCGATCCATGAGTGTCCCCGAGTCATGCGTTGGTCATCGCGAGGTGG
>JALHRS010000106.1 GCA_022841325.1 Lysobacterales bacterium | reverse complement strand
CGGCACATAGGCTTCAGGCTGGTAGTAGTCGTAATAGCTGACGAAATACTCCACCGCGTTGTTCGGAAAGAACTCCTTGAACTCGCCATAGAGCTGCGCGGCCAGCGTCTTGTTCGGCGCCAGCACCAGGGTTGGCCGCTGGATGGCCTGAACCACATTGGCAATGGTGTAGGTCTTGCCGCTGCCGGTCACACCCAGCAGCACCTGATGGGCCTCGCCGGCGCGGATGCCGTTGATCAGCCTGGCGATGGCCTGCGGCTGATCGCCGGCAGGCTCGAACGGTGACTGCAACTGGAATAGATCCGACACCTGGCCTCTCGGGTTGAGTGCAATAGACAGCTTGTAGGAAATTTCCGACATTGGAATCGGAAAGCAGCGGCTGGCTGGCGCCTGGCGAATCCCTAGCCTAACCGACATCCATCCCGTCGGAGCATCGCCATGACCTTCCCCTGCCACCGCGCTGGCCGCAACCAGGGCTTCAGTGCCCTTGAGCTGATCCTGGTGCTGCTGGTCGCAAGCATCGTACTGGCGGTTGCGCTGCCTTCTTTCAAGACCATGGGCAGTTCCACCCAGGTGCGTACCGCCAAGAACGCCCTGATTCTGGGCCTGCAGCGAGCCCGCGCCGAGGCGCTCAGCACCGGCCGCAACGTGGTGCTGTGCCCCAGCAGTGATCAGCACAGCTGCCGCAACGACAGCGACTGGTCTGAAGGATGGCTGTTGTACCGTGACGACAATCGCAATGGTCGTTTCGACCCGGTGGAGCAACTGCTGCTGAGCCAGAAACTGGACCCCAGACTGATCGGCATCCGCAGCAACACTGGCAGGCGACAGATCACATATCGTAACCTTGGTGAATCGGCCGGCGCCAATGCCAGTTTCGTCATTTGCAGCCGTCGTGACCCGCATTTCGGCGGTCAGGTCATCATTGCCAATTCCGGCCGCGTGCGCAGCCTGGGCTTTGCGCCGCTGGAGACCTGCGCCACCATCTGAACCCACCGAGGGCCGGGAAACCGGCCCAGCGCACCCGCCACACAGGACCCGATCAACGATGTCGACACGCCCGAATACCGCTGCCGAAGTCCCGTTCTGGGAGCGATTGCGGCCGATGCTGGCCTATCCGCTGCACTCCGAGGCCCTGCTGACCATCACTCTGTTGGCCTTCCTGCGGCTACTGGGCTATCTGCCCGGCGTCGGCTTCATCATGAACATCGTCATTGCCGCCGCCACGCTGAAATATGCGGCAGAAGTACTGAGCTCGACCGCCAACGGCATCATGGAGGCGCCCAGCGGCTACAACACGCCCGATTCGGTGGGCTGGGTGGTGCTCAAGGTTCAGGTGTTGCTCTGGGTCATCGGCTTTCTGCTGGTCATCGGCGCCATCGCTGCCGGGGCGCCGGCGCTGGCCTGGGTTTTTGGAATCGCCATCGCCCTCGGGGCGCCGGCGGCGCTGATGTCGGCCGCGATCGACCAGGACACGCTGGGCGCGCTCAATCCCTCGCTGTGGATGGCCACGCTGACGCGCATCGGCTGGCCCTACATCGGCGCCGCCCTGCTCTGCCTGATCCTGATGATCAGCGAAGGCAATGCCCAGCAGATGATGCTGCCCTTTCTGCCTGGCCCGCTGGCCGTCGTCGGCCACTATTTCATCGCCAACTACGCCACCGTGGTCACCTTTCATCTGCTCGGATATCTGGTCTACCAGTACCGCGATGCGCTGGGCTACGAGATCAAGGTCAACGCGCCGACCTCGCTGCCGCGCCCCAGGGATCGGGACCAGTCGGTGCTCGATGAGAGCGCGGCCTTCGCCGCCAATGGCGACACCGAGAGCGCGGCACGGGTGCTGCGCGAGTACATCAACGAACGCGGCGCCACCGACGCCGTGCATCTGCGCTTTCGCAAGCTGCTGACGCTGCACGGCGATACCGCAGCGCTGAACAAGCACGCCCAGCAATATCTGAACGTCAAGATTGCCCAGGAGAAATGGGCGCAGGCGCTGGATTTCTGGTCGGAATGCCGCGGCGCCGATCCGGCGCTATGGCCCAGCGATCCCGATCAGGTGCGGGAACTGGTGGACAAGGCCCGCGAACTCGGCAAGCCGGAACTGGCGCTGAAATTCGCCAATGGCTTCAGCCGGACCTATCCCAGGCATCCGGCGGTCGGTGCCATCCATCTGCGGGTGGCCCAGGCCCTCAACGAACGTCTGGGCAAACCGGCCGAAGCCCGCAAGCTGCTGGAAGCCACCCGCGAGGCTTACCCGAAGTCCAAGGCACTGCCGGAGATCGAGGCCTATCTGCTGCGGATCTAGTGTGATGTCCCCAAGTAACTTGCACAGACAGTAGTACCGGCGCCGGCTAGACTCCGGGCGCCCGTCTGACGCCAGCCCTCCGTGAGCCTACGCGACATCCCCTACTGGCGCCTGTCGGCCTTCTATTTCGCCTATTTTCTGGCGCTGGGTGCTTACGCGCCTTATTTCGCACCGTATCTGGAGTCGCGCGGACTCAGTCCCTGGCAGATCAGCGTGGTCATGAGCCTGTGGTTTGGCAGCCGGGTCTATGCGCCGTCCACCTGGGGCTGGCTGACCGCGCGTTCGGCCCATCCGATCCTCTGGCTGCGTGCCGGTGCCGCGGTGACCCTGGCGGCCTTCGCGCTGTTCCTGCTGCCGCTGGGATTTGCGGCCGTGGTGCTGGTGATGCTGGTCTATGCCAGTGCCTACAACGCCATCATGCCGCAGTTCGAAGCCCTGACCCTGGCGCATCTGGGCGAGCGGCGATCCCGCTACGGGCGCATCCGGGTCTGGGGCTCGGTCGGTTTTGTGATCGCCAACATCGGTTTCGGCTGGCTGTTGCAGCGCCTGGGATACCACTGGCTGGTGACCCTGCTGCTGCCGGTCTTCGCGCTGTTGCTGGCATCGACCTGGATCAATCGCGACCCCGAGGCCAGCGCCGAGGAAGCCCCCCGCTCAGGCCTGCGCGGGGATTTGCTGCCACGGTTGCGCAGCCGCGCCGTCTGGACCTTCCTGACGACGGCACTGCTGATGCAGCTGGCGCATGGCGCCTTCTACGTGTTCCTGTCGCTGCATCTGATGCGCAATGGCTACAGCGCCCAGCAGATAGGACTGCTCTGGGCTGTGGGCGTGATCGCCGAGATCGCCATGTTTCTGTGGATGCCCCGGGTGCTGGGACGATTCAGCCCGCAAACGATCATGAGCGCCTGCTTCGGCATCGGCATCGTGCGCTGGCTGGTCACCGCACTGTTGCCCGAACACGGCTGGGCGATTGCGCTCTCGCAAATGGGTCATGCCTTCACTTTTGCCGCCTTTCACAGCACCAGCATCTACGCCATCGGCCAGTTCTTCCCCGGCCGCAGCGGTGTGCATGGACAAGGCATGCTCTACGGATTCAGCTCTGGCCTGGGCGGTGTGCTTGGTGCGCTGCTGGCAGGCGCGCTCTGGGAACTCGGTGGCGGCCGCAGCAGCTTTCTCGGCGCCGCCGTGTTTTCCACGGTCGGACTGGTGCTGGCGCTGCGCGTGCGCATCCCGGATGCCACGCAGCTGCCACGGAACTGACCCGATCGGCATAGCATTCGGGCTGTGCAATTGCGCCGACACTCGGCAGACTGCGCACCATTGCGACCGGGTCGATATCCTTGGACCCGAGTCCGTTGCCTGGAGGGATGCAAATGAGCGAGAAGCAGCCACTACGATTGCACGTGCCTGAGCCCAAGGCGCGTCCCGGTGAAAGCCCGGACTTCAGCGACATCGTCATCCCGCCAGTCGGCAGCCTGCCGCGCCCGCCCATCGACGAGCCCGATCACACCATGCGCGATCATGCATTCGGCATGATCCGGGTGCTGGACGAGAACGGCGCCGCCGTCGGCGAGTGGGATCCCAAGCTCAGTCCCGAAATGTTGCAACGTGGCCTGCGGGCCATGCTGCTGACGCGCATCTACGACGAGCGCATGATGCGCGTGCAGCGCCAGGGCAAGACCTCCTTCTACATGAAGTGCACCGGCGAAGAAGCGGTCGCCGTGGCCCAGGCCCTGGCCCTCGATGACGGCGACATGCTGTTCCCGAGCTACCGCCAGCAGGGCTTGCTGATCGCCCGCAACTGGTCGCTGGTGGACATGATGTGTCAGGTCTACAACAACACCAAGGACCGCCTCAAGGGCCGTCAGCTGCCGATCATGTACTCGGTCAAGGAGGTCGGCTTCTTCTCGATCTCCGGCAACCTAGGCACCCAGCTGCCGCAGGCGGTGGGCTGGGCCATGGCGTCGGCGCTCAAGGGCGATACCCGGATCGCAGCGGGCTGGGTCGGCGATGGCACCACCGCCGAGGCCGACTTCCACTATGCGCTGACCTTCGCCACGGTCTACCAGGCGCCGGTGATCCTGAATGTGGTCAACAACCAGTGGGCGATCTCCAGCTTCCAGGGCTTTGCTGGCGGCGAGCAGACCACCTTCGCTGCTCGCGCCATCGGCTACGGCCTGCCCGGCCTGCGCGTGGACGGCAACGACTTCCTGGCGGTCTATGCCGCCACCCGCTGGGCCGCCGATCGCGCCCGCAGCAACAATGGTCCCACGCTGATCGAGTTCTACACCTACCGGGCCGCGCCGCATTCGACCAGCGACGATCCCTCGGCCTACCGGCCTGACGACGAGAGCGCACGCTGGCCGCTGGGTGATCCGATCAATCGTCTGAAGCAGCACATGATCGCCCAGGGCATCTGGAGCGAAGAACAGCACGAAGCCCTGAACAAGGAACTGGACGACTACGTCCGCGCCGCGCAGAAGGAGGCCGAGAGCTTCGGCACCCTCGGGGTCAAACCGGCCAGTGCCGCGACCATGTTCGAGGATGTGTACAAGGAGGTGCCGCAGCACCTGATCCGTCAACGTCAGGAACTGGGAGTCTGATCATGGCCAGGATGAACATGATTCAGGCCATCAACTCGGCCATGGACGTGATGCTGGAGCGCGACAGCAACACCGTGATCTTCGGTGAGGATGTCGGCTATTTCGGTGGCGTGTTCCGCTGCACCGCCGGCTTGCAGAAGAAGTACGGCACCCATCGGGTGTTCGATTCTCCGATCGCCGAGGGCGGCATCCTGGCGGCGGCCGTCGGCATGGGCGTCTACGGTCTGCGCCCGGTGGTCGAGATCCAGTTTGCCGATTACATCTACCCGGCCTTCGATCAGCTGGTTTCGGAAGCGGCGCGTCTGCGCTATCGCTCGGGCGGTGAATTCTGGGCTCCGATCACGGTGCGCTCGCCCTGTGGCGGCGGCATCTTCGGCGGCCAGACCCATAGCCAGAGCCCGGAGGCGATCTTCACCCACGTCGCCGGCTTGAAGACGGTGATGCCGTCCAATCCCATCGACGCCAAGGGCCTGCTGATTGCCGCCATCGAGGACGATGATCCGGTGGTGTTCTTCGAGCCCAAGCGCATCTACAACGGCCCCTTCGAGGGCTACCACGACCGTCCGCTGGTGCCCTGGTCCAAACACGAGTTGGGCGAGGTGCCCGAAGGCTATTTCAAGGTCGAACTGGGCAAGGCGGCCATCGCCCGCGCCGGCAGCGATGTCACCATCCTGGCCTACGGCACCATGGTGCACGTGGCTCTGGCCGGCGTCGCCGAAGCCGGCGTCGATGGCGAAGTGATCGATCTGCGCACGCTGATGCCGCTGGATATCGACTGCATCGTCGAATCGGTCAAGAAAACCGGGCGCTGCGTGATCTTGCACGAAGCCACCCGCACCGGCGGCTTCGGCGGTGAGCTGCTGGCCCAGGTGCAGGAGAACTGCTTTCTGCATCTGGAGGCGCAGATCGTGCGCGTGGCCGGCTGGGACACGCCTTACCCGCACGCCTTCGAGTGGGAGTACTTCCCGGGCCCCGAGCGCGTCAAGCGCGCCATCCTGAAAGTCATGGAGAGCTAGGACACTGCCCCCACCGCGTCATTGCGAGGCCCGCGCAGCGGGCCGTGGCAATCCAGAAGCGAGCCGCCAGAGCCCTGGATTGCTTCGTCGCTGCGCTCCTCGCAATGACGCAGGTTCAGTATTCACGAGTGACCAGAACAGTCCAGAGGATCGAATCATGGGACGTTACATATTCAAACTGCCGGACGTGGGCGAAGGCATCGCCGAGAGCGAAATCGCCGAATGGCGCGTCAAGGTCGGCGACAAGGTCGAAGAAGACCAGCCGCTGGTGGACATGCTCACCGACAAGGCCTCGGTGGAGATCTCCTCCCCGGTCGCCGGCACCGTGCTGGAACTCTGCGGCAACGCCGGCGACATGGCGGCCGTCGGCGGTCCGCTGGTGATCCTCGAAGTCGAGGGCGCTGGCACCAAGGGCGCCGATGAGGTGGTTGCCCAGCGCGCGGCCGCGCAGGACCCGGGACCCGGGACCCGGGACCCGGAACCCGGGAAAGCCGAGCCTGAAGCATCTGCGCCCGCAACTGACCAGGGCGGCAAGATCGAAACAAAATCCCCGGCCGCCCCGGCCACCGGGTCCTCGACCCCGGGTCCCGCGTCCCGGGTCCCCGGTCCCGAGCCTCACCAGGGCCTGCCCCGCCCCGCCGGTGAAAAACCGCTGGCCTCACCCGCCGTGCGTCGGCGTGCGCAGGATCTGGGCATCCAGCTGCAGTATGTGCCCGGAACCGGAGAGGCCGGCCAGATCCGCCATGAGGATCTGGATGCCTTCATCGCTCGCGGTCCCGGCGCTGCTGGCGGCGCCGCGCCGGCCATGCGTGGCAAACGCGAAGGCGTGGAAGCGATCAAGGTCATCGGCGTGCGCCGCAAGATCGCCGAAGCCATGCAGCGCGCCAAGCAGCGCATTCCGCACTTTGCCTACGTCGAGGAAATCGACTGCACCGAGCTGGAAACGCTGCGCAAGCAACTGAACGAGCAATATGGAAAGGAACGCGGCAAGCTCACGCTGCTGCCCTTCCTGGTACGGGCCCTGGCCAATGCCGTGGTCAAGTTCCCGCAGGTCAACGTCACTTTCGACGATGACGCCGGCATCGCCTACCGCCACGCTGCGCTGCATGTGGGCATCGCCACGCAAACGCCCAACGGGCTGATGGTGCCGGTGGTACGCCATGCCGAATCGCTGGACCTGTGGCAGACCAGCGCCGAGATCAGGCGCCTGGCCAATGCCGCGCGCGAGGGCAAGGCCAAGCGCGAGGAACTGACCGGCTCGACCCTGACCATCACCAGCCTGGGCGCGCTTGGCGGCATCGTCACCACGCCGGTGATCAATGCACCGGAAGTCGCCATCATCGGCGTCAACAAGATGGTCGAGCGGCCGATGGTGCGCTCGGGACAGATCGTCATCCGCTCAATGATGAATCTGTCGTCCTGTTTCGATCACCGCATGGTCGACGGCTACGACGCCGCCGAGTTCATCCAGTACGTGCGTGCGCAGCTGGAGAATCCGGCGACCTTGTTCATCGAGTAGCGACGCCACTGCCGCGCTGGCCGCTGTCGGCCAGCGCGGCGGCCGAGCCTGGGGCGGTTAGAGGAAAAAGGAAAATGGAAAACGGAAAAGGGAAAGGCCGACACCCGGGCTACTGGCTTTCCCCCGGCGCGGAGATCGTCCTCAATGCGCCGCGAATCCGCTCTTCCATTTTCCATTTTCCTTCTTCCATTTTCCTGCTCTCAAACAGCGAGGATCTGCAGTCATGTCAGAAACCATAGAAACCCAAGTCCTCGTGGTCGGCGGTGGTCCCGGCGGCTATGTCGCCGCGATCCGCTGCGGACAGCTGGGCCTGAAGACCACCATCGTCGAGGCCGATCGCCTCGGCGGCACCTGCCTGATCCGCGGCTGCATCCCGTCCAAGGCGCTGATCCATGTGGCCGGCAAGTACGAGTCCATGCTGGCCCATGTCGGCGCCGGCAAGCTCGGCATCAAGCTGGACCATGCACCGCAATTCGATCTCGGTCAGGCGGTGGACTGGAAGGAGACCGTGGTCGACAAGCTCAACGGCGGCGTCGGCGCGCTGCTGAAGCGGGCCAAGGTTCGTGCCGTGCACGGCAAAGCGGTGTTTGCCGATGCCAAGAACTGCACTGTCGAAACAGCCGACGGCGACGTGCAGATCAGCGCCCAGCATGTGATCCTGGCCACCGGATCTGTCGTCGCCGGCATTCCGTCCATCCCCTTTGGCGAGCATGTGTGGTCATCCACCGAAGCGCTGCTGCAGCGCGAACTGCCGAAGAAACTGGTGGTCATCGGCGCCGGTTACATCGGCATGGAACTGGGCATGGCTTATGCGCGCATGGGCAGCGAGGTGGTCTTCGTCGAAGCACTCGACCGCATCCTGACCCTGTTCGACCGGCCGCTGCTGAAGCCGGTCGAGCAATGGCTGAAACAGCACAGGATTCCGGTGCATTTGAACACCAGGGCGCAGCGACTGATCGAGGATGGCAACGGCCGTGCGCTGGAAGTGGCCGCAGCCGACGGCACCCTGAGCACCCTGCCCTGCGACAAGGTGCTGGTGGCCGTGGGCCGGCGCCCGGCCACGCAAGGCTGGGGCCTGGAGCGCATGGCGGTCGACATGAACGGTCCCTTCGTCAAGGTCGACGAGCGCTGTCATACCTCGATGCGCAATGTCTGGGCCATCGGCGATCTGGTCGGCGAACCCATGCTGGCGCACAAGGCATCGGCCCAGGGCGAGATGGTCGCCGAGATCATTGCCGGCCAGCGCCGCAGCTTCAATCCGGTGGCCATCGCCGCCGTCTGTTTCACCGAGCCGGAACTGGTCGGCTGCGGTCTGTCACCGGATGAGGCCAAAGCCCAGGGCATCGATGTCATCGTCGGCCAGTTCCCCTTCGCCGCCAATGGCCGCTCCCTGGCCATGGAATCGGGCACCGACGGCGGCTTCGTCCGCGTCACCGCCCGCGCCGACAATCATGTGGTCGTCGGCATCCACGCCGTCGGCGCGCATGTCTCGGAACTGTCCGGCGAGTTCGCGCTGGCCCTGGAAATGGGCGCCCGACTGGAGGATCTGTCCGGCACCATCCACGTCCACCCGACCATGACCGAAACCCTGCCCGAGGCCGCGCTCGCAGCGCTGGGGCACGCGATACACGCGTAGGGAGGAACCCGCCCGCGCGCAAATGGGGCATCGCCGCTATGCAGGTAGGCGGATTCCGCCATCAGCGAGCCGCACAGACTTTTTGTGGAGCGACCTTACAACCGAAAACCGGTGTCTGCGGTGCGCCGGAGAAAAAGCCCGACGCAGAGGACGCAGAGAATAAGCAGAGAGAACACAGAGAAAGGCTAAAGCAATTCTCTTTCGCTTCTCTCCGCGTGCTCTCTGATCTTCCTCTGCGTCCTCTGCGACCCGCTTCTGGCCTATACCTCTGCTGGGCTCGATTTTCGCCAAGGGCCAGCGGCAAGCGACGCAAGTTCGCCTGCAAGCGACCCTATTGGGGCTTGATCAGCCCGGGCCCACGACAATCTCGGCGATGAGCTTGTCCCTCAACACCACCCGCGCCACGCCATCGGCGTCAAGTTGAAACACGCCATTGCCGTTCGAGTAGTACACGGTACCATCAGCTGCCATGTCGAACCCGGAGACGTGCGTGGCCAGCAACTGCTCCTGACCCTGGCGATTGCGGCGAATCAGCTGCCAGGACTTCGGCACCAGTGAGCGCACGCCATGCACGCTGTCACCCTTGCGCAGAGCGGCCTCGGCGTCCACGCGCATACCCTTGAGCACGATCTCCTTCAGATCGGCCTCCACCATCGGGCCCGAGGCACTGGTCAGCGGCTTGCGCGTGTACATGAGCGAGAAGAAGTTCAGGTAATGGAACAGCGCCCGCAGCAAGCGGAAGGGAAACATCAGCGTATCGACCACGATATTTGACGGGCCGTACTGCGGCACCGAATATGGCCTGCGCAGATACAGCAACTGACCGTCCGGGCTGACCCGAGGCTGCAGAAAGTCGAATTTCGGGTCTTCGAGCACAGGGGTAACGGAGCCTTTCTCGGTGTCCAGCAAGTGCACCGATGCCGGTCCGCGGGCGATCACGTGTCCATGGGGTCCTCGGGCCAAGCCAGAGGTCTGATACAGCACCTGGCCGGGCTCATCCGGCACCCACGCTGGTGCCGAATCGACGGTGTCACCGCCGGTCAGCTCACGAAAACCACTGCCATCGGCATTCATCAGGCAGATGTTGGCCGACCCATTGGAGGCGTGCTGAGCACACAACAACTGGGTGCCGTCGACCGACGGGCTCAGGTCCTCGAAATACAGATTTTGCCGGTGCACTAGCCGGCGCTCCTGGCCGCTGTCGAGCGCGTATTCGAACAGGCCTCCGACGCGCTCGTCGCGCAGAAAGTACAGGACCCGTTCGGGGGCCAGAAAGCGCAGCGCCGTTGCTCGCAGCGGCAGGTCATCATCGGCGCTCTGCTGCTGGCGTCGATTGGCAAAGGAATTGGCAAAAGCGGTGTCCTGTTTCCAGCCATGCAGTTGGCGCGAACGCTCCATGCGGTCGACCATGGTTTGCACATGCGGACTCTGAATCTCTCGCGGCTCCCGCTCCGGCTCATGCAGAAACATCTTGCCCATCGAGATGAAAGCCAGCGGATGCCGCGGTCTGGAGACGCCCGCGACCGGGCTACCGTGCGATTCCGAAGACCGAGCCGCCGACTGACGACTCATCAGGATCGTGACGACAACGGCGACAAGCACGATGGCAATCAGCAGATGCATGTCGCCCCCAAGTCTTTGAATGCAGTGAACTCGGCGACACACGGGCGCCGAATTCGAGGATATCGGCGGCGGCGAGTTCGCTGCAAGCGCCAACCCTGGAAAGTGGCGTAATCACGCGGCGGGGGATCAAATGCAATATTCAATACCGCAATTCTCACACATGCGTGAAGGCAGCGTATATTAACCCGGCAATCAAATATATTAGTCAACGAGCATAGCGTACCGACGGATGGGTAAAGTAAGCACGAACGCGCTCAGGGGTGCGCTGCAGAAATTCCATGAAGGCGCGTGCGGCGCTCCAGAGATCGTGCGTGGTACGTTTGGGTTCCTG
>JALHRS010000105.1 GCA_022841325.1 Lysobacterales bacterium | reverse complement strand
GAAAGTCGCTGGTGCCATGACCGTTGCATAGGGTTTCTTGCCTAACCCCTCCCCAGCCCTCCCCGAACATCGGGGAGGGAGCGACAGCACTCGCCTGAACGACTTTCACGGCAACCTACGGTTGATGGTCCGCAGGCAGTGTCGGGCAGACACATGCGGCTCGCGCTGTCGCGTCGATGAGCTACCGAATGAATGCCTGAAGAACCGCACCCGACGCCAGCCACCCGCTCACCAACAGCGCGGTCATTCCCTGTCGGACCTGCCACCCGGCAAACGCCCTATCGGCGTCTCTGGCGTCCACGCCCCTGGCGCCAGATGCTGTGCACGCGGACGGAAATGCGTGGAGGTGCGCATCAGCGCCCGATACAGCCGCGCCGCCCACTGGGCGCGGGCTGCGGGCGTGCTGATCTGATCCTGGCGCAGTTCGATCATGGTGTAGGGCAGACCGCGCTGGATGGCGTGATGATCCACCGTGTGGCCCATGGCCAGATGGCCGTCGTAGGGCTGATTGTCGCCGACCACGGCGCCGTCCCGTGACAGTTCGCGGATCAGATGGTGCGCGAAGGTCGGATCGTGACGCCACAGCACGCCCACCGACCATGGTCTGGGCTCCCGCGTGTCCGCCAGCATCGGCGTGAAGCTGTGTATGGACAGCACCAGTGGCACCATCGACGTCATGGCCATCTGCTTCAGATGGCGATCGATACGGCGGTGGTAAGGCTGGTGGTAGACACGCCAGCGGCGTTCCCGCTCGGCCTCGGTCAGGCCCTGATTGCCAGGTATCAGCGTGCCGTCACTGATCTCCGGTATCAGCGTGGGATCGTCCCTGGACCGATTGGGATCGATCACCAGCCGCGATATCCCGTGCTCGATCATCGGCGCCCTGAGCGCCCTGGCAATACGCCTGGCGACGTCGACCGCGCCCAGATCGCAGGCGATGTGCCGGGTCAGATCAAAGGCACCGAGTCCCAGATTGTCGAGGGCGCCGGGAACACGGTTGCTGGCATGGTCGCACAGCACCAGCCAGTGCAGATTGCTGCCCGGATGCCAGCGATACACCGGAATCTGATGTCTAGACTTGGAATCCATGCCCCAATGATGCCCGACCGGCGCCTGCAGATGGCGGGGCAGGCCATCGCGGCTTCAGTTTGACAGGCGAAAGTCGGGCGTCCGGCATCCGCCGTGGGGCACCCCGGCACGCAGCTTCCGAGGTGCCCCTGCAGCGGCAAACCAAGGATCAATCCGCCCGACAGGATGCCGGCAGGTAGCGGTCGGCAATGTCGGTGCCGATGCCGTCCTCCAGTTCCAGCAGCAGCTCTTCGGTATCGCCGAAAGCATTGCCACAACGCCAGCTCAGGTTGCCGTTCTCGTCTGCGGCCGGCAGCAGGTAGAGATAGCTCTCGCGCAGCTTGGCGTGGGCACTCGCGCCGAAGGTAATCAGGATGGCGCCCGCATCCAGGTCCACCGTCGCCTTGCCGTCGGCACTGTTCATCGGCAGTTCCATGCCGATTTCCTCAGCCGATTTCGGCAGCGCATCGGCGCTGTAATAGTGCTCCGAGATCGCCGTCTTCAGCGCTGCCGCATGCTGCAGCGCCATGGCGACTTCGGCACGCACGATGTAGTCCTGATAGGCCGGAATCGCGATCGCGGCAAGAACCGCGACCACGGCGATGGTGGTCATGCCATCGCCAGCGCCGAGGAATTCACCGGCGTGCTGGGCATAGTTCAGATCCAGATGAATCCGCTGCGGCGACAGTTCCACGCTCATGCCCATCGCGGTCTCACGCGGCAGACCCAGCTCGCGCGCGGTGGGCAGGCTGACCATGTCGACCTCGGCGCCGCCGATGTCAGCCAGCGACACCAGAGCGCCGAGCCAGGCGTAATAGGTGCGCCGAGTAGCGTCATTGACCACGCCCGCAGCGCTGAAGGTCGCTGCCGGATCACTGCCCGAGCTGCTGATGAATGCCTGCAGGGTTTCACTGACGCCCAGAGCCGCACGGTCTATCAGCGGCTGCGGCACGCTGGCCAGGACCAGCCAGCCGTCCTGCTCGACCCAGTACAGGTGCGAACCAGCCCGCGCATACAACTGGGCCCACAGTTCGTCGGGGATCTTGGACTCCGTCTCACCCAGCGCCTCCCCCACCTCCATCAGACTCGGCAGACGCAGGTGGTGAATGCTGGTGCCACCGCGCTCACTGACCTCATGCTTGGCCTTGAGCTTCTGCTGCAGCGCCTCCAGCACCTTCTTGAAGGCAGCGGCATCCTGCAATCGAATTGCGGCGAAATCACCGGCATCGTCAGTGAAGATCGCCAATTCCGGCCCGAATGGTGCAAACCAGTCCGCCAGCGAGAGGCCGGTGGCCTGCTTGAGCTTGGCATCGGCCTCGGTCAGTTTTGCGGCGCCTTCGGCATCGACGTCCTGGGCAAAGGCCTTTTGCATGCGTTGCACATCAGCGCCGGTGGGCCAGGCCATGGTGAAAGCAGCCCTGGTGTTTCCCGCAGTCTTGACGTCCATCGACCGCGCCGACTGCGGCAAGTATCGACTCCAGCCGGCACCGGCGATCTCCGCCCGCAGACTCAGCCGACCGTGGCCTGCCACCGTGCCCCATCCCAGCGCGACGCGCTTGGTCTGATCCAGCGCCATGCGCGCGAATTCATCGGTGGCGCCCATGCTCAGAATGGGTCGCAGAGCCTCCATATCGGCCCACAACACCATGCCGTGGCCGGCAGCATCGATGTCCCGCTCGAGCGCCAGCTCGGCGCGTGCTTCGACCTTCGCTTCGCCGATGCCCTGGCGCAGCGTCTTGAACGCTTCCAGATTGGCAAACATCCCGCCGAGCAGCGACAGGCGCTTGCTGGCTGCATCAAAGTGCAGGAACAGCGCCGAAGAGCCGAGTGCGATCTGAGTGTAACCCTGATCATCGAAGGCCAGCGCCGAATCCACCCCGGGCAGCTGGGTCAGGGTCGCGGCAAGCGCCGCCGCGTCGGGATAGTCCAGGATCATGGTGGCGTAGACGTTTGCCGCCGGCGATGCCATGCGCCCGGCAGCAATGGTGGCCAGTTCAATCGGCGAGCCCAGGCGATACAGCAATCCCGCCAGCGGCTGGGCCGCCTCACCGGTCACAGGATCCTTGGCAAAATCCGCGCGCATCCTGGCGATCGCGGCCACATAAGCCTGGCTCTGGAACATCCGGTCGGTCGCCTTGTCGGCGGGTCCGAACAAACCCCGCCACGGACTGGGCAGGCGCAGGTAGACAATACTGTCTGCCGGCAGCCGCTCACGCAGCCAGGCACCCTGCGAAAACGCCTGTTCCTGCGCCTCCGTCGATGCCGTCGGCGCTGTGGAGGCGTTGTCTCGCTGCCCTCCGCAGGAACCCAGCAAGATCAGTGCAAAACCTAGAAAAATCCTATGAATCATGGACATGGCAACACCTTCATGGCAACCCTTCACATTTCTTGATCATCGCACAGGCTAGACCTGTAGGCAGGGGTCCTGCAACGCGAACTGCCACGTTTGCAGGCCCCACGACCTCGTGCAGGCACAACCATGTACCGTCGACGGGCTCTGTTATGCTCCGCGGGCCGCTGGCGTGACGCCTACGACGAGCCGACTTGCAGCCAGATTGCCGATCCGCGCAATCGATAACAGAGCCGTGCCGATAGACCATTCTTCATGAAACACACGATCAGTCTCAGTCTCTTCCTCGCGACCCTCTGGTGGCTGCTGTCCGGCTACCCCAAGCCGATCCTGCTGGGATTGGGGGTGGTCAGCGTGGCCTTCACGGTCTGGCTGGCAAACCGGATGGACGTGATTGATCAGGAAAGCCACCCGGTGCATCTGTCGCGCCAGCTGCTGACCTTCTGGGCCAGGCTGTTTGTCGAGATCGTGGTATCCAACCTGCAGGTCGTGGCGGCCATCCTGACTCCTGGCCGCAACCAGATCCAGCCGCACTTCCTGCGCGTGCGCAGCCGCCAGAGGACTGCGCTGGGACAGGTGTTGCTGGCCAACTCGATCACCCTGACGCCGGGCACCGTGACCGTCAGCATGGACCAGGGGGAATTGCTGGTTCACGCCCTCAGCACCTCCTCAGGGGCTGCCGTGGTGGAAGGCCAGCTGGATGCCATGATCCCGGCAGACCTGGAGGAAAGCGCATCGTGATGCTCGCGGCAGCCGGTATCGCCATCTTGGTATCCATGGGCATGGCGCTGTTGCGCACCCTGCTGGGGCCCAGCGTGCATGACCGCATTCTGGCCGTGAACAGCTTCGGCACCAAGACCGTGCTGCTGATCACCCTGCTCGGCGCCATGGCGGGTCGCGGCGACTATTTCGACATCGCCCTGCTCTATGCGCTGATCAACTTCATCGGCACCGTCGCCCTGATGCGCTATAGCGAGTCGGCCGAGTTGCGCCGCGACGAAGAGGATTCGCAGCCGTGAGTGTGCTTGATATCTGCAGCGGGCTGCTGCTGTGGTCAGGCGCATTGCTGCTGGTGGTCGCCGGCATCGGTCTGCTGCGTTTTCCGCATTTCTATTCGCGCCTGCACGCCGCCGGCGTTGTCGACACCCTGGCTGCAGCCCTGTTCCTGGGTGGCCTGGCGCTGAAGTTCGGGGCTACGCTGGCCTCGGTCAAACTCGGGCTGATCTTCCTGTTCCTGCTGTTCACCAGCCCCACCGCCTGCCATGCCCTCGCCTATTCGGCCTGGATCAGTGGCTTGCGCGAATCCGACGACACCCAGGAGCCGCCGTCATCGCCGAATTGATCGACATCCTGCTGATGGCCTTCATGTTGATCACGGCGATCTTCGTCGTGCGCAGCCGCGACCTGCTGGTCGTGGTCATGGTCTTCGGCGCCTACAGCCTGCTGTCCGCCGGCATGTTCCTGGTCATGGATGCCGCCGATGTCGCATTCACCGAAGCCGCGGTGGGCGCCGGCGTCTCAACCATCCTGATGCTGATGGCGCTGAGTTACACCAGCCGCTTTGAACGTCCGAGCGGTCGTCAATGGTTGCCCCTGGCCGTGGTGCTGGTCACCGGTGCGGTGCTGGTTTACGGCACGCTGGACCTTCCTACCGTCGGCGCACCGGAAAATGTCGCACACCAGCATGTGGCGCCGCGTTATCTGCAGGAATCCGGAGAGGAAATCGGCATTCCCAATGTGGTCACCAGCGTCTTGGCCAGCTACCGAGGATTTGACACGCTGGGCGAGGTCGCCGTCGTATTCACGGCCGGCCTTGGCGTGTTTCTGCTGATCGGCGGCGTGCGTCGCAAGAGTGGCCGCTGATGCGCGACTCGCTGATCCTGCGCATCGTCAGCAAGTTCATGATCCCGGTGATCGTGCTGTTCGCCCTGTACGTGCAGTTCCACGGCGAGCTGGGGCCCGGCGGCGGCTTCCAGGCCGGCGTGATTCTGGCGGCCGCGCTGATCCTGCACATGCTGGTGTTCGGACTGGACGAAACCCGACGGATCGCACCCATCCGGGTACTGCGCACACTGAGCGCGCTGGGTGTGCTGATCTATGGCGGCACCGGCGTCATCACCCTGCTGCTGGGCGCCGAATTTCTGAACTACAACGTGCTCGGCAGCACCCCGGTCGGCGGCCAGCACCTCGGCATCTTCCTGATCGAAGTGGGTGTGGCCACCACGGTCGCATCGACGCTGTTGCTGCTGTCCTTCGTGTTTGCCGACAGGGTGCGCAATCGATGAGCTCGCTGGGGCTTTACAACTACTGGATCGTGATCGGCCTGATGATGATCGGCTTGTACGCCATGATCTCACGCGGGAATCTGGTCAAGAAACTGGTGGGACTGAATGTGTTCCAGACGGCCGTGTTCTTCCTCTACATCAGCGTCGGCTTCGTCCACGACGGCGCCGTCCCCATTCTGACGGAAGGCGTGAGCCTGTATTCCAATCCGCTGCCGCACGTGCTGATCCTCACCGCGATCGTCGTCGGTGTCGCGACCACGGCGCTGGGGCTGGCGCTGGTCATACGCATCAAGGAAGCCTACGGAACCGTGGAAGACGACGAGCTGCAACAGATGGACAACCAGGCATGAGTCGCCGCAGGCCGAGGGCCTGGCTTGAGGCCGGGAGCGCAGCGCGTTCATGAGTCCACATCTGCAGGTGCTGATTGTGGTGATTCCCCTGCTGGCGGCACCGCTGGCAGTGATGCTGCGCGGCGAACGCGCGCCCTGGATCCTGGCCACACTGGTGAGCTGGACCTTGCTGGCCATCGCCCTCCTGCTGGTGACGCAGGTGCAGGCGCATGGCACCTTGAGCTACGCCCTGGGCGGCTGGGCCGCACCCTGGGGCATCGAGTACCGATTGGACATGGCCAATGCCCTGGTTCAATTGCTGGTGACGCTGGTGGCCGCCACCGTCTTTCCCTATGCCCGTCTCAGCGCCAGGCGCGAGATCGATCCGGAGAACCAGCCCGGTTTCTATGCCGCCCTGTTGCTGTTGCTGACCGGACTGCTCGGCATTACCGCCACCGGCGATGCCTTCAATGTCTTCGTGTTCCTGGAAATCTCGTCACTCGCCACCTACACCCTGATTGCGCTGGGTCGTGATCGACGGGCGCTGACCAGCGCCTTTCGCTACCTGATCATGGGTACCGTCGGCGCCACCTTCTTCCTCATCGGCGTCGGCCTGCTCTATGCGATGACCGGCACGCTGAACATGCAGGATCTGGCCGAGCGCCTGCCCGCCGTGGCGCACACGCGCACGGTGATCACCGCCGTGGCTTTCATCGTCGTCGGCGTCTGTCTGAAACTGGCCCTGTTCCCGCTGCACCTGTGGCTGCCCAACGCCTATACCTACGCACCCTCTTCGGTCAGCGCGCTGATGGCGGCCACCTCGACCAAGGTCGCGGTCTACGTGCTGATCCGCTTCCTCTACGGCATCTTCGGTGTCGACTTTGCCTTCGGCCAGCTGCCGCTGTCGCTGGTGCTGGCAGGACTTGCCGTCGTCGGCATGCTGGTGGCGTCGGCCGTGGCCATCAATCAGGGTGATGTCAAACGCGTGCTGGCCTATTCCAGCGTCGCCCAGATCGGTTATGCCGTTGCCGGCCTGTCGCTGGCTTCCGCGCTCGGACTGACCGCTGCGCTACTGCACCTGTTCAACCACGCCCTGATGAAAGGTGCGTTGTTCATGGCCCTGGGTGCCATCGCCTGGCGCGTGGGTGGCACCAGCATCGAACAGTTCAAGGGTCTCGGTCGGGCCATGCCATGGACACTCGCCGCTTTCGTCGCCGGCAGCCTGAGCCTGATCGGCGTGCCCCTGACCGTAGGCTTCATCAGCAAGTGGTATCTGGTGCTGGCGGCGCTGGAACAGGGTTGGTGGTGGCTGGTCGTGGCCATCCTGACCAGTTCGCTGATGTCGGTGGTCTACGTCTGGCGCGTGATCGAAGTCGCCTATTTCCAGCCCTCCGAATCGCGCGATCGCACTCAGGAGGTGCCGCTGGGACTGCTGCTGCCGACCTGGGCGCTGGTGGCGGCCAATGTCTATTTCGGCATCGACACCCGCCTGACTGTGGGACTGGCTGAACAAGCTGCCCGCTCACTCACCGGGGTGCAGCCATGAGCGCGCAGTGGCATCTGCTGCTGTGCCTGCTGATCCCGCTGGCGGGCGGAGCCGGTATCGTTGCCTGCCGGCGCTGGCCCAACGTGCGCGAGGCAGTCACCCTGAGCACCGCAGTCGCGCTGTTCCTGAGCGCGATCTCGGTGCTGATCGACCTGAATGCGGGACTGACCCCGCGCCTGATACTGGCCGAACCCATCCCGGGCGTGGCCATCGCCCTGCGCGCCGAGCCGCTGGGCATGATGTTCGCGCTGCTGGCCAGCGGCTTGTGGATCGTGACCTCGATCTACTCCATCGGCTATATGCGCGCCAAACGCGAGCAGAACCAGACCCGCTTCTACCTGTGCTTCGCCATCGCCCTGTCGGGGGCCATGGGCGTGGCGCTGGCAGAGAATCTGTTCACGCTGTTCGTGTTCTACGAGATGCTGACGCTGTCCACCTATCCGCTGGTGTCGCACGCCGGCGATCGCAACGCGGTCAAGGGCGCCCGCACCTATCTCGGCATTCTGCTGGCGACGTCGATCGGCTTGCTGCTGCCGGCCATCGTCTACACCTACAGCATTGCCGGCACGGTCAGCTTCACCCCGGGCGGAATCCTCGCCGGCAAGGCCGGACAGACCGAAGCGGCATTGTTGCTCGCACTGTTCGTGCTCGGCGTCGGCAAGGCGGCAGTCATGCCGGTGCACCGCTGGTTGCCGGCGGCCATGGTGGCGCCAACGCCGGTGTCTGCCTTGCTGCACGCGGTCGCCGTGGTCAAGGCCGGCGTGTTCACCATCACCAAGGTGGTCATCTACATCTTCGGCACCGATTTTCTGGCCGGCATTCCGGCCGAGCGGCTGCTGGTCTATCTGGCCGGATTCACCGTGATCTCGGCCTCGGTCGTGGCCCTGCGCCAGGACAACATCAAGCGCCTGCTGGCCTATTCCACGATCAGCCAGCTGTCCTACATCGTGCTGGCGGCGCTGGTGCTGACACCCTTCGCCGAGATCGGCGCGGCCATGCACATGGTGGCCCACGCCTTTGCCAAGATCACGCTGTTCTTCACCGCCGGCGCCATCTACGTCGCCGCCGGCAAGACCCAGGTATCGCAGCTGGACGGCATCGGGCTGCGCATGCCGCTGACCATGACGGCCTTCGCCATCGGCGCCCTGAGCATGGTTGGCGTGCCACCCACGGCAGGCTTCGTGTCCAAGTGGTACATGATTGCCGGTGCCTTCCAGAACGATCTGTACTTCGTGCTCGCGGTGCTGATCGTTTCCACCGGTCTCAACGCCTTCTACTTCCTGCCGATCATCCATCGGGCCTTCTTCCGGGTGGAGACCGTGGCCCCGCGCAACGACCACCGGGAGGCGCCCTGGCCCATGGTGGCGGCGCTGGTCTGCACAGCGGCACTGACCATCCTGTTCTTCGTGTTCAATGGTCCGGCCGTCGACTTCGAAAAAGCCATCGTGCAAATGCCATGAGTGATTCCCGAGAGACGCACGCCAGCAACGAGAGCGCATGGCTGAGCCGGCCGAAGACCATCCGCCTGCTGTGGTGGGTGTTTGCGGCGGTCCTCGCCGCTACCCTGGTGGCACAGCTTGCGGTGGACATGCACCCACACTTCGGCGCCGACGGCTGGTTCGGATTCAATGCGGTCTATGGCTTCCTGTCCTGTGTGGCCATGGTGCTGCTCGCCAAGGTGCTGGGCTGGGTGCTGAAACGACCCGACACCTACTACGACACCGAGCCAGCGACCAGCGAGACTCGCACCGATGTTTGAGCTCGCTTTCCCGCCCGCCTTCATTCTGATCCTCGGCGCCCTGCTGATCGGCATCGCCCGACCGGCGCTGCGCCCGATCATCGTCCTCGGCGCACCGCTGCTGACACTGTGGGCGATCTGGCAGCTGCCCGACGGCGTGCTGATGACCGCCAAGTTCCTCAGCTACGACATCCAGCTGGTCGAAGCCAGCGCGGTTCGGCGCCTGTTCGCCACGGTGTTCACGCTGATGGCTTTCGGCGGCGGTCTGTTTGCCCTGCGCCAGGCGCGCTGGCAGGAACTGGCCGCGGCCTACGCCTACGCCGCCGGTGCGGTGGGCGTGAGCTTCGCCGGTGACCTGATCACCATGTTCCTGTTCTGGGAATTCATGGCGCTGTTTTCCACGGTCGTGGTCTGGTGCGGCGGCACCGACGCAGCGCGCCGGGCCGGCGTGCGCTATGCCCTGATGCACCTGATCGGCGGTGTCGTCCTGAAGATCGGCATCGAAGGCATCATGATCCACACCGGATCCATCGAGATTCGGCCTCTGGCCCTGGATAACTTCGATGCCTGGGTGGTGCTGTTCGGCGTATTGATCAACGCAGCCGCACCGCCCGTCAGCGCCTGGCTGGCCGACGCCTATCCGGAGGGCAGCCCCTTCGGCACCGTATTCCTGTCGGCCTTCACCACCAAGACCGCGGTGCTGGCGCTGATCCTGCTGTTCCCGGGAACGCAGATCCTGATCTGGATCGGTCTGTACATGGTGTTCTACGGAATCATCTACGCGCTGCTCGAAAACGACATGCGCCGGATCCTGGCCTATTCCATCGTCAACCAGGTCGGATTCATGGTCTGCGGCGTCGGCATCGGCACCGAAATGGCCATCAATGGCGCCGCCGCCCACGCCTTCGCCCACATCATCTACAAGGCGCTGCTGCTGATGAGCGCCGGTTCGGTGCTGTACCAGACCGGCAAGAGCAAGTGCACCGATCTCGGTGGTCTGTATCGGTCGATGCCGATCACCACCATCTGCGGCGTGGTCGGCGCGTTGGCGATTTCCGCATTTCCGTTCACCTCGGGATTCATCAGCAAGTCGATGATTTCCCAGGCGGCCGCCGATCAGTATCTGGTATGGGTCTGGTATCTGCTGACGGCGGCCTCAGCCGGCGTCTTCCTGCACGCGGGCATCAAGTTCCCCTGGTTCGTGTTCTTCCAGAAGGATTCAGGCCTGCGACCGGCCGACCCACCATGGAACATGCGCGCGGCGATGATCCTGTTCGCGCTGGCCTGCGTGGTCATCGGCTGCTTCCCGCAGATGCTCTACGCCCTGCTGCCCTACCCGGTCGACTATGAGCCCTACACCGGCGCCCATCTGATCAGCCAGTTCCAGCTGCTGCTGTTCGCCGGCTTGTCCTTCTTCGTGATGCTCCCGGCCATGCGCCGCACGCTCAGCATCAGCCTCGACACCGACTGGCTCTATCGCCGGGTGCTACCCGCCATCGCCGGCTGGTTCGAACGCGCCTGGAGCGCCTTGACCAGCTGGGCCGAGCAGCAGTGGGAAAAAAGCGGGCGCTCACGCCTGCACGCCCTGATCCGCTGGAGCCTCCCCGGCGGCGCCCTCGCCCGCACCTCCCCCGCCGGCAGCATGACCCTCTGGGTCACGGTCATCCTGGTGCTGGTGGTGGTGCTGGCGCAGCGCAGTTGACGGAACTCGATGGCTGCGCCATTGCGTTGCACCAAGCCCCAGGGGCTCGCTACAACCCAGTCGATTACCCATCGGTAGACCCCGTAGCCAATCGGCCGCATCCAACCTTCGATCGATACGTCGAGATCGTAAGGTAGAACCCGCCCAAGACAAGTCCTCGAACCTCTCGGCCAAACGCCAGGCGGATTCCACCATCGGCGAAGCGCCAAAACCAGATCGAGCCCAATCCGCGGTAAACGGTGGAATCTGCACGATAGAACCGAGCGAGTTCTGATGGGATGGACTCCTCCTCCCACGGACGGCATCTAGGTGCCAAGCTGAGAGTTGTTGAGTCCCGACAGCTA
>JALHRS010000104.1 GCA_022841325.1 Lysobacterales bacterium | reverse complement strand
GCTTCAGCGACTTCTCCCCTGAGCGTTCACCGTGCGATGTCGGCCCCCGGGCCGTCTGCGGTGGAGTTCCTGCACGTGGAATTTGCAAACCGAACGAGCGTTGGACCGCCGATGGCATCCCATTGGATGTTGCTCACGGCGAAATCAACGCTCTCCCCAATCACAACACTCAATTCGGCCCCGGCGGCCGCGTTGATGTCTCGCTTGTGCCGACAAAGCGAGTCGAGCCAGCGATCGGCAATACCCGGGCCTCAAGTTGGCCCGAAATCCCCCGCGGCCGATCCGGCCGCTATGTCAGCTCGGAGATCTGTCATGGATAGGAATCACACATCCATCAACCGCACCGTCAACACGAATCGCCGAAGATTCGGATGGCTCGTCGGCCTTGTGGCGGCAATGGCGCTGACCGGTTGTGCCGGAGACAGCGCAATCCGCCACCAGTTCATGCAAGGCCAGGTCCTGTCCGTGGACGCCAACGAAATCGTCGTTTGCATCGGCAAGCGCGACGGCGCGCATGACGGACAGGTCCTCAATGTCATCAGGCACTCGCAGACCAATCGGTCGCCGAAGGCGCCGCCATTCAGCCGCGCCCAGGTTGGGCAGGTGCGCATCGTCGATGTCTACGATGACCACTACGCGCACGTCTCGATCGTGACCGGAGAAGTCAAGACCGGTGACATGGTGGAACTGGACAACTGAGCACCGCCCAACCGGCAGTCGATCCCACCACGGCCAATGGCATGAGGTCGGGCGATCAAAAAGAAACCAGCGGCACCGCATTGCGGCGCCTTACCGAGGGGAACCCACATGATCCGATCAACACATCTGCTCGCACTCTCTTTGCTTGGCGTACTCGCCGCCTGCAGTAGCGAAAGCAGCATTCAACAGACCCACGCCGCATCGGCGGCCGCGACGATGACGGTCCCGAGTCTGCAGGGCGCCGAAGTCACCGACTCGCCCTCCGTCGATTCCCTGCCGGCAATGACGGTGCACAAGAGCCCCAGTTGCGGCTGCTGCGGCCTCTGGGTCGACCACGCGAAACGCGCGGGATTTTCGGTCTCGGTGGTGTCGATGAACGACCTCAATCCACTCAAAGTCGCTATGGGGGTTCCGGTTGGCGGCGGGTCTTGCCACACCGCGGTCGTCGGCGGCTACTTCATCGAGGGCCACGTCCCTGCAGCCGACATTCAACGACTGCTAACCGAGAAACCGAAGGCTCGGGGATTGACCGTTCCGGGCATGGTGCTGGGCTCGCCCGGCATGGAGGCTCCAACCGGCGAGGTACAGCCCTACACGGTCTATCTCGTCGACCTGGATGGCAAATCCACACCGTTCAGTCATCACAACAGGTGACCACCCATGTCCTGGATCCCCGCCAAGCAATTCGGCGACTACCCGTTCTACCTGCGGTGGTTCTTTCGCCGGCAGGCGCGCAAGTACGGTCGAACACTGTCGCCTTCCTGGTTATGGGGACGGCTCCCCGGACCCTTCGGCGGCATGTTGTTGCTGCTCGGACTGTTCCAAAGAAGGGCGTTTCCCGTTGATGCAGCGTTGCGCAGTCTTGTTTCGGCGCGAGTTGCGCAACTCAACGGGTGCGCATTCTGCGTCGACCTGAATGCCTACAACTTGCTCCAGGCGACTGGCTCGGGCGCAAAAGCAGACGAGGTGGGGAGGTGGCAAAACAGTGACCTTTACTCGGAGCGCGAGCGCGTCGCCTTGGACTACGCCGAAGCCATGACGGACACCCAGCGGCGCGTGGGACCTGAGCACGTCGCATCACTGAGGCAGCAGTTCGATGACCACGAAATCGTGGCGCTGACGGCATGGATCTCCTTCCAGAACATGAGTGCGAAATTCAACAGTGCACTGGGTGCGGAAGAGAGCGGCCTGTGTCCTTGGCTCGGTGCTCGCGACCAACCCGAAGACACGGTGACAAGCCTTACGCCGATCAGCACCCGTCCTTGCCATGCAGGCAGGAATCCAGCCCAGCCAGCAAGTTCTCACAACCGATCCGAATCCATGAACTGACAAGGAGAATATCGTGTCGACGTTAAGAAACAGGGTCTTGCTTCCGACTTTGCTGTTCATCGGAAATCATCGCTTTGCCTTTCGCGTCATCGTCCTGATCGGCGTCATTTTGACGATCGCCGATGCCTTTGTCTTTGAGCGCAGCGAGATTCATACGCTGGTCGGCCATACGGCGATTGGCCTCGGACTGGCTGCGATGCTGCTGTTCGTCGAGAGCGCGAACGATCCGCGAACCGAGGATTAGAAATCCGCCGTCCCGGTGGACAGTGATTGTCGAACAGAAAGTCTGCGACCTCGTCTGAAGCATTTCGCTCGGGCGATGTCATTTTCAGAAGACGACTGCACGGAATATCAGAAGTCAGCCGCACGACCTTCTCCGATGCCAATTAGGCAGGCCGCTCACGAATCCAAAATCGCAGGCCAATGTCGGCGTGCGAAACAACTCATGCTATGCGTTGCATCCCGGATGATTGCAATCTGATAAACCTTGCAAGATGCCACATGCCTCTATTCGTCGAGCGCCCGAGCATTTTTCACGCAGCGAGAGCAAGTGCCGCTTCAATTGCAACAGCGCTTCGACGCGATCTTCGGTCTGACGAATATGGGCATCCAGTAGTGTATTGACGTCGCCGCAGTCCTGAGCAGGGTTATCTCGTAGGCCCAGCAGTATCCTGATTTCGCTCAGCGTCATGTCAAGCGAACGGCAATGACGAATGAACTGCAAACGCTCGATGTGCACATCGCTGTACAACCGAAAGTTGCCACCGCTTCGCGCTGGCTTTGGCAGCAGCCCTTCCTTTTCGTAGTAGCGGATGGTCACGACCTCGCACCCAGAGCGCTTGGCTAGATCGCCAATTCTGATTTCCATGCCTCAATCTCCATTTATCACTTGACTCTATAGTAACTATAGGGTTTTTAATGGAGGTTGTACAGAAGATTTGAAGGAGTTATCCATGAGTGAATGCGCTTCAAAGGCGTGTGGCTGCTCGGCTGGGCCGATCATGCAACCCACGACACAAGCCCCGCCGACAACCGGATCGGCTCAAGCGGTGTACCGCATCGAGAACATGGATTGCCCCACGGAAGAGGCGCTGATCCGAGGCAAGCTGGTTGGGCTGGCGGGTGTGGTTGGTCTTGAGTTCAACCTGATGCAGCGTACCTTGACCGTGCAGCACGAATTGCCTTCGCTGTCTCCCGTTGAACAGGCACTGAAGGCCATCGGCATGCAAGCTGTGCGCATGGATGAGGCGTCGGCTGGGCAGACAACCAAGCTGTCCATTGCCAAGATGGATTGTCCGACAGAGGAAGCATTGATCCGCAACAAGCTCGGCACCGTGGCCGGGGTTACCGGTCTCGATTTCAACCTGATGCAGCGCACGTTGTCGGTACGCCATGCTGACGGGGTTCTGCCGGATGTGCTTGTGGCACTACAAGCGCTCGGATTCGAGGCGCAGGTCGAGGACAAGGCCATGGCCGCGTCGCCATCGGCGTCCCCTGTGACAACGCAGACCAACTGGTGGCCACTCGGTATTTCCCTCATCGCCGCATCAGCGGCCGAAGCGGTCTACTGGTTCCACAACGGCAATCATTGGTCGGTCGTCATTCTGGCGCTTGTAGCGGTCTTGACGGGAGGCCTGTCCACCTACAAGAAGGGCTGGATCGCGCTCAAGAACCGTAACCTCAACATGAACGCCCTGATGTCGATTGCTGTCACAGGTGCCATGTTCATCGGCCACTGGCCCGAAGCTGCGATGGTGATGGTGCTCTTCGCGCTGGCCGAGGTGATCGAGGCCAAGTCATTGGATCGCGCCCGCAACGCCATCCGTGGACTGCTCGACCTGACCCCGGAGCAGGCCACGGTGCAACAGCCTGACGGCACCTGGCGAGAGGCAAGCGCCAAGCAAATCGCCATTGGCAGCCGAGTCCGGGTCAGACCGGGTGAGCGCATCGCGCTCGATGGCGAGGTGCTAGACGGACGCTCCACGGTCAACCAAGCCCCGATCACGGGCGAAAGCCTCCCGGTCGAGAAGTCCCCCGGCGATCCGGTGTTTGCGGGCACGATCAACGAATCCGGTTCCTTCGAGTACCGCGTTTCCTCCTTGGCCAGCAACTCCACTTTGGCCCGCATCATTCACGCGGTAGAGGCTGCACAAGGTAGCCGTGCGCCGACCCAGCGTTTTGTCGATCAGTTCGCCCGTTGGTACACGCCTCTCGTGTTCGCCCTAGCCATCGCCGTCGCACTGCTGCCCCCGCTTTTCATGGGCGCGGCATGGATGGACTGGATTTACCGTGCACTGGTTCTGCTGGTGGTTGCCTGCCCATGCGCCTTGGTGATCTCCACGCCGGTCAGCATCGTCAGCGGCTTGGCCGCCGCTGCCCGCCACGGCATTCTCGTTAAGGGCGGTGTCTATCTGGAAGAAGGCCGCAAGCTGCGCTGGCTGGCTCTGGACAAGACCGGCACAATCACGCACGGCAAGCCTGCTCAGACCGATTTTGTCGCATGGGGTCATGCACTCGCCTCGGATAGCCGCAGCATCGCTGCCAGTCTGGCGGCCCGCTCAGACCATCCGGTATCCAAAGCGGTGGCGCAGGCTGCGCAGCGGGATGGGGTTGCCTTGCTCGACGTGGCCGAGTTCAGCGCGCTGCCCGGTCGGGGTGTGCAAGGCCAAATCGACGGGGAGACCTACCATCTGGGCAACCACCGGATGCTGGAAGAGCTGGGGCAGTGCACACCAGAGCTGGAGCAGCGCATCGCAGCGCTGGAAACCGCAGGCAAGACCGTCGTGATGCTGGTGGGCGCAAAAGGGGTACATGGCTTATTCGCCGTTGCGGACACCATCAAGGACAGCAGCAAGAGAGCCATCGCCGAGCTGCATGCTCTGGGCATCAACACCGTGATGTTGACCGGCGATAACCCCCACACGGCACAGGCCATCGCCGCACAAGCCGGCATTGACCGCGCGCAAGGCAACCAACTGCCCGACGACAAACTGCGCGAAGTGGAGCAATTGTCCAGAAACGGCAAGGTTGGCATGGTCGGTGATGGCATCAACGACGCACCGGCCTTGGCGCGTGCGGACATTGGCTTTGCAATGGGAGCGGCGGGCACAGATACCGCTATTGAAACCGCCGACGTGGCCCTGATGGACGATGACCTGCGCAAGATTCCGACCTTCGTGCGCCTGTCGCGTGCGACAGCACAGGTGCTGATGCAAAACATTGTGCTGGCCCTTGGCATCAAGGCGGTATTTTTGGTGCTCACCTTCACGGGTCACGCGACCATGTGGATGGCTGTGTTCGCCGATATGGGTGCCAGCTTGCTTGTTGTCGGCAACGGCTTGAGGTTGTTGCGCCGATGAGCTGGAAACTCTTTCTCTATGACTGGGGTGGCCTGAACATCGCGTTGTTTCAAGCCATCAACACAGGCACGCCCGCCACGCTGAAACCACTGGCATGGTTCTTTGGCCTCGTGGGAAGTTACTGGACAGCGCCGCTGATGCTGTTGGGTCTGTGGTGGTGGTCGAAATCGGCTACAAACCCGGCGCGTGGTACGGCCGTTCGGCATCGCCTTATTGGTTTTAGCGCGGCCTTCTTGCTGGCGTTATTGGTCGCCACCGCCTTGAAGCTATGGTTCGACTTTCCACGCCCGCCTGCCGTCCTTGGCGACCTGGCGCGCGTCATCGGGGACAAAGAGCTTCACTACAGCCTGCCCAGCGGGCATGCCACCTATGCCGCGATGGTGGTCGGCGCGCTCTGGCCTTTGATGGGCCGCCGTGGTCGTCTCAGTTTAATGCTGTACGCCACATTGGTCGGCTGGTCGCGCATCGCGGCCGGAATGCACTTTCCGGCCGATGTGTTGGCGGGGTGGACGCTGGGATGGAGCTGCACGGCACTCGCCGGGTGGTTGCTGCCGTTGGCCGCCCCTGTGTGGCAATCGGCCCGCCGCACATCGGCTTGGGTCTGGTTCACCGTGGCCGCCAGTGCTGTCATGACCGATCAGCTCACGAAGTTCGCCATCATCCGCACGTTTGCCTACGGTGAGCAAGTCGAAATCACCCCGTTTTTCAACCTCGTTCATGTCCTGAATCCGGGTGCGGCATTCAGCTTTTTGGCGAACGCTGGTGGCTGGCAACGTTACTTTTTCATCACGCTGGGTCTGGCTGTTTCTGCTTGGCTGGGGCGCATGCTGTGCCAGCAACGGCCACGTCTCGAAGCGATGGGCTACAGCCTGATCCTTGGTGGTGCGCTCGGCAATGTCGCGGATCGTGTGCTGCGTGGATCGGTTGTCGATTTCCTCGACTTCCATTGGCAGCTTGTGCACTGGCCCGCCTTCAACCTCGCAGATGTGGCGATCACATCGGGTGCTGCTTTGCTCATCATGCAGATGTTAACCCAAGGCAAGGCGGTGGACACCGGTGCAAATGAGAATTATAATCATTCACAATGATATAATCCGAGAGTTTCCATGACTTACCGAGCAACCTATCGCTGGCTGATGACTTTGCTGTTGGCGACTTGCGCGTTGATTGGCGGGCCAAGCTACGCAGCCGACACCACCGAACTCAAAGCCAAACAGATTTGGCAGCTTCTGGACTACGTCGCCGTCGATTACGGCGGCGCGGTCGCCAACGGTGCTGTCCTGAAAGCGTCGGAGTACGCTGAAATGCAGGAATTTTCAGCGACAGCCGAACGTCAACTGGGAGAATTACCTGACCAGACCGACAAGGGTCGCTTGTTGCAACAAGCGACAGCTTTGCGTGCTGCGGTAGCTGCCAAAGCCGATCCGGCCAGCGTAGCAAAACTGGCGCACGCGCTGTCCAGTGCGGTGCAAAAGGCGTACCCGTTTCCAGTCGCACCGACTGCCATGCCGGTCTTAGCGAAGGGAGGGCAGTTGTTTCAGGCCCAGTGTGCGGCCTGTCACGGTCAGCAAGGGCGCGGTGATGGCCCCCTAGCGGCATCCCTCAACCCCAAGCCGACCGCGCTGGCCGATCACATGCGGGCGCGCGAGCGCAGCTTATTCGCGCTACACCAAATTATCAGCAACGGTGTCCAGGGCACCGCTATGCAGGGCTTTGGCGCGTTGTCGGATGAAGACCGATGGGCATTGGCGTTCTTTGTTGGCACGCTACCTTATACGCAAAGCGACAAGGACGAAGGAGCCAAGCTCTGGCAAGCCAACGCGCAGGTTCGCCAGACGCTCGCCAGTCTGGATGTGCTGACGCAAACATCTGAGCATGTCTTGGCGGACAGGCTGGATGAGCCTTCCGCCAGAGCCCTGACGGCCTATTTGCGCGCCAATCCGAGCGCGCTGAATATCAGCAGTCCGAAGGGCACCGCGATTGCCAAAGCCAAACTCAGTGAGAGCGTGACGGCATTGCTGGCTGACGACCGTGCAGGTGCGACCAAGCTAGCCTTGTCTGCTTACCTCGATGGCTTCGAGCCGGTCGAACCGGCGTTGGCCACTCGCAATCGGCCGCTGTTCGAGAAGATCGAAGCCGCGATGGTGTCCTACCGGGCATTGATAGCCAATGGTTCGCCTGCCGATGTGCAGACAGCGGAGCTGCATTTGCGCGGCTTGCTGGATGAAGCGGACAAGGTGCTTGCCCCCTCCGACGACGATGCCGTGGCGGCCTTCATCGGTGCGTTAACCATCTTGCTACGTGAAGGATTGGAAGCCCTGCTGGTGGTCGTTGCCATGCTGGCGTTTCTCAAGAAAGCCGAACGGAAAGACGTATTGATCTACGTGCATGCAGGCTGGGCATCCGCGCTGGCCGCAGGCGGCATTACATGGGCAGTGGCAACTTACTTGGTCGGCGTCAGTGGGGCAAGCCGGGAGCTAACGGAAGGCTTTTCGTCACTCTTTGCCGCCGTGGTCTTGCTGGGGGTGGGCATGTGGATGCACCAGAAGAGCGTTGCCGGTCGTTGGCAGGTCTACCTCAAGGAGAAGCTGTCGTCGGCGCTCAACAAGCGCACGACATGGTTCTTGTTTTCGCTGGCCTTCGTCGCCGTCTACCGTGAGGTGTTCGAGACGGTGCTGTTCTACGCAGCGCTCTGGACAGAAGGAAATGGCTGGCCCCTGCTGGCGGGCTTGGGCACTGGCATGGGAATCCTGGCCCTGCTGGCAGTCGTGCTGCTGCGCACCAGTGCGCGCCTGCCGATTGGCCAGTTCTTCGCTGCCAGCTCACTGCTGGTGGCCATACTTGCCGTGGTCTTGGCAGGCAAGGGCATCGCAGGTCTGCAAGAAGCAGGGTTATTGCATACCAGCCCAATATCGATCCCACGCATTGATCTGCTGGGCATCTATCCGTCGTGGCAAACACTCTCAGCGCAATTCGCTGTGTTATTCATCATTGTGGTGGCTTTTACGATCAATTCGCGGTCATCGCGTCAAATGGCAGTACAAAAAAGCTGATTTGACGGCGTGAATAGGTGAATTGATGCCGCGATGAGCGCCGTCATCCTCGAATCCGTGCTGACCATGTAGAGGCCAGTTTTTCTTTTACACCTTGGACAGCAGTCGTATTCCATCTGCGCGCAATTCCCCCTTGGGAGAAATATGCCGGTACAAGGTCTGTCGCGTGATGCCGAGCTCTTGGCACAGGTCGCCGACCTTAGTTTCAGTCTGCCCCATTGCCGCCATCGCCAGGCGCAGCTTGGCGGCGGTCATCTTGAAAGGCCGACCACCTTTCCTGCCGCGCGCCCGCGCCGAGGCCAAGCCCGCTACTGTGCGCTCTGCGATCAGCTCGCGCTCGAATTCGGCCAGTGCGGCGAAGATGCCGAAGACCAGTTTGCCAGCAGCGGTCGTCGTGTCGATGGCGGCTCCGTGGCCGGTCAGAACCTTGAGGCCAACGCCGCGCCCGGTCAGATCATGCACGGTATTGATCAGATTGCGCAGGTCGCGCCCGAGCCGGTCGAGCTTCCATACGACCAAGGTATCCCCTGAACGCAACGCCTTCAAACAGCTCGCCAAGCCGGGACGATCCTCGCGCTTGCCGGATGCCTGGTCTTCGTAAAGATGCGCCGGATCGACGGCAGCAGCGATCAGCGCGTCGCGCTGCAAGTCAGTGGCCTGGGAGCCATCCGCCTTCGATACCCGCATGTAGCCGATCAGCATGCCATACCTGTCACATATACGTTCGATTATGTGACAGTATGCGCCGGAAAGTTCTAACCGTCAAAAGTTGTCACTTAACCCGTCATTCTGTCTAAGACATGCAAAGGGTCCATTGGGCTCGTAATGTGACAAAAATTCCGGGGGGATGCCTTCCTTTGCAAAGGTGGTGCGCAACTGTTCCAGGGAAGCGGGATCGCGCCGACCATAGGAAGCCAACGCGAACAGCGAGCGTGCCGTCTCGGGGTCGTGCCGCGCTTCAATGATCGCCTCACTGATAGCTTGGACCGCCCGTTGCCAGTGATTGACGGGTTCGGGCTTCGGCGCTTTCGCCGGCAGACCACTGGTGAACCCGGTTTGGGGCTCGGACCAGAACAGCTTTGCATGCTCGCCTGGCGGGCTGATATCCCTCACCTCGATCAAGCTGATTGCCGTTGCCGCCGCCTCCAGCATCTGCAACCGTATTGCCGGGTTCAGGGTTTCATACGGTCGCCACAGACTTTGCCCAGCACGCAGCGGATGCCCGCAGCCTTGCCAGACTTGGCGAAGATACCCCGCGTAGGTTCCGCACGCCGAAAGCGGGGTGTTCAGCTCATCGAGCAGCGTGCGTAGCAGTCGAAACCACAAACCAGCGTGGATGCGTCGGCGCGGCAGTTCCACATGGCCGGTCGTCAGTGCCTGCCAGGTACGCCGGTCCATCACTGCAATCGCGTCGCTGGCGGTGCGCGACGCAGTGTCGGCGTTCTCCCAGCCGAGAAACCGCCCAGGCACGCCCCAATAGGATTCCAGCCAGCAGCCATGCAGCGGGCAGCTCAGCATCAGGGGCAGCTTCCATGCAAGCAGTACGGCTTGGTTTGCCGGGTCGTTCAGACAGAGCGGGCAGGCGCGATGTATCGGCTGGCTGGGCAGCCAGGCACGCCAGCTCGTGATGGATCGCGTCCTACGGCGGAGTTTCGGCAGCAGCACCGAGAGCTGGAACGCATAGGTTTCCAATGCGTCTGGAATCTGATCATCAAGGCTGTCCAGTAGCCAAGGCACCCAGCCGGCGAAACTCATGCAACGCAGCCGGTCCGGCTCGATGCCGCTCCGCTGGGAGAGCATCGCCAACAGCGCCAGTGGTGGCGCGGTATCCAGATCATCAACCTGAGCGTGACCAAGATCGTGCTCCAGCAGCTCGGACACCTCCATGTGATAGCAAAGGGCCACGCGGTTGAGCCACGAAGACAAGGCTTCGCCTTCTCTGGGGGCCGGATGCAGTGGCCAGCGTGGCGCTGGCTTCACATCAGTTCCCGCTCGAATTGCCGCCGTCGCTCGCTGGGGCCGGTGTAGTCGGCCATGCTGAGCGTGCGGTGGTTGATCGCTTCCTCTCCGCTCTCCACGGCGACGATGGCCGCCGCCATCAGCAAGTGCGCCAGTTCGCCTATGGTGCCCTCGCTGCGTGTGAGCAGGTAGCGGGCCATGTCCAGCGTGGCAATCGACGAGGGTCGCCGCAGTGGAAGCGAAGCGGCGAAACTGGCCAGCAGTGAGCAGCAATCGTGATTGGCCTCCCATACCGGCAGCATCATCGGCTCGAAGCGATTTTCCAACTGGTCATCGGAGCGGATGGCCAGGTAGGCGTCGCGCGTGCCGACCCCGACCAGTGGGATGCGCAGTTCATTGCCGAGGAAGCGCAGGAGATTGAGGAATTCCCGGCGATTGACGCTGTTACCGGCCAAGACGTTGTGCAACTCGTCGATCACCAGCATGCGCACGCCGACCTTGCGCAGCAGTGCCAGCGCCAGTTGTTCCATTTCTGGCAGCCGTGGGCGCGGTCGCAATGGCGCACCCATCGCCGCGAGCAGCGCGACGTAGAAGCGGATTACCGACGGTTCGGATGGCATCTGCACGACCAGTACCGGAATGTGCTCCTGGTCGGCGTCGGCTCTGGCCGGATGCGTGCGCCGGAACTTCTCGACGATCATCGACTTGCCGTTGTTGGTCGGGCCTACCAGCAGCAGGTTGGGCATGCGTTGCTTGTTTGGCCACGCATACAGGGTTTCCAGCCGGTTCAGCGCCTCGACTGCTCGCGGATAGCCGATCCAGCGGTCGGCGCGAAGGCGATGGATGCGTTCGTCCGCCGGGAGACGGGCCAAGCCCTGGGCCGCCGGCAGCAGGTGGGACAAGTCGATGATGGGATATTCTTCCACGGCTACCACTCCTCAATCTGGTCGAACGGTTTGGCCGGCAACTGGTTGTCTGCCTGCTGCCCATCCATGTCAGCGCCCGGTGGTGGCGTGGTTTTGACAGGCGGTGCCGTTGCCTTGAGATGCTGGCGTCGATCCGCGTCGCGCCGCGCCTTGCGCGTAGCCTTCTGCGCGGTGGTAACGATTTCGCGCATCTGGCCGATCATGCGGAACAACGCCGACTCATCCACCTGTTCGCGCCCTTGCTGCCGCAATTTCGCCAGCGCCTGTCGTTGTTCCCAGAGGGTGACAGCCGGGTGCGACAAGGTACGGTAGGGAATTTCCAGGTAGTGCTGCCCCTCTGGTTCCAGCACCCATATGCGGCTGATGTCGCGCGGGTCGCGCCGGATCAGGAACGCAG
>JALHRS010000103.1 GCA_022841325.1 Lysobacterales bacterium | reverse complement strand
GTTCGATGAACCTCACCTTCAACGGGATCTCAGTCAACGGCGAACACTTGATCCTCAGGACCGACCCGGCAGCTATAGCTGAGCAGGCCGAGCAACTTCATCTTCAATGGGAAGAGCGGCTCAGATGATCGGCGCCAACCCAGAGACGGCCAAGAGAATTGCGTCGCAACTTCGGGTGCGGTCAATGGCCTTCACCTTCCCTACAGGAAGCGAGGCACTTTGCAATCAACTGCTTGAGACAGTGGATAGCACCGCCTTTCCGGGTGCGCTGGTCCCCGAGCAAGCAGCGGACGGAGAGTTTCTCGTCGTCGCCATTGCCTTGCCGTCTGACTGGCGCCGACTATGTCCCGTATTGCGCGCCTTCGCGGGACCGACCCTGACATCTTTCGATGGCTTGCCATCCACCGATCTTGTCGTAGCTGACCTACTTGCGGCCGTCGCCGAGGCCGGCCACTGTGTGACTGCTGCAATCAAGGTACCAACCGACCCTGGTGGCAGGGAGATGGCGCTACGGGCGCTCGTCCGCGCGCGCGATACCTTCGCCCGAGCGCCGTCACTGACGCGCGCCGCTCCAGAGCCGACGAGTTGGCTTCTCGCTCGGTTCCAGGATCATCTCAACGTCGGTCGTCGGGATGCCGCTGCAGCGGTGTTGCACCGGCTTCGCGACGAACTGCGGCTTGACGCCCTAAACCTGCGATCTCTCGAGGTTCAGCTACTCTCCACGTTTAACGAGTGGGCCGGAATCGTCAATCTACCCGGATTTGCGAATCTGACGCGGGCGCGGCGTACCCCTGCCACTACAGCACTTTTGCTTGAAGCCCTTTACCAAGCTCACTTAGCGTCGCCGTTCGAAGCCGGCGATCAGGCAGCCGTCGAGAGCCTTTACGCCCAACAGGTGCGAGTTCTTGCCGCACCAATGCTCAAGGCTCCTCTCCCATATTCGCTAAGAGCCGGTGGCTGGCGCCTCGCGACCCTCGAAGTGCTTAGCTCACCTGCACGCGAGGACCTTCGAACGGGCGCTGCCGCTCGATCCAATGTCCTCGGCTGGCTTGCTCCCCGCTTGGCAGCGGTCAGCAGCCCTGAGAAGCGCCCTGTCCCCCGCCTGGATTCGACTGACGAGGCTCGAGAGCGCATCATTGCAGGCGAGGCAAGGGAAAGCGTCGACGTTATGTCCGCCGCCCTTGCTGCCCTGGCACGGCTCGATGACACACAGCGTGCGGAGCTTGCACGTGCTGAGCCGTTCCGCTCGGCATTGCGGGCCTTGGAACAGGAGGCCGGTAGCACGAGCGTACCTACCTCCTGGCCTATGTGGCTTACCCGGATATCGGATGCGACCTTCACAAATGCGCTTGCTTTGGCGCGCATGGGCGCCGAGGAATGGCCAATTGCCGGCGAAGCGACTGACCCTGTCGAAGTGGCCTCATTGTTCGACGCATTGAACAAGGCCCAGAGCGATTCGTTGGCTGCCGAGCGCACCGCCCAGGCGCTCCCATACATTGTTGCCTCACTGCAGCGTGACCCGCTCTTCCCGAACTCGGCAATGACGCAGATTTACTCGAGTCTGCTGACCCTGCTTGCGCTTGGAAGCGGGCGTGGGACCTCGGTCTACGATTCGAGTCTGGTCCTCATAGAAGCGCTACTGAGTATCGGGACCGATGCCGCTCAGTACCGCGAAATTGCCGCCGACGTAGACGAACTCGCTGGAGAGGGGTTCGGCGTGAGAATGGTCTACTGGACGCTCGAATTGATCGAGGCCTTCATGCGCTCGCCTGCTCCAGACACAGCGGCGAGAGAGAAGTTGGTGCACTCCGTGCTTGCTCGCCTCACACCACTCCGTGGGCGGCTGAGTTGTCTTCAGCAGGCGGCCGTCCGTAGTCTCTCGAACGAGTTCGGTTGGACCTTCGACGTACCGCCTACTCAGCAGGATCTGGACGGCGATGGCCTTGCCGCGCGTTTGCGTGGCAAGTCGATCGCGATCTACTCACTCGTGGAAAGCGCGAGTCGCCAAGCCAAGGTTGTCCTCCAAGCAATATCTGGTGACATCGACGTGCAGTGCAGCGCCGACCAAGGCGGGACGTCGCAACTGCGCGCGCTAGCGATCAATAGCGATCTCTTCGTTGTGGCCTGGGCAGCCGCCAAGCACGCGGCAACAGACTTCATTCGAGCTCATCGTGGCGATCAACCGCTGGTCTACGCGGATGGCAAGGGAGTCTCCAGCCTACTTCGCGCCGTTGAGGACTACTTCACGGCCCAACTCGGCGGGAGGACGCGACCAGACTGAATACAGTCCTGCAGGGAGATGAGGCGGCGGAGCAGGTCTCCTGACTAGTCCCGTTCCATAGCACTTAAAACAGTTGGAGTTATCCCCAGCGCAAGTGCACGGATAGCTATCCATTGCGCCGCCTCCCCAGTTCCTCTACTTCTGGGTGAGCGTCCAGCCGCACCATCTACCCAGGCGTTGATAGTGGCGTGACGATGGCGTCCACCAATCGAACAGGTGGACACCCATGCAACCCAGTCCCCATAGGCGCGTCCACAGCGCCGAGTTCAAGGCTCAAGTCATCGCGGAGTGCCGCGAGGCTGGTGCGTCTGTGTCGGCCGTGGCCCTGGCACACGGCCTGAACACCAACCTCGTGCGCAAGTGGTTGGTCGATCGAGGTCTGATGCGCACAGGCCTGCCGGCGGCCGCGGCGGCACCGATGGTCACTGCACCCGCCACGACCGCAGCTACGGCATTGCAGTTCTTGCCGATCGATCTGGTGGCCCAGGCCGCCCCCTTCATGCCGCCGAGCCCCAGCGCATCCAGCTCTGCGGCCGCCATCGAGCCACCCATCCACATCGCGGCGTCCCGCGGCGAGCTTCACCTGGACATACGCTGGCCCGCCTCGCAAGCCAGCGGCTGCGCGAACTGCCGCGGTGAGTCGCCATGCTGCGCATCGACGCGTTGTGGCTGTGCACGCAGCCCATGGACACCGCCGCCGACGGCCACAACACACTGGCCATGCTGGTTCGACGGGAAGGTGAGACGTTCAGCGCCTTGCTCCGCCGGCTCGGCAGGGCCATCGCCCGGTACTACGACACCGGCGATAGCACCGACGAGATCAACCCGCCAGGGGGCTGATCCCTCCGTCGGCAAGATGGGGCGGCAGGACGCTCACACTTCTGGTGGCTCGACCCTCGCGGCAACGCGCTAAGCCCCAGGCAAAGGCGTTGCGCTACACGGTCCCGCGTTGCGCTGATGCGTAACCACTGCACGCGGCTTCACCGCCGGCCCACCCTGTCAAACGCCGAGACCAGTTTGGCCAAGTTGTCGTAGGTCCACTGACGAAACCACTCGGCGTCCTCGCGACTAATTCCCTCAGAGTGCGCAGCTTCGTTGCGCATCCTTATGGCTTTCCTGAGTCCCTCGCGCAGAGAAAACAGGACCTCGAAGTTGATGCCGCGGACCGCAAACGACTCCTGCAACTCCGGTATCTGTTTGGCGCCGCTGATGATGGTCGGGATCACGCCGAGCTTAACCGCCTTGAGAGATTCTCGATCAAGATCTTTGCCTTGGCTGGCGACGGAGAACGCCTTCTTGACGAGTTCCAGATGGTCCTTCCAGAGCGGCTCGAAACCGCCCTTGAGTACTTCCTCGATCATCACACCAAGACGCATCACCCACGCGCTGTGCGTCCGAGCACCATAGGTGTCGGCATCGCCCGTCGAGATATCGTACAAACGCTCAACCGAAACGAGCATCTCCCGAATTTCAACTGGAAGTGCGTCGTAGGCCGGAACTCGCTCGCTCAGCCGGCCCCGACGCAACGGTTCATCCCGATCCACGAGACGAATGACCTCAGCGACTTGTGCCGGCGCGGCCCTTGGACTGTCAGCGGCCAGCGTCTGCAGTTGCAACGCAGCATATGCGGCGCGCGGTGAGAGCTCCTGCATCAGCGCCGAGCAGAACTGCAGCGTGGGACCCAGTCGCGCACTACCAACCGAGTCGCGCAGCCTGACCAACCGACTTACGAAGTTCGGCCATTCACCGAACGGCTGCAAGTCCGTCGCTTCGTGCCGATCCGCCAGATTCGGCACCCGTGCAGCCTGAGTGATCAGCAAGCACTCGAAAAGCGAAACGGCCGTCGAGGTAAATCCCTCACTAACCAAACGGTCAATGCACTCGGGCCACAGACGCATCTGCTCGTCCATGTCAAGGATCCCATCTTCAGCTGATTGAGTCAGCAGATGCCACAGACACCACAGTGCGCTGGCGTTCACTTCAGGCGGCGGGTGTTCCAAGTACCGCAGTCCGTAGCTGTAGTTTCCTGGCGCCGAGAACTCGCGAAAGCCCAACGACGTCGGTAGGCGCCCAGATCGCCTAATCCTTGCCTGGTACTGGTCGAACCACCACTTTACGGGCTGGCCTTCGGACCATGGCTTCGATTCAAACCCTTCGTTCTGGGTATAACTAGTCAACAGACTGGCAATGCGTTCGTGGACGATCGGGCTTAGTTGTCCACGCTGCAGTGCTGCTGCCCCGGCCAGCGCGACACCGACGTTCCAGTGCGCGAACCAGCGGAAGTTGGCCAGCGACGACGCCGAGCGGGCTAGGTCGTCACATGCCCAGCGATCCGTGAACAGCGATGACACCAGTAGAGCATCCAACTGTGTTTCTTCGAGCTTAACCTCCATGTCGCGCGCGACGTCGACGACCTGCCCAATCATCTCTTCAATCAACGGAGACGGGATTGGCATAAAGCACGACAGAGTCGTCAGCGCTGCGTTGATTCGGTCGGGTATCCCACGAGCCGAGTCACGGAATAGGCCGCGCGCAAGCGTCTCCCGCGCCTCGAGGAACAGCGCAGACGGTTCGGGACCGAACAGGATTTCGAAGGCCATGCGATTGGCAAGTGACACCAGCTTCGTCAAAGCCGGAGCCAGTTCAACATCGCCCTCAGCGAACGTCCTTCTTGCCTCAATGCAGCTCGGATTGCTTTCTACCACCGGCAGCAGAGACCTCGCGAAGCGCTCGCTGAGCACCAGCCAATGACGCCGCAATCTTGTTAGAGTCCTGGCATCGGCTCGCAGCCTCACGGGCTCAGACCCTGCCAAGCTCGACGCCGACTCAGGCAGAGCCGCATCCAACGCCGCCAGGTCTTCCTCAAGCCTCGCGAACGGCCAATGCCAATGGGCCTGGCCGCCTTCGAGCGCGCCGTCGACAAAAGACTCATGCTCGGGTTCTAGGCGGGCAAAGAGTGTCCAGTTGCGCGGGATATAGCTCACCGAGATCTCGTCCGCGGCCACCTTGTAACTCTCGTCGAGGCTCGCCTGCGCCGCGAAGGCATCTTCCAATGCCTTCTCGAATTCGGGCGGCATCTTCACTTGCGGGACCTCGGAATTGTCCGGTGCCGTACCGGTCGACGAGTTTGTATCGCGGCTTTTCGCTTCGGTTGACGTCTCGTCCTCTAGCCAGGGGAAGTGGCCTTGCTGATCTGACGCCACGCCGAGGCGCGGGACCACGGCCATGTATGGCATCACCTTGGCAAAATCACACAGTGCGCGCCATGCGATTTGATGTTCCCTCTGCCAACGGGGCCGGTCGGCGAGTTCTCGACGGCGCGACTTGGGCCGGAATTCAAGCACAACGTACGAGAGGTCTGCTGGCGAGCTGCAGACTGCAACGGCCTCAGCGAAAGAGGACCAACTGCCAATTGCGTTCGCCTCGTGCAGCGCCTGTGCGGCTGCCTTGGTTGGATATAGCTGACGTGGCTTTTGATGGAGCATCTTTGAGCGTCCAAATGAGTTCAAAGGCATCTGTGCCCGACTCTGTTAAGGGGCTCGAAATCGAGCAGTCTTAGCCAATGGCCACGTTGACCTGCCAGAGGCGGAGCTTGAGTACGTACGTGAATTCGGTACTGGCTGGAAAATGAGGCATCCCTCCACGAAACGCAGTCTCTGATAGTCAACCTGCCGACACTTGACTGCCGTCAACCTTCGCAAAATGCGGAGGCGGTTGCTCATCAGCAGTCCAAGCCCGCGTGGGAAAACCGCACGGCGCCAGGATCGCAGATGCTCCCGCCCATGCCCCCTCGCTCCCGAAGTGCCCCCACCGCGCCAACTGCCCCGATCGCAGCGGCGCGAAGTCCTGCTCGCGCATCTGCGCCAGCAGCGCCTGCGCCACCTCGCGAGTGCCCATCACCCGCAGCCCCGGCGGCAAGGCCACTGGCCGCCCGTCGGCCTGCACCTGCACCAACTCCGGTGCCGTCGAATTCGGCCGGTACTCGAGGCTCACCGTGACGCGTCGTCCGATCCCCGCCTTCACGCACTGCAACGCCAGTTGCCGGGCCAGCATCCCGCCCACGCGGTCGGGCTTGTGCAGATCCTTGCCGCTCCAGGCGCCGCCGCCGATCGGCACGCCCGGCCCGTAGGCGTCCATCACCAGCTTCTTGCCGGTGGTGCCGTTGTCGCCCATCGGCCCGCCGCACAGGAACATCCCGGCCGCGTTGACGCTGATCTCCGGCACCTGATCCTTGCCCAGTGCCTCCTGCACCGCCTGCCGCGCATGGCGGTGCAGATCCAGCCAGTCGACCGTCTCGGCATGGTGCAGCGACACCGACACCGACTGCGCCTCGAAGACACCGTCCTCGCGCTCGAGCCCGCGCACGATCACTTTGCCGTCGGGCCCGATCGGCCCTTGCGCATCGGCCCGCTGGCGCCGGTGCAGTGCCTGCGCGATGCACCTGGCCGTCCACAGCGCCCCCGGCAGGAAGCCGGTGCGCGGCGTGTCCTGCGCATAGCCCACGCAGATGCACTGGTCGTCCGACAAGTGCCGCAGTTCCTGCCAGTCCGCACCACGGCGCTCGATGCGCAAGGCCCGGCGGTCGATCTGCAAGGCCTGCGGCAACGGATCCCAACGCCCGCCGTAGCCGGCTGAGCGGTAGGTGTCGCGGATCCAGCCGTCGAGTTCGTTCTCGATGCCGGGCAACACACCCGGATCCAGCCCCACCAGCCCCGTCACGAAGACATGGTCGAATGCACAGGCCACTTCGATGCCGCACTGCGCCTGCGGGTCGGCGCGCAGCACCTCGCCAACGATGCGATCAGCCAGCGCGTCGCACAGCTTGTCCGGGTGGCCGGGCAGCACCCATTCGGCCACGGTCTGTCGAGGTTGCATCTCGATCGAAGGCTTGCGGTCCATGGTCATCTCCTGTCGTTGCGGTTCATCGAACAGTTGCTTCATCGAGCAGCGGCTCGCGGGCTTGGCGGCAGTGGCGGGTCCAGCCGCGGCAAGGGCGTCACCGCCCAGCCCAGCGGCTGCCCGAAGCTGCCGTCGCAGCCGTCGAGCAGCCCCACTCGCACTCGCGGCCGCGCCCGCCGCAGCCGGGTGACCAGCGCCTGCGGCACCTGCTGCACCGCACCGTCGGTGATCAGCACCGCGCGCTCGATGCGCTCGTCCAGCAGGTGCTGCGCCACGCAGGCGATGGCCGTGCCGCCGCTGGACCGGAAGCGCCCCTGGGCCAGCTCGCGTCGCGACACCGGGTACACCACGGTCGAGAAGCCATACAGCGGCCAGCGCACCAGCGCACCGGCCTCGTCCAGCGCGTCCAGCAGCAGCGGCAACCACGCCGCCATCGAGCCCGACACGTCCAGGTACACCGCCACCTGACCGGTCGAGCCGGCAGCGGTGTGCAGGCCCGTGCCCTGCCACAACAGCGGCCGGTGGCCCAGCAGGCTCAGCAGCTGACCGCGCCGGTCCTGCGGTTGCGGCCAGGCCGACAAGACCTCTACCGGCGCCCACTGCTGCCGCCAGGCTCCACCGCTGGCGCCCCGGGCCGCCTGTCGCAGCAAGGCGGCCACCGCCCGCCGGGCGGCCTGGTGCCGCTGCCTGGGGCTGCGGTTCCACGTCGCCTGCTCGCCGTCGTCTACTCCGCCGCGACGCTCGATCATCGGCCAGCGGGCAACCAGGCGGCCGACCTCGGCCAGCAGGTCCGGATCCTGATGCAGCGGATCCTGTTCCGCACCTTCGCTGGCATCGTCCCCATGCTGGCCCAGCAGCCGGCCGGCCTGATCCGGATCCAGCGCCAGCGCCTGGCCTTCGAGCAGCGCGAACAGCTCGGCGGTGGTCGCGCCGTCGTCGTCGTAGAGCTGCCGGTGCAGCTGGCCCAGGGCGCCCGCGGCATAACGCGGCTCAGTGGGCCACCCCGGTGCCGGCGCGATAAGGCTCCACGGCCCCTCGGCGGCTGCCCCGGCGCTGAAGAACGAGGTGAAGGCCACGCCGGGGTGCAGCCGGCACAGCTGTGCATTGACGATGCAATCGAAGGCCCAGTTGGCAGCCAGCGTCGGCCGCCGCACGCTGCGGGTGTGGCCCAGCAGGACGTGGTAGAGCTCGTGCATCACCAGCATGGTCAGGTGCTCGTCGGTGCGGCAGCGGGCCGCGACGAAGGCCGGGTTGATCAACAAACGAGACCGGGTGCCGACCGTGACCGCGGCCGTTTGCACAGCCTCGCTGGCTTCGACCGACAGCAGCTGCAATAGGGAGCCGAAGGCCGGGTGCCGCAGCGGCGCGCACTGGCGCACGCGGTCGGCCAGCGCCGGGGTGTTCATGCAGCTCGTGGTCAAGACGATGCTCCCGGCCGCAGCGGCAGCCACAGCTCCCAGGTGAGCGACGGCACGTCACCGCCCTGCAGATCCAGCAGGTGGGTCAGCGACGGCGATGCCCGGCGCAGGAACACTGGGCCGCGGATGGCACTGACCAGCCGCGCCGCCAGCAGCGGGCAGTCCACACCGGTGGGCACCGGCGGCTTGCGGGACAGACCCAGCGCAGGATCCTGACCCAGCGGCTGCGCCATCGCCACCGGCGGCACCCAGTCCGGCCAGGGCAGAGCCAGCAGCTGCCGGGTCAGCTCGTCCAGCAACGCGGCCTCGGTCAGGTTGGCGACCCGGGCGACCTCTTGTCGCGGAGCCGGTCCTGCGGGGCATCCGGCGGCAGCCGTCCTGGCCAGCAGCACCAGCGCACGCGCCAGACCGAGCGGACGGCCCAGCCGCGCCGAGCCGCGGCCGATCTGCAGCCAGGCACAGACGGCCGCGGCCAGCTCGATGCGTGCCAGGCACAGCGCATGCGACACCCGCTGGCCGCCGCCGGGGCCGACGGCCGGGCCAACGGTGCCACCCGGACCGTATCCGGGTGCCGGCCGCAGCCGTGGCAGCAAGACCACCGAGCGCGGCGGTGCACTCATGTTGGCCAGCACCGCGGCCGGGCCGGCTTCAGTCGGCATGGCGTTCGCCCGCCAGCAGCGACGTCATGCGCGCCTGCTGCCTGCGCAGCAGCGACGGGTCACTCTCGCGGTCGTCGACGGCGTAGAGAGCGGCACCCAGGTTGCCCAGCGCGACCTGCGCGGGATCGGACGCATCCAACTCACCCAGCAGCCGCACCACGGCGTCGAAGCCGGCGATGCGGCTGCGCGGCACGGTGTGCTGCAGGTTCGGTCGGTTCTCGAAGTGCAGCTGCGCCGCAAAGGGCTCGGCCAGCTGTTCCAGGGTCTGGGCGTCGACGCAGTCGAGTTCGGCCAGCTCCGGCAGCAGCGATTGCGCCAGCACCCAGCGGGCCTGCTTGCCCTGGCTGGCCAGGGCGTCGCTGACCAGCAGCGACATGGTGTGGCGGGTGACGGCATCGGCATCCTGGTGCAGCGCCTGCAGGGCCAGCCCGACCCGGCGCACGGGGTCGGCTTCGTCGAGGATGCGGGCGACGACGGCGTTGCCTTCGGCGTGTTCGGCCGCCTCGACGGCCTGGCGGTGCAGCGTGTTGAGCAGGCCCGCCTCGATGCGCCGACCCAGGGCCCGCTGCGGCAGCGAGTGACCCAGCGCAATCCGCGCGGCATCGGCCACCGTGGCGGGGCTGCCCAGTGAACGTTTTGCGGCGTGCACCGCGGCGATATTGGCGGCCAGCATGGCGGCACGGCGGCCAGAGATGGCGAGACCGGCCTGGCGCAGTGGCACCACCAGGGCGGCGGTGTAGGCGGTGATCCAGTCGCCCTGCAGCGCGGCGACCACCGCCAGGCCCTGGCGGCAATGCGCGACGAGAGCCGGCAGTTCAGAGCAGGCCGGGGTCCCGTCGGCACCGGGCAGGCCGCTGCGGATGACGGCGCGGCGGGCCTCGGGTGGCAGTTCATCCAGCGCCGGCAGCACGAGCACAAAGCCGAAGCGGTCGGCCAGTGCGGGGTCCAGCGGCTGCGATCCCAGGTACTGCTCGGCGTCCGTATCGGAAGCGTCATCGTCCACACCGGCGGGCGGGTTCATCGCGGCCCAGCGGTGGCGCAGGTCCGGCAGGGGTATGCCCTGCACACGCCGTTCGTGGATGATCGAGAACAGCTTGTTCTGCACGTCCGGCCGGCAGCGGCTGATCTCGTCCAGGAAGACGCTGTGCGCGCCCCACAGGGTTGCGGGCGTGCGTAGGTAGCGCAGCCCGTCGCCGTCTGGCACGGGGAAGCCCACCAGATCGTCGAAGGCGATGAGGCTGGCGTTGTAGTGCCGGTGCTCGAGTTGCAGTGCTGCGGCCAGACGCTGCAGCAATGCGCTCTTGGCGCTGCCGTGGGCACCGATGAGCAGGAGCGGGGTCTCGCTGGCCAGTGCGGCCAGCACCGGTGCGTCCAGATGCGCCAGGCCGTGCAGGCCCAGGGGTGCGAGCAATGGTTGCGGGCTACTGCCGGGTTCGGGTACGGGACCGGTGCTGTTGGCCGTGGTGGTGGATGGGGTGGCTGGTGTGGCGATCGACGTGACGGCCACTGCGTTGGCAGGCGTGGTGGCCGCCGTGACCGGCGTGGTGGTGCCGGCAGTGCGCTTCTTCAAAGGCTTGCTCCAGACCGTCCGAAACCGCACGCGCGGCCGCGCCGGACGGAAGGTGGCACAACCGACGCTTTAGCAGCACTTGTGAATCGCCCTGCAAGTTGTCGTTTAACTCGGCGATGAAACAAAAACGGCCCTCGAAAGCGAGGGCCGCGTGCCTGCTGTTGTTGCGCCATGTCCCGGTGGACTGCGCCCCATCCCCGATCGTTTCGGGAACCACCTTGCCGCAGGACGGCAGGTTGGTGACAGGCAGGCGGCCTGTGCTCTTGATGACAGGGTGGATGCTATGCCTGGGGGCAGTTCCGCACAAGCGTGTGGGGTTGAGCCAAGTCACATCTCGGTTCGGACCCCTTTTGACCGAAGAGCCGCGCACGCAAGCCCCAACGCCGTGGAAGAGCAAGGACTTGTTCGAAACCCATCGCTGGATTCAAGTCTCTACGAAGCACACGGGGAAGTTCGACGTGGAAGGCGCAAACATTCCCGTCCGCAAACGTGACCACCTATGCAGTCAGCAGGCGCGCTGATTGACCGAGGCCGGTGGCATCATGAACGTTCTCGCAACCGGAGTCCGTCGTGAAACCCTTCGTCAGCCCTGAAACGATGGCCGCCCTGGAAACGGAGGCCTTCGAGCGTGGTGAGTTGCTGGCCAACGTCATGCTCCCACACGCGGTGATGCGGGCTAACGGCCCGGTGGTGGATGAGGACGGGCGCAGTTGGGTGCTGCCCAGGGACTCTGTGGGTCTGCAATCCTTGTACACACAATATGTGCGGATCCATGGCCGCCTCTCGTCAGCCGTGGACGGCACCTTCGTCAAGCACGGACAGATGGGTCAGTTGCGCATGCTGGTGTTGCGCTGCGTCGAGGGCGAGGCGATCAACCTGGCGGCACGAGCCCTCGCACTGGGTCCGGTGCCAAAGTCCCCGATACCGGCGAGATGGCCCAAGGATCAGCCCTGGGTCCGCGACGTCATCGACGCTCAGCAGCGAGAACTTGTCGAGCGCGAAGCGCAGCGCATGCGCATGGCGGGGTACGCGGATTGATCCCGGCCGACCTGATGCAGCCAGGGTTATGTGGCCAAGGCCCATAAGTCCGCGATGCGATCGAGCGACTTGCCGGACATCCCTGCTAACGCGAGAAGTAGTGCCGACTGAAGGCGCCCTCCGGCGCGGACTTCACGAAAGGTGTACCCCCACCCCTTGTCCCCCTCCCGGATTCCGTTTGCGAATCGCCACGATTTCTCTTTGCCCGAGTCGGCCTTCGACGCCTGGTCGCACGCGCCGGAGGCATACCGAAACCCTGCCAGCAGAATGACGGGTTCCTACATAGGAAGAAGAGCACGGCTCGCGCTGCATACGAATACCACTTGTTTTCGGTATGCCGCTGACGCATGCTTGGTCACCCTACCGAGCACGTCGACATGAAATCCACACGCAAGACGTCCCACCCACCCCGCGTTGCCCTGTACGCCCGAGTCAGCACAACAGGGCAGTCCACCGACACCCAGTTGCTGGAGCTGCGAGAGGTGGCCGAGCGCATGGGCTGGCAGGTGGTGCACGAGTTCGTCGATTCGGGCGTGAGCGGAACCAAGGGTCGCAAGGAACGGCCCATGCTCGACGCGCTGCTGAACGGAGTCGCCCGCAAGGACTTCGACGTGGTTGCCGCCTGGTCGGTCGACCGACTGGGCCGATC
>JALHRS010000102.1 GCA_022841325.1 Lysobacterales bacterium | reverse complement strand
CCGCTCGCGCGCTCGCGCCCGCTGCTGACCGGGCATCGGCAAGCGCCCCGGTACCAGCCCCACCCCGGGCGGTGCCGCCCCAGTCGATGCGTGACGAACTCCACCAGGCCGCGGCCATCTGCAACCGTGGCAAGCAGGCCGTGCTGTCGATGTTCCGCGAGGCCCGCCTGGGCAACGCGGTCGACGCCGAGGGCTGCCTGCCGCTGGTCGAGGAGATCAGCTCATCGGTGCTGCGCAACCCGGGCGCGATGGTCAGCCTGGCGCGACTCAAGACGCAGGACGAGTACACCTACATGCACTCGGTGGCGGTGTGCGCGCTGATGGTGGCCCTGGGCCGGGAGTCCGGCCTGGACGAGACGCAGTGCCGCGCCGCCGGCCTGGCCGGGCTGTTGCACGACCTGGGCAAGGCGGTGATGCCGCTGGACGTGCTCAACAAGCCGGGCAAGCTGACCGAAGAGGAGTTCACGGTCATGCGCACGCATCCTGAACGTGGCCACGCCATGTTGCTCGAGGGCCATGGCGCCAGTGCCGACGTGCTCGACGTCTGCCTGCACCACCACGAGCGGATCGACGGCACCGGCTATCCGCATCGCCTGGCCGGCGACACCATTACGCGCATCGCCCGCATGAGTGCCATCTGTGACGTCTACGACGCCATCACCTCCAATCGCCCCTACAAGAAGGGTTGGGACCCGGCCGAGTCGATCGCGCGCATGGCCTCGTGGAAGGGCCATTTCGACCCCGAGCTGTTCCGCTTTTTTGTCAAGAGCCTGGGCATCTACCCGGTGGGTTCGGTGGTCCGGCTCGAATCGGGCCGCCTGGCCGTGGTGACCGAACAGAACGCGGCGACGCTGACCGCACCGCAGGTCAAGATCTTCTTCTCGACCAAGAGCAACATGCCGGTCACCGTTCAGCGCCTGGACCTGGCGGGCGGCAGCGACCGCATCGTCGGCCGCGAGTCCGCCGACAAGTGGGGCTTCAAGAACCTCGACGCCTTGTGGACCGAAGCGGCGGTCTGAGCCCGCGCAGGCAAGGCCGGAGGGCGATTTCACGCCCGACGGCCAGTTCTCAACGCGTGGCCCGTCGGCGCACCGCGTCCAGGTAGGCCAGGCCGTCGGGCGGCAGCCCGCTGCGCTGGCTGGTCCAGATCATTTCGCCCAGGCATTCCATCACCTCGTGGTGGGCGTCGTGCAGCGAGCCGCAACGGGCCGCCAGCAGCGACACCGCCTGGCGGATGCCTTGCGGCTGGTCGATGCTGCACTGTTCCTCGATCGACAAGTGCATCGACAGGTGCAGGAAGGGGTTGCTGCGCCCGCCTTCCACGCTGTAGACGGCCTCCAGTGCGGCGGTCTCGTCGGCCAGTTCGGCGTGGTACTCGGGGTGTTGCTCGATCCAGCTGGCCGCCAGGGCGTCCATCGGCACCAGGGGTTCACCGGCACGCTGGCGGCTGTACACGGTGCAGAAGAAGCGCCGCACGTCATGCTGGGAGGGCTGGAACATGGCGGGATTGTCCACTCGGCGCCTTGTTGTCACCGGCCATGCCTTGCCGCGGGCGGATGTCGTCGTGCGCCGGAAACTGCCTGGGCGCTCAAACACCGGGCCTGACGGCCGATATCCACGGGATCACCGGCAACCGTTGCGACACCGGCCGGAAGGCTGCCACCCCTCATGCTCGAGAAGATCAGTGTCGACCAGCTTCGCGTGGGCATGTACGTGCAAGCGCTCGAAGGGGCGTGGCTCGATCACCCGTTCTGGAGAACGAGCTTCCTCATCGCCGATCCGGCCGACCTGGCCAGGCTGCGTCAGAGCCCGGTGCTCGAGGTCTGGATCGATCCCGACAAGGGCCTCGGCACGGCCAGCGCGGACAGCAGCGCGGCTCAGCCGCTGCCGCCGCAGCGGCCGGTCAGCCCAGCTGTCACGGCCGTGTCCCTGCCCGGGGCCCCACCTGCCCCTCGATGCCACTCGATCCGCGACGAACTGCGCACCGCAGGCCTCATCTGCAATCGCGGCAACCAGGCCATGCAGGCCTTGTTCCGCGAAGCCCGGCTGGGGCATGCGATCAGCGCCGAGGGTTGTCAGGGCCTGGTCCAGGAGATCAGCTCGTCGGTGCAGCGCAACCGCGATGCGCTGGTCAGCCTGGCCCGGTTGCGCAGGCAGGACGAATACTCCTACATGCATTCGATGGCGGTCTGCGTGCTGATGGTGGCACTGAGCCGGGAGGCCGGCCTGGACGAGCAGCAGTGCCGGACCGCGGGCCTGGCCGGCCTGCTGCATGACCTGGGCAAGGCGGTGATGCCGCCCGAAGTGCTGAAGAAGCCGGGCAAGTTGACGCCAGAGGAGTTCGACATCATCCGCGCGCATCCGGCCCGCGGCCACACCCTGCTGCTCGAGGGCCACGGGGTCGGGCCGGAAGTGCTCGACGCCTGCCTGCACCACCACGAACGCATCGACGGCAGCGGCTACCCGCACGGCCTGTCGGGTGACGCTATCTCGCTGCTGTCGCGCATGGTCGCGATCTGCGACGTCTACGACGCGGTCAGTTCCAACCGGGTCTACCGGCAGGCCTGGTGTCCCGCCGAGTCGATTGCGCGCATGGCGTCCTGGAAGGGGCAGTTCGACCCTGCGCTGTTCAGGCTCTTCGTCAAGTGCGTGGGCATCTACCCGGTCGGCACCCTGGTGCGGTTGCAGTCGGGCCGCCTGGCCGTGGTGGCCGAACAGAACCCGACCACCTTGACCAAGCCCGTCGTCAAGGTCTTCTTCTCGACCAAGAGCGACCTGCCGGTGCCGGTGCAGCGGCTGGACCTGGCCCAAGGCAGCGACGGCATCGTCGGTCGCGAGTCGCCCGGCAAATGGGGCTTCAAGGATCTCGACGCCTTGTGGGCGGAGCAGCCGATCCCGCGCGACTGACGCTGCCGTGGCGGGAACCGCCGAGAATGGGTCCTTGCTTCACCGGTCAACAGGCAGCCCCATGCAGATCACCACCGAACAGCTCTTCACCTCGGCGCGCACCCAGAACGGCTACCTCGACGAACCCGTTCCCGACCAGACGCTGCGTGACCTCTTCGATCTGCTCAAGTGGGGGCCCACCGCGGCCAACAGCGGCCCGGCCCGCCTGGCCTTCGTGCGCAGCGCCGAAGCCAAGACCCGACTCCTGGCCTGCATGAGCCCGGGCAACGTGGGCAAGGTGCAGCAGGCGCCGGTGACCGTGATCGTCGGCATGGACCTCGAGTTCCACCACCGGCTGCAGCAGTTGTTTCCCCATGTCGATGCGCGGGCCTGGTTCGAAGGCAAGCCCGCGCTGATCGAGACCACGGCCATGCGCAACTCGAGCCTGCAGGGCGGCTACCTGATCCTGGCCGCCCGTGCGCTGGGGCTGGACTGCGGGCCGATGAGCGGTTTCGACGCCGCCAGGATCGACGCCGCTTTCTGGGCCGGCACGGCGGTGCGCACCAATTTTGTCTGCACGCTGGGTCGGGGTGACCCGGCCAAGGTGTTGCCGCGCAGTCCGCGCCTGAGCTTCGACGAAGCCTGCCAGCTGTTGTGAGGCGCTGCACGAGGGCTTGTGCACAGGGCAGGCAGCCGTGATCACCGACCCCTGGTTCTACGCCGTGGCGGTGCCGGCGGTGCTGCTGATGGGACTGTCCAAGAGCGGCTTCGGTGCCGGCTTCGGCTCGCTGGCGGTGCCGCTGATGGCCTTGAGCGTGCCGGTGCCGCAGGCTGCGGCCATCCTGCTGCCGGTGCTGCTGGTGGCTGATGTGCTGGGCCTGGCCTCGTTGCTGCGCGACCGCGACCGGGCGCTGGTGCGGCTGCTGGTGCCGGCCGGCCTGGTGGGCATCGTGATCGGCACGCTGAGCTTCGGCCTGCTGCCGACCAAGGTCGTGGCCGGGGTGGTGGGCGCGATCACGCTGATCTTCCTGGCGGTGCGCACGCTGTTCCCGCCGCGGGCCGACGCGCCGCCACCGCCGCGCTGGCTGGGGCTGCTGCTGGGCACGGTGTCGGGCTTCACCAGTTTCGTGGCCCATGCCGGCGGGCCGCCGCTGTCGTTCTACGTGCTGCCGCTCAAGCTCAAGCCGCTGGTGTTTGCGGCCACGCTGTCGGTCTTCTTCGCCGTCATCAACCTGGGCAAGTGGCTGCCCTATGCCTGGCTGGGGTTGATCGACAGCCGCAACATGCTGACCTCGGCCGTGCTGCTGCCGATCACCCCGCTGGGCGTGTGGCTGGGGGTGCGGTTCGTGCGGCGTGTGCCGCAGGCCTTGTTCTACCGGCTCTTCAGCCTGGGCTTGCTGCTGACCGGCTGCAAGCTGTTGTGGGACGGGTTCCGTTGACGCACTCAGGGCTCGCGCGGGGGGCTCGAAGCCCCAGCCGCTGAACGTTCGGCACGCTCGCGGGCCCAGGTCTCCTCCAGCTGCTGCCGGCCCTGCCGGGCCACCGCGATCAAGCGGCCTTCGTCACCGGCATGGGGCGCCATCTGGTGCAACAACTCGATGCTGTGGGCGCGAAAGCGGCGGGCCGAGGCCTCGGCCACTGCCGGGTCGACGCCCATCAGCTCGAGCACGCTGCGTGCACTCATCAGCGCCGAGTCCAGCGTCTCGCGCTCGATCAGCGTCACGCCCAGTTCGCGCAGCCGCAGGTAGTGGGTCACGTTGCGCGCCCGCGCCACCACTGGCAGTTGCGGGAAATGCTGGCGCACCAGTCGTGCGCACTGCACGCTCTGCTCGATGTCGTCGATCGCCAGCACGAAGGCGCAGGCCTTGTCGGCACCGGCGGTGCGCAACAGGTCGAGCCGGGTGGCATCGCCGTAATGCGCCGGCCAGCCGAAACGGCGCACGGTCTCGACCTGGTCGACCGAGTGCTCGAGCACGGTGGCGCTCTTGCCGTTGGCGCTGAGCAGCCGGCCGACGATCTGCCCGTAGCGCCCGAAGCCGGCAATGATCACCGGCGCCTGTTGCGGCTGGCTCAGCTCGGCCATGCGGGTGGCAGGTGCATGCCGCGCCTGGCGCGCGACCCAGCGGTCGCTGGCCACCAGCAGCAAAGGCGTCACCAGCATCGACAGCGCCACCGCCGCCAGCAGCAGCGACGAGCTGCGCGCGTCGATCACGCCGGCGCCGAGCGCACTTTGCAGCACGACGAAACCGAACTCGCCGCCCTGCGCCAGCAGGATCACGAACACCGGCCGCTCGGCTGCCGGCACCGGCATCGCACGCGCCATGGCCCACAGCACCAGGGCCTTGAGCAGCAGGAACACCGCCACCATGGCCGCCACCAGGCCCGGGCTTTGCAGCACCACCGCAAAGTCGATGCTCATGCCCACGGCAATGAAGAACAGGCCCAGCAGCAGGCCCTTGAAGGGCTCGATGTCGGTCTCGAGTTCGTGTCGGTATTCGCTCTCGGCCAGCAGCACGCCGGCCAGAAAGGCGCCCAGCGCCATCGACAAGCCCACGCTGTGCATCAGCGCCGCGGTGGCCACCACCAGCAGCAGCGCTGCGGCGGTGAAGATCTCGGGCGTGTCGCTGCGCGCGATCCAGCGCAGCGCCGGGCGCAGCAGCAGCCGGCCACCGAAGACGATGGCCAGGATCACGCCAAAGGCCTTGCCGGCCTCGATCCAGCCCTGGCCGCCGTCGCCTGGGCTTGCCCCGCGCAAGGCCAGCAAGGGCACCACGGCCAGGATCGGGATGGCCGCGATGTCCTGCAGCAGCGCCACGCTGAGCACACTCTGCCCGGCAGGGGTGGCCATCAGGTTGCGCTCGGCCAGCACCGACAGACCGATCGCGGTGGACGACAGCGCCAGCGTCAGCCCGGCCACCAGGGCCAGCCGCCAGTCCAGGCCCGCGACCATGCCGACCGCGCCGATCAGCAGCGCCGAGCCGAGCAGTTGCACGCTGCCCCAGCCGAAGATCGGCCGCCGCAACGCCCACAGCCGGCGTGGCTCGAGTTCCAGACCGACCAGGAACAACATCAGCACCACGCCGAACTCGGCAAAGTGCAGCATGGCCTGCGGGTCGGTGACCAGTTTGAGGCCCCAGGGCCCGATGGCGATGCCCGCGGCCAGGTAGCCGATGATCGAGCCCAGGCCCAGCGCCCGCGCCAGCGGTACCGCCAGCACGGCTGCGCCCAGGTAGATCAGGCTCGAGTGAATCCAGGCGGGTCCATGTTCCATCGCCGCATGCTAGCGGCGCCGACGCCACTCGCGATCACGAGGCGGTGTAGGCCAGCCGAACGTAGATGGGCGCAAAGGCCTCGGCTTGCGTCACTTCGATCAGGCTCTCGCGCGACAGCTCGAGCATCGCGAGGAAGGTCACCACCAGCACCGGCATGCCGCGCCTGGTGTCGAACAAGTCCTGGAACTCGACGAAGCGCCGGCCCTGCAGGCGGCGCAGCACGATGCTCATGTGCTCGCGCACCGACAGCTGCTCGCGGCTGATCAGGTGGTGCTGGTTGAGCCGGGCGCGCTGCAGGATCTCGGCCCAGGCCTGGCGCAGGTCGGCCGGGCTGACGTCGGGCAGCCGCTGCTCGAGGCTTTGCTCGATGGTGACCTGCGCCCGCAGGAAATCGCGGCCGAGCAGCGGCAGTGCATCCAGCCGCGCCGCGGCGAGCTTGATCTGTTCGTACTCGACCAGCCGGCGCACCAGGTCGGCTCGCGGGTCTTCGGGCTCGCTGCCGTCGTCGCTCTTGCGCGGCGGCAAGAGCATGCGCGACTTGATCTCGATCAGCATGGCCGCCATCAGCAGGTATTCGCTGGCCAGCTCGAGGTTGTGCTTGCGGATCTGCTCGACGTAATCGAGGTACTGGCGCGTCACGCTGGCCAGCGGGATGTCGAGGATGTTGAAGTTCTGCCGCCGGATCAGGTACAGCAGCAGGTCCAGCGGGCCTTCGAAGGCTTCGAGAAAGACCTCGAGTGCATCCGGCGGGATGTACAGGTCCAAGGGCATGCGGAACAGCGGCTCGCCGTACAGGCGGGCGACGGCGACCTGGTCCACCACGGCAGGCGAGCTGTCGGTTGCGGCGTTGGCTTCCGGCAGCGCGTCGGCAACGCTCACCGGTCTACCGTTTGGTCTGGTAGACGTAGGGCTGCTGCGGCACCTGGGAGGCGCGCGCCTCGGTTTGGGCGCGGCGGTCGATGTCCTTGTCCCACAGCAGCGCGCGGCCGGCGAGCTGCTCGCTTTCGAGCGAAGGCTTTTTCTTCTTCAGCTCGTCGATGAACTGGGTGACGTCGGAGGTGTAAGGCTTCCAGAAGAGCGGCATGGCGGCGGTGGGGCAGGGCGCAAGGCAGAATCACCAGCGCGCATTTTAGCGGGGGGGCACCTGATGCGGAACTTGCTGGTCCTGATCGGGGTGACGAGTGGTCTGTTGCTGGCGCTGTCCGGCTGCGATCCGGCCCGGGTGGCCAAGCTCGAAGAAGGCGTGTCGACCGAAGCCCACGTGCGCCAGGAATTCGGCGAGCCCGAGACCGTGACGGTGCAGCCCGACGGCAGCCGGGTGCTCGACTACCCGCGCCAGCCCCAGGGCTGGACCAACTACCGCATCAGCATCGGTGCCGACGGCAAGATGAGCGCGCTGCGCCAGCTGCTGCATGCCGACAACTTTGCCCGCGTGCAGCCCGGCCAGACCGAAATGCAAGTGCGTGAGCTGCTGGGCAAACCGGCGCGGCTGCAGCCCTGGCCGCTGAAGGGCGAGTCCGAGCTGAGCTGGCGCTTCCGCCCCGACGCCAACCGCTCGCAGCTGTTCAGCGTGTTCTTCGACAGTGCAGGGCGTGTGCTGCGCAGCAGCGTGAGCGACGATCCGGCCGGCCAGGTCCAGGCCGGGCAGTGACTCGGCGCTACCCGCACGCGCGCCCCCGCGCCCGCGAGCGCAGGCTCGGCAACCAGGGTTAGTCCTGACCCGGGCTTGCCCTGAAACGGAGCCGAACTGTCAGAGACTTGTCAGCCCGCCTTTTCAACCTGCGGCCTTGCCATTCCCGGGTACTCACGGATGCTGTTGCTGGTGTCGTCGATCAAGTTGCTGGCCGAGGTTGCGCTGATGGCGCTGCTGGGGCAATGGCTGTTGGGCTTGCTGGCTGGGGCCAAGCGGGATGCCAACATCTTTTATCAATTGCTGGGCATCGTGACGCGGCCGGTGCTGCGCGGCGCGCGCTGGCTGGCACCGCGGGTCGTGCTCGACCGCCATGTGCCGGTGGTGGCCTTTCTGCTGCTGATGTTTTCGTGGTTGTTCGCCACGATCTACAAGGTGCAGCTGTGTCTCGAGATCGGAGTCCAGGCATGTCAGTAAGCTCCAAAGGATTGATCTGGCGTGCACACAAGGCCTGGGTCATGGGCTGGCTGCTGATCGGCCGCACCGAGGCCGCGCTGGCGGTGATCGACCGCATGCTGCAGCGCTGGCCGACCGACGCCTACGCCTTGTCCAGTCGATCGCACCTGCACGCCCAGGCCGGGCGCCAGCAGCAGGCGATCGACGACGCTCGAGCCCTGGTCGCCGCGCACCCCACGCTCGAGGCTTCGCACTGGTTCAACCTGGGCTTTCTGCTCGAGGCCGCGGACCGGGTGGACGAGGCCGAACCGGCGTTCCGCCGCGCCGTCGAGATGAACGACCAGCTCGATCGCGCCTGGTACGGCCTGGGCTTGACGCTGATCCGCCTGGGCCGCCCCGACGAAGCCGTGCAGGCGCTCGAGCGCAACACCAAGCTGCAGCCGATGAGCCCTTACGGCTGGTACCAGCTGGCGCGCGTGCACATGGACCGCCACGCACCCGACAAGGCCTTGAAGATCATCCGCCACCTGAAGGGGTTCGAACCCAAGGTGGCAGCGCAGCTCGAGCGCGAAACCGGCTTGATAGCGGCCGAGGCCGCGCCGCGAACCGCGCCCTGAGCGCCAGGCTCCGGCGCAGCGCTCGATGTGTGCATCCCTCCTCACGCGCCAGGCGTGCCTGCGTCATGGGCTTGCGCGCTGAGCAGTCGCAGCGTCTGGTGGCGCTGTGCGCGCTGGGCTGCCTGCTGTTGAGCTACCCGCTGCTGGCGCTGTTCAACCGCCCGCTGCTGTTGGCCGGCGTGCCGCTGGTGTATGTCTACCTGTTCGGGGCCTGGGCCTTGCTGATCGCTTTGATGGCCTGGGCCACGCGCCGCGGCAGCCCCGAGGCCGAACCCCGCAACCCCGAGCAATCGCTCTGACGCGGCACCCCGGAGAGCGCCATGTTGCTCGCCGGTGTGATCGTGCTGATCTCCTTCGCCTACCTGGGGCTGCTGTTCGGCATCGCCTACCTGGGCGACAAGCGCGCCGACGCCGGCCGCTCGATCATCGACCACCCCAGCATCTACGCGCTGTCGATGGCGGTGTATGCCACCTCGTGGACCTTTTATGGCAGCGTGGGCCGCGCGGCTGCCAGCGGACCGGGTTTCCTGCCGATCTACCTGGGGCCCACGCTGGTGGCGGCGCTGGGCTGGGTGCTGCTGCGCAAGATGATCCGCATCAGCAAGACGCAGCGCATCACCTCGATCGCCGACTTCATCGCCGCGCGTTACGGCAAGAGCGCGCTGCTGGGCGGCCTGGTGACGCTGATCGCGGTGGTCGGTGTCGTGCCCTACATCGCGCTGCAGCTCAAGGCGGTGTCGGTCAGCTTCGAGATCCTGCTGCAGTACCCGGATGTGGTGATGCCGCCCAAGGGCCAGGCGGTGGCGATCTGGCGCGACAGCGCGTTCTACATCGCGCTGTTGCTGGCCGCCTTCACCGTCTTGTTCGGCACCCGCCACCTCGACGCCACCGAGCGCCACGAAGGCATGGTGGCTGCCATCGCCTTCGAGTCCATCGTCAAGCTGCTGGCTTTCGTGGCCGTGGGGCTGTTCGTCACCTACAGCGTGTACGACGGCTTCGGTGACCTCTTCGCCCGCGCCGCGGCGCGGCCCGATCTGGCCCGGCTGATGACGCTGGACACTGAAAGCGGCGGTTATGGCTCGTGGGCCACGCTGATCGTGCTGTCAGGCCTGGCCGTGCTGTTCCTGCCGCGGCAGTTCCAGGTCGGGGTGGTCGAGAACGTCGACGAGAACCATGTCGCGCAGTCGATCTGGCTGTTTCCGCTGTACATGCTGGCGATCAACATCTTCGTGCTGCCGATCACCCTGGCCGGGCTGTTGCAGTTTGCGCCCGGCCAGGTCGACGCCGACACCTTTGTGCTGACGCTGCCGATGGCGCACGGGCAGGAGGCGCTGACGCTGCTGGTCTTCATCGGCGGGCTGTCGGCGGCCACCGGCATGGTGATCGTCGAGTCGATCGCGCTGTCGACCATGATCTGCAACGACCTGGTGATGCCGGTGCTGCTGCGCTGGCGCGGCGGCCTGCTGGCCCGGCGTGCGGACATGACCGGGCTGCTGCTGGCCATCCGCCGCGGCGCCATCGTGCTGCTGCTGATGCTGGGCTACGCCTACTACCACGTGGCCGGCGAGGCCTATGCACTGGTGGCCATCGGGCTGGTGTCGTTTGCCGCGGTGGCGCAGTTCGCACCCGCGCTGCTGGGCGGCATGTACTGGAAGCGCGGCACCCGGGCCGGCGCGCTCACCGGCTTGTCGGCGGGTTTCGGGGTCTGGGCCTACACGCTGCTGCTGCCCTTGTTCGCGCGCTCGGGCTGGCTGCCGATGGCCTGGGTCGATCAGGGACCGTGGTCGCTGGCGCTGCTGCGACCGCAGGCCTTGTTCGGGCTGACCGGGCTGGACAGCATCAGCCACGCGATGTTCTGGAGCCTGCTGGCCAATGTGGGCGGCTACGTGGCCGTGTCGCTGCTGGGCACACAAGGGGTGCGCGAGCGTGCTCAGGCCGAGCTTTTCGTCGACATCTTCCGCCTCGAGGGCCGGCCCGGGACCGTGTGGCGCGGCAGTGCGTCGCTGCAGGACCTGTCGGCGCTGCTGGCGCGCTTCATGGGCGCGGCGCGCACCCGCAGCGCGCTCGACGACTACGCGCGGCGGCGGTCGCTGCCGGGCATGGAGCAGCTGCGTCCCGACCACGAACTGGTGGGGCATTGCGAGACGCTGCTGGCCGGCGCGATCGGCACCGCGTCGGCGCGTGTGATGGTGGCCTCGGTGGTCAAGGAAGAACCGCTGGGCATGGACGACGTGCTGAACATCCTGGACGAAGCCTCGCAGGTCATCGCCTACAGCCACCGGCTGGAGCAGAAGTCGCAGGAGCTCGAGGCCGCCAGCGCCGAGCTGCGCGCCGCCAACGCGCGGCTGCAGGAGCTCGACCGCCTGAAGGACGACTTCATCACCACCGTGACCCACGAACTGCGCACGCCGCTCACGGCGATCCGCACCATGGCCGAGATCCTGCAGTCGCGCCCGCAGCTCGACGACGAACGGCGCTCGCAGTTCGTCGCCGTGATCGTCAAGGAAAGCGAGCGCCTGACGCGCATGATCAACCAGGTGCTCGACCTGGCCAAGCTGGAGAGCGGTGCCGCCGAATGGCATGCGGTCGAAGTCGATCTGCGGCAGCTGGTCGAAGACGCCGCCGCCAGCACCGCCCCGCTGCTGCGTGACCATGGGGTGCGCCTCGAGCTCGAACTGCCCGACCAGGTGCCGGCACTGCGCTCCGACCGCGACCGCTTGCTGCAGGTGCTGCTGAACCTGTTGTCCAACGCCGCCAAGTTCTGCCCGCCCGGCAGCGGGCGGGTGCGGCTGGCACTCAGCGTCGACGACCAGGCGCTGCGCATCGACGTGGTCGACAACGGCATCGGCATCGCGGCCGAGCACCACGAGTCGATCTTCGAGAAGTTCCGCCAGGTCGGCGACACGCTGACCGACAAACCGCAAGGCACCGGCCTGGGCCTGCCGATCAGCCGCCAGATCGTGCAGCGGCTGGGCGGCCGGCTGTGGGTCGCCAGCGAGCTGGGGCAGGGTGCGGTGTTTTCGTTCACGCTGCCGCTGGCGCATGATGGCGGCGCGGCGCGCAACCCCGCACCCGACCCCGAGGATTCACCTTGAGCGCATCGATCCTGATCGCCGACGACGAGCCCAACATCGTGCTGTCGCTGGAGTTCGTGCTGCAGGAAGAAGGCTACCGTGTGCGCGTGGCGCGCGACGGCCAGGAGGCGCTGGACGCCATCGAGGCCGAGTTGCCCGACCTGCTGCTGCTGGACGTGATGCTGCCGCGCGTCAGCGGCTTCGAGGTCTGCCAGCGCATCCGCGGCGATGCCCGCTGGAAGAATCTGCGCGTGGTGATGCTCAGCGCCAAGGGCCGCGAGGTCGAGGTGCACAAGGGCCTGGCGCTGGGTGCCGACGCCTACATCACCAAGCCCTTTGCGCTGCAGGATCTGTTGGCCGAAGTGGCGCGGCAGTTGTTGGCCCGCGATGGCTGAGTCCGCGCGCCGCCGGCCATGGCTGCTGCTCGGGGTGCTGGGCCTGAGCCTGCTGGTGCTGGTCTGGGCCGGGGCCCTGGCGGCCGCCACCGGGCTGGCGCTGGAGCCGGCCGAGCGCAGCCGACTCAGGGCCCAGCTGGGGCCGGTTGCCGGTGTCGTGATGCTCTTCGTGCTGCTGCTGCCGGGCCTGTTGTGGGCGGTGTTGCGGCCTTTTGTGCAGGCCTGGCCGCGGGCGGCGGCGCGTCTGTGCGAAGAGCTGACCATCATCGGCACCGCCCACGCCGGCCACCGCGTGACGCTGCCGCCGGGCAGCGCGCCCGAACTGCGCGACCTGGCCGCTGCGGCCGACGCGTTGGCGCTGCGGCATGCCGCGCTGCGGCACGAGGTCGACACCCGCGTCGCCGAGGCCCGGGCGCAACTGGCCGACGAAACCCAGCGCCTGGCCGCGCTGATGTCGGCGCTGCCGCAGGGCGTGGTGGTCTGCAACGCCG
>JALHRS010000101.1 GCA_022841325.1 Lysobacterales bacterium | reverse complement strand
CGAGCCGCTGCCGTGGAGGGCGCCGCGCCGCGGCGCCGCTTTGCGCCTTGCGAAGATCAACAGCGGCCGCGCAGGCGCGCGTCCCGCTTCTGGCCGCGATCACAGAGCGCGACCCTGGGGAGCGCGTCATTCCCGCGAAGGCGGGAATCCAGCGGCACCCTTCTGGACTCCCGCCTACGCGGGAGTGACCAGGGTTCAGGGGCCGCGCACAGCTTGCCCAAAGGCGGACTGTCCGCCATGACCCGCCTGCGCTGGTCTCTGCTCGCACTGGTCGCCGCCGCGCTGGGCGTCTGGGCGCTGGATGCCTGCTTCCCGCCGCCGCTGCCGACGCTGGCGGAGGATCTGTCGACGGTGGTGGTCGATCGCAACGATAGGCCGCTGCGGGCCTTTGCCTCGCGCAGGAGCGTGTGGCGTTTCGCGGTCACCGCCGATCAGGTGGCGCCGGACTATTTCCGGGCGCTGTTTGCCTTCGAGGATCGCTATTTCTTCCGCCATCCCGGGGTCAATCCGGCCGCGGTCGCCCGCGCCGGCTGGCAGGCACTGCGCTCGGGGCGGGTGGTCAGTGGCGCATCGACGCTGACCATGCAGGTGGCGCGCATCCTCTCGCCGCAGGAGCGCACGCTGGGCGCCAAGCTGAAGCAGATGCTGCGCGCGCTGCAGATGGAGCGCCGTCTGAGCAAGGGCGAGATTCTCGATCTGTACCTGAACTACGCGCCTTTCGGCGGCACCGTGCAGGGCGTGGAAGCCGCCAGCTTCGCCTACCTCGGCAAATCGGCGCGCAGCCTGAGTCTGGCCGAGGCTGCGCTGCTGGTGGCGCTGCCGCAGGCGCCCTCGCGCCTGCGGCCGGACCGGCATCCGGAAGCGGCCCGCAAGGCCCGCGACAAGGTGCTGCAGCGCATGGTCGATCTGGCCGTGATCACACCAGCCGCCGCAGCCGCGGCCATGCGCGAACCAGTCGAAGCACGACGGCTGGCGGTGCCGATGTGGGCTCCGCATCTGGCCCAGCGCCTGCGCAGCAGGAATCCGCGCGAGGCGGTGATCCACACCACCATCGACATCGAATTGCAGATGGGCCTGGAAGCCCGGGTTGCTGAATATTTCGGGCGACTGGACCGGCGCGTCTCGACGGCCGTGCTGGTCATGGATCACCGCGATGGCGCGGTGCTGGCCTACCTCGGCGGGGTCGAATTCGGCGATCCCAGGCGCGCCGGTCACCTCGATCTGGTGCAGGCCCAACGCAGCCCCGGCTCCACCCTGAAGCCCTTCATCTACGGGCTGGCACTGGACGAGGGCCTGATCCATTCCGAGAGCCTGCTGCTGGACGTGCCGCTGAATTTCCAGGGCTACAACCCGCAGAACTTCGATCGCCGCTTCACCGGGCCGGTGGCCGCCAGTCAGGCCTTGAAGCGCTCGCTGAACCTGCCGGCGGTGCAGCTGCTGGAGCAGATCACCCCCAACCGCTTTTCCGCCCGCCTGCAGCATGCCGGTCTGCCGCTGAGTCTGCCGGCCGGCGGCACCCCCAATCTCAGCCTGGCGCTGGGCGGCGGTGCCGCCAATCTGGAAGCGCTGGTGCGCGCCCACTCGGCGCTGGCACATGGCGGCAGCAGCCTCAGGCCGCGGCTGCTGCGCGAGGATCCGCTGGAACAACGCCAGGTGCTGAGCGCCGGCGCCGCCTGGATCGTGCGCGACATGCTGCGCGACCGCGGCAAGCCCTGGCTCAGCTGGAAAACCGGCACCAGCTACGGCTATCGCGATGCCTGGGCGGTGGGCAGCACGCCCGATTACACCGCCGGCGTCTGGGTCGGTCGTCCCGACGGCACGCCCCTGCCCGGCTCGATGGGTGCCGACACCGCGCTGCCGCTGCTGCGCCAGATCCTGCTGGCCCTGCCCAGGCATACGCCACGCGAACTGCCACCGAGCAGCGTCAGCCGCGTCGACATCTGCTGGCCCACCGGGCGCGCGGCGACGGACACGCCGCCAGAGCTGTGCGCGCGCCGCGGCAATGCGCTGGTGCTGGAAGGACTGGTACCACCGACCCTGACCGCACCCGGAGAAAACCCCAGCTGGCTGCCGCTGGTGGAGATCCGCGTCGATCCGCAAAGCGGCCGCCGCCTGTCCCTGGGCTGCGCCCCCGGCAGCGGCACGCGGGTGCAGCGCGCACGCTGGCCGGCCGAACTCGGCGCCTGGCTGGACCCGGCCCTGGCCCGCACCCAGAGCATGCCCGCCCGCCGCAGCGACTGCGCCGCCGACGGCCTCGACGAACTGGAAGCCATGCGCATCGACGGCCTGCCCGAAAACGCCCATCTGCGCGCCCTCCCCGGCAGCCGCCGCGGCCCCCGCGCCGTGCTCCAGGCCCGCGGCAGCGAAGGCCAGATCCGCTGGCTGGTCAACGGCGAACTCGCCGCCGCCCTACCCGCCAGCGCCCGCTTCGATCACACCTTCGACCAGACCGGCCCGATCGATGTACTCGCCATCGGCGATCACGGCCGCTACGCCAGACTCAGACTGACCATCGAGTAGCAGCGCCCTCGCGGCGCCACCGCGCCAGGGGTACATCGCGCAAACTTTCTTCGTGGAACTCGCCCACGACACTGCCCCGACCGTGCAAGATGGTAAGGCAGGCGGATTCCACCATCCGCGATGCCGCCCAGATCGGCCTTGCAAACACCTTCTTGGCCAGCGGTGGCCCGTCATTCCCGCGAAAGCGGGAATCCAGCCTACAGGCAGCAACCGTCATTCCCGCGAAAGCGGGAATCCAGTCCTTCATCACCACTACGCACCTGGATTCCCGCATTCGCGGGAGTGACCACCCACAGCCCACGTAGCCCGGGTAAGCGCAGCGCACCCGGGGCCTTTCAAGATCACCGCCCAGCCAGCACCGCCTCCACGCCCAGCCCGATCGCCAGAATCTTCCGATCACAACCGTGCGTGCCCGCAATCATCAACCCCACCGGCGCGGTTCCCGGCACGTGGCAAGGCACCGTGAGTGCGCAGCCATCAAAGAGGTTGATCAGCGAGGTGTTGCGCAACATGCGCGAGTTGATGCGGAAGTAATCGGCATCATTCGCGACGGTTTCGGCGATGGTGGGCGCGGTGTCCGGGGTGGTCGGCATCATTAGCGCGTCGAAACCGCTGGTGGCAGCAGCGATGAGGCCGATGAATCGCTGCCGCTGCTGCAGCATCTCGATGTAATCCGCCGCCATGATCGACTCGCCCGGACGGATCCGCGCCAGCACCCGCGGGTCGTACTGGTCTGCGCCGTCGCGAATCCAGTTCCGATGCCACCACCAGGCCTCGGCACCGCTGATGCCACCGCGCGGGTTGACCGTGGCGGCCAGCGCCAACTCGGTCATCGGCACGTCGACCAGAGTCGCGCCCGCAGCCGACAGTCGCGCCAATGCCGCAGCAAAGGCGCTCGCGACCGCCTCGGACAGCTCGTCCTGAACCACGGTCTGCGGCACCGCCAGACGCAAACCACGCAGATCGGCGGCCGCCGGAATACCCGAGTCCTCCGCCGCCAACACCTGATCAAGCAGCGCGCAGTCGGCGACGGAATGCGCAATCGGCCCTACCGAATCAGCCGAGAACGACAGCGGCAACATGCCATCCATCGGCACCCGCCGCGCCGTCGGCTTGAACCCGACCAGACCATTCAGCGCCGCAGGAATCCGCACCGATCCGCCGGTATCGGTGCCGATCGCCGCCGCGGCCATGCCATCGGCGACCGAGATCGCCGCGCCCGACGAGGAACCCCCCGGAATCCGCCCCAGCGCCCGATCGAAGACATTCTTCGGCGTCCCGTAATGCGGATTGATACCCACGCCCGAGTAGGCAAACTCAGTCATGTTGGTGCGCCCGACAATCACCGCGCCGCACTGCCGCAAGCGCGCCACCACCGTCGAATCCCGCTCCGCCACCGGCGCGCCCACCCGCACCCGCGAACCCCCAAGCGTGGTCACCCCGGCTTCGTCGAACAGATCCTTGATCGAAATCGGAATCCCCGCCAACGCATGCAAAGCGGCACCCGCGCGCCGCATCGTATCGACCCGGTCTGCCTCCGCCAAGGCCGAGTCGCGATGAACCCGAAGAAAGGTCCGCGTGCCTTCACCCGCAGCGTCATCGATGGCCGCAAGTGCTTGCTCGACCAGTTCGCGGCTGCTGAGTTCTTGCCTGGCCAGTCGCAGGGAGAGTTCGAGTAGCGTTGTGCGGGCGCGGGTCATGCGGATCAGTCATGTGGGGGGCAGTGTGCGGAGGATAGCTACTGCGGGTTGGGGCGCGTTGAGGTTGTTGCGCCGCGCTCATTCCAACCTGAACACGCAATAGGGCGCCGTGCGAACTCACGGCTTTACGACGGTCCTGCGCATTGTTGAGCCTGCAGTTTGTCGAACTGAAACGTTGTCATGCTGACGCTGCTCGACTATCGATGAACCCAGATCGCAGGTTGTTGATGCGTCCTTGCAAGCCACTTGTGTCGGCCCGGCAGTGCGCACGGGCCATGAACCCCAAGCGTCAACGCGACCCCGGACTGGGTCCGGGGGAAGCAATCCAGGGGCGTGCGGCGATGCCCTGGTTTGCTTCGTCCCGCCACGCTGCGCTCGCGGCTAAGGGCGCGCTCCTCGCCATGACGCCGATTCGAGATCACCGCGCAGTCTTTGGTGAAACTGGCGACTCGTCATGAATCGCACTCTGGCGATAGCCTCAGAGTGGTTCCGGCCGCTGCTGTGGAGGGCGCCGCGCTGCGGCGCCGCTCTTGTGTTTCAGGCAAAGCCAGAGCGGCCGCGCAGGCGCGCGGCCCTCCTCAAGGCCGCCCTGTTCCAGCCATTCGGGTTCATTTCCGTGGGCGGTTTCGGGCCGAAAAAGATAGCTTGCAGTGACTGTCCGATATGGCCGATGGCATGAGCGGATGGCCGTCAGGTTCGGGCAATTGTCGAAGCGTGAGTCAGTTTGTAGCACTGTGTTCTATCTCGGGCCGAGGGCAGCCTGGGCATGGGGTCGATGTCATCAAGTCGCCGATTGCCGCATCATGGTCGCGATCACCAAGGGATCCGCCGAACATGACGCTGTCGCCATCAGTTGATGTACAGGCCATGCAGCGGCCCAGCAGCGTGCGCTGGCGTCTGCTCGGCGTGATGGTTTTCGTCAGCTTCGTGTCCTACCTGCTGCGCGGCAATCTCTCGATCGCCGGGCCGTCGATGGTGGCCGATCTGGGCTTGACCGAGATCCAGTGGGGCTGGGTGATGGCGGCGTTTCCGCTGGGCTACGCGCTGTTCCAGTTTCCGGGAGGTTGCTGGGGGGATCGACGCGGACCGCGCTTGACGCTGACCCTGATCGCGATGGCCTGGGGCGCATTGATCGCCATCACCAGCCTGGTGCCTGGCCCCGGCATCGCACCGCTCGCGTTGGTGATCGGTGTCCTGATCACTGTGCAGTTCCTGGTCGGCATGGTCCATGCGCCAGTCTTTCCCGTGATGATGAGCGCGATCGAACGTTGGTTTCCAACCGGCGGCTGGGGTGTTCCGGGGGGCCTGACCAGCAGCGGCCTGACCGTAGGACTGGCCGCAACGGCGTCGCTGTTGCCGTGGTTGATGGGGCAATTTGGCTGGCGCACCTCATTCCTGATCCTCGCCCCGTTTGCTTTTGTCGCCGCGGCGCTGTGGTGGTGGTACAGCCGCGACCGGCCGCAGCAGCATCCTTCGATCAATGCCGCCGAGGTCGAGCTGATCGTTTCCGGCCAGATTCGCGTGACCAGCGGCGAGGCAAGCATCGCGGCATGGCGGCGAGTGCTGAAAAACCGCGATGCGCTGCTGATGATGCTCAGTTACTCGTCGATGAACTTCGTGTTCTACGTAGTGTTCAGCTGGGGCTTCTACTATCTGGTCACGGTACGTGGATTCGCAGCTCAGGAAGCGGGCTTCCTGACCTCGGCCCAGTGGATCATGGGCGCGGCCGGTGCGGCCGTGGGCGGTTGGCTGTGCGACCGCCTTTGCCTGCGCCTGGGATTGCGCTGGGGCTGTCGCTGGCCGGTTGTGATCGGCTGCACGGTGTCGGCTGCGCTGCTGGTCGGTGTCGCCCTGCATCCGAATGCCTACGCCGCAGCGGCGATGCTGGGCCTGTGTTTCTTCTTCAACCAGGCCACCGAGGGTGCCTTCGCCGCCAACGCGGCGGCGATCGGAGGTCGCCATTCCGGCGCGACCTACGGCCTGATGAATACCGGTGCCAACCTGATGGGTTTCGTCAATGCGCTGCTGTTGTCCAGCGTCGCCGCCTGGCTGGGATGGAAGGTTGCGATCGCGATGGGTGCGGTGTTCGCGCTGCTGTCGGCACTTTTCATCCTGCTGGCCCGCGCGGACCGGCAGATCGATCAGGCCGATTGAGCCCGCGCACTCTCTGTTCTTCCTTGGCGTTCTCTGCGTCCTGCTCCTGACCGCGCACCGCCTCGGCTCCCGGTTTTCGCCGCGGCATGCGGAACGGCGGTCGCGACACGAGGGCGCCTGCATCGGGAATGGCGCATGCTGGTCAATCTGTGGAACCATCGCAGACGGAGCTTTGAGGGAATGCGCCGGTGACCGGGTTTTCAGCATCGCCACATGCCGTGCCCGCCCCGATTTTCGCTTCGATCCCTGAGTCCCGACGGGCTGCTAGAGTTTGGCCAACCGCTGTCGACATTCCGAGGAGTGCCTTGCCCATGCGATCGATCCGCCTTGCAACCTCGCTCGCCCTGATCGCCGCCTTGCCCACGATGGCCCTGGCTGGCGGTCCGCCGCCCGATCTGCAGTTGAATGCGCTCAGTGTGGGGGTGACCATTCCTCTGGGGCTGCGCCATGCCGGGGACGGCAGTGGTCGCGTGTTCATGATCCAGCGAGCGGGGCAGATACGGGTCTACACGCTGGGCAGTGGCAACGTCGGCAGCGACTTTCTCGACATCAGTTCGCTGGTCAACACCACGTTCGAGGGTGGTTTGCTGGGTCTGGCCTTTCATCCGGACTATGCCAGCAACGGTTACTTCTACGTCAACTACACCCGCAGCGGCACGGGCGGCAATGCACTGACGACGGTCATTGCACGCTACAGCGTGTCGGCCGGCAATCCGAATCTGGCCGATCCGGCCTCGGCGCGCGAGGTCCTCGCCATCGGCCAGCCGGCGGCCAATCACAACGGCGGCGATATCCACTTTGGCCCGGACGGCCATCTCTACATCGGCATGGGAGACGGCGGTGCGTCCAGTGCCACCTCCCAGAATCTGAACTCGCTGCTCGGCAAGATGTTGCGCATTGATCCCTGCATCTCGTCGGACTGCGCAGTGCCCTACACGATCCCCGCCGGCAACCCCTTCGTGGGAACGGCGACGCCGGACGAGATCTGGTCGATCGGCTTCCGTAATCCCTATCGCTGGAGTTTCGATCGCGACACTGGCGACATGCTGATTGCCGATGTGGGCGCCAGCTCGCGCGAGGAAGTGTCGCTTGAGCCGGCCGCTGCCAGCGGCGGCTTGAACTACGGGTGGAACTGTCGCGAAGGCAATATTGCCGGGCCAGGCAGTTGCTCCGGCAGCTTTGTCGACCCCATCCTGAGCTATGACCACAACGGCGGCCGCTGTTCGATCACCGGCGGCTATCGCTATCGCGGCTGCATCCAGGGACTGCGCGGCACGTATGTCTACGCCGATTTCTGCTCACGACAGGTGTTCTTCGCCAACGAAACCAGTCCCGGCAACTGGAGCTCAACGCAGTGGATGATCGTCCCCGGCAATGTCTATGGCTTTGGCGAGGACGAAGCTGGCGAGCTGTACCTGCTGCAACCGGGCAGCGTCTCGCGCTTCGAGAGTAACTCCACTTGCTTGCCAGCGACCCTGTTTGAGGATGGCTTCGAGAGCTGAGCACCCGGCCGCTGTCGGCATCTTTCCGGCTGCGGCTCTGCGGCACGACCGTACTGCAGATGGGCGGGGGACGCCATTCCGTTAGCATCATCAGCACCGCCAGTGGCCGTGATCGGGACCAGGTGCGGTCGCCTCGACAATTGCCAGAGTTCAACCATTGCCGCGCGGCGAGCTTGATCCGGAGGGAGTCATTGGGTCTCGATTCAAGCGTTGGCGAGCGGTCGGAGTTTCAGGCAGCGGTCGTCGCCTCCCAGCCGAAATGGGTTCGAGCGCTGAATTCGTTCTTGCGCTTGAATTTGCCGGCGCAGGCGTCCAAGTCGAGCGAAACCCTCCGGAATCCACTGCCATGCCCTTCATCCCGAGCCTCTTGCTGGCTGTCTCCCTGGTCTTCTCCACGCCGATCATGGCGCAGGCGAAGAACGCCGCCGAGGCAGATCCGGTGACCTGGCTGCAAACGCACAGCAGCCAGTCACGGGTGATCTTGCTTGGCGAGAAGCACGGCACGCGCGAGATTCCGCGCTTCGTCGCCGCCTTCATCCGCGCTCAGCCGGAAGCGGAGGCGCTGACGCTGGGACTGGAGGTCTGGCGCAGCGAGCAGACCAGCCTGGACGAATTCCTCGATGCCGACGACGGCAGCGCCGCCGGTGCCGCGCTGCGGGAATCGCCTTTCTGGCGTGTCAGCAACCATCAGCACGACGGGCGACGCAGCGAGGACATGCTTGAGCTGATCGACGCCGTGAGGCAATTGCGCCAAGCCGGGCGCGATATCAATCTGCTGGCCTATGACCTGGCGCCGCAGACCGCGCACGACCATCACTCGCGCGACCGGATGATGGCCGAGGCCCTGCGCGCCGAGTTTGTTGCGCACCCCGAGCGACGTCTGCTGGTGCTCACCGGCAATGTCCACGCCATGCAGGAAAGACCGGGATATGCGCCGCCGGAAATGCAGCAGCCCATGGGCAGCTACCTCGCCGACCTCAAGCCGCTCTCGGTGAATATCGAGGCCAATCGCGGCGAGTTCTGGGGCTGCCGGGGTTCCTGCGACCCCATTCAGATCGGCAACTCGAGCGCCACCAGTCGGGTTGAGCAGGGGCACCCCTACGATCTGCGGCTGGTATTGCCGGAATTCAGCGTCGCCAGGCTGTTGGGGAAACCCGTCCAGGACCCGAATTGACGTAGCCCAGGCAGCGCGGGCTGAGAGCTGCGGGAATCCAGCAACCGGGCTCCGATTCATCACAAGAGCGCCTTCGTGTCACGATCGGTGTCGCCAGAGCCAGACGAACGGTCGCGCGGCGAGGGCGCTCCCGCATTGGGAATGGCGCTTCCTGGCCCTTCTGTGGAACCATCGCAGACGGAGCTTTGAGGGAATGCGCCGGTGACCTGGTTTTCAGCATCGCCACATGCCGGAAGGCGCACGCAGCTGATCGCAGCGTTGATTGTGTGCGCGTCGCTGTTGCCGGCTTCGCTAGCGGCCATGGTGCTGCCGCGCCCACAGGCCCTGTCCGGCGCCTGGTACGACCCCGCCAGCAACGGCGAGGGCTATTTCGTGCTGGTGGCGGGATCGGGTCTGGTCGTGACCTGGTACGGCTACGATGCACAGGGTCAGCGCTTGTGGCTGGTCAGCGAGGCCTTTGCCGGCAGCGTTGAGTTGGGCAGCCCCATCCAGCTCAACATGTTTCGTGGCAGCGGCGGCGTGTTCACCCAGCCACTCGCCAGCATCCAGGTCTGGGGCAGCTTGAGCCTGCGCTTCGATGACTGCACCCACGGACTGGCCACGCTCACCGGGCTGGATGGCGCCAAGGTCTCGCAGCTGCAGCAGTTTGCCGGCTTGCGCGAGCAGGGACGCTGTGATGCGCCAGCGATCGCCGGTGAATACCTGGCCTTCGGCAACCCGCAGCCGGTCAGCATCAGGGGCTACACCGAAGACGCCATGGAGCCCTTCATTTCCCGTGAGGGCCGCTACCTGCTGTTCAACAACTCCAATGCGCCGGGCGTCAACACCGATCTGCACTACGCCGAGCGCGTCAACGATGGCGTGTTCGACTATCGCGGTCCAGTCGGCGGCGCGAACTCGCCGGTACTGGACGGCGTGGCCAGCATGGACGATCAGCAACGCTTCTATTTCGTGTCCACGCGATCCTACGCGCAGACCCTGTCCACGCTCTATCAGGGCCGCTTCGATCAAGGCAACGTGACCGATGTGAGCCTGGTGCCCGGGGTCAGCCGCGGCATCCCGGGACAGGTCAATTTCGATGCCGAAATCAGCGCCGATGGCCAGACCCTGATCTTCGTCGATGGCGCCTTCAGTGGCTCGGCCTTTCCCGATGCCGCGGATCTTGCCATCGCCCTGCGCGGCAACGAGGGCTTTGCACGGCTGCCGAACAGCAGCGATCTGCTGGCGGCGATCAACAGTAACGATCTCGAGTACGCGCCCTGTCTGTCGCGCAATGGTCTGGAGCTGTTCTTCAGTCGCTACGCGGGCGGGGAATTCGCGATCTACCGGAGCACTCGCTGGCGTGCGGATGCGGCCTTCGAGGCGCCGCAACGGGTGCGGATCGTCGATGATTTCATCGAGGCCCCGGCGCTGTCGCCCGACGAGCGCTCGCTGTACTTCCACCGTCGCGTGGGTGCGCGTTTCGAGATCTGGCGGGTGCAGCGCTGATCGCTGTACGCAGCGAGAGCGTGCAGCTGAAGACGCAAGCCGGGGGACGAGCCACCGCAGGCAGAGTCCTTTCTTCGCTGGGCTGGACCTTGAGGTCGACAGCCCGGCTTGGCGTAGTCTCTGCGAATGTCCGCCTGGCCCAGTTACCCTGATCGATGAAGCACCTGCTCGACAACATCATCTGGAATTCGCTGTCGGGGCCGCAGCAGCATCTTTCGGCCGGCACCGACCGGGCGCGGCGCTATGCGCGCGGTTTCTCACCCATCGTCGGTTTTGCCCATCCGGATCAACCGGATTTCGATGACTTGCTGCCGTTCTGCGACCTGGACGAGCATTTCTACGTCGAGCGCTGGGCCGGTACCGCCCCGGATGGCTGGCAGATCGATATCGAATCACGCATGCGCAAGATGACCTGGGACGGGCCGGCACCAGAATCCGACGAGGCGCCCGATGCCATCGCCCTCGGTCCCGAGCATGCCGAGCAGGCAGTGGCGCTGGCGCAACTGACCCAACCCGGGCCCTTTGGTCTGCGCACCATCGAACTCGGCGAGTACTACGGCTATTTCGAAGGCCCGCGCCTGATCGCGATGGCTGGCGAACGCATGCATGCAGGCACGCTGCGGGAGATCAGCGGCGTTTGCACGCATCCCGATTTTCAGGGGCGCGGCCTCGCCCGTCGGTTGATGCGCAAGCTGATCCGCATCCAGATGCAACGCGGGCAGACGCCCTTCCTGCACGTCATGAGTGCCAACGTCGGCGCCCATGCGCTGTACCTGAAAATGGGATTTGTCGACTATCGCGAGGTCGTGGTTCGAGTGATTTCCAGACGCTGAAAAGCCGGCGTTGCTCGCCCTCCTCCATTTTCATGGAGAAGGGCGAGCCGCAAAGGTGAGCGCACTTATTCGAAGCCGTTACTGAACAGGTTCTCGCTGACGCAGGCCACCGCCACCGAAGTCACGTTGGCGCCGGCCACCGTGCCCGAGCCGGATGTCAGCAGGCAGACTTGCTGGAATGAACCAGCCGGTTGAACGGACACGACCACGTTGTAGCTGGATCCATCCGCCAGGGCCGTGGCGAAGGTGAACGCCCCGTTGGCCGACAGTGCCAGTGTGTCCCCGCCGTTGTTCTGCAGCGACACGCTGGCACCTGCCGCCAGGCCGCTCAGGGTGCCGCCGATGGTGTAGGTGTTGGTGGTGCAGGCCACGCTGATATTGGTGATATTGGCGCCCGCCACCGTGCCACTGCCATTGCTCACCACACAGGTCTGGTTGGGGTTGGTCGGCTGCACGAACACGGTCACGGCATAGACTCCGCCATCGGTGACGGGTGTGGGGAAGTTGAACGCCCCGTTGGCCGACAGCAGCAGATTGTCGGTGCCGTTGTTGCGCAGAGTCACGCTGCGCCCGGCGGCCAGTCCGCTCAGGGTACCGCCAATCGTGTAGGCGTTGGTCGTGCAGACCACGTTGACATTGCTGACATTGGCGCCAGTGACAGTGCCACTGCCGTTGGACACTGCACAAGTCTGGCTGGGGTTGGTCGGCTGCGCGAACACAGTCACGGCATAGGCGTTGCCATCGGTGATCGGCGTGGCGAAGGTGAACGCGCCATTGGCCGAGACCACCAGGTTATCGCCACCGTTGTTGCGCAGGGTCACGCTGCGACCGACTGCCAGTCCGCTCAGCGTACCGCCGATGGTGTAGGTGTTGGTGGTGCAGACCACGCTGACATTGCTGACATTGACACCGGCCACATTGCCGCTGCCGTTGCTCACCACGCAGGTCTGGTTGGGGTTGGTCGGCTGGGCGAACACGGTCACGGCATAGGCGTTGCCATCGGTGATCGGCGTGGCGAAGGTGAACGCGCCATTCGCAGACAGCACCAGGGTGTCGCCGCCGTTGTTGCGCAAGGTCACGCTGCGCCCGGCTGCCAGTCCGCTCAGGGTACCGCCGATGGTGTAGGTGTTGGTGGTGCAGGCCACGCTGACATTGGTGATATTGGCACCCGCCACATTACCGCTGCCGTTGCTCACCACGCAGGTCTGGTTAGGGTTGGTCGGCTGCGCGAACACGGTGACGGCATAGGCGTTGCCATCGGTGATCGGCGTGCTGAAGGTGAAGGCGCCATTGGCTGAGAGCACCAGGTCATTGCCGCCATTGTTGCGCAGGGTCACGCTGCGGCCAGCCGCGAGTCCGTTCAGCGTACCGCCGATGGTGTAGGTGTTGGTGGTGCAGACCACGCTGACATTGCTGACATTGGCGCCGGCCACATTGCCGCTGCCGTTGCTCACCACACAGGTCTGGCTGGGATTGGTCGGCT
>JALHRS010000100.1 GCA_022841325.1 Lysobacterales bacterium | reverse complement strand
CACCTCGCGATGACCAACGCATGACTCGGGGACACTCATGGATCGCTACTCCTTTGGTGTCAGGGACTTGCACCCTTTACGCTTCACCGGTTTCGCCGGCGCACCTACTCGAAACCATTCAGCAACAAGAACTCGTTGGGGCCGATGAAGTCACCAGCGATTGCGCATCTCCCGCAGCTTGATGAACACGGTCTCGGCGTCGGGCTGTTCCGGCAAATCCGGGAAGTTCTGCCGCAGACCGGCAATGATCCGGGCGTTGTCCAGTCGGAAGAAGCTGTTGTGCAGCATTTCCTGCGCCAGCGTTGTCGTCAGCGCACGGGCCGGATCGTGGCCGCGCACGCGCGCGAGCAGCGTCGCCGCCTCGGTATTGTCGGGCTCGCGCGAGAGCGTGAAAGCCAGATTGTTCTCGATGTAGTCATGGCCAGGAAACACCCGCGTGGCGGCGGGCAGGCGCATCAACTGATCGACGAAGGTGCGATAGAGCGCGTGGACATCGCCACCATTGTGGACATTGCCGGCACCGGCGTTGAACAGGGTATCGCCAGAGAACAGCGCCGGCTCGTCGGTGTGTGCCAGCAGGCAGACATGACTCAAGGTATGGCCGGGTGTGTCCAGGCATTCCAGCTCCACGGTCTTGCCCACCTTGATGACATCTCCGGCCCTGACGCCGCGGTCCACGCCGGGAATCCGGCCGGCAGCCAGATGATGGGCGATGACCCTGGCAGCGGTGGCCGCAACCACCGCCGGATTGCCGCCGATGTGATCATGATGCTCATGGGTGTTGAGTATCTGAGTGATCTGCCAACCGCGGGCCCTGGCAATGGCCAGGACCTGCGCGTGGTCCAGCGGATCTATCGCCAGCGCCTCGCCGGTGTCCGGGCAGGCCATCAGGTAGTTGAAATTGCGCAGCGGGTTTCCCACCCAGAGTCTTTCGATGATCATCGGTCGCGGCTACGGTCCCTGGTCAAGGTTTGTCGGCAGGCAGTGCGCGAACGGACCCGAGTTCCTCGGCATTGCGACGTTCCAGTTCGCCCAGCAACTCGACCAGCGCCGGATCATCCAGAAAGAGATCGAAGAATCCTTCGTGGCGCACCTGCGCCGCATTCCGATAGCCCTTGCTGATGGCTACCGGTTGCAGCCCCTGCATGCGGCATGCCGATGATAGTGCCACAGCGCTGGGCGCTTTCCCTCATTGCCGACATCGTCCATCGCAACAAGCCCGCCTCAAGGACATCGATCGATGTGGACAGCCCCCCGGCGCCGGTATAGCGTCATCACCATGATCAAACTTGTGCTGGCTGCTGCATTGGCGCGCTGGATCGCCCCCGATGGCGATTCCGCCAGCGCCGAGCGCACGCTTGCCCTTGAGGCGGCCACGGTGGGCGAGGCGCTGAACGAGCTTTACGCCCGCCACCCGCAGCTGCGTACCTATGTCGTCGATGACCAGGGTGCAATCCGCGCGCATATCGTGTTGTTCATCGATGGCTTGCCGCTGCGTGACAAGAACGCGCTGCAGCAGCCGCTTCATACCGACAGTAGTGTTTACGTCATGCAGGCGCTGTCAGGAGGCTGAGAATGTCGGATCTGGTGCTGGTGTCGACCCGCAAGGGCCTGTTTCCCGTGCGCCGTGTGGCCGGTCGTTGGCAGATCCAGTCGCCGCACTTCCTCGGTGACAATGTCACACTGAGCCTGATTGATCAGCGCGATGGTGCGTGGTACGCGGCGCTGAATCTGGGCCATTTCGGGGTCAAGCTGAAGCGCTCGGATGATGCCGGCAACAGCTGGCAAGACCTTGCAGTACCAAGCTACGGCGCCGACGACCAGATTCAGACTGGTGATGGCAAACCGCCGCAGCCGGCGACACTCCAGCTGATCTGGGCGCTGGAGACCGGCTCCTCCGGAGAGCCGGGGCGGCTGTGGGCCGGCACCATACCCGGCGGCCTGTTCCGCTCGGACGATCGTGGTCACAGCTGGCGACTGGTGCGCAGCCTCTGGGAGCAACCGTCGCGCCTGAAGTGGTTTGGTGGCGGCTACGATGCCCCGGGCATCCATTCGATCTGCGTCGATCCGCGCGACCCCGGCACGCTGCGGGTCGCGATCTCCTGCGGCGGCGTCTGGACCAGCCAGGATGGCGGCGACAGCTGGGCCAATACCTCCGCTGGCATGCGCGCCGAGTACATGCCGCCCGAAGCCGCGGGTGATCCGGATATCCAGGATCCGCATCGCATGGTGCAGTGTCCGGGAGCGCCCGATGCTTTCTGGATACAGCACCACAATGGCGTGTTTCGCAGTACCGATGCCGCGGCAAGCTGGACCGAAGTCCACGATGTGGCCGTGTCGAAGTTCGGATTTGCGGTGGCGGTCCATCCGCGCGATGGCGATACCGCCTGGTTGATTCCCGCGATCAAGGACGAGCGCCGCGTGCCGGTGGACGGACAACTGGTGGTGACCCGCACCCGCGATGGCGGGCGCAGTTTCGAGGCCCTGCGCAGCGGTCTGCCGCAGCAACACGCCTACGACCTGGTCTACCGGCATGGTCTGGATATCGATGCCAGTGGCGAACGCCTGGTATTTGCCTCGACCACGGGCGGCTTGTGGCTGAGCGAAAATCAGGGTGATGACTGGCAGACGCTGTCGACCTCATTGCCGCCGGTGACGGCCGTCCGCTTCGCGGCGGCGCGCTAGCCCGGTTCTTCTTGAATCAACAGCCTGTCCGCGCAGGACGCGAAGATCGCAAAGTAGAGTGCGCCACTCAGTAGCGCGGCTCCGGCGCGCGTGGAGTTTGGTGATGGGGCAGGGGTGAACGCGCCGGCGGCCGCGGCTCTTTAGCAAAGCGCCGGGCGCCTCGCGCATGAACCTTGCGACTCAAACAGACGATATTGACGCGAAGGACCCAGCCTACAGGCTGGCGATGCCGGTTCATGGAAAAACTCGGAAGCGTCTTATCCGCAGATGCCTCAGATGAACGCAGATGAGAGCGAGAAATTCAGAACTGTGCTTGCTGGATGCAACGACAGCTCTGCATTCATCTGAACCTTGCCGGATCCGTTCTCGAACATCTGCGCACATCTGCGTCATCTGCGGATAAAGGTTTTGCCGACGCGCCAGCAAGCCACTGATCTCCCTCGATCACCCAAACCAGCCCTGCAGATACCAGCATTCGGGCTGGCGCAGATCCTGGTAGACCCAGGCGCGGGCGCCGGCGCTGAGCTGGAACTGCTCGTGGCCGGCGCGGGCGGCAGCAGCGCCGGCAGCAGCCATGGATGCGCTGGCGTTGAGCGCCTGGCGCGGGCCGGCGTACAGGCGCTGCACATCGACGATTTCGGCCAGGTAGTAATCGCGGCGCACATCGCCATCGTCCCACCAGCCGCTTTCGATGCGCTCGGCGCTGGAGATCAGCACCACGCCGTTGACGTCGATGGGCAAGGGTTCGGGCAACAGATGATTGGGGCGTGCGGCATAGGGCGGCGTGCCTTCGGGCGGGCGCAGCAGGGCCGGGCCTTCGGCGCTGGGACGCCAGCGACTGGCGCACTCGGGGCGGTGATCGGCAATCCACTGCGGTCGCAGCAGGGCGGCATCACCCAGGCGGGCACTCAGGCGTTCGATCAGGGTGTTCAGACCCTGGGCGCTGTCGCTCGCCTCGCCGAACAGATCCTGGTGTCTGGGCACAAAAGTCGGCAGTCGCGCCACTTCCAGATGGATACCCAGCACCGGACGCGGAAAACGCATGCGCTCCAGTCGCGCCCGGGTCAGGGTGTACAGATGCTCGGGGTCGCGACTGGCCTCGATCAAGCCCACTTCCAGCCGGCACAGATCGCCGATGCTGCTGCGCAACTCGCTGCTGCGGCGGGCCGATTCCAGCGCAAAGCGCAGCATGAAGTGCTGTACGCCACCATCGCGGGCGCTGAGCACGGCCCCCAGATCGCCGAGCATGCGCTTGAGCGGGAAAGCCAGGGCCTCGCTGCTGCTGCACGGCGCCGGCAGTTCCAGCCAGGCGTGATAGCTGTCGGGCGGGCGATACAGGGCCAGCGCCTCGGGCAACTCGCCACGCAGGCGTCCCAGATAGTCGAGCGTGCTCTGGCCGAAGCGCCGGGCAATGCCCGAACGCGGCAGTTTGGCCAGTTCACCCAGCGTGCGGATGCCGGTGGCCTGCAGCGTGGCCACGGTGCGTGTATCCAGCGCGCTGTCACTGAGTGCAATCGGCGCCAGCAGATACAGCTCGCCGGAACGCGCCGGATCACGCCGCGCCACCTCGGCGCGCAAGCGCGCGGCCGCCGGCGTGGCGCCATAGCCGAACAGCGCCAGAAAACCGAGAGTGTCGAGGTCACTCTGCAAGGTCGCATGCAGCGCCGCCTGACCACCAAAGAGTTTGCTGCTGCCGGCCAGTTCCAGCAGCAGCGCGTCGTGGCCATCGAGACTGATCCGGCTGGTATAGCGATAGGCCCAGCAGGCCAGCCGTTCCAGCGCCTGTCGCTCGGCCAGTCGGTCACGCCGATGAATCGTCAGGGCCGGCGCCAGCGCCTGCGCCGCCGCCAGCCGTTGCCCCGGGCGCACGCCATAAGCCGTCGCAGCCGCATCGGCCAGATGGATCTCGGCGCGCTGTTCCGGGCCGTCGATGACCACCCGCGGCAATGCGCTCCCGGTGGAAGCTATTTCTGTGGAAGTTTTTCCTGTGGGAGCGGACTTCGTCCGCGATGCTTCCGCTTCCGGGAAGACCTCAGATCGCGGACGAAGTCCGCTCCCACAGGGTTCGCCGCCAGCGCATGCCCGATCAATCAGATCCAGCGCCAGCCGCGGCAGCGCGATGCACAGCCAGGCGTGGTCAGGGGACACGGGGAACGGGGTACGGGAAACGGGGCAGGGGGCAGGGGGCAGGGGAAAAGCCCGCGGTCTTGAGGCTGTCGCTTTGGTAGGTTCGGACTTGTCCGAACGCCGTTGCTGTCGCTTTGGTGGGTTCGGACCTGTCCGAACGCTGTTGCTTTCCTGGTATCCGGGCAGAAACATTGAATCCCGGGTGCCTTGGCAGAAGCGTCCGGACAAGTCCGGACCTACAAAAGCATCCCGTGGTCACGTAGCTCGCTGCGCGGGCAACATGACCTACCAGACGCTCCTCTGGTACACGGGCAGAAGCGTCCAGACAAGTCCGGACCCACAGCAGCCGGAAAAGCCACCAGCCCGGCTCTCCCCGTGCCCCGTGCCCCGTCTCCCGTGCCCCGTTCAAGACACCCGCACCCTGAGCGGCTGGGCGCTGGAGCAGGGCAGGCCGCGGGCCTTGAGTACGCTCAGGGGCGCGCGCGCCAGCGGGCGGTCGATGCGGATGCGCAGGGCCGCCGGTGAAACCTGGGCCTGCTGGGCGATGGGTCTGAACACCAGCGCCAGTGAGCGGCTGCCTTCGGCGGCCAGGGCCAGACGCCGCAGCGCGCGTTCATCGGCCTGCTCGGCCCAGAGCAGCACGCTGCAGGCGCTGCCGCAGCCGAGTATCTGTTCGCTGGCCCACAGCGCCTCGCGCTCACTGGCCGGAACGATCAGCAGCACCCGATCCAGGGCCACGCCGGCGCGGGCCAGCGCCGGAATATTGGGCGGGCAGGGCGGTCGCACATAGACCAGGGTCTGCCCCAGTTGGCTGCGTCGGGCCAGCAGCGGCAACAGCAACTCGATCTCGCCCAGACCCAGTTGCGGCAGCAGTACTTCACTCAGACGGCCAATGGGCCAGCCCTGACCCGGCAGCTGCGCATCCAGTTCGGCGCAGCCGGTGGCTTGGGTGGCCAGCTTCTGTTGCGAGCCGGTACGGGCACGCCAGATATCCTCGCGTTGCAGCAATTCCTGCGTGGACAGGACGGTCGGCGCCAGACCCGATTCCAGCGAGGGAAGCAGTGTGGGCAGGGCATGCAATGCAGACATCGGAATTCCTCGTGGGTGGGTGTCTGCTACAGACTCGACAATCCGGTCTCAGCGGCTGCGACCGCAGCACGCCGCTCACCAGCGCCGCAGCACCCCGACCGCCAGACCTTCCAGCGCAAAATCATCCCGCGCCGGATCCACTTTGATGGGTTGATAGGCCGGGTTTTCCGCGTACAGGCGCAGGCCCTCGCCGTGGCGCTCCAGCCGCTTGACCGTGACCTCCTCACCCAGTCGCGCCACCACGATCTGACCCGGCTCAGCACTGGCGCTGCGATGCACCGCCAGCAGATCGCCGTCCATGATGCCGACACCGGTCATGCTGTCACCGCGTACCCGCAGCAGATAATCGGCACGGGGATGGAAGACATCAGCTTCGATGGTCACTTCTGATTCCACGTTTTCCACCGCCAGAATCGGACTGCCGGCAGCCACCTGACCGATCAGGGGCAGGGATCGGCCGCTGTTGCCGCCCCCTGAGCGGGTGTGCACGGCCGTCTTCAGCACCCGGATGCCACGCGAACGCCCAGGCGCCATCGCGATGGCGCCCTTGCGCACCAGCGCCCGCAGATGTTCCTCGGCCGCATTGGCCGAGCGGAAGCCGAAAGCCGCAGCAATCTCGGCCCGCGTCGGCGGTGCCCCGGACTGCCGCAACCGGGCGTCGATGAAGTCCAGTATCTGGCGCTGGCGCGGTGTCAGATCGTCTTTGCTCATGACTGTATATTCGTACAGTTCTGGCGAGCCGGCAAGCAGCAGTGAACCCGCGTTACCTTTGCAGAGGCGATCTCGAGTCGCGACCTGCACTACCGGCCCGAGCGATCGCGGACAGAGTCCGCTCCCACCGTCCGCCCTCGCTCTGCGGTGGGAGCGGCTTCAGCCGCGAACGCTGACGCGATGGCTTCCTGGTCGAAGGTGGCTCCACAAGGACACCCTGCCGCCCAGGCTGTCGCGAGGCCTGGGCAGGCACTTACGGATCTGGTTTGATCATCGCCGGATCGAACAGCATCACCCGGTCGCGGCCCTGGCGTTTGGCTTGATACAGAGCCTTGTCGGCCTGATTGATCAGCACTTCCCGCGTGAAAGACTCAATCAGATTGCCGTCGCCGCTGATGCCCAGACTGATGGTCATCGGAATGCTGATCTCGGCATGGGTGACCGGTGAGGCCGCGACGGCGACTCGAATCTTCTCCGCCATCTCCGCGGCGCTTGCCAGGGTGGTTTGCGGCATGATGACGCCGAACTCTTCGCCGCCATATCGACACAGCACATCGGTTTCGCGCAGGTGCTGCTTGATCACCTGGGCCAGGTGCACCAGGGCGGCATCGCCGGCCAGGTGGCCATGGCTGTCATTGAGTCGCTTGAAATGGTCCACGTCCAGCAGGATCAGCGACAGTGCCATGCTGCCACGCTGATGACGGCGCAGTTCCTCGTCGAGTCGACTCAGGAAATAGTGCTTGTTGTAGATCTGCAGCGCCTTGTCCATCTGCGCCTGGCAGTAGAGTTCCTCGTAATAGGGCTGTTCCGGACTGTCGGCAGCGATGAATTTCAAGCGACTGTCGCCGATGCCGATGAGGTCCTGGTCCTTGAGCGTGACTTCCTCGATCGGCTGGGCATTGACGAAGGTGCCGTTGGTGCTGTCCAGATCGGCGAGAGTGAACTGATGCTCGTTGACTCGGCGAATCAGCGCGTGGCGACGCGAAACGCCGGCCCTGGCCAGACGCACATCCACGTCATCGGCGCGGCCGATGACCATTTCATCCTTGTGCAACAGGAACTTGTTGCCGGTGCCCGCACCGCGCACCACCACCACGCAGGCGGTCCACAAGGTGTTGTCGACCAGCTGCCCGCCGTCCGGAATCGTGAACGTGGTTTGATCGGAAGTCATGGTTCGGATATCCGCATCGTGATGGCGCCGATGGCAATGGTAGCAAAGCGACAGCGCTTGCCGGGTTGCTTACTGACCCGGCGTTTCCAGTGCTGCCGCTTCCGCCTCGCGCCCCAGCATGCGCAAGGCCTTGGCATAGTCCTTCAACAGCTCGGGCAATTGCGGATTGTCCTGCCGTTTTGAGGCACCCTCACGCTGGAGTATCGTCAGTGCCTGCGCGTAGAAGGGCTCGGCCGCGGCGGCCCGTTGCTGATCGCGCAGGCAGTTGGCCAGGCTCCAGCGGGCGAGGGCGCCGGCAAATCCGGGCTTGCCGTCCATCGGAAAGATGTCCACGGCCCGCCGCAGTACGGTTTCGGCCTCTGCATGGCGTTGCAGACCATCACTCAGCACCCACCCCAGATTGTTCAGGGCTTCGCCTACCCATTGATGCCTGGGTCCCACCGCATTCTCGTAAACGGCAACCAGGCGCCTGAACGCATCCTCGGCCGCTGGCCATTGGCCCTGATTGGCGAGCAGCATGCCCAGGCTCTGCAGGCCGCGGCTCAGGCTGATATGGGTGGGCCCCAGAGTGGCCTCAACCATTTCCAGCCCGGTTCGCAATTCTGCGGCGGCCTGGTCCGCCTGGCCCTGCGCAGCGTAGATGCCACCCAGCGCAAAATGGCTTTCCGCAATCAGGGGATGATTGGGCGCATAGACCTGTTGCTTGATGGCGAGACCGCGCTGATAGAGTGGAAGTGCCTCTTCAGCACGGCCTTGCCGGCCATACAGATCACCCAGCAGATCCAGGCTGAGCGCGACCAGAAAATGGTCGGCGCCCAGCGTCGTTTCGCGGATCCGCAGTGCGCGCTTCAGATACGGCTCGGCTTCCTGATAGCGCTCCTGATTGTTCAACAGATAACCCAGATGAGAGACCACAGCCGCGGTGTCGGGGCTGTCCGGACCCGCCGACGCTTCGCGAATGGCCAGCGCCTGTCGGTAGAGAGATTCGGCTTCGGGAGCTTTGCCCAGCAGGAACAGGGTCAGCCCCAGCTGCATCTGTGCTTCTGCCAGATCCGGGCTGCCCGCGCCCAGGCTGCGCTCGAGATTGCTCACGGCTTCACGCTGCAGGGGTTCGGCGTCCAGATAGCGGCCTTCGCGGTTGTACAAGGTACCCAGGGCACTCAGGCTTCTGCCTACATCCGGATGCTGGTCACCGAGCGCGGCGCGGCGCGATGCCAGGGCTGATTCCTCCAGCGGTGCGGCTTGCGCGTAGAGGCCAAGGTTCTGGTAGACACCACCCATGGTTCGCATCAGGCGGGCGCGCACTTCGGGCTGATCCTGGAGTTCCACCTGAATGCGGCTGGCCGCCTGATCCAGCAGTTCACGTGCCGTGACCGAGTTGCCGCGGGCCTCGCCGGGGTCCGACACCTCGAAGACCCGGGTCAGAAAGGTTGAAACCTGGCGCGCGGCTTCGGCCTCGCGGGCTGCCTTGACCATGCCCACCGAGGTGCCGACGATGCCCAGAATCAGCGCCACAAGCACGAAGGACGCCGCAATCACGGAGAGGCGATGCCGGCGCACGAACTTGCCAGCCCGGTAGCGGAAGCTGGGCGGGCGCGCCAGCACCGGCTCGTTGGCCAGAAAGCGGTTGAGATCGGCTGCCAGCTCGGCCACCGACGGATAGCGTTGCTCGCGGTCGTCGGCGATCGCCTTGGTGACGACCCAGTCCAGATCGGCGCGCAGGTGGGTGGCAAGTTCGTTGATGCTCATCCGCCGCTCATCGGCGATCGCCCGAACCCTGGTTTGTTCCAGTCCGGAGATCCGCGCGGTCAGTCGCTTCGACTCCGGCCGTTGTCCGGTGGCATTCAGCTTCACCAGCGCAGCACCTGAGACATCGTGCGGGCGCACACCGGCCAGCAATTCGTAGAGCACGATGCCCAGCGAATAGACGTCGGTCCGGGTATCCAGATCGCCGTTGGCTGCAAAAGCCTCGGGCGACATGTAGGAGGGCGTGCCAATGGCGCCAGCGCCGGTGAGCTCGGACTCTTCGCCCAAAGGCTGATCCACCGCCTTGGCGATGCCGAAATCAATGACCTTGGGGACGGCCTGACCGTCAATCTCCGCCACCAGCAGATTGCTGGGTTTGAGATCGCGGTGGATCAGGCCTTTCTGATGGGCGTGTTGAACGCCCTGACAGATCTGCACGAACATGGCGACACGTTCGCGTATGTCCAGCCGCTTCAGATTGCAGTAATCGGCGAAAGCCCGGCCCGGCATGTACTCCATCGCAAAGTATGGAAAGCCGTCGCGGGTGGTGCCCGCTTCATAAAGCTGGGCCACATTGGGATGCGAAAGCCGCGCCATGGCCTGACGTTCAGCCGTGAAACGTGCCAGGGCCATCGGGCTGCGCAGGCTGGCATGCACCAGTTTCAGTGCTACCTGACGTTTGACCGGCTCGCTCTGCTCGGCCAGATAGACCGCACCCATGCCGCCTTCGCCGAGCAGGCGCAGAATCTTGAACGGACCGATCTGTTCTGGATGCTTGAAGACGGGTTCCTCATCCGCATCCCGGGAATCGAGCTCGGCCCATTTCTTTGCGGGCTTGCTCGCCTCCGCTGCCATGTCGTCCAGATTGACGCTGGTCGCCATCGGACAGGCTTCGGTTTCCTGATCGGCCGAGGCCTCACCGTCGTCGCCCCAGGCGCGGGTAGGGGTGCTCGGCTTTGCCGCAGACGGGTCACCGACACCCAGTTGTGTGGTCGGATCGTCGCTGCCCCGGCCGGGTGGTGGCGCGGACGTCACCGAGCCGGCCTCGTAGTGAACGGCACCCGCGAGACGCACATGTCGAGTGCGATGGTCATGGCCTCGTCAGCGCGGCGGCTGAGTGACACCACTGCCGCCGCCCGGACAGATGGCTGCCATCAACAGCAGTCCATATCCGTTGCCGTCCAGGTCGTAGAGGAAATCGGAGCCGGCACCCAGAGCGCCGACCGGGTCCGGACGGGCTCGGCCATTGCAGAAGGCGATCGACGCATAGGGTGAGATCCGGCCGCTCGACACATCCGAGCCAATCTGGCGGAAATTGAACACCACCTCGTTGGACAACACCTCCCGACCCATGAGGCTGGCGTCGACCGCACTGACGACACCATCGCCGTTCATGTCAACGACGGTGTCCAGCCCTTCCAGTCGGTTGGTCACCGAATTCCACACCGGCGCCACCACGAAGGCACGCAGTTCCACCAGCGACTGGTCGTTCCGATTGCTGTCGATGTAGGGCGTGGGCGGGCCGCCATCAACGCGCTGTATGGGCGCATCGCTGCACGCCACGGGCATGTTGTTGCCATCAAAGGTGACCGTGCCTACGCAGGAGTCCTGCAAACGGATATGCGAAAACAGGAAGCGCGGCACAATCATGGTTGCCGTGATGCTGGTTCGACCCAGCGAATCCGACAACTCGTAACCGACTGAATTACTCAGTCCGGCCAGATTGCGCGCCTGCCTGGGAATCACCGGATTCCAGCCGTTGGCCAGACTGTCCAGCACGATGCCCACGCCTACATTGGAGAGAATCACCAGTCCCGGAAAATCATCGTCGGTGCCGAACTGCACCCCATCCTTGATGGCAGACCCGCTGTTACCGCTTTCAGGGTCGAACTGGGGTAGCGGGCCACCTACTTGCGGGCGCAGAGCGAAGCGCCGGGCCGGGTCGTGACTCGATTGGTCACTTGGGACATCGTCGACCACGCCACTGACATCGCCACTGTCAGGATAGAAGTCGAGCAGAAATTCATCGCGCGGAACCGGCGGTGGCGGAAAGGTAAATGACCAGATCCCGTCGGGATCGTCGAAAACAATGGCCGCACCCTGGCCGACCTCGGCAAAAGCGTAATTGAGCAGTTCAAATCCCTGCCTCCCAAAGACCCGGCCGATACCTTGCATCGCATTGCCGTTGACCGAAGCCCGAAAGATCAGGGGCCAGCCTGCGCGAAACTGGATCGACGATGAACCATTGGTCTGCGCAGGGAGCGGCGACAGCTGTTCCAGAAACACCAGGGGTGGGGTTTCCGGCGCTGTGCCGCCAGCACAGCTGATCACATTGCTTTCCCAGCCGTTGCAGAAGACCAGCGGACCGAAGCCGGCTGCGGCCTTGAGCGAAGCCGCTGGGCTGCGAGAGTTCAGACTCTGGGCGCTGGCGGCCATGGGCAGACACGGCAGCATGAGCGCCAAGACCAGGATTGCTCCCGGGACACGGTTCATCGGAGCAGGATCGGAAATTGATGGCATCGCGAAAACTCGCCGGCGCAGGATAACGACAGCGCAAGTGTACCAAGTGAGCCCGCCACTTGAACGTGGAGCGAGCGATAGCAGGCAAGTGAGACACAGGGTGACCGGCTTTCCCAATGGCCGCCTCTGGAACCGAGTCGGACACGTCATCCCGCAGGGTATCGACTTGCTGGCAAGCCGGGCGTGGCCGGCGAGGTCTGTACCTCGCCGGCCGGCACGACACTTCCGGTCAGATCAGAAGCTGTAGCGCGCGGTCAGGCGAACTGAGCGCGGCGTCTGATAATTGACGTCATTGAGGAAGTTGGGGTTGACGCTCTCATCGGCACGACTGAGATCGCCGGTCTCCGAGTACTCGGTAACCTTGCTGCTGTTGAACAGGTTGAAGATGTCCACTTGCAGGGTCAGGCCCTCAGCCCAGTTCGGCATGTAGGACAGGGATCCATCGACCGAATAGATCCACGGCGTACGTCCATATTGCCCGCGGTAGGTCAATACCGAGGGCTCGCCGGTTGCCGGTCTACAGTAGAAGCTTGACGGGCCATAAAGCGCCAGGCTGCCGCCGTCGCCATTCGGATTCAGGCCGTTGAGCGGCACGTAGCCGTTGCAGCTCACCGGTCGTCCGGACTGGATCAGCAGGTTGCCGCCCACTCGCCATTCTTCGTTGATGTTGTAGCTGCCGAAAAGCTTGAAGGTATGCCGGCGGTCATTCGGCAGGTTGCCGTAGGCGCCATCTTCAAAGCGCGGGTGATCGAAGTCCTGGGTCAGGCCGGCGTCGTCCTGCTCCAGCGTGGAGTTCACGTAGCCTTCGATGTTGCCGTAGCTGTGCGCCCAGGTGTACGAACCCTGCAGGAACCATTCGTTGGAGAAATTGGCCTCCCAGAACAGTTCGACGGCGTAGTACTGGCGCTTGTAATCGGGCAAGCCGATCACATTGGCCGGAATCGAGAAGTCCACCAGATTGCCGTCACCCTCGACATCGATGCCGATATCCAGCGAGCGACCGGGATTGAGGATCATGCAGGTGGCCAGGGTGGAGCCATCGAAATCGGGGTAGCCATTGGCATTGACGTAATCGACGATGGCATCC
>JALHRS010000099.1 GCA_022841325.1 Lysobacterales bacterium | reverse complement strand
GCGCAGGGGCTGTTCATCGGCATGCTCGGGACCTCGGCGACCTTCGCGCCGCTGGTGGCCGACACCTCGCGCTGGTTCGACCGCCGCCGCGGCATCGCGCTGGCCATCTGCATGAGCGGCAACTACACCGCCGGCGCCTTCTGGCCGCCGGTGATGCAGTACTTCATCGATGCGGCGGGCTGGCGCCAGACCTACCTGGGCATGGGCATCTTCTGCATCGCCAGCATGGTGCCCATGGCCTTGTTCCTGCGGCGGCGCCCGCCGATGCAGGACGTGGTGCCCGCGCCGGCGGCCGGTGCCGCCGCCGCGGGCTCCGTGACGCCCGCCATGCAGATGAAGCGGCCGCTGGGCCTGCCGCCGAACGTGCTGGTCGCGCTGCTGTCGCTGGCCGGCGTCTCCTGCTGCGTGGCCATGTCCATGCCGCAGGTGCACATCGTCGCCTACTGCGGCGACCTCGGCTTCGGCCCCGCGCGCGGCGCGGAGATGCTGTCGCTGATGCTCGGACTCGGCGTGGTGAGCCGGCTCGTGTCCGGCTGGATCTCCGACCGCATCGGCGGGCTGCGCACGCTGCTGCTCGGCTCGCTGCTGCAAGGCATCGCGCTGCTGCTGTTCCTGCCTTCGGACGGGCTGGTGTCGCTCTACGTGGTGTCGGGCCTGTTCGGGCTGTTCCAGGGCGGCATCGTCCCGGCCTACGCGTTGATCGTGCGCGAGTACTTTCCGCCGCAGGAAGCCGGCGCGCGCGTCGGCACGGTGCTGATGGCGACGCTGCTCGGCATGGCCCTGGGCGGCTGGATGTCGGGGGCCGTGTTCGACCTCACGGGCTCCTACCGCGCGGCCTTCCTCAATGGCATCGCCTGGAACTTCCTGAACCTCTCCATCGTGGGCTTCCTCCTGTGGCGGGCCTCCGCGCTGGGCCTCATCACGGGCTGGCCCGGGTCGCGGGGACGCGCCGCGGCTTGATCTATAGTCGAGCTGCCATGCGACAGCCCGCCGCCCCGGAACCCCACCACCCGCCGCTGCTGCAGGCATGAGGGCGCGCGTCCTCGGCATCCTGCTCCTGTGGTGGCTGGGCGCCTCGGCCTGGGCGCAGGGCACGCCGCTGGTGCTCGGCCCGCAGGACCACCACAACCTGGCGCCGCACATGACCTTCCTGGAGGACGCCGCGGGCACGCTGACGCTGGCCGAGGTGCTGCAGCCGGCGCAGCAGGCGCGCTTGCGCCCGATGCGGGACAACGGGCCTTCCGCCAACTTCGGCATGACCCGCTCGGCGATCTGGGTGCGCGTGCAGGTGCAGGCGCCGACCGGCAGCGACCCGCATTGGCTGCTCGAACTGGCCTATCCGCCGCTGGACCGCCTCGAACTGTTCTCGCCCGACGCGCAGGGCGCCTGGCAGCGGCAGCTGGGCGGCGACCTCGCCCCCTTCGACCGGCGTCCGCTCGCCCACCGCAACCACGTGCTGCCCGTGCACCTGGCGCCGGGGCAGACCACCTCGCTGTACCTGCGCCTGGCCAGCGAAGGCGTGGTGGCCGCGCCGCTGCGCCTGTGGCGCACCGAGGCGCTGTGGAAGAGCGACCAGGCGAACTACGCCCTCCTGAGCCTGTACTTCGGCCTGCTGCTGGGACTGCTCGCCTACAACCTGCTGCTGTTCGTGTCGGTGCGCGATCCGGCCTACCTGGTCTACGTGATGTTCGTCGCCAGCATGGGGCTCGCCCAGGGCGCGCTGACCGGCCTGGGCTCGCAGTTCCTGTGGCCCGAACAGCTCTGGTGGAACGGCGTGGCGCCGCACGTGGGGGTGAGCCTGGCCGGCGTGTTCGGCCTGCTGTTCGCGCGGCGCTTCCTGGCCAGCCGCGAGAGCATGCCGCGCATCGACCGCATCCTGGTGGCGATGGCGGCGCTGTGGGGCGTGACCTTCCTGGCCGCGGTGGCGCTGCCCTATCGGGTCTCCAGCTACCTGCTGATGGTGCTGGCGCCGGTCGGCGTGGCCGCGCTGATGCTGTCGGGCGTGCTGGCGCTGCGGCGCGGCCACGGCGGCGCGCGCCACTACCTGGCGGCCTGGACGGTGCTGCTGGTGGGCGTGTTCGTCCTGTTCCTGCACAACGCGGGCTTCGTGCCGTCCAACCGGCTGACCGCCAGCTCGCTGCTGATCGGCTCGGCGCTGGAGATGGTGCTGCTGTCCTTCGCGCTGGCCGACCGCATCAACGTGGCGCGCCGCTTTCGCGAGCAGGCGCAGGCCCGCATCGCGGCGGAGCGCGCGATGGTGGAGGTGCTGTCGGATTCGGAGCAGCGCCTGAAGACGGTGCTGGAGGAGCGGGAGATCATCCTGGAGAACTCCATCGTCGGCATCTGCTTCCTCACCGGCGACGGCCGGCTGCGCTGGGCCAACCGGGCGATGATGGAAATGTTCGGCGCCGGCGGCCGGCCCATCGTCTCCATGGAGCCGTTCTACCTGTCGCGCGAGGCATACCTGGAAGTCGGGGCGGAGGTCGCCGAGGCGGTCGCCCAGGGCAGGACGTACGAGCGCGAGCTGCAGGTGCAGCGCTTCGACGGCAGCCGGCTGTGGATCCTGCTGGCCGGCAAGGCGGTCGGCCAGGACGCGCTGCACCAGGGGACCGTCTGGATCATCCGCGACATCACCCGGCGCAAGGACCTGGAGGCGCAGCTGCAGCGCACGATGTCCGAGCGCGAGGCGATCCTGAACAACGCCGTGGTGGGCATCGTGCTGTCGGTCAAGCGGCGGCACGAGTGGGTGAACGAGAAGTTCGCGCAGATGCTGGGGTACCCGCGGCAGGTGCTGATCGGGCAGGGCTCCGACTACCTGCATCCCGACACCGAGGCCTGGCAGCGCTTCGGCGTTCAGGCGCGGGCGGCGCTGATCGCCACCAACGGCTACACCTGCGAGATGCAGCTCAAGCGCCGCACCGGCGAGCTGTTCTGGGTGGAGATGGGCGGCAGCTGCGTCAAGCCCAACGACCCGGACTCGGGCGTGATCTGGACCTTCCTGGACATCACGGGCCGCAAGAAGTCGGAGGCCGAGATGCGCGAGGCGCTGGAGCAGCAGAAGGCGCTGAACGAGCTGCGCTCCCGTTTCGTCGCCATGACCAGCCACGAGTTCCGCACGCCGCTGGCGGCGATCCTGTCCGCGGAGGAACTGCTGAGGCACTACGGCGACCGGCTGCCGCCGCAGGAGAAGCGCGAGACGCTGGACGGCATCGCCGCCGGCGTGCAGCGCATGTCGCGCATGCTGGACCGCGTGCTGCTGCTCGGGCGCGCCGATGCGCAGATGCTGGAGTTCCGGCCGCAGGCGGTGGACCTGCGGGCGCTGTGCCCCAGGCTGGTGGACGAGGCGAAGCTGCAGGACCCGCAGGGCGCGGCGCGGGTGGTGTGCCAGGTCGCGCCCGAGCTCTCGCCGGGCCTCTACGACGAGAAGCTGCTGCGGCACATCTTCGGCAACCTGCTGTCCAACGCGATCAAGTATTCGCCGGCGGGCGGCGAGGTGCGCTTCGAGGTGAAGCGCGACGACAAGAACACGGTGTTCCACGTCGCCGACCAGGGCATAGGCATCCCCGCCGAGGAAGTGCCGCACCTGTTCGAGTCCTTCCATCGCGCCAGCAACGTGGGGGACATCCAGGGCACGGGGCTGGGGCTGGCGATCGTGAAGAACGCGGTGGAGAGGCACGGGGGGAGCATCTCCGTGGACAGCCGGCTGGGGGCCGGCACGACGTTTACGGTGCGGCTGCCAGGGAACTTGCCTCAAGCGGGCGATGAATTCTCCTCACCCCGGCGACAGACGCCGGAGGCTGACCGTGCAAGTTCATAGAATGCGCAGCTCCAAGCAGTAGAACGGCGCCATGCTCACCGGTGACATCAAGAACAGGATTGACCAAGTCTGGAATGCCTTCTGGTCCGGCGGCATCGCGAATCCGATCGAGGTGATCGAGCAGATCACCTTCCTGCTGTTCATGCGCCGGCTGGACGAGGAGCAGACGCGGGAGGAGAACAAGGCCCGCAGCCTGAAGCGGCCCCTGGAACGCCGCATTTTCCCGGAAGGAAAGGACCCGCGCGGCCGACCGTACGCCGACCTGCGCTGGAACACGTTCAAGGGCTTCGCGCCGGCCGAGATGTTCATCGTGGTGGGCGAACACGTTTTCCCCTTCCTGCGCACGCTCGGCGCGGGCGAAGGCTCCACCTACGCGCATCACATGAAGGACGCGCGCTTCACGATCCCCACGCCGGCGCTGCTGGCCAAGGTGGTGGACCTGCTGGCCGAGATTCCGATGGAGGACCGCGACACCAAGGGCGACCTCTACGAGTACATGCTGGGCAAGATCGCCAGCGCGGGCCAGAACGGCCAGTTCCGGACACCCCGCCACATCATCCGGCTGATGGTGGAACTGGCCGCGCCGACGCCGCAGGACGTGATCTGCGATCCGGCCTCGGGCACCTGCGGCTTCCTGGTGGCGGCAGGCGAGTACCTGCGCGAGAACCACGCCAGCCTGCTCCACGACACCAAGCTGAACCGCCATTTCCACCATGGCATGTTCCACGGCTTCGACTTCGACAACACAATGCTGCGCATCGGCAGCATGAACATGCTGCTGCACGGCGTGGAGAACCCCGACGTGAGCTACCGCGACTCTCTGGCGCAGGAACACGGGGGCGAGGAGGGCCGCTACACGCTGGTGCTGGCGAATCCTCCGTTCGCGGGCAGCCTGGACTACGAGAATACGGCGAAGGACCTGCTGCAGACGGTCAAAACGAAGAAGACCGAATTGCTGTTCTTGGTGCTGTTCCTGCGCCTGCTGAAGCCGGGCGGCCGCGCTGCGGTGATCGTGCCGGACGGCGTGCTGTTCGGCAGCAGCACCGCGCACAAGACGCTGCGCCGCATGCTGGTGGAGGAACAGAAGCTCGATGGGATCGTCAGCCTGCCGGGCGGCGTGTTCAAGCCCTATGCGGGCGTGAGCACCGCGATCCTGCTGTTCACTCGAACTGACAGCGGCGGCACCGACAACGTGTGGTTTTATGACGTGAAGGCCGACGGTTGGAGCCTGGACGACAAGCGCCAGCCGCTGCTGCCGGCGGAAAAGCTGGGTGCGACCGCCACGGGCCTCACGCCCGAGGAGCATGCGAAGAACAACCTGCCGGACGTGCTCGCGCGCTGGCGTTCCCTGCATCCTCTCCCTTCCCCTCCGGGGGAGGGTCGGGGTGGGGGCGCTCCCGCAGTCAACGAAGCGCCTGGCGTGTACAGCGAGGAACTCAACCGGCCCCGCACGGCCCAGAGCTTCTGCGTCCCGAAAGCCGACATTGCCGCGAACGGGTATGACCTGAGCATCAACCGGTACAGGGAGGTGGTGCACGAGGACGTGCAGCATCGGGCGCCAGCGGAGATTCTGGCGGAATTGCGGCGCTTGGAGGGAGAGATTGCGCAGCGACTGGATGCGCTGGAGGCGATGGTCAAATGATCGGGGGTTCGCTACCCGGGGGTTGGACTCTCGCGAGACTAGAAGAGATTGCCGCAACTACCCCGAACGCAATTGCTGACGGGCCATTCGGGTCCAACCTGAAGCTCGGGGACTATGTTGACTCCGGCGTGCCTGTTCTCCAAGGCAAGAACATTACCAATGACCGGCTCCGATGGTTCGACATCCGGTTCATTTCGAAGCACAAGGCAGATGAGCTGAAACGGAGTGCGGTTCGAGTAGGCGATCTCTTGATCGTCAAGATCGGGTCAATCGGGTACTCCGCAATAGTCGACTCACTCCACGGCTTCGACTTCGCCGTCATTCCGGCGAACTTGGCTAAGGTCACGCCAGATCCCAGCCTCATTGCTACGGAGTACCTGCACCATTGGATGAAGACGCCGTTAGTCAAGAACTACTTGGCAACTAGCGCTTCGAAAACCGCGCAGCCCGCGCTCAGTCTCAGCAAGATTCGCGGACTCCCCGTTCCGCTTCCGAGCCTACGGGTGCAGCGTTGCATTGCCGCAATCCTGGACCAAGCCGAGGCTCTGCGCGTGCAGCGGAGGGCTGCGCTCGACGAACTGGAGAATCTTCCGAAGGCTATCTTTCTGGAGATGTTCGGCGATCCGCTCAAGAACGCTCGTAACTGGCCCCTGCACCCTATTGGAGAAATTGGGGACGTGGTGACAGGCAATACCCCGCCACGCGCAGATTCAAAGAACTTCGGCAATGCGATCGAGTGGATCAAGTCCGACAACATCGATCCAACGCGAGATTTCCTGACTCGAGCTGCGGAGGGTCTCTCGGAGCAGGGAAAAAGCATTGCTCGCTGCGTTCCGGAAGGCGCCATCTTGGTTACTTGTATCGCAGGCAGTCCGGACTCCATCGGCAATGCAGCGATGGCTGACCGCGAGGTTGCGTTCAATCAGCAGATCAACGCTTTGGTTCCAAAGCGCGCTAATTCAATGTTCATGTTGGTGCAGCTCCGGTGCGCGAAGAAGCTTGTGCAGCGTGCGTCGACAGGCGGCATGAAAGGATTGGTTAGCAAGTCTCGATTCGAGGCAGTTCAGATGATCCTCCCTCCTTTGGCAGCTCAGTTGGGGTTCGCGGAGCGAGCGCACGCGGTGTCTCGTTTGAAGGAAGCGCAACTCATTGCTCTTCGTGAGGCCGACGCTCTCTTCGCTTCCCTCCAACACCGCGCCTTCTCCGGCCAACTCTAGCCCCGCCAGCCCGGCGGGGCTTCAATCTGTCCGAAAAACATGCTATTTTTCGGACAAATCCAGCACGGCCATGCCCCGTACCGCCTCCCCCGACAGCGTCGAAACGCAGCTGGCGCGCCGCATACAGCGCAGCGCGCCGGGAACGGTGTTCACGCCCGACACCTTTGCAGCCCTGGGCAGCCGGGCGGCCGTGGACAAGGCGCTGCAGCGGCTGGTCGCGCGCGGGCTGGTCCGGCGTTTGTCGCGCGGCCTCTACGACAAGCCGCGGCAGGACGAGCTGTTCGGCACCTTGTGGCCCAGCGTCGAGGCGGTGATCAAGGCGGTCGCCGGCACGCACCGTATCCGCACCCAGCCCACGGGCGTGTACGCCGCCAACCTGCTGGGCCTGTCCGAGCAGGTGCCGGCGAAGGTGGTGCTTCTCACCGACGGCGTGAGCCGCACCCTGAAGGTGGGGCCTTCCCGGATCTCGCTGCGCAGGACTACGCCGCGGCAGATGGCCGCCGCGGGCCGCCTGAGCGGCCTGTTGATCCAGGCCTTCAAGAGCTTCGGGGCCGGGCGCATCACGCCGGCGCACATCCGCCGGCTGCGCGAGCGCATCCCGCAGGCCGAGCGGGCCACGGTGGCGAAGGACCTGGCACTGGCGCCCGCCTGGATGCGGCCCCTGCTGGCCGAGGTCGCGCGGCCCGACGGTCCCGACGCAGCGAAGAAGCAGGGGGCTGCATGACCTTGGCACAGCGCTTCCTGGCCTTGCCGCCCGAACGGCGGGGACTCGCCTTCGAACAGGCTGCTGCGGGACGGGCAGGGCAGGCGGTGATCCTGGAAAAGGATTTCTGGGTGTCCTGGCTGCTGGGACTGCTGTTCTCGCAGCCCGCGCTGGCGCCGCACCTCGTGTTCAAGGGCGGCACCTCCCTGTCCAAGGTGTTCGGCGTCATCGACCGCTTTTCGGAAGACATCGACCTGTGCCTGGTGCCGTCCTTCGTGGGCGCCGACGCGGCGGACTTCGACGCGCTCACCAGCCGCGGCAGGCGTGATGCGGCCGTCCTGGAGATGCAGCGGCTCTGCGCGAAGAAGGTGCAGCAGGTCCTGATGCCGGTCCTCGATGCGGCGATCACCGCCGCGCTCGGCGCGCCTGCGGCGGGTGGCTGGCTCACCTACGAGCTGGATGCTGACGCGAAATCGCCGATCGTCAATTTCCGCTACCCCGGAACGCAGGGCGAAGGTTTTGCCTACCTGCGCCGGGAGGTGAAGCTCGAACTCGGCACGCTGACCGACCAGCAGCCTACCGGCACCTACCCGGTGCGGCCCCTGATCGCCGATGCCTTCCCGCAGGTGTTCGCGGACTGGTCCGCACAGGTCACGGCCCTGGAATTGCAGCGCACCTTCTGGGAGAAGGCGACCATCCTGCACGCCGAGCACCACCGGCCGGAGGACCAGCCAATGCCGGTGCGCTACGCACGGCACTATTTCGACATGGCGCGCCTGCTCGCGCACCCGGACGCGGCGCGCTTCCTCTCCGACCAGGCCCAGTGCGCGCGCGTGGTGGACTGGAAGTCGCGCGTCTTTGCCCGCGCTTGGGCGCGCTACGACCTGGCCGTACCGGGTACTTTCAGGCTACTGCCTCCGGGATCACGCCATGCCGCGCTGGCGCAGGACTATGCGACGATGCGGCCGATGTTCCTCTCGGAGCCGCCCCCATTCGACGCCTTGCTGGAGACGCTGGCCAAGGCGGAGGCAACGCTCAACGCCTGATGACGACGGACACGCGCCCCTCCAACTTCGGCTTCCTGCAGGCAGGCTGGCCGGAGCTGCAGTCGGAGGCGATGCGCGCCGAGCGCAACGCGCAAGGGGATCCACGGGCCGCGTGTTTCTACGCCCGCCGCACGCTGGAACTGTCGGTGGCCTGGCTGTTCCGCGCCGACGCGGCGCTTCGCATGCCGTACCGCGCTGACCTGTCGGCCTTCCTGTTCGAGCCGAGCTTCAAGCAGCTGGTCGGGCCGGCCCTGCATGCCAAGATGGACGTGATCCGCAAGCAGGGCAACGACGCGGTGCACAGCGCGCGTCCTGTGCGGCAGGCCGATGCGGCAGCGGTGGTGCGCGAACTGTTCCACGTCTGCTTCTGGCTGGCACGCACGTACGGCCGCGACGCAGGCCAGCGCCCGGCTCCCGGCCTCGTGTTCGACGCGTCGCTGCTCCAGGCGGGCGACGAGGACGCCGCTAGACACACCCAGGCCGCACTCCAGAAGCTGGCCGCCGACCTGGCTGAGCGCGACGCTGCCGTGGCAGCGGCCCGTGCAACGGCGCAGCGCCTGGACGACGAGCTCGCGCGCTTGCGGGCAGAGGTTGCCGCCGCGAAGGCGGCCAATGTCGCGCAACCCGACGCGCACGACTACGACGAGGCGCGTACCCGCGACCTCTACATCGATCTTCTGCTCAAGGAGGCGGGCTGGTCCCTGGACCAGCCGCGCGACCGGGAGTATGAAGTCGAAGGCATGCCCTACGGCCAGGGCAAGGGCTATGTCGACTACGTCCTCTGGGGCGACGACGGCATGCCCCTTGCCGTGGTGGAGGCCAAGCGCACGCGGCGTGACGCGCGAGTCGGCCAGCAGCAGGCCCAGCTCTATGCGGACTGCCTCGAAGCCCGCTTCGGGCAGCGCCCGCTGATCTACTTCACCAACGGCTACGAGCACTGGTTCTGGGACGACACGCGCTACCCGCAGCGGGCGGTTCAGGGCTTCCACAAGAAGGACGAGCTGCAGCTGATGGTGCAGCGGCGCGGCTCACGCCGGCTATTGAAGGAACTGGCCGTGGATGCCGCCATCGTGGAGCGGCACTACCAGCAGCGTGCCATCCGCCGCATCGCCGAAAGCTTCGAGCAGGACAAGCAGCGCAAGGCGCTCTTGGTCATGGCCACCGGCGCCGGGAAGACGCGCACCGTCATCGCCCTGGTGGACCTGCTGATGCGGGGGAACTGGGTCAAGCGGGTGCTCTTCCTGGCCGATCGAGTGGCGCTGGTCAACCAGGCCGTCAACGCGTTCAAGGCCCACCTGCCGGACGCCGCACCTGTGAATCTGGTGACCGAGCGCCACGGGGAGGGACGCGTCTACGTCTCGACCTATCCCACGATGATGGGCCTCATCGACGCTGCGAAGGGCGGCGAGCGGCGCTTCGGGATCGGGCACTTCGACCTGGTCGTCATCGACGAGGCGCACCGATCGGTCTACCAGAAGTACCGCGCCATCTTTTCCTACTTCGACGCGCTTCTGGTCGGCCTCACCGCCACGCCCAAGGAGGAGATCGACCGCAACACGTACAGCCTGTTCGATCTGGAGAGCGGCGTGCCCACCGACTCCTACGGCCTACAGGACGCCATCGCGGAAGGCTACCTGGTGCCGCCACGCGGCGTGTCGGTGCCGTTGAAGTTCCCGCACGAAGGGATCCGTTATGAGGACCTTCCCCCGGACGAGCGCGAGCAATGGGAGTCGCTGGATTGGGACGACGAAGGCAATGTCCCGGACGAAGTGGACGCCGAGGCGGTCAATCGCTGGCTGTTCAACACCGACACGGTGGACAAGGTGCTGGAGACGCTGATGCGCCACGGCCACAAGGTGGCCGGTGGCGACCGACTGGGCAAGACCATCATCTTCGCCAAGAACGACCACCACGCGCAGTTCATTGCGCAGCGCTTCGACGCCAACTACCCGCACTACGCGGGCCACTTCGCGCGGGTGATCACCTTTCGGACCGAATACGCCCAGAGCCTGATCGACTCCTTTTCCGGCAAGGACAAGGAGCCGCACATCGCGGTCTCAGTGGACATGCTCGACACCGGCATCGACGTGCCGGAAGTCGTCAACCTGGTGTTCTTCAAGGTGGTGCGGTCCAAGACGAAGTTCTGGCAGATGGTGGGACGGGGCACCCGGTTGTGCAAGGACCTCTTCGGGCCCGGGCAGGACAAGAAGGACTTTCTGATCTTCGACGTCTGCGGCAATCTCGAGTACTTCGGACAGGACGTTCCGGAGACGGAAGGCGGCGTCGGCAAGTCGCTGGTGCAGCGGCTGTTCCTGGCGCGCCTGGACCTGCTGGTCGCCTTGGACAAGCGCATGGCCGGTGGCGGAGCGAAGGAGGTGCCCGTGGCTGGCGAATTCCGCCTGACCGAAAACGGAATCCGCCAGGACACGGCGGGGTGGCTGCACGGCCAGGTGGCTGGCATGAACCTGGACAACTTCGTGGTGCGGCCCGCCCGTCGCTGGGTGGAAGAGTGGTCGCGCCGAGAAGTCTGGGACCGTCCCACGCCGGAGCAGCTACAGGAAGCCGGTGCGCACCTGTCCGACTTGCCGAGCTCGGTGCGCGACGAGGATGAGGATGCGAAACGGTTCGACCTGCTGATGCTCCGACTGCAGCTTTGCGCGCTGAATGCCGAGCCGGGCTTCGACCGCATGCGCGGCCAGGTGCAGGAAATCGCGGCGCGGCTGCTGGAGCTTGGAAGCATTCCGGCGGTCCGCGAACAGATGTTGCTGATCGAGCGCGTCGCGAGCGATGAATGGTGGACCGATGTGACCGTGGCCATGCTGGAACAGGCGCGGCGGCATTTGCGAGCCTTGGTCAAGCTGATCGAAAAGAGGGCTCGAAGGATTGTCTATTCGGACTTCGCGGACGAGCTCGGTGAGCCTGTGTCGGTCGATATGCCGTTGGGCGCGATTGGCGGCGACTTCGAGCGTTTTCGCGCGAAGGCTCGCGCCTTCTTGCGGCAGCACGAGGATCACCTGGTACTCCACAAGCTGCGGCGGAACCTGCCTCTGACTGCATCCGACTTGACCGAACTGGAAAGCATGCTCGCGAAAAGCGGCGCCGGGACGGGTCAGGACATCGAGCGCGCCAAACAGGAGGCCCAGGGCCTCGGACTGTTCGTTCGCTCCCTGGTGGGGCTGGAACGGGAGGCCGCATGGGAGGCACTGGGCGGCTTCCTCGCTGGCAAGACCCTGAGTGCAAACCAGATCGAGTTCATCAACCTGGTGGTGAGCCACCTCACGGAGCGCGGCTACATGGACGCGGGGCTCCTGTACGAGCCGCCGTTCACTGCTTATGCTCCGACGGGACCGGATGGTCTCTTCACTGCTGCGCAGGTGGAGGAGCTTTTCGGGGTATTGGACGCGGTGCGAGCAAGGGCGGTCGCGTGACGAGGGGGCTTATCGAATGACAGGCAAGAAGGAATACATGGTCAGAACGCCGTTGTTCCAGACGTACGCGGATGTTCGGATGCTGATGTCGGCACTGTCGGGAGCAGTCACGAAATCGGCGGTGTTGGAGAGTCTCAACGCCATCTGGCAGCAGACCGGGACTCCTCAGGACCCCGTGGACTGGAGCAATCCGGATTTGTGGATTCCGCAACGTTTGCAGGGGAAGAGTCGGGAAGTTGCCGCGAGAATCTGGGAGCACAGTGGAAAGAAGCTCAATCCCCGGCATATCTATGGAGCGTACCTGTTCCTGAACGGGTACGAGCTGTTGAAGCCGGACCCCCAGGACGTCTACCGTCTCACCGAACGAGGCAAGCTCTTTCTTGCCGAGGATGCCCAGACCCTTCGTACCCTCGACGAGGCTGAAGGTCTGCCAAAACTGCTAGCCATCGTGGCCGCGCACTCACCGGCGCGCCGAGGCGACCTCCTGCCGCAGTGGGGAGAGTTTCTCTTGGCCCACTCCAAGTTCAAGACGGAATCGACTTTCAAGGATACGTTGAGTCGCCGTATGCAGAACCTCGTGGAGAGGGGCTTCATCGACAGGGAAGGCAACACCTACACCATCACCGCGAAGGGACTCGCCTACGCTGCCACCGAAGTGTCGCAGGAGGCGAAGCTTCCAGGCCAGCAAGCCCTGTCTGCCATCAAGGAGCACAACGACGCACAGGTCAAGAAGCTGCGCGAGCGACTCGGGAAGATGGATCCGTACAAGTTCGAGGCGCTGGTCAAGGACTTGCTGGAAGCCATGGACTACGAAGACGTGTCCGTGACGAAACAAAGCGGTGACAAGGGTGTTGACGTCGTCGGCCACTTTCAGTTTGGCATCACCCAGATCAAGGAGGTCGTCCAAGTGAAGCGGCACCAGGGCTCCATTACTCGTCCCGTGCTGGACCAGTTACGGGGAGCCTTGCCCTACCACCAGGCGATTCGAGGCACGATCATCACGCTAGGCAAGTTTGCGCAGGGCTGCAAGGATGCGGCGATCTTTCCAGGTGCCGCGCCGATCACATTGATCGACGGTGACAAACTGATGGAGCTGTTGTTGAAGCACGGTGTCGGCGTCAAGAAGCGCCAGGCAACCCTGATCGAGATCGACGAGAGCACGTTCGAAGAGCCGGCGGGTCCCGGAGACTCCGGCGTACCCGAACCGTCTGTTCAAGACGGCGCCTGAGAAGAGGTCGAAGCCGCGAACCCGGGCATGACCGCGGACAGCGAATTAAAAATTTTAATTGGGACTGGCTAGCGGATCACTTCCAGCAGCCGATCCAGCCCGCCCGCATTGATCTGCACCATCGCCTGCTCGCGCACCTTCGGCTTGGCGTGATAGGC
>JALHRS010000098.1 GCA_022841325.1 Lysobacterales bacterium | reverse complement strand
GAAACAAGGCTGATCTGGAAACGCTCTTCTCTGCGTTCTCAGCGGCCCTCTGCGTTCTCCGCGTTCGGCTTCTGACCACAGCTCAGCGCGGTTCCCGAGATTCACCGCTGCGGACAAATGCGCCGGTCGCGACGCAAGCTCGCTACCGTGGCGCGGGGTCGCTCGATGGCTGTTCGGTTGTCAGCGCCGGCCTGGTGGCCGGCCCCGGCGCCTGCGACAGCTGCTGGAAATCGCTGCCGGCCGGGCGCTGGAACACGCGCAGGCCGAATTCGGGGAGCACCGCCAGCAGGTGGTCGAAGATGTCCGACTGGATGTCTTCGTACTTGGCCCAGCGGGTTTCGCGGGCGAAGAAATAGATCTCCAGCGGCAGGCCTTCGGGCCCCGGCGGCAGTTGTCGGACGATGAAGGTCATGTCCGGATGCACATGCGGATTGCGCTTGAGCCAGGCCACCACATAGGCGCGGAAGGTGCCGAGGTTGGTCAGTCGGCGCTGGTTGGTCAGCACCTCGGGATCGCCGGCGTGCTCGCGGTTCCAGTTCTCGACTTCAGCCCGGCGCTCGGTCAGATAGTCGTGCAGCACACTGATCCGACCGAGCCGCTCGATCTCCTCCGGCGCCAGAAAGTGCACTGTGTTCATGTCGATGCTGATGGCGCGCTTGATGCGCCGGCCACCGGCGTCGAACATGCCACGCCAGTTGCGGAAGCTGTGTTCCAGGAATTTGTGGGTGGGGATCACGGCGATGGTGCGATCCCAGTTGGACACGCTGACCTGATTGAGGCTGATGTCGACGACATCGCCGTCGACGCCGAACTGCGGCATCTCGATCCAGTCGCCCACGCGGATCAGATCATTGGCGGTGATCTGGATGCCGGCGACCAGACTCAGCAGCGTGTCCCGGAACACCAGCAGCAGGATCGCCGTCATGGCGCCAAGACCGGACAGGAAGTACCACGGCGACTGCTTCATCAGCGTGGCAATGATCAGGATCACGGCGCACACCCAGACCACGATGGCCACCACCTGCAGATAGCCCTTGATCGGTCGGTTCCTGGCAATCGGATAGCGCGAGTAGATGCTGTTGATGGCGCTCAAGAAGGCGCTCAGACCCAGGGCCACCGACAGGCAGGCGAAGGCCCGGGTGATGCGCTGCACGACCTCGGCCCAGCCTTCGGCCAGGCCCGGGATCATGGTCACGCCGGTGTGGATCAGCAGCAGCGGGATCAGCCAGGCCAGGCGCCGGAACACGCCCTGGTCCATCAGCACATCGTCCCACCAGGTGCCGGTATGGCTGAACAGCTTGTCCAGCGCGCGCAGGATCAGGCGCTGCGTCAGCAGATGCAGCACGATGACGCCCAGCACCAGCAGCAGCACGCCGAGCAAGGGCCCCCACAGAGGATCGGCCAGCCAGGCCGCGAGCCAGCTCGAAGCCAGCGCCTGCGCGCTGCCCGGATCGGGCAGGGTCTGCGTGGTCTCTTCCATGACGGGCGCACTCCAACAGCGATTCAGCCGCCGATGGTAACAAGGGTGGGGGAATGGGGCACGGGGAACGGGGATGCGTCGCTCTTGATCTTGCAGGTCCAGACTTGTCTGGACGCTTCCGGTATCCGCGGGCGTAGGCCGGGTCCTTCGCGTCGACCAGCGTCAATAGAGCCACAAGCCACATACGCGAGGCGCCCGGCGCTTTGGGTCTTGCAGAACCGCGGCCGCCGGCGCGAACACCCGCGGCTGCTGACCCAAGTCCACGCGCGCCGGAGCCGCGCTACGGCTGGACGCTTTCGCTGCATGAAGCCAGAAGCGTCCAGACCAGTCTGGACCTACAGGAGCCGAAAGCCCGAAGCCCTGCCCCGTGCCCCACCCCACCTTCTGATGCTAGGGTTCAGGCTTCCGCAACTGCACCGGAGGCTGATCGTGGCTGAGTACTCTCTGGGCCATAGCCCGACTGAACAACAGCGCCTGCAGCGTCAGGCCGCCTTGTTGCGCAACATCACCCAGACCATCTGGCGCCGGGCCGGGCTGGAGCCGGGCATGCGGGTGCTGGATGTCGGTTGCGGGGTCGGCGACACCAGCTTTCTGGCGGCGGACATGGTCGGTGCCGACGGCATCGTGATCGGTCAGGATCGCTCTCCCGAGGCGCTGGCCACGGCGCGCCAGCGAGCCGCCGATCTGGGATTGAACCAGGTCGAATTTGTCGAAGGCGAGCTCGGCTCCTGGCCCGGTTCCGACGAGCGCTTCGATGCCATCGTCGGTCGTTATGTGTTGATCCATCAGCCCGATATCGAAGAGGCGCTGCTGAAGCTGCGGCCGATGCTGCGCCCGGACGGCGGCATCATCGCCTTCCACGAACTGGAGCTGGAAGCCCGCACGATGAGCGATCCGGCCTCGGAACTGGTGCTGCAGGTGCGCGGCTGGCTGCGGCAGGCGTTCAAGTTCGGTGGCATGCAGGCGCACGGGGTCATGGATCTGTCGCGTTGCTTCTACGAAGCCGGTTTCGGCTGGCCACAGGTCGAACTCTATCCTCTGGTCGGCTGTGGTCCGGACAGCTTTGCACCGGCTTATCTGGTCGAGATCCTGCGCACGGTGGCGCCGACGCTGGAAAAACACGGCGTGATCAAGGTCGATGAGCTGGGCCTGGACACGCTGGAGGCACGGCTACGCGAATCCTGCGCCAATGGCGCCCCCGGTCTGGTCCAGATCAACGGCGGTGCCTGGGCCCGGATCTGAGCGCGGGCCGGGGTCGGGCGATTCCCCGGGACTGTCCCTGGTCGGCGCCTCCACCACGGCGCCGCTGCCCAGAACCTTGGGAATCCTTCACTTGTGTACCGGGCTGACCGCTCGCACACTTGCTGAGAGTTCTCCTGGATCATGGTGATGCGCTGCTTCTGGACTGCGTTGGGCCTTGCGGCCTCGTTGACGGCGCAGGCAGGTGTATTGCTGGAAGCGCAGGTCTTCGATCGCTATTCGCCGCTGGCGGCGGCGGATGAGTTTTCGCGACGGGTGTTCACCCCCACCACCTTCGATCGGCTGCAGCGTTTCCAGCAGGCCATCGGTCAGCGCGCGGTCGAACACACCGTCGATCTCAGCCTGGAGCGTTTCGACATCTTCCTGCCCAGCCGCAAACCGCCGGGTGGCTATGGATTGATCGTGTTCGTGTCGCCCATTCCGCGCTGGCCTCTGACCTACGACTGGAAGAAGGTGCTGGATCGCGAGGGCGTCATCTATGTCTCGGCACGGCGTTCGGGCAACCAGCAGAATGTCTACGAGCGACGCATTCCGCTGGCTCTGCACGCGCTGGAGAACATCCGTGCGCGCTATCCGATTGACCCCGAACGGGTGGTCATCAGCGGTTTCTCCGGCGGCTCGCGCACGGCCATGCGCATCGCTGCGGCCTATGCCGATGTGTTCACCGGCGCCTTGCTGATTGGTGGTGCCAAGGTCATGGGCGAGGAGGACTTCGCGCCGCCACCGCTGCCGATCATGCAGGCGCTGCAGACGCGCATGCGGGTGGTCTATTCCACCGGCAAGCTGGACATGCCCAATCGCCGCCTGGATGCCCGCAGCATCGCCGCATTGAAGACCCGCTGCGTGGCCGGTGTGTTCAAGATCGATGAGCCCGACATCGGCCATGAAGTGCCGGATCGCAGAACTTTGCAGCGGGCACTGAAGCGTCTGGACGCGCCCCTGGAACCCAAACTGCTGCAGGCACAGCAGCCCTGTCTGGCCGAGCTGGCCGAGCGCGTCGAGGCCGACGTCGCTGCTGCTGAACAAGCCTACCAACAACACGATCACGTCACTGCCGGCGAACTCCTCGGCGCCGCCGACCTGGCCTGGGGCGGCCTCGCCAGCGAGCGTCTGGTCACACTGGCGCGAGCCCTGGCACCGGGATTCGCCGAGGCTCCCAGGGATGTCGACGGGGAGCGTCCGGATGACGCTGCCGGACGCGACCCCGGGTAGCAGGCACGGGGCACGGGAAAGGTCACGAGCTTTGGGCTCTTGTAGGTCCAGACTTGTCTGGACGCTCTTGGCTGCAAACAGGAAAATCGTCCAGACAAGTCTGGTCCCACAAGAGCCGGCGTCATTGCGACCCGGGACGTGATCCGGGGGAAGAAATCCAGATACCCATCACGTAGCCCGGTGTCGCGCGCAGCGGCTCACCGGTGCCCGCAGAGCGCTGCGCGCACTTCGGACCAGGCCAGGCGGGCTATTGCCTGGTCGATCATGTGCAGCCTGATCAGAGCATCCTTTGCATCTGAACGCTTTTCTTCGTGTTCTCTCTGCTTGTCCTTTGCGTCCTTTGCGACCGGCTTCTGACCACGAACTGCCTCAGGACACGATTGTCGCGATCGGTCGCGCCGCAAGGGCGCTCCTGCGGACCCCGTTACCCCTTCCCCGTCTCCGCCGCCCGCGATGCCGCCCGGTACAGCTCCTGGAAATGATGCACGCCCTGCTCGCGGGTGGGATGCACGCGACCGACGGTGTAGGAGCCACTGGCGAAGGCGCGCTGCACGCGCTCGCAGATGTCGACGTCCTGCTGCTGGGTGATCTCGGCCAGTTCCTGATCCTGGGTGATGCGATCGGCATGGGCCTCGAGCAATCCGGGTCGGTAGTAGTACTCGAAGTCGATGCGGCAGCTGTCCACACCGGTCGGAACGATGCGGTTGGTCTGCAAGCGACCGGGCAGGATGTTCAGCATCGTGTTCGGCCACAGGAAGTAGTACAGCGCGGTGCCGGAGCCGTAGAAACTGGCGTCATTGTCGAGCGGGCTCCATTGCAGCGAGTGCCAGGGCTCGCATTCGGTGCGGTAGCTGCGGTAGTCCAGCAGCCGGTTCAGTTCCGGATGGATATGCGGAACGTGATAGCCCTCCAGATAGTTGTCGACATAGGCCTTCCAGTTGCAGGCCGCCGGATAGCTGATGCGGCGCTGGAAGACATAGTCGTCCAGCGGCTCGGCCAGACGCCCGTCGATCCCGGCCACCAGTTCGGACAGCGCTGGCGTGGCCGGATCCAGCGCCACGAACACCAGCCCCTGCCAGATCTCGGCGCGGGCCTGCGGCAAGCGGGTCTGGGCACGGTCCAGGCCTTCGATGGCATCGAGCTCCGGGCCACTGCGCAAACAGCCCTGCAGATCGTAGGTCCAGCCATGGTACTGACAGCGCAGCTGCCTGAGTCCGCTACCGCTGGCGATGGCCAGCGGGCCGCCGCGATGGCGACAGACATTGTGCAGGGCCCGGAGTACACCGCTGTCGTCGCGCAGCAGCAGCAGCGGCGTGCCCGCCACTTCGGTCACCACATGATCGCCGGGCTGCGACAGCTGTGCGGCATGGGCGACGAATTGCCAGCTGCGGGCAAACACCGCAGCGCGCTCCTGCGCTGCGAGCCCGGCATCGGTGTAGCAGGTGGCCGGCAGACCGTGCGCCTGAACCAGGGTTTGTGGCGTGCGCCAGTCGATGGTGGACAGGGTGGACATAGGGCCGTACCGTCTTGGAAAGAGACGAAGTCTAGGCGGATATCCACTGTCGCGGCTGAAGCCGCTCCCACAGAGGCCGGTTCAAGCCATCGTCGCCGCTCTGCTGTGGGAGCGGCTTCAACCGCGACTGTCCTCATGCCACCATCCCCGAGTCGCTATGCTCGCCCCTTCCACCGCTTCGGGAGCAGACCATGTCGGCCGAACAGAACGCAGCCCTGATCCAGCGCTTCTACGAAGCCTTTGCCCGGCGCGATGCGGCAACCATGGCCACTTGCTACCACGCCGAGGCGCACTTTTCCGATCCGGCCTTTCCCGATCTGCGCGGTGCCGACATCGGGGCGATGTGGACCGTGCTCTGTGAAAGAGCCCAGGACTTCTCGCTGAGCTTCAGTGCGGTCAGCGCCGAGGGCGATCGCGGCCAGGCGCACTGGGAGGCCAGATACCTGTTCAGCAAGACCGGACGTCAGGTGCACAACCTGATCGCGGCCCGCTTTGTGTTCAAGGATGGCCTGATCATCGACCATGCCGACCATTTCGATTTCTGGCGCTGGAGCCGGATGGCGCTGGGCGCGCCAGGTCTGCTGCTGGGCTGGAGCGGCTTCCTGCGCGGCAAGGTCCAGGCCGAAGCGGCCCGGGGCCTGGCGGCCTTCAAACGCAGTCGCAAGGGCTGAATCATGACCTGGGCCATCCTCTCGCTGCTCGCCGGCGTGGTCCTGGCGGGCCTGGGCGGTGAACTGTTCCTGCGCGGCGTGCTCGGGTTCTCGCGCTGGATGCGCATCCCCAGCGCCATCGCCGCCGCCACGCTGGGCGCCTTTGCGACTTCCAGCCCCGAGCTGTTCGTGTCCACGATCGCGGCCTTCAAGGGCGCCCCGGGCATTGGCCTCGGCGATGCCACCGGCAGCAATGTCGTCAATATCGCGCTGATCCTGGCGGTGGCGCTGCTGGTCAAGCCGCTGGTCACCAAGCGCAAGGTCATCGCCCTGGATTTCGGGGTCGCCATCGGCGCTTCGCTACTCATTGGCCTGTTGGCAGCCGATGGCCTCATCAGCCGGATCGAGGGCGCCCTGTTGATTGGCGCCTTCCTGGTGTGGATGACCTTGCATGTGCGCGAGGCGCGCCGCCAGCGCGCGCTGCCCGACGACACGGTGGCCACCGACAAGCCCTGGCGCATCGCCAGTGACAGCGTCGGCGGACTCGCCCTGCTGATCATGGCCGGCAGTCTGGTGGTGTCGGGGGCGCAGACCATCGCCGCCGGCTTTGGCATTCCGCCCTACCTGATCGGTGCCACGCTGGTGGCACTCGGCACCTCGATGCCGGAACTGGCGACCACGCTGGTGGCGGTGTTCCGCGGCCATGACGATGTCGGTGTCGGCACCCTGCTCGGCAGCAATGTCTTCAATGCCTTGCTGATCGTCGGCCTGACCTCGAGCATCACGCCCATCGCCATCAACGGCCACGGCCTGTGGGTGGCCCTGGGCGGCGCGGTGGTGGCGGTGGCGCTGGTCTGGCCGGGCGCCCGCGAAAAACTCGGCCGCGGCCGCGGCGTGGCCCTGATCGTGGTCTATGCCCTGACCATGGCGATGATGGCGGTGTTTGCGCGCTAGGGATCCCCTGAACACGTCGTCATCCCCGCGAAAGCGGTAATCCACGCCGACGCGGGTGCCTGAAAGCACTGGATCCCGCTTTCGCGGGAATGACGGTCAAGACTCGTTCAGAGCTACTAGTGCTGACAGCGCGGGCAGTAGAAACTGGCGCGCTGACCCAGGCGCACGCTCTGCACCGGCGTGGCGCAGACCCGGCAGGGCTGACCGGCTCGGCCGTAGACCAGCAGTTCCTGCTCGAAATAGCCCGGCTCGCCATCGGGCCTGAGGAAATCGCGCAGGGTGGTGCCGCCGCGCGCGATGGAATGGCCGAGGATCATGCGCACGGCATCGGCCAGTCGCTGATAGCGCGCTCGCGACACCCGGCCGGCGGCGCGGCGCGGATCGATACCGGCGCGAAACAGGGCCTCGGCGGCGTAGATGTTGCCGACGCCGACCACGATGTGCTGGTCCATCAGGAAGTGTTTGACCGGGGCGCTGCGTGCGTGGGCGCGGGCATGCAGATAGGCGCCATCGAAGCCCGGATCGAAGGGTTCCGGGCCAAGCTCCGCCAGCAGCGGATGCACGTCGCCAGCCGCCTGCCACAGCAGCGACCCGAAGCGCCGTGGGTCGTTGAAGCGCAGCAGCCGGTCATCGTCCAGCAGCAGATCGTAGTGGTCGTGCTTGCGCAACAGGACCTGCTGATCAAGCACCCGCAGGCTGCCGCTCATGCCCAGATGAAGGATCGCGGCGCCGCGATCATTGTCCAGCAGCAGGTATTTGGCGCGGCGGCGCACGGCCTTGATCGGCAACCCGGTCAACCCGGCAGCCACCTCGGCACCGATAGGCCAGCGCAAGCGCGCTTCGCGCACGATCAAGCCACGCGCCACCCGCCCCAGCAGGTGGGGCTCGATACCGCGACGCGTTGTTTCTACCTCGGGGAGTTCGGGCATCAGGAAGCGGGAAAAAGGACAAGGGGAAATGGAAAAGGGAAAAAGGAAAAAGGAAAAGGGAAAAAGGGGTGGAGTCGGCGAAGATCCTGACCAACTTCGCACTTGGCTTGGATCTGGGCAGACTGAGACTGCGCATCCCGTGTCACGCGGCCCAATTGCCTGAGCGAGCGCGATTTGGTGCCAGCATTCGGTCGGCATTCGTCCTGTTGACCCGTACTTGCGCTTTCCTTTTTCCTTTTTCCTTTTTTCCTTTTTCCCTTTTCCAGCTCCACCTATCTCGCCGTCGCCAGACTGCGCGCATCTTCGCGCCAGCGTGGGGTGGCGCGGATGGTGGGCAGTACCTCGGCGGCGTCGCCGACCAGGGTCCACATGTCACGGTGTTCGGCATTCATGAAATGCTCGTCGATGCTGCGGTCGAGCAGGCGCACGACGTCGTCGTAGAAGCCACGGGTGTTGAGCAGGATGATCGGGCCGAAGTACAGGCCCAGGCGTTTGAGGGTGATGGCTTCGAACAGCTCTTCCAGCGTGCCGCAGCCGCCGGGCAGGGCGACCACGGCATCGCTGCCGGTCAGCAGCTTGTGCTTGCGCTCGCGCATGTCCTCGACCAGTTCCAGCCGGGTCAATCCCGGATGGCCCCATTCCAGATCGGCCATGAAGCGCGGCAGGATGCCGATGACTTCGCCGCCGCCGGCCAGTGCGCCATCAGCCACGGCGCCCATGGAACCCATGCTGCCACCGCCATAGACCACGCTGCAGCCATTGCTGGCCAGGGATTGGCCCAGAACATAGGCCTGCTCCCGATAAATCGGATCGGCCGCGTTGCTGGACGCGCAATAGACACAGACACGCAAGCCGGCGCTCATCGGATCAATCCTGCTTGGCGCGTGCCACGGCTTCCTTGTACTTGGCCAGATCGCGCTCATAGTCGGACTTGGCCTCGATCTTCTCGGCTTCCTTGCGCACCAGGAACTGCTTCTGGCGTTCGATTTCGGCACGCTCGCCAGTGATCATCTGTTTCAGGGCATCGCTGACGGTTCGGCCACTGCGCTCCATGTCGGCGGCCTGCGCCACCAGCTGGGACAGACTGATCTCGCGGGCGTTGATCTCGACCCGGCGCGCTTCGATGGTCTGGCCGAGCAGATCCATGCGCTGGCTGTAGGCGCGGTCCAGATCTTCTTCGCTGGCATAAGAATTGAGCAGCGCCTCATCGGCCTTGCGGCGGGCTTCCTTGGCCGCGGCTTCCTCGGCGAGGCGGCGTTCTTCGGCCTCCTTGGCGGCGCGCTCTTCGGGCGTCAGGGCGCGCTCGGTGCGCTCCACCGATATGCCCCGATCGTTGATCTTTTCGCGCGCATATTCCTTGGCCTCGGGCGGAATCTGATCGCTGAAGTGGATGTTGCCGTCCTTGTCGGTCCACTTGTAGAGCTTGCCGGAACCGTCGCCAGCCACTGCTGCCGAGGAATAAATGCCGGCGGCGAAGATCGCCAAGACCAGACCCGTGAGAATCCTGCTACGCATCGACTCGACTCCTTGCCGCAATGTCAGAGCGTGATTGTAGAGCCCAGAGCCTCTTGCAGGCTGAATGAGCCGGCAAAACTGGCCAGCAAACGTAAAGCTGTGACGCACGCCGCGCCTCGCTGTTCATCTCCGGCGGCCAGGGCGACCGTTATCGGGCGAAATCCCCGGCCAGCGCCTTGTAGACCGCCGCCAGTGCGGTGGCCCGGCGGGTCTGGGCTTCGGCGTACTGGTCTTCGAGATCGAGCTGCGAGCGCTCGGCATCGAGTACGGTCAGATAGTCGCTGGCGCCGGCGTCGTAGCGCAATCGTGCCAGCGCGACCGACGTGCGACTCTCGCGGACCGCCAGTTCCAGCGCAGCGCAGGATTCGTTCCAGGCGCGGTAAGCGGCCAGCGTGTTTTCAGTTTCTTCCAGTGCCTTGAGCCAGGTTTCCTGATAGCGGGCGACGGCGCCGTCGGCCACGGCCCGTTGCGCCTGGACCCGTTGCCGCACCCGTCCGAAATCCAGAAAACTCCAGCTCAGACCCGGCCCATAACTCCAACGCTGAGCCTCGCTGCCCAGATCACCGAAGGACTGCGCGGTCACGCCGAAGGCGCCGGTCAGCGTGAGTTTGGGGTAGAACTCGGCGATCCGCACGCCGATGCGCGAGACCTCTGCCGCCAGCAGGCGATCGGCTTCGCGGATATCAGGCCGCCGTGCCAGCCAGTCTGCCGGCGTGCCCACCGCCACCAGGTCCGGCATCGGCGGCAGATCCTTGCGTGCTGCCAGCTGCGTGCGCAAACGCGCCAGCGGTTGCGCCGTCAACACCGCCAGGCGCTGCTCCTGGGCGCTGACTGCGGCGCGGGTCTGCGGCACCTGGGCGGCCACCGACAGCCCCAGCGCATTGGCCCGGGTCACATCCAGTTCGGTGCCACGCCCGGCGTCCAGCTGCTGCCGCAGGATGTCCAGATTCTCCTGCAGATTGGCCAGATTGCGCTCCTGCACGGCCAGACGCGCCTGGGTGCCGCGCAGCTCGAAGTACGCCTGTGCAGTCTCGGCCACCACCGACAGCCGCACCGCGTCGAGCGCCGCCGCGCGGGCATCGACCTCGCGATAGATGGCCTCGCTCTGGCGCCTGAGCGAACCGAACAGATCGATCTCCCAGCTGGCATCAAAACCCAGCCGGTAGGTGTCGGTGGTGCCGACATCGGGCGGAATGAAGGGATCCTTGCCCGAGGGCTTGTTGCGCTGGACACCGCTGTCGGCGGTCACCGTGGGCAGCAGGCTGTAGAAGCTCAAGCCCGCCAGGGCCCGGGTCTCATCCAGCCGCGCCAGCGCCTGGGCGATCTGGGTATTGGCCTTCAGCGCCTGCTGGATCAGGGCATCCAGTTCCTGCTCCCTGAACGCCGACCAGACCTCGCTGGAGACCGCCGCCGGCGGATTGACACTGTCCACCGCCTGATCAAAGCGCGCCGGCAGCTCGGCATCCGGACGCACGTACTCGGGGCCGACGTTGCAGGCGGCGAGGGTGAGGGCGAGGGCCGCGGTTGCGGCAACTCGTCGCCAGTTCGCCCGCTCAGTGCTCTGGCGGCGAGCGATCGGGACCGGGGACCCGGGACCCGGGACCGGGGAAATGCGCGGCTTCGACGTCGGCTTCAGGTAATCCGCTTCCATGCTTTGGCGACCTCTCTCCGGAACTGCATTCAGACTGGAACGCGCCGAGCGTCCTGCTCTTGCCCCTTCCCGGGTACCGGGTCCCGGGTCCCCGGTCCCGATCCCGGCTTCCCACCCGCGTGCCACCTCAACCATGCCGCACCTCCTGCTGCGCGCGGCGCGACTCTGTCCTGACTGCCAGCTTGCGCAGCAGCACATAAAACACCGGGGTGAAGAACAGGCCGAAGAAGGTGACGCCGAGCATGCCGGCGAACACGGTCACGCCCATGACGTGACGCACTTCGGCGCCGGCGCCGGAGGCGAAGACCAGCGGCAGCACACCCATGATGAAGGCGAAGCTGGTCATCAGGATCGGACGCAGACGCAATCGGCAGGCTTCGATGGCGGCGTCGACGATACCGCGGCCCTGTTCCTCCAGATCGCGGGCGAACTCGACGATCAGGATCGCGTTCTTGCAGGCCAGGCCCATCAGCACCACCAAGCCGATCTGGGTGAAGATGTTGTTGTCGATGAAGGTCGGCGGCACGCTCATCGGTGGCGGTGGAATCCAGCCCCAGCCGATCTGCAGGCCAAACCACATCCCATTGATGAAGTTCAGCAGCCAGATACCGCCGATGGCCGAGAGCATGCACATCGGCACGATCAGGATCACCGCCAGCGGCAGGGTCCAGCTCTCGTACAGCGCCGCCAGCACCATGTACACCAGCAGCACGCAGAGCGGGAACACCAGCAGCGCCAGCGAACCCTGGGTCACCTGTTGATAGGTCAAACCGGTCCACTCGATGTTCATGCCCTTGGGCAGCATCTGCCCGGCCATGGCCTGGATCTGGCTGATGGCCTGATCCGAGGACAGCTGGGCCGGATTGATGCCGGCGCCGAGGTCGGCGGCGGGATAACCGTTGTAACGGATCACCGGATCCGGGCCATAACTGGGCGTGACTTCGACCACGCTGCCGATGGGCACCATCTGCCCCTGCTGATTGCGCACCTTGATGCGGGCGATGTCGGCCACCTCATCGCGAAAGCCGGAATCGGCCTGGGCGTAGACGCTGTAGGTGCGGCCGAACAGGTTGAAGTCGTTGATGTAGGCCGACCCGAGGTAGACCTGCAAGGCGGTATAGATGTCGGTCAGCGCCAGACCCTGCTGCTTGGCCTTGGCGCGATCGACGCTGGCATCGAGCTGCGGCACATTGGACTGAAAGGAGCTGAATACGGCATAGGGATCGAATCCCGGTGTACCGCGCAGGGCGCCGGCCAGCATCTGCACCTGATTGTTGAGTTCGCCATAGCCGGCAGCGCCGCGATCCTGCACATAGGCCTCGACACCGGCCGAATTGCCCAGACCCAGCACCGGCGGCGGCAGCAGGGCGAAGGCCAGTCCGTCCTGAATCGTGCTGAACTTGCCGTTCAGCATGCCGGCGATCTCGGCGGCGCTGACCTCGCGCTCATCTGCAGGTGAAATGCCCACGAACATCAAGCCGGCGTTGCTGGTATTGACGAAGTGGATCGCGTTCAAGCCCGGAAACTGCACGGCGCTCTCGACGCCGGGAGTGGCCAGCGCCATCTCGCCCATGCGCCGCATCGCCGCCTCGGTGCGCTCCAGTGTGGCGCCCTCGGGCAACTGCAGGATCGAGAACAGATATTGCTTGTCCTGGGTGGGGATGAAGCCGGCCGGGACCTGGGTGAAACCCAGCACGGTCAGGCCGATCAACAAGGCATACATGACCATCAATCGCGGCGCCCGGGCGATGGTGCCGCCGATGCCGCTGGAATAGCGGTGGCTGGCACTGGAGAAGCGCTTGTTGAACCAGCCGAAGAAGCGCCCGAACACGGCTTCGATCAGGCGCCCAAGCCGGTCCTTGGGCGCACCCTGGGGCTTCAGCAACACTGCCGCCAGCGCCGGCGACAGGGTCAGCGAGTTGAAGGCCGAGATCAGTACCGAGGCGGCAATGGTGACCGCAAACTGCTTGTAGAACTGACCGCTGACGCCGCCGATGAAGGCCAGCGGTATGAACACGCTGGCCAGTACCAGCGAGATGGCGACAATCGGTCCGGAGACCTCGCTCATCGCCTGATGGGCGGCCGCCCGAGGCTGCATGCCTTCCTCGATGTGGCGCTCGACGTTCTCGACCACGACAATGGCGTCGTCGACGACGATGCCGATGGCCAGCACCAGACCAAACAGGGTCAGCACGTTGATCGAGAAACCGAGCATCCAGAGCACCGCAAAGGTGCCGACGATGGAAACGGGCACGGCCAGCAGGGGGATGATCGAGGCGCGCCAGGTCTGCAGGAAGACGACGACGACGAGAACCACCAGCGCCACCGCTTCGAGCAGCGTTG
>JALHRS010000097.1 GCA_022841325.1 Lysobacterales bacterium | reverse complement strand
CGCTCACGGGGTATGAACCGTAGCTTGGGCTAAGCGAAGCGTGCCCAACAGATGGGCCCGACGTTGGGCACGCTTCGCTTAGCCCAACCTGCACCCGCCGATTGACAATCAATGACCTACGACATGGGTTCTTGGAGAGCCACCTGAGCCGGCCCGACACTGCCCATGGGCAATGAACCCACTGGCGTCATTGCGACCCCGGACTTGATCCGGGGGAAGCAATCCAGACACAGCGCCGCAGAAGCACTGGATTGCTTCGTCGCTGCACTCCTCGCAATGACCCCTCAACAAATGTCGATATGGGTTCAGCAAGCGGCAAGATGGCGGGCTCGCCCGTGATCAACATCAGGCAATTGTTCAATCGAGCTGAAATGACCGTTGGCAATGACTTCCGGACTGCTTGACGAGAGGGCTGTTATCTTCTACAAATGTAGTACGACAACTGTAGAAGAGCGCGATGGCCGACGACGACACCGTACTCAGTGAGCTGCAGCTGGAACTGATGCGGGTGCTGTGGCGCCGCGGTCAGGCCAGCACTGCCGAGGTGGCCGAGGTCCTGGCGCAGAGTCGCGGGCTGGCGCACACCACCATCGCGACGCTGTTGTCGCGACTGGAAAAGCGCGGTGTGGTCGCGTCGCACAAGGATGGCCGGCAACTGGTGTATCGACCGCTGGTGGCCGAACAGGCGGTGCGGCGCTCGATGGTTTCGGGCTTGCTCGGCAGCTTGTTTGGCGGTGATGCGCGGGCGCTGGTGACCCATCTGGTGCGCGAGGACGAGATTGCCCCGGGTGATCTTGAGCAGTTGCGCCAGCTGCTTTCCAACAAGGATTCTGGCCATGACTGAGACCGGCTTGCTGCTGCTGTCGTGGTGGCTCACGGCCTGGGTGCATGGCGGCCTGATGCTGCTGCTGGTGTTTCTGGGCGAGCGCTTCGCCCTGTTGCAGTCGCCAGCGCTGCGCGAGGCTGCCTGGCGCATGGCCTTGCTGGCGCCGCTGCTTACCGCCAGCGTGCAGGCGCTGGTCGTCGATCATCCCTGGGCGGGCCGGGTGGTTCTGGCCGTGAGTTCCGATTCGCAGTCCCCGGCGCGTGAGCTGAGGCCGGATTCGCCGTGGTCGGGAGGCCTGTCGCAGCAAGTCATCGCACCTTTGTCGGCCTCGGCAGGCGAACCCTTCGATGTCACGAGCGGCGTTCAGCGGGATTCGACTGAACAGGCCTTGCGCACGCCGTCGGCTCGAAGCTGGGCTGCAGCCAGCGTGGCGGCGTCCGTGGCCTGGATCTGGTCGCTGTTTGCGCTGCTCATGCTGCTTCGATTGAGCTGGCAATGGCGACGCGAACATCGTCGTTCCGCTTTGCTCGCTGACGTCGATGAGGCCGGCATGGTCGCCGAGACGCGGGCATTGCAGCGGCTGGCCGGGTTGCCGTCGATACGCCTGGCGCTGGACCCCGAGTTGGCCAGTCCGGTATCGCTGCCGCCTGCGCTCATCTGTCTGCCGCCGTGGGCGCTGTCGCAGCTGCAGGCGGATCAGCGTCGGGCGATGCTGGCGCACGAGATCGCCCATCTTCGCCGTCGCGATTCCTACTGGCAGTGTGCCTGCGCCCTGGTGTCCCAGGTGCTGCCACAGCCGCTCGGCGCCCTGGCCAGGAGGCGCCTTTCTGAACTGGCCGAATATGCCTGCGACGCCTGGGCCGCGCAGCGCTCGGGTGGCGGGCGCGCCCTGGCCGAATCACTGGCCGTGTGCGCCGAGTATGGATATGCGGGGCGCAAGCTCTCGATGTTCGCCGCTGCGATGGCACAACCGCGCTCGATATTGATCGAGCGCGTCTACCGATTGACCCAGGAGCAAGCCATGGGATTCGAACCGCTGTCTGTCGTCCGTCAATCCGCGTTGGTCATGGCGCTGCTGGCGGCCTGTGTCGCCCTGCCAGGTGTGGGCCTGAGTGATGCCATCGCCGCACCGGCACTGTCCGAAGTGCCGGAACCGCCCGCGCCACCGGCTGCACCGACGCCACCGGCGCCGCCCGCAGTGCCAGTGACGCCGATTGCGCCTGAGGTCCAGATTCCCGAGCCTCCAGCGCCTCCAGCACCGCCGGCTGCGCCAGCGCCGCCGGCACCACCTGCGGTTGGCACGGTGAAATTGTCGAAAGCGCCGACGCCACCGACGCCGCCGGCAGTACCGGCAGCTCCATCGGCGCCAGCGCCCCCGACCCCGCCCGCCGCGCGCGCGCCCGAAGCGCCGGTGGCGCCGGTAGCGCCAGCGGCTCCCATCGCACCTGTTGCACCGACCGCACCGGCAGCGCCATCCGAGCGTCGCGTGGACATCCGGAGAAACCAGGTTTCTGCCCTGCCGCCGCTGCGAAAGCTGATCGAGCCCGATATCTTCGAGAGCCATTTCATCACCGACCCGGTCGGGGAGGACTGCTAGCGCTCATTTCGGGCTGTATTCCCGATCTTGTGAGTCGCTGATCTGGAGTGAACCCCTCGCGTCATTGCGACCCCGGACTTGATCCGGGGGAAGCAATCCAGAAATACAGCCTCAGAAGCACTGGATTGCTTCGTCGCTGCGCTCCTCGCAATGACGCATCAACGGTTGGCGATACGGATACTCGTGGGCCAAAGTTATGCGAAAGGCGCCGGGGAGCCTCTCCGCGGCACCCGCGGCCCTCCTGGTAGCCACCCTTGCATCAGATCCCGGCCGCCGTCAGTCTGTGCCGTCCTGCCTGCACCACGGTCGCCGATGACTGACGAACACACCCTGAGCTTCATCCTCAATCAACTCGGCGAGGACCGTGACAGCTATCGCGGTGCCGTGACCCCGCCGATCTTCGAGACCAGCAATTTCGCCTTTGCGACGGTGGCGGCGATGCGCGCTGCGGGTCAGGATGAACTGGCGAATGCCTTCTACACCCGCGGCAACAATCCCACCGTGGAGATCCTGCGCCGCAAGCTGGCGGCGCTGGAAGGCACCGAGGACGCGCTGGTGTTCGGTTCTGGCGCCGGGGCCATCGCAGCCGGCGTGCTCGCGGCGGTACGCGCCGGCGATCATGTGCTGTGCGTGCAGAAACCCTATGCCTGGACCCGTGTGCTGGTGCGCGACTGGTTGCCGCGCTTCGGCGTGAGTGTCAGTTTTGTCGACGGTGGCGATCTGGCCGCGATCGAGGCCGCACTGACCGAGCGCACGCGCATGATCGTGCTCGAGAGTCCGAATTCGCTGACGATGGAATTGCAGGATCTGGCCGCAATTGCGGCGCTGGCCAGGACTCGCGGTGTGCGCACCCTGTGCGACAACAGCTACGCCAGCCCCCTGTTGCAGCGACCGGCCGATCTGGGCATCGACCTGGTAATGCATTCAGCCACCAAATATCTGAATGGCCACAGTGATGTGGTGGCCGGCGTGCTCTGCGGCTCCAGGGCGCTGATCCAGGAAGTCTTCCGCGGCCCGTTCATGACCTTTGGCGCCATTCCGGGTCCCTTCGAAGCCTGGCTGATGCTGCGCGGCTTGCGTACCCTGGGCGTGCGCATGGAGCGCGTGGTGCGCACGACCGCGCGGATCGTGGAGTTCCTTGAGCGGCATCCGAAGATTGCCCGTGTCTACTACCCGGGCAGCAGTGGCGATCCTCAGCGGGACCTGGCCCGCACGCAGATGCGCAGCGGATCAGGAATGCTGTCCATCGAGGTGCGGGCCGAGGATGTGGCCGGCATCGAACGCTTCTGCGACAGTCTCAAGCTGTTCCTGATGGCCGTTTCCTGGGGCGGGCACGAATCGCTGGTCTGGCCGTTGGCCGTGGTGATCCGCGATGGCAGGGCAGAGTCCAATCGCACGGGATTGCCGTGGAATCTCGTGCGGCTGTCCATAGGATTGGAACAGCCCGAGGAGTTGATCGCGGATCTGGAACAGGCGCTGGTGCAGGTGTAGGACACTGGCTCGCCGAGTGCGACTCGGTGATCGCGGGCGGCATCGCTGGCCGACCCCTGGGTTTGCCCTGCACCGATCGCCCCCTTGCTTGATGCGCGGACAAGTACACCGTCAGCGGCAACCGGGACTTCCACAGTGGGGACTGAACCCGTTCTCACCCCAGAAACACAAAGGCCGCCCTGAAGGCGGCCTTTGCAGACAAGCGTTAACCCGACTCAGCGCTGACGCGCCTTGAAACGCGGGTTGCTCTTGCAGATCACGAAAACTTTGCCACGGCGGCGAACCACCTTGCAGTCGCGATGACGCGACTTGGCTGACTTGAGCGAAGAAAGAACCTTCATGGCGCACCGTCCCTGATGACTTTACACGTTAGCCCGCGATTGTAGACGCAAGTTGCCGAGTTCTGCAAGTCTGCGACCTGGCAAAAGAGTGCCAGCCTCCAGGCTGATCGTCCCGCGTCCAGCATTGTATGCTGGGATACATGAATATCTTACTGTTTGTCGCAGGCCTGATCGCGCTGATACTCGGCGCCACCCTGATGGTTCGTGGCGCCTCCAGGCTGGCGCTGTCATTGGGCATTTCCCCACTGGTCGTGGGCCTGACCATTGTCGCTTTCGGCACCAGTTCCCCCGAGGTGGCGGTGTCGGTGGGCGCGGTGCTTGGCGGCAGCATGGACCTGGCGGTCGGCAATGTCGTCGGCAGCAGCATCTTCAATGTGCTGTTCATTCTCGGTCTCAGCGCGATGATCATTCCGCTGGTGGTAGACCGGCAACTGATCAGGCAGGAAGTTCCCATCATGATCGCTGCCTCCGTGCTCCTGCTGCTGCTCGGTCTGGACACGCGGATATCGAGGCTGGACGGTGTGCTGCTGTTCACCTTGATGGTGGCGTACACGGTTTTTCTGGTGGTCCAGTCCCGCCGGCAATCCCAGGACTCACAGGCTGACGCTGCCGCAGAGCTTCCGCGAGCGCCGCAGGCGACGTGGGATGCCGGACTGCCCGCGCAACTGGGTCTGATCGTGGTTGGATTGATATTGCTGGTGCTGGGATCGGAGTGGCTGGTGACGGCGGCGGTGGCTTTTGCCAAGGCCATGGGCGTGAGTGATCTGATCATCGGCTTGACCATTGTGGCTGCAGGCACCTCGATGCCGGAAGTCGCCACCTCGATCGCCGCTGCACTCAAGGGCGAGCGCGACATTGCGGTTGGCAATGTGGTTGGCAGCAATACCTTCAACATCCTGGGCTGTCTGGGCATTTCCGGTCTGGTGGCGGGGGAGGGTGGTCTCAGCATCGCGCCGTCGATGCTGGCTTTTGACATCTGGGTCCTGATTGCCGTGGCCGTGGCCTGCCTGCCGGTTTTCGTCAGCGGCAAGGAGATTGCGCGCTGGGAGGGTGCGGTGTTTCTGGGCTACTACATTGCTTATGTCAGCTACCTGATTCTCGCTGCACAGGATCATGACGGGCTGGGACCGTTCTCGGCGGTCATGATGGGTTTCGTGCTGCCGCTGACGGTAGTGACGTTGATGGTGGTGATGATGAAGCGTCAGACCAGCCCGAATTCCGGTTCCGAATAGTCACCTGGAACCCGGCTGCAATGGCCGATGGGACGAGGCTGATGTGCCGTGATTGCCACGTTCACGCCGCCTGCTGAGGATCCGCTGGCGGTTGCGCTTGTTCGCGCAACAAACTGGGGCGAGGGTCAGGGGGCAGGGGCCCAACCTCGCTGCAGGGTGGGAGTGCGCGCCGGCGTGGATACATCCCCTTTTTGATTCCCTAAGAGCATTGGCTTTCGATTTCTTTGGTGAAGGTTGCCGCGACCGGAAACCTGGGGTCCTGACGCAAGAAAGCCGCCTCGCGGCGGCTTCCCCTTTGCACTGATAGTGCCGAAGCACAGGATGCCCGAGCGGGCGTCCTGTGTATGGCTTACTCAAATCCGTTGCGGAACAACGCATCCGAGGTGCCGCGGATGGCCACGCTCAAACGTGCATCCGGCAGCGTTGCGGTTGCATCCCGGAAGATCAGGTGGCCAAAGGAGGTGGCGGTGATTCCCGGTGGCGGTGCGGTGATGGCCACGGTGATGGTGACCGTCTGGGTCTCTGCCAGATTGCCGGTGAAGCTGAAGCTGGCAGGGCTGACCGTGATCGCGGTGCCGGCGGGTGCGTCACTGACAACGGCGTTCCACGTAGTCGCCGTGGCCTTGGTGTTGCGGAAGGTTCGGGTGAAGGTGCACGAACCAGGGCAGGCCGTGTGCCTCAGGCTGGGCAGTTTCAGCGTGCGCGGCTGACCGCCGGCCGTCCTTCGGCAACTCGGCTATTCAGTCGATGACTGGACCCGCCAAGTGCTGGCGCTCAAGTACGACTACAGCCGCGCCGTTGGTGCGGTCGAGATGCTGGTCGAGAAGGCCGCCGAGATCGGGCAATTCTGGTTGCGGGGCATTGCCACGGCGAGGCGGCTGGCTGAGGTTCCCTAGAGCGGATCAGATTTGCGTTGACCAAAGTGCCTAACCGCTACAGACGCAAGCCGTGGGCAGAGAAATCGGCTGTGGTCAACGCCGGCCACTTGGTCGAACTGGGAATGTGTGCGACCGCGCATCCGAGATTTCTCGACAGCCCCGACATTCGGTGATCAAATTGCGGGTCTTGGTTCCACGGGAGGATGATCCGATGTCGATTAGCAGAAGGCTGGTTGCGGCGCTCGCCGCAGCCCTCGCATGCTCGGCGGCTTTCGCCGAGAGCAATGCCGCGACCACCGATTACATTGTGGTGCTGCGGGCACCGCCAGTCGCCGGCTACGATGGCGGCGATAGCCGCTTCGAGGCCATACCGCGGCGCGCCGACAAGGGGGGGCGCCTGGATGTACAGAGCCGCCAGGCACTGGACTATCTCGGCCACCTCCAGCAGAGCCAGGATGCCTTCCTCGAGCGCATGGGCTCGCTCGTCGGTCGGCCCCTGAGGGCCAAGCATCAGATGCAGCACGCGCTCAATGCGGTCGTCGTTCCGCTGTCGGAGGAAGAGGCGCAGGAACTGGCCGCTGATGCCGATGTGTTGCTGGTCGAGGCGCGGCGCGATGAGGTTCTCAACACCGATGCCGGCCCAAACTTTATCGGCGCACCGCAGTTGTGGATGGGTGCCGCCGGCGCGAGCACCGAGGTCTCGATCTTCGTTAACGGCCTAGAGGGTGGTTTCGGCATACCCAACCGCGGTGCGGGCGTGGTCATCGGCATCATCGATTCCGGCGCCAACATGGCCAGCCCGGCCTTCGCTGATCCTTCCCCGGACGGATACGACCACATCAATCCGCTCGGCGGCACGACCCGCCTGGGTTGGTGCAATGCCGGCATCGGGCCCGTGACCGAGACCTGCAACGACAAGATCATCGGCACCTGGGACTTCGTCGACACCGAACCGGCCAGCGGTCAGTGCCTCGCCGGTACCTACCGGGAAACCCCGGGTGTGGGCGATGAGAACGGTCACGGCTCGCATACCGCCAGCACCTCGGGGGGCAATCCCTGGACCGCCGTAGTCCCCAATGGCAATGGCCTGACCGCCCGCATCTCCGGCGTCGCGCCCCAGGCGGCACTGGTGATCTACGACGCCTGCTATTCGTGCTCGACCAGCCAGGGCCCTACCGGTCTTTGTCCCAACACCTCCACGGCCGCATCGGTCAACCGGGCGGTCGCCGATGGCGTCGTCGACGTGATCAACTACTCGATCGGCGGCGGCAACAGCCCTTGGTCGGACACGGTCTCGCTGGCGATGCTGGCTGCGCAGAACGCCGGCATCCTGGTCTCGGCCTCTGCCGGCAACTCCGGCCCCGCAGCCAACACCCTGGGTCATCGGGAACCGTGGACGATGACGGTCGGCGCGTCGACGCATGACCGGGCAATTTTTTCGGCCGGCGTGGCCGTGCAGTCGCCAGCGCCGCCCGTGTCGCTGCAGAACGTCGGCGCGATCTTCGGCAGCGGCAGCCCCACCACGACGGTCAGTGCGGCCGTGAAGTACGCGGCTGTCGCCCCGCTCGGCTGCGGCGCGAGCACGCCCTTCCCGGCCGGCTATTTCGCCGGCAACATTGCGCTGATCGACCGCGGCAGCTGCAGCTTCGCGGAGAAGTTCAACAACGCCATTGGGGCCGGTGCAGTCGCCTTGATCGTGTCGAACAATGCCGCCGGTCCGCCAATCGTGATGGGCAGCATGCCGACGACCCACCCGAGCGCGATGATTTCGCAATCGGCCGGTGCGGAACTGCGTGATTTCGCCAACGCCAACCCCGGCAATACGACGCAATTGGCGGTTCTGTCGCCTGCGCTGCGAGCGATCGACGCGTCCTTCGGCGACATCATGGCCAGCTTCTCATCGCGCGGCCCGAGCTCTGCCTCCCCTAACAACATTTTCCTCGACAGCATCAAGCCCGATGTCGCCGCGCCCGGCGTGTCGATCCTCGCCGTTTACTCCACTGACGGCGGCGCGAATTCCGTGGCCTTCCTGCAGGGCACCTCGATGGCCGCTCCGCATGCAGCGGGCGCAGCGGCGCTGATCAAGGGCGCGCGCCCGGACTGGACCCCGATGGAGATCAAGAGCGCCCTGGCGATGACCGCCAAGACCTCGATGTTCAAGGAAAATGGCGCCACGCCTGCCGATCCCTTCGATCGGGGTTCCGGGCGCATCCAGCCCTTCAATGCCGCCAAGACGGGGCTGGTCCTGAACGAGACTCAGGCGAACTTCCAGGCCGCGAACCCGGGCAGCGGCGGCAATCCCGCGACGCTGAACCTGGCCTCGCTCGGCAATGACGCCTGCTCGCCTAGTTGCTCGTTCACCCGCACCTTCCGGTCGACCGAAGCTGACGCAGTTACCTGGAACCTCAGCATCACCGGCGTGACCGGCACCGCTTCCCCGAGCAGCTTCACTATTCCTGCGGGCGGCACCCAGGCCGTGACGTTCACGATCCAGTCCACTGGCCTCACCACGGCCTTCTCCTTCGGTGAGGCGGTGCTGACCCCGACCTCGGGCAACAGCCCGACGCTGAGGATCCCGATCGCCGTCCGCCTGCCCTGAGGCCGGGCAGTTCATGGTGAAATCCGGCAGCGGTCGTTGCGAATGCGACCGCTGCCACATGCTCCGGGCCCTCGAACTGGCGGCCCGGGGCGTATAACTCGACCCATCCCAATCCACGCGTTGGCTGCTCGCTTGCCCACGGCGCCCTCCTTGCTGGCGACCATTTTGGCCACCGTCGCGGCCATGGAACTTGTTCAGAGGTTCCCAAACACCTATCGTTGCCAAGCTGCTGGGGTGGAATTCGCCGCTCGGAGACCAAAAACGCCAATGCGCTGGTCGCGCTTGTTCGGGAAACGGGCTTGTTCCCAGAGACGCTTGACCGTGTCGTTTCATCACGGAACTTCGGATTTCGGTGAGGGGCTGCTTTCTCCTGTGTGACCGGATGTTGCTGCTGTCCCTACGCGGTTGCGGCCTGTTTGGCTGTTTTGGGCCGAAACGCCTTTGAGACATCAAACTCGGATTCGCCACGCAGCACCGCCCAGGCGATATGCACCAGCTTGTTGGCGAACGCACAATGGTGCGGGCCTCGCCACGGCATCTTTTCAGGGTGAGCAGCCTGCTGCTTTGCGCATCATCATGTCGCAGTCGGTCGAAAGACTTGATTCGCGCTTTGCGGGATTGTCCCGTCCGCGGGGACTGGGCGGATTGAGCACGACTGCTTGCGTTTAATGGAACTGAACCCGGGTGCGGAGGACGGTGCGGAATAGACTCTTCTTTGCGGCCACGGCGATCGCGCTTCTGGCGCTGTCAGGCGGCTACCTTTCGCCGGCATGGCGGTCCTTGTCGCGGCCTGTTCCTCTGGCCGAGATACCGTATCTGGGTTCTGAGACTTGCAGAGAGTGCCATGACGATCGTCACGACAGCTGGCATCGCACCTACCATCGCACGATGACCCAGGAGGCGTCAGCGACAACAGTGCGTGGACGCTTCGACGGCCATCCGCTGACCAGCTTCGGCGGCGTGGTGATTCCCCGTTCCACTGGCGACGGCTACGCCTTCGAGTATCGCGACCCGGCAACCGGCACCGAGCAGGCGACCTTGGCTGTGCACCGCACGGTGGGCTCACATCGCTACCAGCAGTACCTGACCCGCGATTCGACCAGCCAGACCTACTACCGCCTGCACTACCTCTGGCATATCGAGGACCAGCGCTGGGTGCACATGAATGCGGCGTTTCTGGGTGACGATGCTCAGAACTTCGACGCTCAGATCACCACCTGGAACGCCAATTGCGTGTTCTGCCACAACACCGGTCCGCAGCCCAGGGTGAGCAATCTCGACGATCTGCGCGCCCGCGCTCGCGCTGGCGAGCAATTCGATGTGCGTCAGGAAATGCGCTTTGACACCTCCGTGGCTGAACTCGGCATCGGCTGCGAGGCCTGCCATGGCCCTGGCGGGGAACATCTTCGGCGCATGGAGCATTTCGAGCTGCGCTGGCTGGCGGGCTGGTTTGCCGGCCGCGATCGCAGCATCGTCAATCCGGAGCGGTTAAGTGCTGCCCGCTCCAATGATGTCTGCGGTGCCTGTCATGCCGGTCGCACCTTGCCCGATCTGGCGGCGCTTGACCGTTGGCTGCGCGATGGACCGAGCTACAGGCCGGGAGACGATCTTGCCGAGCATCTGAAGATTCTTTCCCGGGAGACGCCGTCGCCGTCGGCGCATGCGCCGGATCTGTTTCGCAATCGCTTCTGGGGCGATGGCAGCGTGCGCTTGAGTGCCTACGAGTACCAGGGTTTGCAGGCCAGCCCCTGTGCCAGCAGCGAGGAATACACCTGCATAGGCTGTCACAGCATGCACGGCGGTGATCCAGCCGGGATGTTGCCCGAGGCCAATCGTGGCGACACGCCCTGCTTGCGTTGTCATCAGGAATTCCGCAGTCGGATCGCCGAACACAGCGGTCACCCCGCCGAGTCGACGGGCGCCCGCTGCATGAACTGCCATATGCCGCGCGCTGTTTACGGGGTGATGACCATTCATCGCACTCATCAGGTGAGCATCCCGGACGTGGCGGCCGATCTGGCTGCAGGCAAGCCCAATGCCTGCCTGAACTGCCATGCCGAACAGGCGCCGGGTTTTGCCCTGGCCGCGGACACCGGTGCCGATCTCGGGATCAGCCGCCAGGACGGCGCCGATCTGCGCCTGGCCGATGGTCTGGCGGCGCTGTTCGCCGGCGATCCGGTACGCCAGGCGGTGACGGCTTTCGAACTCGGCCGCGTGGAGCAATCGAGCAGCCCGGAGAATCTGCTGATCCGGGTGCCGTGGCTGATCCAGGCGCTGGCGGATGATCGTCCGGCCGTGCGCCGTTTTTCCTGGAAGTCCCTGCAGAGCATCGATCAGCATCTGGCGGGTACGGCCTACGATCTGCAGCTGGCACCGCCGTTGGCCGGTTTCGACTTCACGGCGGATCCGGCGCCGCGCGGGCTGCAGCGCCAGACCATTGCCGCCGCCTTCGATCGCATCGACAAATCGGCCTGGCCAGTGCCTGGGCCACAGACGGCACTGGGCCCGGATTACCTGCTGGATGCCCAGACCCTGGACGCGCTGCTGGCGCTGGGCCGGCGTTCCGACAAGCAGATCGATATCGGTGAGTAGTCCGATCTCCGGCGGCGCCCAGACGCTGACTTCGATGCAGATACTGCGGCGCGAGGTGCCGCCGACCGCGGCGATCCTGGCGCGCGATCTTCCCGCACGCCTGGCCAGTCTGCTGGCGGCCCGCGGCGTCGCTTCGGTGGCCGAGCTGGATTTGCGGGTGGCTGGTTTGAGTGCACCTGAGGGCCTGGATGGTCTGGATCGCGCGGCTGCGCGACTGGCCGATGCCGTCATCGAGAATCAGCGCATTCTGGTCGTGGGTGATTTCGATGCCGACGGCGCCACCGGCACCGCCGTGGCGGTGCGTGGTCTGCGGATGCTCGGCGCCCGCGACGTGCATTTTGCGGTGCCGGATCGTGCGCGGCACGGTTATGGCCTGTCGCCGGGATTGGTCGACGAGCTGCTGTCGCTGCGGCCGCAGCTGCTGGTGACGGTCGATCAGGGCACGTCGAGCATTGCCGGCGTCGCCCGCGCCGTGGCTGCGGGTATCGATGTGCTGGTCACTGACCACCATCTGCCCGGCCCGGAACTGCCTGCGGCGCTCGCCATCGTCAATCCCAATGCCTGTGGACTGCCGCATGCGCTGGCGGCGCTGGCCGGGGTCGGCGTGATGTTTCATGTGCTGGCCGCCGTGCGGGCCGAGCTGACGCGGCGCAATGCGCTGCTGGCGCCGGTGCAGCTGGCCTCGCTGCTGGATCTGGTGGCGCTGGGTACCGTGGCTGATCTGGTGCCGCTGGATCGCAGCAATCGCATCCTGGTGGCGGAAGGGCTGCGACGAATTCGAGCCGGGCGGGCCAGTGCCGGTCTGGCGGCGCTGATCGAGAGCGCCGGGCGTGATCCCGGACAATTGCAGGCCAGCGATCTGGGCTTCCAGATCGGACCGCGGTTGAATGCCGCAGGTCGCCTGGATGACATGGCGGTAGGGATACGCTGTCTGGTTTCCGACGACATCGATGAAAGCCGGGAGCTGGCGACGCAGCTGTCGGAACTCAATCGCGAACGGCGATCGGTGCAGGCCGATATGGAACGCGAGGCGGCGGTCATCGTCGAGAATCTGCTTGGCGGCCGTCAGGGCGAGCTGCCTTCGGCGCTGGTGGTGGCTGATGCCGGCTGGCATCCGGGCGTGGTCGGCCTGGTCGCAAGCCGGCTGGCCGAACGCCTGCACCGGCCGACCATCGCCCTGGCGCCGGCCGCGGAGGGCGCCGAGGAATGGCGAGGATCGGGGCGCTCAGTGTCGGGATTTCACCTGCGCGATGCGCTGGTGGATCTGGACCGGCTGCATCCGGGTTTGCTGCTGCGCTTTGGCGGACATGCCATGGCCGCCGGAATGACCCTCGAGGCGGCGCAGATGGAACGCCTGCGCCCGGCCTTCGAGCGTGTGGTCGACGGTCTGCTGGATCCCAGCCTGCGTACCCGCACGGTCTGGACCGATGGTCCGCTGGCGGCGGGCGAATACAGCCTCGATCTGGCTCGCGCGATCGAGCATGCCGGGCCTTTCGGGCAGGCCTTCCCCGAGCCCTTGTTCGACAACGAGTTCGTGGTGCTGCAGCAGCGCGTGCTCAAGGGCAAGCATCTGAAGATGCGATTGCGCGCCACCGAAGCCGGCGCCACGCCGGTGGATGCCATCTGGTTCTCGACACCCCAGCACATCCTCGATTCCGCACCCGGCCGATTGCGGCTGCTGTATCAGCTCTGTGTGGAGCGCTGGCAGGGCGCCGAAAGCGTCAGCGTGCGCGTGCGCCATGGGTTTGCGGTTTAGCTTGTACGGGGCAGGGGGCACGAGGTTGAGGGGCGCGCCTTTGTAGGTCCAGACTTGTCTGGACGCTTCTTCTGCGCGTAGCCACGAGCATCCGGCCTGGGCCCACAAGAGCATGAAAGGCGCCCAGACAAGTCTGGACCTACAAGAGCATGAAAGGCGTCCAGACAAGTCTGGACCTACAAGAGCATGAAAGGCGTCCAGACAAGTCTGGACCTACCAAAGCTCTCAGTGCCGTAGCCTTCCCCGTGCCCCGTGCCCCGTGCCCCGTGCCCCGTGCCCCGTGCCCCATGCCCCATGCCCCATGCCCCATGCCCCATGCCCCATGCCCCATGCCCCATGCCCCATGCCCCATGCCCCAGCCGCACGCGGCTCTGCTACCATTCGCGGCTCACTTTTTGCCGGATCTCCATCCATGGAAACAAATGCGCGCGCCGCGAATCTACCGGATCT
>JALHRS010000096.1 GCA_022841325.1 Lysobacterales bacterium | reverse complement strand
ATCCGTGGCCGAGCGTGCGCTTTGCCGCCAATCACCCAAGGTGGGAGCCCGGTGCGTCAATCACGCCCGCCGGGATCTGTGCGGGGGGCGTGCCGTGAGGCGCGTCTCTACCGCGATGTGTGCCGGCATTCAGGGTCTGACTTATCTGGGCCCGATACTGCGCACGGGCCACGCTGTTCCTCTCGATAAACCCGTGTCGCAGCTTGTTGATTTTCTGGAACTCTGCCAAATTGCCGCAGCCGTAGCGCGGCTCCGGCGCGCGTGGGCTTGGGATAGCGCCTGCGGGTATTCGCGCCGGCGGCCGCGGCTCTGCAAACGGCAAAGCGCCGGGCGCCTCGCGTGTGTGGATTGTGGTTCTGACAAATCCAGTCGACGCGAAGGACCCGGCCTACGCCACTTTTGTTTCAACCCGCCAGAAGCGTCCAGACCAGTCTGGATCTACCAAAGCCAGCTGTTGGGGGTCCGGACTTGTCCGGACGCTTTTGCTTCCACCTGCCAGAAGCGTCCAGACAAGTCTGGACCCACCAAAGCGCCGCCTGTGCCAGCCTTTCCCGTGCCCCGTGCCCCGTGCCCCGTGCCCCGTGCCCCGTGCCCCGTGCCCCGTGCCCCGCGCCTCGTGCCCCGCCCCTGAGACATCTCTGACTCTGGCGACATTCATACTCGCGGCTCGTAAAACGGGGGCGAGACATGCGACAACTGATTCTGGCGATGCTGATGGCAGTGGGGATTCTGCCGGCAGCTCATGCGGCTGAGACCGCACTCTCCTGCGCTGCGGCGCAGTCCTGTCCCATGGTCGGACCGGTCACGCCGGCTGATCGGGCGCAGTGCCTGAAGTGGCAGGCCGAGATCGAGCATCCGGCGAAGTTCGTGGCCGGTGGACAGATCCAGCTCGACCGCTTCGAGAAACTGGTCGGAGACTGGATGGGTGGCTTCTGCTATCGACTGATCGCCGATGGCCGCTACGACTGGCCTCATGACGCCACGGCGCGCGACACGGGCCCCTTTGTCAGCACCTTCGCTGACGGCAAGTTCAGCGGCAAGAGCCTCGGTTCCCACGCGGTGGCGCGGGTCTGGTACTCGCCGGAAATGCACGACTGGATGGCGGTCAATCGTCCAGCCAACGAGGAAGACGCGCCGGCTGATCCGCCACCGATTCCCGATGGCGCGATCATGGTCAAGGAGATGTGGCCGGCGCCGGCATCGCTGTATCGCGGCGAATGTTTCGACTGCAAGCCGCCCGGCAGCAGCGGCGCCGTGATCTTCATCCGCGATTCGAAGAGCTTCTCCACCGGCTGGTTCACCGGCTGGTACGGCAAGGGCGCGGTCATCGACTGGCCGGCCGGCAAGGCCAATGGACTCACCAGCATGGGTGATGGCGGTCAGGGTTTCTGCATGAACTGCCACGGCTCGACCACGCCCGGCAACACCTTTGCGTCGATGAACAATATCGCCGGCCATCCGGCCACCTTTGAAACCCAGCTGCCACCGATGTCGACGCAGGCGCCGGCCGGCATGGGCATGGCTGCAGCCGCAAAGTCTGCGCCTCCTGTGGGAGCGCCTTCAGGCGCGATAGACCCCCCGCCAGACCACCATCGCAATCTGGCCATACCGCTGACGCAACTGGTCCCGGTCGATGATGCCCTGGCTGTCGCCGACATCGATTTCCTCAAGACCTTCGCCTCGCCGGCGCAGAGCAAGAGCAAAGCCAGCTCAGCGCTGCCCACGCCAGCCAACATGCCCTCGCAGACCTACGACAGCGTGCTCATACCCGGCACCGGTCCAGTCAGCCACTTCATGACTTCGACCCAATGCGTGGGCTGCCATCAGGCCAATGCCACCGGCCTGCAACTGGACATGCTCGACTTCACGCCGGGCCCGCTGGGCGCGGGCGGCGAGGGCAAGCCGGTCAGCCTGTCACCCTATTCGACATGGAGCTCCTCACCCATGGGTCTGGCCGGGCGCGATCCGATCTTCTACGCGCAGCTGGAGAGCGAGCAGATCATCCATGCCGACTGGAACCGCCGTGCCGACGGCAAGCAGAAGGCGGCGGTGCGCGCGCTGATCCAGGACACCTGCCTGCAGTGCCACGGCAATATGGGGCAGCGTCAGAAGGCCATCGACAGCCACGCCGAAACCGGCAGCTGCGGCCAGTTCTCACGCGCCGATGCCAATGTCGTGCCCTTTCCCTACACCGATCAGAGTTGGCCGCATCAGGCCCAGGCCGCCAGCTACGCCGGTCTGGCCCGCGATGGCATTTCCTGTTCCACCTGCCACCAGCTGGCGCTGTTCGAGGAGGCAGACAAGTTTGCCGACGCGCCCTGGAACACCTGCATCAAACAGAAGCAGCGCAGCCTCAATCCCACCTTCACCGGATTCGCGGCCACCTTCACCGGCAGTTTCCCGCTGGGATCGCCGGACACGCTGAGCGGGCCCTTCCCCGATCCGCTGACCAAACCGATGGCCAACTCGCTGCGGGTCATCCCGGAGCACAACAAGGCCATCAGCACGTCCGAGGTCTGCGGTTCCTGCCACAGCATCCATCTGCCGGTACTGGATCGACCGCAACCGGAGGATCGATGTCTGCCACAAACCGATCCCGCCGATCCCTTCCGCTGTTTCCCCAAGCGCTACGAGCAGACCACCTATCCCGAATGGGTGTTCAGCGCTTTCCGCACCGGTTGGCTCGGCAGCGAGAAATTGCCCAGTGGCCCCGGCGCCACGCCGCTCAGCTGCCAGCAATGCCATATGCCCAGCACCGATTCGGCCGGCAATCCGCTGGAGAGCAAGATTGCCGCCATCGAGGAATACAGCAACTACCCGCAGACCGATTACCGCCTGCCGGCGGCCGACATCGATCTGCCGCTGCGCAAGCCCTACGCCCAGCATCGCTTGACCGGCCTCAACGTGTTCCTCACCGAAATGGCCCAGCAGCAGCCGGAGATCTTCGGCATCCGCAGTCAGGATCCGGGACTGGTCGGCATGAACGTGGCGCCCTTGCAGGTCACCGAGAACGCCATGGTGGAAACAGCGCGCATGCACACCGCCAACGTCGTGGCGGTGCCGGAGTGGGATGCGGCCAGCAACCTCCTGCGCACGCGGGTCAGTGTCAGCAATCTGGCCGGACACAAGTTCCCCTCGGGAGTGAGCTTCCGCCGCGCCTTCATCGAGTTTCAGGTACACGATGCCAGCGGTGCGGTGATCTGGGCTTCCGGGCGCAGCAATGCGCAGGGCGTCATCGTCGACCAGAATCAGCAGGCGGTGGCCGGTGAATTCTGGTGGGATCCGATCTGTCGTGCGCGCCTGCCCAATGCCTGGCAGCCGCACTTCGAGACCATCACCTCGCAGGATCAGGCGCAGATCTATCAGGAGCTGATCACCGATGCCGCCGGCCAGCTGACCACCAGCTTCCTCAGCATCAGCGCCCATCCCAAGGACAACCGCCTGCAGCCGCGCGGTTTCCTGCCCGAAGCCGAACGTATCGCCATTGCCGCAGCGCTGGGTGATCGCACGCCGGTGCAGCCACATGGCGATGGCGTGTTCCCGATGGACGAGAACCTGGGCGTGGCGGTCGGTCCGGAAGGCGAAGCCGCCACTGATCCCGATTACCAGAACGGCTCGGGCATGGATCAGCTCGACTATGTCGTCAGCGGCCTCAAAGCCAAACCGGCCTATGTCACTGCGCAGCTGCACTACCAGTCGATCCCGCCCTTCTACCAGCAGGATCGCTATTGCACCGCCGCCAACGCCAAGGGCACGCCCACCACGGACACCGAGCGCCTGCACTATCTGGCGGCGCATCTGGATCTGAAGGGCACCGCCGCCGAAGGCTGGAAGCTGGTCGTGGGCGCGCAGGCACGCGCGGACGTGCGCTAGTGCCTGGCAAGCGCCAAAGCCGGTGCAAGCCGCAGGCGCACCCGGGTCTCTTGCAAGCCACCGGTGTCCGACCGACACGGCACACGGGTCATGAACCGGCGTCATTGCGAGGCGCGTGTGTCGGCCCGACACTGCCCACGGGCCATGAACCGCGGCGTCATTGCGACCCCGGACTTGATCCGGGGGAAGCAATCCAGAAGCACAGTCTCAAAAGCACTGGATTGCTTCGTCGCTTCGCTCCTCGCAATGACGCATCTAGAACTTCCGATATGGGTTCATGGAGAGTCTCCAGTTTCACCAAGAACTGCGCGGTGACCTTGAACCGGTGCATGCCCTCGTGCGTAGCCCGTTGTGCCGCGCAGCGGCTCAGCGGGGCTTTTTCGCGTCACCGCCCGGAGAGCGCTGCGCGCACTTCGGGCTACAAAAGGCCGCTTTGCGCGAGTCTCGGGAATTCGGGCTACGCGAGCCGCGGGTACTGCATGGCGCTCTTGCTGTTGGCCTTTCTCACAGCCAGCCCCGCCCACGCCGAACCGGTGCTGCCGGCCCAGCAAGTCACAGCCACGCGCTTGCCGACCACGCCGGCGGCGTCCACCCAGAGTGTGACCCTGCTCAGTCGCGCCGATCTGGCCGCGCTGCGCGGACTCAGTCTCAGCGACATCCTGCGTCGGCAGGCCGGTATCGTCATCGATCGTGGGACGGGCAGCGGCGGATACGGTTCGCTCTATCTGCGCGGGGCGGATCCCAGTCACACCGTCGTGTTGATCGATGGCGTGCGCCAGAACGATCCTCTGTCCTCGCGCGGCAGCGCCGTCGATCTGAACACCCTGTCTGTCGACGACATCGAGCGCATCGAGATCGTCCGCGGCAACGCCAGCGTGGTCAACGCCGAGGCCATCGCCGGGCTGATCCATATCTACACCCGCCGTGGCAGCGCCGACGCTGCCGTCGGCGCCAGCATCGGCGGCCATGATCTGCGTGGTGCCCATGCTGCCTGGTCACAGCCCGCATGGCGGACCAGTGCCAGCCACCGCGAAGACGGCGACGGCGACCGCGGCTTCCAGCGGGTGCGGGCCCTCAACGCCGGCTGGGATCATGCATTGAGCGAAGGCGCCACGCTGCATGCCGCGGCACGCGTGGCGGACAGCGACAATCGCGGTTTCCCCGATGACAGTGGCGGCTCGCGCCTCGCCGTATTGCGCGATCTGGAATCGCGCCACGGCCGGAGTTCACAGCTGTCCCTGCGGGCCGATCTGGCCACGGCTGCGGGTGGCAGCCTGCAGCTGCAGGCGGTCAGCTCGACCCGCCGCAGCGACGACGATTCGCCGGGCGTTGCCCCCGGCCTGCGCGATCCCTTCGGACTACCGGCGCTGGCCAGTCGCAGCCACTATCGTCGCGACGAGCTGCATCTGGACTGGTGGGCGCCGCTCGGCGACAGCGCGCAGCTCACCCTCGGTCTGGACCATCAGCGCGAAGACGGCGAACTCGCCAGTCGCATCGACTTTGGCGCCTTCCAGTTGCCGGCCAACTTCGACCTGGTGCGCGACACCACTGCTGGATTCGTTGAGGCCCGCTGGCAGCGCGAGAACTGGAGTCTGCAGGGCGGCCTGCGCTTTGAGCATCCCGATGGCGGCGACGACAGCCTGCATCCGATGCTGTCGCTGCAGCATCGAATGGGCGATGGCGGCAGCCACTTCGGTGCGTCGATCGCGCGCAGCGAGAAGCGCCCGAGCTTCTACGCGCTGGGGCATCCGCTGGTCGGTAATCCCGAACTGGCACCCGAGCGCTCGCTGCAGCGCGAGCTCTATTACGCCAATGCCGACGATTCCGCGTGGCCGACGCGGATCACCTGGTTCAGTGCGCGCTACCAGGATCTGATCGACTTCGACGCCGGACCGCCGCCGCAACTGGTCAACCGCGCCCGCATCCATGCCGATGGTCTCGAATGGCGCAGCAGCGGATCGCTCTGGCGCGACTGGCGTCTGCAGCTCGATGGCAGCTGGATGCGCGTGCGCGACCCGCAGGGCGTGGTCGAATTACGCCACCGGCCGCGACTGCAGGCTAGTGCAGCGCTGGTGGTGCCATTCAAGGAGGACCGGCAACTTTGGCTGTCGCTCCGTCATCTGGGTGGTCGCCTGGACTCCTCGATTCCCACCGGTGATCGCCGCCTGTCCTCGGCGACCACGCTGGATCTGTCCCTGCGCCAGTCCTTTCGCACGGTGCAACTGGTACTGGGTCTGGACAACGCCCTCGACACCCGTGTCGACGAAACCATCGGCACGCCAATGGAAGGGCGGCGACTGCGACTGGCCATCGAATGGAGCCCGCCATGAGCAGCGGAGCTCGGATTCTCGACGACAACCGGCTGCGCTGGCTGCGCCTTGCCTTTCTGGTCGTCGCTCTGTTGCTGCTGGTGCTGCTGCCTTTTGCCTTCTTCGGCGAAGCCATGGATCGCGCCGCGCCGCAATGGCTGCAGGCCGGTGACGGGCGCTGGTGGCTGGCAGCGGTCGGCATTGCTCTGCTGGCGGCAGACGTGTTGCTGCCCATTCCGAGCAGTCTGGTCAATGTTGCGCTGTGTCTTGGGCTGGGTCCGATCTGGGGCGGCATCGCCGTGGGCCTCGGTTGTCTGCTGGCCTTCGCCGTCGGCTATGGCATTGGCTGGCTGGTCCCCGAGCCGCGACTGCGCGCGTGGATCGGCCCGCAGCTGTGGGATCGCAGCCAGAGCGGCGCCCGCCGCCATGCGCTGTGGTGGATTCTCGGTGCCCGCCCGCTGCCGGTGCTGGCGGAGATCAGCGCCCTGCTGGCCGGCGTGATGCGCATCGCCCCGCTGCCAGCCTTTGCCAGCGCGAGCCTGGCCTCGGTGATCGTCGGTCTGCTGTACGGCGCCAGCGCCTGGCTGGGCGCTGGCGAGCCGCATCTGGGTCTCACCCTGCTGGCGCTGTTGGCTTTGCCCAGCGCGCTCTGGCTGGTGCACCGCCTGCTGTTGAAACGATTGCTGTCAGCGCCGGACGCTGCACAAGGAGTAGCCCGTGAATGACCTCGTCACCACCGCCGTCAGCCTGACCTCGCAGTGGTTCATCCGTCCCGGCTGCGAGGCCGAGGTGCATGCCGCAGTGACGCGACTCGCCTTCGACGTGCGCATGCAGGAACCCGATACGCTGACCTATCTGGTGCACACGCCCTATCTGAATCCACCCGATGCCGGCGCGCACGGGCTGCAGTCGCTGCCGCCCGCCCCGCCGCAGTTGCTGCTGTTCTTCGAGGTTTACCGCAATCCGCAAGCTTTTCTGAGGCACGTCAACGGACCGCTGTTCACCCGCTTCGTGGCCGACTACGGCAGCCGTTTTGTGTCCAGCAGCGGTGGCCCCTACACCACGGTGCAGTTCCTCTCACGCCATGCCGGTTTCGTGCGCGAGAGCAACGGCGTCAGCGAACCGACCGGCAACGGCAAGGCCCGAAGGAACCAGCATCCGGCGGTGATGTTCGAAGTCATCGCCAGGGATCAGGCGAGCACGCAGAAGTTCTACAGCGATGTCTTCGGCTGGGAGTACGACAGCGGCAAGGAGGGCTTCTCCTACGTGCATTTTCCCGTGCAGACCCAGCCGCTGCTCGGCGGTATCGGTCAGACCAATCCGCACGTGCCCGGATTCGAGCCCGGCCACAGTTTCTATCTGCTGGTGGATCAGCTCGAAACCGCCATCGCCCGCGCCATTGCGGCCGGCGGCAAGCAGCACATGGCACCCGCCAGCGCCGACGGTTATCGCTTTGCCATGATCAAGGATCCCGAAGGCAACGCCATCGGCCTGATCGAGCCCTTCGAGCGCTGAGGCCGTGATGCGATCGGAACAGCGGTTGCTGATGACAGGGAATGACCCGGGGCGTCATCGCGGGCCACCTTTGATGGCACGACCATGCCCACGAACGATGAACCCCGGCGTCATTGCGAGCGCAGCGAAGCAATCCAGGGACGTGCGGCGTTGCGCTGGGTTGCTTCGTCGCTGCGCTTCTTTCCATGAACCCTTATCGCAAGCTATTGATTTGGGGTCCGCATGAGCCCAACGCCGACTTCTTTCACCTGCAGGAGCGCCCTTGCGGCGCGACTGCTGCTACGGACGTGCGGCTGGCCGGTCGCGACGCGAGGTCGCTCCTACATTCCAGCTTGTGGTTACACCCCCACCCATCCCACCCCGGAGATGCCTAGATGAGCTATCTCAACGCCTTGCGCCTGCATTTCGCCGGCCGCTTCCAGGCCAATGTGTCCACGGTCAACAACGATCCGGCGCATTTCGACAACGCCATCTTCAAGCCGCAATACCAGAACATGCAGGGCCCGAGGATGGTGCCGCCCAACGGCTGGTTCAATCCGCAGGGCGACGCCGCCTGGCGGCTGCTGGGTTGCACGGTGACCTCGGCCTGGATGCCGGCCGGTGCCGTGACCGCGAGCGATCCGGTCCTCGGCTACATCGTGGCCGATTCCGACACCCTGGCACCGGCCAAGCTGGTGGATCTGGACAGCGAGCAACAGATGGTGTCGGAGATCTGGGGTCTGCAGGTGCGCATCGCCGATGCCGCCGGCAATACCCTGCTCTGTGCCGACTACGATCCCGCCGCCTTCATGGACATCTGGGCGCGGGCCAGCAGCTCATCGGGTGGCGACAACGTGGCCGGCGCCATGTACCAGTCGGTGCTGAGCAATCTGCAATGGGCCGATGTCTCCGGGTCGGCCTTCCTGACCGCGCTCAAGGCCGCAGCCAGCGACGGATTGCTGTCGATCAAGTTCAACGTCGATGGCTTCAATCTGGATTACACCTCGCCCGATTTCATGACCGGGCGCATCGTCGGCAGCATCGGGCCGGCCAGCGCCAGTGAACCGAAACAACTCATACTGGGGCGTCAGTTCATGGCCAGTCCGGGCGCCTCCGGCGGCTTCTTCTCACCCTTGGGACAGGTCAATTTCTTTGCCGCCGTGATGGATGCGCAGGCGGGTTGCATCTACGTGGACCTTGGTAATGCCTTGCCGACCACCGATGCCGGCGGCGGCATGCAGAATCTGGGCGATCTCACTTTGAGCGCCTGCAATCCCACGGCCGTGCCCGGTTATCCGGCGCTGGGCAATGTGTCGCTCGGGACCATTCCCGCCTCCGGCCCCGGGGGCTACGCCACCGACCCCGACTGGTACACCCGCACGGCGGGCGTGGTCGTGCTGCCATTGACTGCTGCCCAGGTGCAGGCAGCGGCCGGCCATCCCCTGTTGCTATCCGATGGCCAGTCGGTGCTCATCAGCGAGTGGAGCAACGGCCTCTGGGTCCGTGCCGATCGCTTCGTCTACCGCATGAGTCCCGGCGACAGCGTGCAGATACCGGTGTACGCCACCCAGTTCGGTCAGCCGCTGAGCGGTGCTTCGATCAGCTTCACGCTCGATCCCAGTCAGCTGCAGCCGGGCAGCGGCTTTCCCTATGTGGCACCCAGCCCGCCGGTGGCCACGCCCACCAGCGCTCTCACCTACAACGCCACCGCAAGCACCGACAACAATGGCATGGCGGTGCTGACGCTGGCCGTGACCGATCCCGGCACGCCCCGCTATTTCAACAACGGGCAGGACTACGGCATCGACGGCCAGGTCTACGGCATCCGTGCGGCCTTCACCGAGGCGGCGCTGAATGTCGGTCCGATCAACGAGCTGAACTTCATCAGCCTGTTGCTGTGGAGCGGCTTCACCCCGGCCGATCCCATCACCTGGACCGATCTGCAGCCGATCTTCCAGCAGTACGCCAACCTCTATCCGGTGATGAATCGCTTCCTCAATCTGGCCGACTACGATTCGGTGGTCGCCAACGCGCATCTGCTGCTGCTGGCTTTCGGCCTCGATCCGGCCAATCCCAACGCCATGCCGGTCACCCGTGATCTGTCGCCGGCCAAGCGCAATGCCATTCTGGCCTGGCTCAAGAATCCCCTGCCAGGACCGGTGCCGCCATCGACCCGCAAGGCCATGCCGGCCGCCGCCGAAGCCCTGGCTTCGGGCCCGCCACCTCAGCAGGGCGGCAAGGTGGCCGCCCGCGCCCGCCGACTGGTGCTGCAAAGCCAAGGAGAATCCCGATGATCCGCCTGCAACGCTCGATGCTGGAAGGCCTCACTGGCCCGGCCATCACCCCACAATCGGTGTGTGCCTCGCTGCAGCAGGCGATCGAACTGGAGCACGCCACCATCCCGCCGTATCTGTACGCGCTGTATTCGCTCGACACCAGCAAGAACGCGGCCATCGCCCAGATCATCCAGTCGGTGGTACTCGAAGAAATGCTGCACATGACGCTGTCGTCGAACGTCATGAACGCGCTCGGCGGATCGCCCGACATCGACAAGCCCGGATTCGTGCCCACCTATCCCGGACCCTTGCCCGGCGGCGTGGAAGCCGATCTCACGGTCAACCTGGCACCGTTCTCGATGACCCAGCTGCAGACCTTCCTGCAGATCGAGAGCCCGGCCGATCCGCTGGTGTACAAGTCCGCGGCCATGGCCGAGATGGTCAGCAAGACCATCACCATCGGCGAGTTCTACACCGCGATCTCCGATGCCATCGGCCAACTCGGCGACGGCGCCTTCGTCGATCCGCCGCGCAATCAGGTCGGGCCGGAGATCATGCCGGGTTCGATCGTGGTGACCGATGTGGCCAGCGCCCAGCAGGCGATCTCGGTGATCATCGAGCAGGGCGAGGGCACCAGCACCTCGCCCGAGGATGGCGATGGCGAAGTGGCCCATTACTACCGCTTCATGCAGATCCAGAAAGGCCATCTGCTGGTGCCGGTGCCGAATTCCAAACCACCCACCTACGCCTACACCGGCGCACCGGTGCCCTTCGACGCCAGCGGTGTCTACGCCGTACCCACCAATCCCGGCGTGCCGCCCGGCTATCCCATCGGCAGCGCCCAGGCCTTCGCCAACGACAACTTCAACTACACCTATGCCAGCCTGCTGATCTCGCTGCACGCCATGTTCAATGGCGACAACAGCCAGCAGCAGTTCAACCAGGCCATCGGCGTGATGATGTCGCTCAAGGGCCAGGCCAAGGCGATGATGGCCGGCATCCCCAACCCCGCCGTCCTCACCGGCCCCAGCTTCCAGTTCCAGCCCGTCAATCCACCCAGCTGAGGCTCCGCGACAGTTGCGCTGCGAAGGTGCCACGGCCGTAGCGCGGCTCCGGCGCGCGTGAGCTTGGGTAAGGTGCCTTGCGGGTGTTCGCGCCGGCGGCCGCGGCCTTCGTCTGTGGGAGCGGCTTCAAATCCTGTAGCCCGGTGTGCCGCGCAGCGGCTCACCGGGGCTCATGCGCATCACCGCCCGGAGAGCGCTGCGCGCACTTCGGGCTACACCTGCCGCGCGCTGGCCCTGACCCGGCGTCATTGCGACCCCGGACTTGATCCGCGGGAAGCAATCCAGAGGCGTGCAGCGATACCCTGGATTGCTTCGTCGCTGCGCTCCTCTCCATGAACCCAGGTCGTATCGCGTTGATTTGTGGTCGGTAATGTAGGTTGGGCTAAGCGCAGCGTGCCCAACAATGGCGGCTGGTGTTGGGCACGCTGCGCTAAGCCCAACCTACGGTTCATGGCCCGTGCGCAGTGTCGGGACGGAACAGGTGGCTCGCAATGACGCTGTGATGGGCTGATTCTGAAAGCCCGTGCTCCGCTTGTTGAGGCCGAACGTTGATCGTTCACCGTCCTCTGGTGACAGAAACCCCACCCGCCAAAGCCACTCGCGGCTGAAGCCGCTCTCACGAAACACACCGCAAGTCTGTGATTTCAATGTAGGTCACGTTGGCCGCGAAGCGGCCTACGTGACTGACGCAGCTGTCACGTAGACCCTTCGGGTCAACGTGACCTACTTCCACGGTTTGATGCGCGAACAAGCGCACCGCCAGGGGCGACCGGGACTCCCACAGAAAGTGCCAAAGCCACTCGCGGCTGAAGCCGCTCCCACAGGCAAGGCGACACGTTGCCTCGCACAGGGTGCGAGATTTGCCGCCTTCGCGACATATACCCATGTCAACGGGCAGTCATTGCCAGCCTGCAACTCGCAGGCCTGCGGCAAGCACGCGCTCATCCGCAACCTCGAACTCAAACAGCCGGAGACCCCAGATGAGCAAGCTCACCCCAGTCACCGCAGCGGCGGACCGTGGCGCCCGTCAGGATCACCCAGCCCCCCGGGATCGCCAAGCCCGCTGGGATCGCCGAGTTGCACTCGGCGCTCTTGCCTCAGCCACCGACGCCCCCCGGGATCGCCAAGCCCCCCGGGATCGCCGAGTTGCACTCGGCGCCTTGGCTCTTCTGCTGCTACTCAGCGCCTGCAGCCAACCAACCCCACCACCACCCGCAACCAGCGCCGAAACCACGGCTCCCACCCCGACACCCTACGTGCCGCAGCCGGTCTATTGCGCCGATCCCGCAGTCAGCACCCTCTGCGCCACCATCCCGTCCACCATCGGTCCCGACCCCGGCCTGAACTCCGGTTTCGGCTACGCCGGACTCAGCAACTTCGTCAACAGTGCCGCCGAGGATGTGCAAACGCCCTTCGACAACATGTCCTGGCAGATGTTCGTGGCCCTCAACTGGCAGGCCAACCAGAGTGGCAGCGATCCGCGAGCCGGCCTGTCCGGCGCCGGCAGCACCGTCTGGCAAACCTGGGCCAGGCCGGAGGACGTCTTCGGCGGCCCGGTTGGCGAATGCCCCAATCCGAACAATCTGCCGCGCTTCAACATCATCGCCAAGTCCGGTGCCCAGGGTTCCCGCGATGAGGAATTCATCCAGGCCACCGGTCAGCCGCTGATCGATGTCAAAGGCAACTGGACCCTGTTCGAGCGCCGCCTGAATTCGGTGGAACAGGACTATCTGCAGAGCAAGGGACTCAACACCTACGCCGGCCAGCAGACCTTCGTGCAGGCCGGCCAGAGCGTGCTGTTCCCGCCCGGCGACACCAGCAAGACCAACGGCGCCCCCGGCGCCATGGAGCTCAAGGCCGCGTGGCGCATCATCAGCACCGCCGACGAGGCCCGCTATTTCCACACCAAGGGCCTGATCGACGTGCAGGGCGCCTATGTGCGCGACGGCCAGCCGCTGTGCGCCGAAGTCACGCTGGGCCTGGTCGGGTTGCACATCATTCAGGCCAACGCCGCGCAGCACAATCTGCTGCCGCAGTTCATCTGGGCCAGCTTCGAGCATCAGGACAACGCGCCCTTCGCTGCCGCCGCCTGCGATGCCACCGATGCCAAGTGCTACAAGACCATTCCCAACAGCTTGTGCCCGGCGCCCAATGCCGGCGATTTCTCCTTCAGCCGCACTGCCTGCGACAGCGTCACCACCAACAATCCGCCGGTGCCGGCCCAAGGCGACAGCGCCTTCATCTGGGAGCGCCAGCAGCCCTACGCCCAGGCCTACATGACCACCACGCCCAGCGGTGAGCAGTGCGGCACCCAGGTCGCCCGCTGCTGGAAGGTCTATCACCTCACCGATCAGCTCAACAGCGCCTGGCGCGCCCAGCTCAAGGCCATCGATTCGGTGTTCGCCAACTACTACCTGATCGGCACCAACTGGGGCGGCAACGTCGAACCCGATGGCACCCAGCCCACCAACGGCTCGGTACCCACCTTCATGGTCAACAGCACGCTCGAAACCTTCATCCAGTCCAGCCTGGAATTCAGCAACTGCGTCGATTGCCACAAGGGCGCCAACCTCGCCTACACCGAGACCGACAACAGCACCACGCCGCCCACCACCAAACATTTCAGCGCCAATTTCAGCTTTCTGCCCAGCCTCGCCCAACAGCAAAGCTGCGCCGACGTGACCGCCGGACCCATCTACAGCAACCAGCAGGCCCAGAAAGTCTGCCCCCAAGTTTGCAGCGCCCAGGAAGAAGCCTGGAACGGCCAGTGGACCACCACCCAGTTCGGCGTGATGTCGGTGTGCGGATGTTGCAGTGGATAGCGCCCAGACGATGGGCGCCAGCGCAGATCCGCTTGCCCGCTCTACTGTGGGAGCGGCCTCCGGCCGCGATCGCTTTCCACCCAAAGCCCAGCAACCGCCAACGCCGCCGCCCTTGCTCCAATGCTGTTTGCCTTGGGTAGGTTGGGCTAAGGCCGCAGGCCGTGCCCAACAAAGTTGCGCCAGATCGTTGGGCACGGCCTGCGGCCTTAGCCCAACCTACACGGCTCGCCATCAGTATTGGCCCTTGCTCCGCTTCAAGGAACGCCACGCC
>JALHRS010000095.1 GCA_022841325.1 Lysobacterales bacterium | reverse complement strand
GGCGGCCCCCGCTGTGGCAAACTACCCAAACGGGGGTGGGGATCGCCTTGGGCAGGGGATCGCGGCGCGGCCGGCGGCTGCCTGACTGGGAATCGACAACTTCGGCGATGAATCCAAGCGACTCGAAGTCGCGCGAGCGCCCTGCGTGCACAACGAAACTCGAGCCGCCATGGGTGGCCAGATTCGGCACCAGTGATTCGACCGGGTATGGCAGCTGGGAATCCGCAGGGAACTCGAATTCAGTCTGGAACAGGTGCGCGCCGGTCGCGAGGTCCACGCCGTGCAGCGCCAGCCCCGCTTCGCCCTGGGCGAGATAGGCTGCAGTCGTCGGCGTGCTGGCGAGGCGGCGTGGACGATCTGTCACCGCTAGCTGCCGCTCGATGGCACCGTTCTCGATATCTGCCAGCAACAGCATGTACTGAAGCGGGTTACGGCGAAGCACCGGGAAGACCAGACCGGAGGAACCGACAGGCTCCAGCATGCGTTCGGGCGCGCAGTCCTCGCTCGTCGTCGTCCAAAGCACTTCACCGGGGTAGCGCAACCGCAACAGCGTGCAGTTCTGAATTTCGGGGCTGGCAAAGGGGCCGTAGGTCAGCAAGGCCGCGTCGTCGCCATCTTCGATCGCAGCCACGGCCGCGGGATACAACAGCAAGTCCTGCAGCCGTTCCTGCCAGACCAGGTTCGAGCGCACGGCCAGCGTGACCGGATCCAGCGTCAGCCAGCGGTAGGTGGTCAAGACATGCAGTCCGGCAGCCCCCAGCCAGGCATGAAACGGAACGCTGGAGTAGGCGGCCCCGCTGCTTGGAGGGGCCAGGGGCGAAGCCGAGCGTGTCACCAGAACCGGCGCGGCCAATACCGCCCTCGCTTCAACCCGACCATCACTGCGGCGCACGCGCGCAGCCGTCAGCACCTCTGTTTGCAGCACGGCGATCAGATCGCCACCAGGGCTCAGTTCGGCGACAAACCCGGCTCGGCCATCGCGCGAGCTCATGCTCTGCAGGGCACTCAGGGGCACGCTCCAGCGCGGCACTCCAGTCGGGTCCAGCAAGCTCAGAGCAGGCCGAAACCTGCCGTTCCGCGTGAGCGATGCGTTGAGATCGGCGCTCATCACCAGAGTATCGCCGTCACTCAATTCGCGAGCGCTCAAGGCCTGACTCATGAAAGCGCCATCGATGGTCGCAGTGTCGGCCGCGGACGCGCCACCCACGCGCATCAGGCGACCACGACTTGAACTCTGCAGCAGCACACCCGGTTGCGCCGCCTGACTCTGGATCAGCAGCGAGCCCTGCGGATCCGGGCAGATCTCCGACGGGGTGTAAAACGGCGAATCCAGCCGACCAAAGCCGATGCAGGCATCCGGTGCCTGCAGTATCGTCGGTGTATGCAGCCAGACCACCGGTGCCGAAGCTCCGGCGACCATCGGCACGCTCATCAGCAGCAACGTTTCCAGCAGGCGCCGCATCATCGTCACTCTTTGAAACATCGAATGAAGTCTAGACCGTGTCCACGCGGCCGTGGCGACAAGTTCGTCGCGCCGGGTCTGATAGCCTGCGGCATCGAGTTTCAGGAGTGGACCATGACCTGCTTGATCTCCCGGACCCTGCGCCTGGTCCTGATGGCGCTGACGCTGTTGTGCGGCAGCACGGCAAGCGCCCAACGCACCGTCAAACCCGTACTCCACGGCCAGCATTGGGTGGCGATCACCGGCAAGCCGCTGGCGGCGACCGCCGGGGCGCTGACCTTCGCCAAAGGCGGCAATGCGGTGGATGCGGCCTGCGCCATGCTGGCGGCCACCTCGACCATGTGGGACACGCTGGGCTGGGGCGGCGAAACCCAGGCGCTGATCTACAACCCGCATACCGGCGAGGTCAAGGGCATCAACGCGCTGGGCGTGGCGCCCACCGGCGCCACCGCCGAATTCTTCCGCAGCAAGGGCATGGTCTATCCGCCGGAGAACGGTCCGCTGGCCGCGGTCACCCCGGGCACGCCGGGCGGATTGATGGTGATGCTGGCCGAATACGGCAAGCTCAGTCTGGCCGAGGTGCTGGCCCCGGCGATGCAGATGGCGAAGGGCTATCCGATCGAGCAGGCGCAGGCCGACAACATGGAAGCGCGGCGTTCGCTGCTGGCGCAATGGCCGGGCTCGACCAAGGTGTTCCTGCCGCATCTGGACGCCGATGACCCAGGCAAGCGCGCCGCGCCGGTGGCAGGCGAAATCTTCAGCCAGCCGGATCTGCTGGCCACGCTGCAGAAACTGGTCGACGCCGAGGCCGCCGCCCTCGCGGCCGGCAAGTCGCGCAAGGAAGCCATCCAGGCCGCCTATGACCGCTTCTACCGCGGCGATATAGCCAAGGACATCGTCGCCGGATCGCGCGAGTACGGCGGGCTGATGACGCTGGAGGATCTGGACCGCTGGCAGGTGCATATCGAGGAACCGGTCAGCAGCAACTACAAGGGCATCGAGGTCTACAAGCTCACCACCTGGGTGCAGGGACCGGTGCTGCTGCAGGCGCTGAACCTGCTCGAGAAGCTCGATCTGAAGGCGATGGGCTACAACAGCACGCGCTATATCCACACGCTGTACCAGGTCATGAACCTGGCCTTCGCCGATCGCGATTTCTACTACGGCGATCCCTATGTGCCGCCGGCCGAGCCCATCGCCGGGCTGCTGTCCAAGGACTATGCCGACCAGCGTAGGGCGCTGATCAATGCCGATCGCAACGATCCCAACGTCAAGCCGGGCGACCCCTACCCCTTCCAGAAGGGCAAGAACCCCTATCTGGATCTGCTGGAGAAATGGACACCGATTCCGCCGAAGGCGCAGGCCGAGGGCACTGCCGGATTCCAGCAAGCCCGACTGATGAGTGACGACGAGGCCTTCCTAGCCGGCACCACCTCGATCCAGGCCGCCGATGCCGAGGGCTGGGTGGTTTCGGTGACGCCCAGCGGCGGCTGGATTCCGGCCTTCATTCCGGGCGACACCGGCATCGGCCTCAGCCAGCGCATGCAGAGTTTCGTGCTCGATGAGGCCCTGAATCCCTACAACGTGGTGCAACCGGGCCAGCGTCCGCGAGCCACGCTGACGCCCAGCCTGGCGCTGAAGGATGGCAAGCCGCTGATGGCCTTCTCGGTGCAGGGCGGCGACAGCCAGGACCAGAACCTGCTGCAGTTCTTCCTGAACATGGTCGAGTTCGGCATGAACGTACAGCAGGCTGTGGAAGCCCACAACATCACCAGCTACCAGATGCAGAGCTCCTTCGGCGCCCACCAGTCCGAACCCGGGCGCCTGGAGCTCACGTCCAAGGTCTCCGAATGGACCCGCGCCGAACTCGGCCGCATGGGCTACAAGGTCGAGATCGTCGAACGCACCTACAGCCCGGTCACCGCGATCTGGTTCGACCAGAAGAACGGCAGCATGTGGGGCGGCGCCAGCGAACAGGGCGATGATTACGGGATAGCGTGGTAGCCCCGCAGAAGCAGCGGAGCAAGCTCCGCTCTACCAAAGCGTCGGTGTACGAGGCTGTTGTAGTGCCGAGCTTGCTCGGCAGGAAGTGCGGCTCTTGAGGTCGACGAACCGCAAGAGCCAAAGCCGAGCAGCAGCAGCGGAGCAAGCTCCGCTCTACGAAAAGCGGCTTACCGGCACACCCTAACTGCAGCCACTCCCGCTATGGTTGCAGCCTCGCTGTCGGCCGCCACATTTCGCTGCCCTGCGACAGAGCGCCGCACCCGCGGCGTCTGGACTTCGACGAGAATCACCATGATCAACAATGATGTGCTGCGCAGTGTGCGCTACATGCTCGATCTCAGCGATGCGCTGGTGATCGAGACCGTCCAGAGGGTCGATGCCCAGTTCGCGCTGAGCGTCGACCAGCTGCGCAGTTACCTCAGCCGTGTAGACGAACCCGGCCACGTGGAATGCCCGGATGCGGTGCTGGTGCGCTTTCTCGATGGCCTGATCCTGCACCTGCGCGGCCCCAGTCCGAATGCCGCCGCGCGGCCGCTGGCCAAGCGCATCAGCAACAACATGGTGCTGAAGAAGCTGCGGGTGGCTTTCGAGCTACAGGATGCCGACATGCATCAGATCCTCGAAGACGCCGGCTTCCCGGTGTCCAAACCCGAGCTGAGCGCCTTGTTCCGCAAACCCGAGCACCGCAACTACCGCCCCTGTGGTGATCAGCTGCTACGCAATTTCCTCAAGGGGCTGACGCTGCGCGTTCGACCAGAGTAACCCTGCGTAGCCCCGCTCGGGCCCGCGGTAGCAACGCAACACCCTGATCCATATAGGCATCAGGAGTTTTCAGGAGAATTCAGAAGGCTTCAATGGCCCGCGACCGGATGCGTCCATACGCTGGCCGCGACTCCCATCGGGCCTGCCTACATGCGCAACAAACTGCTGCTGATCCTGATTCTGCTGCTGCCCTGCGGGCTCTACGCCGCGGCGCCAAACACGCTTTCGTACCAGGGCAACCTCGCCAATGCCAGCGGCCAGCCGATCACGGCCACGCTGAACATCACTTTCCGCCTCTTCGATGTCGCCAGCGGCGGCACCGTGCTGTGGAGCGAGACCCAGCCGGCGGTGTCGGTGGATGGCGGCAACCTGGCAGTGGAGCTGGGACTGGTGACGCCGCTACCCACCGCGATCTGGGGCAGACAGCTGTACCTCGGCATCCAGATCGCCGGCGACAGTGAAATGACGCCGCGGCCACGGCTGACGGCGGCACCTTTTGCGCTACGCGCCGGCAGCACCATGGCGCGCACCGTCGTGGTTTCTGCCGACCGCGGCGAGCTGGAGAACGGCGATGCCCTGCTGGCGGCCATCGCCGCATTGCCCAGCACCACTGCGGCCAATCCATGGACGGTGGAAGTCGACGCCGGCAGCTACAACCTGGACAACAACATGCTTCTGCTGCCCAGCCACGTCACTCTGCGGGGTCGCGGCATGGACGCCACGCGGATCAGCTCCACGGCCTTCCCGGCCACCATCCTGATGGCGTCCAACTCCCACCTGCAGGGTCTTACCGCCCGCAACAATGGCCTGGTCAGTGGCAACAATGGGGCTTACGGCATTGGCGCCCACGCCTTCGGCGATCCCATCGGGCCGGTATCGGGCGTCAGTCTCACCCAGGTGCGCGGCGAGAGCATTGCACCCACCCATATCGACGGCGGCTCGCGCCCCGCCATCTACCTGTGCGCCACCGATTCCTTCCTGCGGCAGGTGGAGGCGATCTCCTCCGGCGGCGCATTCAGCATGGGACTGCGCGCAGATTGCCAGGCTTCCGATGGCAATATGTATGACGGACTGCAGCTGCGCGCTTCCGGGGGCGGCCTGGGTCAGCGTGGTGCCTATCTCAGCGGCGGTGGCCTATGGAGCAACATCACGGCCATCGTGGGCATGAGCGGCGATACCGTCAGCGCTTACGGAATTCGTGTTTTCGACATCCCGCGCCCCAACGGCGCCGTGTTGCGCAACAGCTCGCTGGTGATCGAAGGCAGCAGTCAGCCGTCGACCGTCGTCAATTCGGTTGCCGAAACCCTGCGCATCGATGCCGCCGATGTGATTGTGCGGGATGTATCGGTGATTATTGTGGACGTGAACGCCCAGAACATCGCCGGCATTCGCACCACGGCCAGTTCACCGGACAAGCCGGCCGATCTGCATGGCGTCGATGTCGAGGTGCGCGGCGCGCAGCAAGGTTCGCTGGGCCCCGGCGCCGTGTACGGCCTGCGTCTGCAGAATCAGGCTCGGGTCAGCCATTCGCGGATCTCGGTACGCTGCGTGCCACCGAGCGACAACCAGTGTTTCGGCGTCCATCGCATCAATACCAACCTGCCGCTGGAACTCGACCAGATCGCGGTCGACGTCAGCAGCGACGATCCGGTGAATCCCGGCATCCACAAGAGCGTTGGCGCGGAGCTGGGTGGCGAGGTCCGGGTGTATGGCAGCACCTTCCGCGTGCTGCGCAGCCCCGACAACGAGGCCGCACTGGCGCTGGACATCAACGGCACTTCGCGGGTGTATCAGTCGACCCTGATCGTCGACAGCGTCAGCAATCCCAATGGCAACTGCGCGGTCAGCGGCACCGGGGGTTCCGTTGCCGAGTTTCTCAACAACACCTTCCAGGGCAATGTCTGCAGCGGTCTGCTGGCCTCAACCTGCGCCGGCAACACCCGTCGCGGCAGCGGCTTCCTGGCTTCCACCTGCCCCTGAGGCCCGCCATGCGCACCCTTTGCCTTGTCGTCATGCTGCACGCACTGCCGGTTCTGGCTGTCGAACCCGGCAGCAGCAACTACCGTCTGATCGGAGCCACCGCGGCCTCGGTGGCGGCGACGCCCGCGTCTCCCCAGTACCGCGTGCAACTGGCCGGTGGCAGCGGCGGCGCCATCGGCATCGCCGCCAGCGCCAACAGCAGCGTGGTGGCTGGCCCGACCAGCACCCAGCTGCCCACCGATCGGATCTTCAGGGCCGGGCTGGAGGATTGAGCCTATCCGCGCGGTCTACCAAGCCTGAAGTAGCCCGATGTGCCGCGCAGCGGCTCAGCGGGGCTTTGCGGCGTCACCGCCCGGACAGCGCTGCGCGCAGTTCGGGCTACCAGAGCAAAGCGGCGCCGCAGCGCGGCGCCCTCCAGAACCAACAACCGACAACCGACAACCGACAACCAGAAACCCGCTACCGCCGCTGCCATTCCGCCCTGGTGATCTCGAACACAACGTTGGGATGGCTGGCCTCGCCGTGGTAGGCCACTTCGGACACGCCCAGCCGGCGCGCGCCGAGGCGGGTCATGGCGATCTGCGAGCGCTGGTTGCACTGCCCTACCTCGAACTGCACGCGCTCCAGGGTCTGGAAGGCGTGGTCCAGCATCAGCTGCTTGCAGGCCGGGTTGTAGCCCCCGCCCCAGCTGTCGCGGCTGAAGAAGGTGTAGCCGATCTTTACCACGCTCGCGGCCAGATCCAGCGCGTAGTAGCGGGTGCAGCCGATCAGCTGCTCATCGGCGGCGCGGTGAATCAACAGAGCGCCTCCCGAATCGACGGCGCCGGCAAAGTAGTTCTCGAACACCGGACGCTGCCAGCGCGTCGGCGTCGGGTGCTGCTCCCAGATGCGCGGGTCGCAGGCCACCGCATACAGTCGCTCGAAATCCTCCGCGCCCAGCGGTCGCAGGCAGACCTTGTCATTGCTCAGGACTGGTTGCAGGTTCATGGGCAGATCAGGCCTGGGCGGCCTTCCATGCGGCAATCCAGCTGGCTTCGATCTCCGGCGTCAGCGACACCCGCCGCCCGCTGCGACGCTCGGCCGGCAATGACGACCACCAGTCCCAGGTGACCTTGATGGTGTCGGCAAAATTCCGGTTCTGGAAACCCTGGGCCACGGCGGCTGCCTGGCTGAGCGAGGAAAAACCACCGTATTCGGCCGGATCGACCATCATCGGGTAACCCGGCTTGCCCTCGCCCAGCAGCTCCTGCTGGCGCAGGAAGGCGTGGCTGATCCAGACCAGTTCCACCTCGGCGCCGCTCAGGGCCAGTGAGCGCTGCATCAGCTCACCGGTGGTGGCGGCTCCGGGTGCATTGACCATGTTGTAGCGCCCGTACACCTGCTGCTCCAGCGCATGGATCGTGAAGTCGGCCAGATCGCGCACGTCCACATAGGTCAGCGGCATTTCCATGGGACCGGGCGCGGCCATGCTGCCACCCGCCAGGGGCCGCTCCAGGTAATGGGCAAATCGATCGGTGGTATCGCCCGGGCCGACGATGAAGGTGGGCCGCAGGATCGTGGCCGCATCCGGATAGTGCTTGTCGACCGCCTGCTCGCACAGGACCTTGAGCGGGCCGTAGGTGTCGCCATCGACCTTCTCGACGGTGGGATCAGCCATCGTCCGCAGCGCGGCGCTTTCATCGAGTCCAGGCGCGGTGCTGGGCTCGTAAACGGCAACCGTGGAAATGAACAGATAGTGCGGCGTGCCGCCGGCCTTGAGCAGCCGAGCCGAATCATCGACATGCCGCGGCACATAGCCGGACGTATCGACCACCGCGTCCCAGCGGCGACCTTCGAGCGCCTCGAGCTTGCCGTCGCGATCGCCGGTGAGGGTCTCCAGATCGGGAAAGCGGTCATTGCTGTTGCCGCGATTGAACAGGGTCACTGCATGCCCGCGATCGACGGCCCGCTGCACCATGTGCGGGCCGATGAAACCGGTGCCGCCGAGAAACAGGATCTGCAGTGGCTTGGCGGCCGATCCGGCCAACAGGGCTCGGGGCGAGAACGCCCCCATGGCTGCGGCAAGCGCCGCCAGTTTCATGAGTTCACGTCGCTGCATCGCTTGCTCCTGGTAGCCCTGGGCATGGGCAGAACTGCCCTGAACTATAAGTCAGCCCGGCGCCCTGCGGACGCGACGCGGCGCGCCCGTCCAGGAATTTCGCAGCGGCACCCGGCATCCTGGACGAATATGCAACCCATGGCGCCGGGTCGCTCTGGGCTATGTTGGGCCTTGCTTCTCTTCGTGCACGCCCGATGGCCCTGCATGGGGTGGGGCTGTCGCCGCTGTCCGCCGCCGGATCGAATCACGATCGGGGCCGAGGCGCGGCACTGAACCCGAGGTCTGCCACCCGATGCTTCTCTCTCACCCCCGGCTGGGGCAAACCAGGAACGACCTGCTGGCCGGAACAGTGGTCGCGCTGGCCCTGATCCCGGAGGCCATTGCCTTCTCGATACTGGCGGGCGTCGATCCCAAGGTCGGCCTGTATGCCTCCTTTTCAATTGCCGTGATCACCGCCCTGGCCGGCGGCCGTCCGGGCATGATCTCGGCTGCCACCGGCGCCATGGCGCTGGTGATGATCGGCCTGGTCAAGGAGCACGGGCTGCAGTACCTGCTGGCGGCCACGGTACTGACCGGTGTGCTGCAGATCCTGGCCGGGCTGTTCAAGCTCGGTGCGCTGATGCGCTTTGTGTCGCGTTCGGTGATCACCGGTTTCGTCAACGCGCTGGCGATCCTGATCTTCATGGCCCAGATGCCCGAACTGATCGGCGCGCCCTGGCTGGTCTACGGTCTGGTGGCGGCGGGTCTGGTCATCATCTACGGCTTTCCGCACCTGACCCGTGCCGTGCCCTCGCCGCTGATCTGCATCATCGCGCTGACCGCGGCCGCGGTCTATTTTGGTCTGGACGTGCGCACCGTGGGCGATATGGGCGAGTTGCCCGACAGCCTGCCGGTGTTCCTGCTGCCCGATGTGCCGCTGAACTGGGACACGCTGCGGATCATCTTTCCGGTCTCGGCGACACTGGCCGTGGTCGGCCTGCTGGAATCGCTGCTGACCGCTGCCATCGTGGATGATCTGACCGACACCAGCAGCAACAAGAACCGCGAATGCCTGGGCCAGGGCGCGGCCAATATCGCCACCGGTTTCCTCGGCGGCATGGCCGGTTGCGCCATGATCGGACAGTCGGTGATCAACGTGAAATCCGGCGGTCGCGGTCGTCTGTCCTGTTTTGCCGCCGGTCTGATCCTGCTGCTGATGGTGGTCTACGGCAGCCCCTGGGTGAAGCAGATTCCGATGGCGGCGCTGGTGGCGGTGATGATCATGGTCTCGATCGGCACCTTCAGCTGGTCCTCGATCAAGAATCTGCGCAGCTATCCGAAGAGCTCCAGCACGGTGATGATCGCCACGGTCATCGTCACCCTCGGCACCCACGATCTGGCCATGGGCGTGCTCACCGGCGTGCTCCTGTCAGCGCTGTTCTTTGCCCGCAAGGTGGGTCAGGTACTGCATGTGAGTTCCAGCCTGGAAGAGGCCAGCGGCACCCGCGCCTATGTGGTCACCGGCCAGGTGTTCTTTGCCTCGGCCGATGATTTCGTCTCGCGCTTCGATTTCAGGGAGCTGGTCGAGCGCGTGCGCATCGATGTGTCCCGCAGCCATTTCTGGGATCTGTCGGCGGTGGGTGCCTTCGATCGGGTGGTGCTGAAATTCCGTCGCGAAGGCACCGATGTCGACGTGATCGGATTGAACGAGGCCAGCGCCACGCTGGTCGAACGTCTCGGCGTGCAGGACAAGCCCGAGAAGGTTGCCGAACTGATGGGACATTGAGGTAATGACCGGACCTACCCTGATCATGGCCGATGGCCGCGTGCTGGCGGCACTCGACGCCTCCCTCTACACCCAGAGTGTGGCTGACCATGCCGCCTGGGCGGCCTGCCGCCTGCAGTGCCCACTGGGATTCGTGCACACCATCGAGCGCGCGGGCAGCGGCGAGCGCGGCGATCTCAGCGGCAATCTGGGCCTGGGCGAGCAGGATGCCCTGCTCGGCGAACTGGCCCGACTGGACGAACAGCGCGGCCGCGTCGAGCAACTGCGCGGACGGGCCCTGCTCGATCAGGCCAGCGTGCGCGTGGCGCCGCAGCTATCGCAACCGGCTTCGCGGCAGCTGCGCCAGGGTGCGCTGGTCGACACGCTGCTCGATCTGCAAGCCGACACCCGCCTGATCGTCATCGGCAAGCGCGGCGAACACGCCGATTTTGCCCGGGGCCATCTGGGCAGCAATCTCGAACGCGTGGTCCGCGCGGTCAATCGCCCGGTACTGGTGGCCTCGCGCAACTTCAAGCCCATCGAGCGCTTCCTGATCGCCTATGACGGCAGCGCCACCACCCAGCGCTGCGTGGAACTGGTCTGCGCCAGTCCTTTGCTCAAGGGCCTGGCCTGCGAGCTGCTGCAGGTGGGCGAGGACACGGCTTCGCAGCGGACGCAGCTGGACTGGGCCGCCAGCCGCCTGCGCCAGGCCGGCTTTGAACCCACTACGCACTTGCGCGCCGGCAGCGCCGAAGGCGTGATTGTCGAGACCGCCCAGAGCCGCAAGGTCGACCTGCTGGTGATGGGCGCCTACGGCCATTCGCGCATCCGCCACCTGATCGTCGGCAGCACCACGACCCAGGTACTGAGGGCCTGCCATATACCGATGTTGCTGCTGCGTTGAGGGTGCGTGGTCGGCTCGACCGGATCGTTGCAGTACGGGGGCCACTGGAACCTGCTCGGAAACCCAGGATTCCTGCGGCTCTTCGCGGTGCTGGCAGCGCAGCTGCGCAAGCCCTGAACTAGGGCGGCGGTTCCGTGGCACTGAGTTCATCGGCCAGTGCGGCACTCACACCCGGCACCCGATGCCAGTCGATGCGGTCTATCTGGGCGGGATCGAGAAACTGCCGGGCATAGTCCAGGTAGACACGTTCACGCAGGAATACGTCGAACAGGTCCGGGTCGATGTGCTGGTCGAGTTTCATCCGGCCCAGGATCTGGATGGACTCGGACAGGGTCTTGGCTGCCTTGTACGGTCGGTCGGATGCGGTCAGCGCCTCGAACACATCGGCGATGCCCATCACCCGCGCCGGAATGCTCATCTGCTCACGGGTCAGACCGCGCGGATAGCCCTTGCCATCCATGCGCTCGTGATGGCCGCCGGCGTATTCCGGCACCTTGCGCAGATGCGGCGGCCACGGCAGCGCTTCCAGCATGCGGATGGTCATGACGATGTGGTTGTTGATGATCTCGCGCTCAGCCGCGTTCAGGGTGCCGCGGCGTATGCACAGATTCATGCATTCCTCTGCATCCAGCAGCGGCCGCAGACAGCCGTCCGGACCGCGCCAGAGGTGCGCGGCGATGCGCTCGATCTCGGCCACCTGGGCGTCGCTCATGAACTCGCCGCCGGTGTTGCTGCGGCGCAGGGTTTCACGATCGGCCTGCAGACTGGCGATGCGTTGCTGATAGCCGGACGAATCCAGCTCACCCTTCAGATGGGCGATCTCGGCGTCGCGCAGCAGCACCTCGAATCGGGTGTCGACCAGGGCGATGCGATCGAACAGGGTTTCCAGCTTGGTGGCCTTGTCGACCACATGCACCGGTGTGGTGATCTTGCCGCAATCATGCAGCAGCCCGGCAATCTTGAGCTCGTAGCGATCGTCCTCGTCGAGCGTGAAACCCGCCAACGGGCCAACGCCGGTGCGCACCGCCGCTTCGGCCAGCATCATCGTCAGCGCCGGCACGCGCTCGCAATGGCCGCCGGTGTAGGGCGATTTCTCGTCGATGGCGGTATTGATCAAATGGATCAGCGACTCGAACAGCTGCGCCATCTGCTCCAGCAGGGCCTGGTTGTTCAGGGCAATGGCGGCCTGCGAGGCCAGCGACTCCACCAGCTGCTGGTCGGCATCGGTGAATTCCCGGATCTCGCCCTCGGGACCGATGGCATTGATCAGCTGCAGCACGCCGATCACTTCCTCGGCATGGTCCTTCATCGGCACCGTCAGGAAGGATCTCGAGTGATAGCCGGTGCGGGCGTCGAAGGCCCGGGTGCCGGAAAAATCGAAACCAGGCTCGCTGTAGGCATCGCCCACATTCACTGTGGTCCCTGTCAGCGCCGCATGCGCCACCACCAGCGAGTGATTGGGGCTGCCGTCTTCATGATGCAGAGTGATGTCCGGCAGATTGATCGGCACTCCGGAACTGCCGCCGCGGTACTGACCCAGGGAGATATTGCGCAGCAGATCGAAGCTCAGACGGTCGCCTGACTTGCGATAGAAGGTCGCACCATCGGCCTGGGTGAAGGAGCGCGCAGCTTCAACGATGCGCTCCATCAGCACGTCGATATCGCGGTCCGAGGACAGCGCCGCACCGATGCGGTTCAAGGTCTCCAGGCGGATGCGAATATCGTGCTCGCTGGTCACTCAGCGCTCCTCTGGGCTCCAGGCCAGGTGCCAGTTTGGCAACTGACCATGGACTGCACAAGACGTGCGCGGCGGCGTTCCCCGGAACCTGGCCTCGACGGGGCGGCGGCGCGTCGCCAGAATCTCTCAGCCGAGCACTTCGAAAGCGAGACCGGAATGCGCCTGCAGCCGCGCGATCAGGGTGTCGCCCAAGATCGTTGCCGGCGTCCAGAAACCGCCAGGCTTGTCCTCCCTGGAGATGTCCAGCGCCAGACAGGCTGCTGCCTGACCCAGCATCTTGGCAGTGGAACCATAGCCGGGGTCGCGATCGCCGGTGACCTTGCAGCGCAGTTCCTCGCCCTTGGCCGTCCTGCCGTGGAAGCGCAGATCGAAAAAGCCCTTTTCCTGCGCGCTGGGACTGGGCCCTTCGCCGGCGGCGGGCAGCACGAAACGCTGCAGCAACCAGCGCGTGGGCCTGATGGCGCTGGCCAGCATGAATCCGCCCATGCCGCCGGCCATGGCCACGGCGCTGAGCCTGCCCTTGAATCCGGCGCCGGTCAGCATCGCCTCGTCGTAGACAAAGTCGCTGCCGTAGCCGGGATCAGCCAGGGCATTGCTGCGCTGGACAATGCGGGTGTTGATCGCGGCCATGACGAAGGGCGCCATCCAGCTCCCGAAGTCGGCGTCGAAGGCGGCGAAAGCCAGATTCGGCTGGCGCGTCTTCGACGTGTAGCCGGGCGGGCACAGCGAATAGGGATTGGCCAGGGATTTGCGCAAGGCCGGATCGCGGGCAGCTTCCTTGACCACGTTCAGCAGGCTGGCGACGGTGCCGCCGGAGAAGGTGCCGCGCATGGCCTTGACCCGCATCTTCACCCGGGTGCACGGCGCCCCGAAGCGCTCGCGGGCACGCTGCTGCAAGAAATGCACGCCCAGATCCGAGGGGATGGAATCGAAGCCGCAGCTGTGGACGATGCGCGCGCCGGAGGCCTGCGCCGCGGCCTCATGGCGATCGAGCATGCGCTTGATCCACTGCACTTCGCCGGTGAGATCGCAGTAGTCGGTGCCGGTTTCGGCGCAGATCTTGACCAACGGCTCGCCGTAGAGTGCGTAAGGACCCACCGTGGACACCACCACCCGCGTCTGCGCGCAGAGTTCGCGCAGGGCGCCGACATCGGCGGCATCGGCCACCAGCAGCTTGAGCTTTTCGGCGGGCTTGCCCAATTCCTTCTTCAGCGCTTCCAGCTTGTCACGCGAACGCCCCGCCGCCGCCCAGCGCAAGTCACTGCCGGGCCCGAACTGCTGACTGAGGTAGCGGCACAGGATCTGGCCGACAAAGCTGGTGGCGCCGAAAACGATGACATCGAAACTGGATCTGGACATGGGTTACCCGGATTGGCAGGCCGAGGCGGCCTGGGGAATACGACACTGGATCGAGCAGCCGCCAAGACAACAGAGGCCAGTGCGAGGATGGCCATAGTAGAGCATGGCTGGTGAGCGGCGACGTGCTGACGCTGCGAGACCGGCTCTTGTAGGTCCAGACTTGTCTGGACGCCTCTCAAACACCGGGCCGAGAGCGTCCAGACAAGTCTGGACCTACAAATCCCTCAGGTCCGGGGACGATCGGTTTAGCCTTTGCCCCCCCCCCCCCCCC
>JALHRS010000094.1 GCA_022841325.1 Lysobacterales bacterium | reverse complement strand
GTCGTTTTGTTAATACTTTGGGGTGGCGCCCCAACGCCGCGATAGTCGCAAAGAACGCGCGAGGGCCGCAAAGCGGGCAGATGCAAGCGGTACACTCTGCAATTGCCGTATGGCCGCCGATTCGCCTTGCGCTGTAAGGCAATCGCGGCATCTGCACGCGCAGGTGTGAGCAATGCGGACTAGAATCCGCGCCACTTCGATGCGGGAACAGCGAATGGCGCTCAAGGCCACTGTGTACAAGGTGGAACTGCAGATCAGCGACATGGATCGGCACTACTACGCCACCCAAGCGCTCACCCTGGCACTGCATCCCTCGGAAACCGAGCTGCGGCTGATGGTGCGCGTGCTGGCCTACGCGCTGCTGGCCGACGAAGGGCTCAGTTTCGGTCGCGGCCTGAGCACCGAGGATGAACCTGATCTGTGGCGGCGCTCGCTGACCGGCGACATCGAACAGTGGGTCGACCTTGGACAACCGGATGAATCCCGGGTGCGCAAGGCCTGCGGGCGCTCGCGTCAGGTCGTCGTGGTCGGCTACAGCGGCCGCGGCTTCGGGCTGTGGTGGGACAAGAACGCCGCCGGGCTGCAGCGCTGCAGCAATCTCGGCGTGCTGGAAATTCCTGCGGCCGGCGCCGAGGAGCTGGCGGCGCTGTGCCAGCGCAATCTGATGCTGCAATGCCTGATCCAGGACGGTGAGGTCCAGGTACTCAGCGACAGCGGCAGCGTCAGTCTGAAGCCGATCTGGCGCCGGGCGCTGCCGTGAGGGCAGTGGCTGGCCGTAGCTGTGGGAGCGCGCTTGGTTCGTGTTCCCGCCGTCGTGACCTTCAGTCTGAGCGTCAGAACAGCAGGTCTCACGCGGAGACGCGGAGACGCGGAGAGGATCAAGGCGATGTCCGTAGGAGTCCCACAAAACACCGGCGTCATTGCGACCCCGGACTTGATCCGGGGGAAGCAATCCAGACAAACAGCCGCGGCAGCACTGGATTGCTTCGTCGCTGCGCTCCTCGCAATGACGCCATGATGTTGGGATTCTGCAAACCCGTGCCCCGTGCCCCGTGCCCCGTGCCCCGTGCTCCAAGTCGCTGACCCCGGCCCATGAGCACCGACCCTGATCTCCTCATCATCGGCGCTGGCGCTGCCGGCCTGATGTGCGCGCTGACCGCGGGGCAGCGCGGCAAGTCAGTGCGGCTGATCGAGCATGCCAACCGCTGCGGCAAGAAGATCCTGATGTCTGGCGGTGGTCGCTGCAATTTCACCAACACCGGCACCAGCGCCGAGAATTTCATCTCGGCCAATCGCCACTACTGCAAATCGGCGCTGGCGCGCTATCGGCCCGCGGATTTCATCGCTCTGGTCGATCGCCACGGCATTGCCTGGCACGAAAAGGAGCTGGGCCAGCTGTTCTGCGATATCTCGTCCAAACAGATCGTGGCAATGTTGTTGCAGGAATGTGCCGATGCCGGTGTGCACATCGAGGTTGGCTGCAGCATCAGCGAGGTGACCAGGGTCGATGGTGGGTTCCGCCTGCAGTCCTCGCGCGGGTCGATGTCGGCGCCGGCACTGGTGGTCGCCAGCGGCGGACTGTCGATCCCGAGCATGGGCGCCACCGGCTTTGGCTACGATCTGGCCCGTCAGTTCGGCCATCGCGTGCTGCCGACTCGCGCCGGACTGGTGCCCCTGACCCTGAGCGGCGTGCATCAGGAGCGTCTTCAGGACCTGAGCGGTGTGGCCTTGCCGGTGACTGCCAGCGCCAACGGCCGCAGCTTCAGCAACTCCATGCTGATCACCCATCGCGGCGTCAGCGGCCCGGCCATCCTGCAGATCTCGTCCTACTGGCAGCCGGGCGACGAGCTGCAGCTGGATCTGCTGCCGCAGCAGGATGCGGTCGACCCGTTGCGCGAGATGCAACAGGACCGCCCGGCAGCCGAGATGCGCACGGTACTGGCAGAACTGCTGCCCAAGCGTTTCGCGCAGCGCCTGTGTGAGCATTGGATCGACAGCAAGCCGATGCGCCAATACGGCGAGCGCGAGCTGCGCGGCATCGGCGAGTTGCTCAAGGCCTGGCCACTGGTGGCCAGTGGCACCGAGGGCTATCGCACCGCCGAAGTCACGCTGGGCGGGGTCGATACCGATGAGCTGTCCTCAGCGACCATGGAATCGCGGAAGGTCCCTGGACTGTATTTCATCGGCGAAGTCGTTGATGTCACTGGCTGGCTGGGTGGCTACAACTTCCAGTGGGCCTGGGCCTCGGGCCATGCGGCGGGTATGGCGGTGTAGCTGCGGTGCCCAGGGGCACGGGAGACGTGACATCGTGGCCCGACCTGGGATCGCCGAGTTGCACTCGGCGCTGTAGCTGGGATCGCCGAGTTGAACTCGGCGCTGTAGCTCTTCGCATTTCCGCGTCTAGTAACCCTGGCAAGCCGCCAGCGCACCCGGGGCCTTTCGCTTTTCCCGGCCAAAGTCATGCCGAGTACAACTCGGCGATCCCAGCGCCGGGATTACACCTGCGCCAGATCGCCCTTGGTCTCCAGCCATTCGCGGCGGTCGCTGGCGCGCTTCTTGGCCAACAGCATGTCGAGCATGCGGTCGGTGCCGTCGTCCTCGTCGATGGTCAGTTGCACCAGGCGGCGGGTGTCGGGGTGCATGGTCGATTCGCGCAGCTGCTGCGGGTTCATTTCGCCGAGGCCCTTGAAGCGGGTGACGCTGATCTGCCCCTTGATCTTGTCGCGGGCGATGCGGTCCAGCAGTTCGGTCTTTTCGCTTTCGTCCAGGGCATAGAAGACCTGTTTGCCGACATCGACGCGGAACAGCGGCGGCATGGCCACGAACACATGTCCGGCCTGCACCAGGCTGTGGAAGTGGCGCTGGAACAGGGCCGACAGCAGCGTGGCGATGTGCAGTCCGTCGGAATCGGCGTCGGCCAGGATCACGATCTTGCCGTAGCGCAGCCCGGAAAGATCGGGCTTGCCGGGATCAAGGCCGATGGCCACGGCCAGATCGTGCACTTCCTGCGAGGCCAGCACTGAGGTCGATTCCACTTCCCAGGTGTTCAGGATCTTGCCGCGCAGCGGCAGGATCGCCTGGAAATCGCGTTCGCGCGCCTGTTTGGCTGAGCCGCCGGCGGAATCGCCCTCGACCAGAAACAGCTCGGTGCGCGACAGATCCTGCGAGGCGCAGTCGGCCAGCTTGCCGGGCAGGGCAGGTCCGCTGGTGACCTTCTTGCGCACCACCTGCTTTTCGGTCTTGAGGCGCGCCTGGGCGCGCTCGATGGCCAGCGTGGCGATGCGTTCGCCAAGTTCGGTGTGCTGGTTCAGCCACAGACTGAAGGCGTCGTGCATCACGCCCTGTGCAAACGGTGCCGCGGTGCGCGAAGACAGGCGTTCCTTGGTTTGTCCGGCAAACTGTGGATCCTGCTGCTTGAAGCTGAGCACGAAGGACAGCCGTTCCCAGATGTCTTCCGGTGCCAGCTTGACGCCACGCGGCAGCAGATTGCGGAACTCGCAGAATTCGCGGATGGCGTCGGTCAGGCCTGAGCGAAAACCGTTGACATGGGTGCCGTGCTGCGCGGTGGGAATCAGGTTGACATAGCTTTCCTGGATGACTTCGCCATCGGGGGTCCAGCCCAGTGCCCAGTCGGCGGCCTCGGTGGTGCGCTTGATCGAGCCGGTGAAGAGCTCGCCGGGAATGACCTCGCGATCGGCCAGCTGGCCGTTGAGATAGTCCTTGAGACCATCCTCGTAGTACCAGCGCTCGGTTTCACCGGTGGCTTCATCCCACAGCGTGACCGCCAGGCCCGGGCACAGCACCGCCTTGGCGCGCAGCACATGGCGCAGCTTGGGCATCGACAGCTTGGGCGTGTCGAAATACTTCGGATCCGGCCAGAAACGCACGCGGGTGCCGGTGTTCTTCTTGCCCACGCTGCCGATGACTTGCAGCGGCACGGTCGGATCGCCATTGGCGAAGCCGATGCTGTACTCCTGGCCATCCCGCTTGATGTTCAGATCCACCCGCGTGCTCAGCGCGTTGACCACCGAAACGCCCACGCCGTGGAGACCACCGGAAAAGTTGTAGTTCTGATTCGAGAACTTGCCGCCGGCATGCAGCCGGCACATGATCAGCTCGACGCCCGGTACGCCATGTTCCGGGTGGATATCCACCGGCATGCCGCGGCCATCGTCGGTGACTTCGATGGAACCGTCGTTGTAGATGCGGATGTCGATGGTCCTGGCGTAGCCCGACAGGGCTTCGTCGACTGAGTTGTCGACCACTTCCTGGACCAGATGATTGGGGCGGGTGGTGTCGGTGTACATGCCCGGCCGGCGCTTGACCGGATCCAGACCCTGCAGGACTTCGATATCGGCGGCGTTGTAACGTGCAGTCATGGGTTTTCAGCAAGATTCGTGAACGGCGCCAGCCCGGCGCGATGCGCAGCGATGCTGCATGGCATGAGCCACAGACGCAACAGCCAAGGGCGGGCAAGTCGCCTTGGCCCGGGTTTTGACGTCAGGACAGCGGCGTACGAGGCTGTGGTAGTGCCGAGTTTGCTCGGCAGGGGCTACGGCTCTTCGGGCATTCGGGAAGAGCCAAAGCCCGGCAGAGGCAGCGGAGCAAGCTCCGCTCTACGAGAGCTACGGTGTACGAGGCCTTGGTAGTGCCGAGCTTGCTCGGCAGGGTCTGCGGCTCTTCGGGCATTCGGGAAGAGCCAAAGCCCGGCAGAAGCAGCGGAGCAAGCTCCGCTCTACCAGAGCAGCGGCGTACGAGGCTGTTGTAGTGCCGAGCTTGCTCGGCAGGGTCTGCGGCTCTTCGGGCATTCGGGAAGAGCCAAAGCCCGGCAGAAGCAGCGGAGCAAGCTCCGCTCTACCAGAGCAGCGGCGTACGAGGCTGTGGTAGTGCCGAGCTTGCTCGGCAGGGTCTGCGGCTCTTCGGGCATTCGGGAAGAGCCAAAGCCCGGCAGAAGCAGCGGAGCAAGCTCCGCTCTACCAGAGCAGCGGCGTACGAGGCCTTTGTAGTGCCGAGCTTGCTCGGCAGGATCTGCCAGCGCCTTGATTCAAAGGATCTTCGCCCGCCGCAGGAAGATCCCCACTACCGTGGCTATCAGCGTGACCACGCCCCAGAAATAGGCGTAGCCATACTTCCAGTGCAGTTCCGGGATGCCCTCGAAGTTCATGCCGTAGATGCCGACCAGAAAGGTCAGTGGCAGGAACACCACGCTGACCACGGTCAGCCGGGTCATGACCCGGTTGGTGCGATAGCTGACCATCGACATGTACAGATTCAGCGATTCCGACAGAATGTCTCTATCGACCAGCAGGTCCTGCAGCACATGTTCCAGCGTGCCGACCATGTTGTGCAGGAAGCCCTGGGTGGCATCGGAGATGAACAGTGACTTGCGGGTGGACAGATCGACCAGTACGGCCCGGGCGGGCAGCAGCACCTTGCGCAGATGCAGCAGATCGGAACTCAGCGTGGACATCACGGCGAAGATGTTTTCGTCGACCTTGCCGGCGCCCAACTGTAGCTGCAGCGCCTCGACACGCTCTTCCATGTCGCGCTGCACTGCCAGATAGTTCTCCAGCAGGTGGTCCCACAGCTCGTAGAGCATGAAGCTCGGGCTCTTGGCGAAGCGATGGAAGTCGCTGCGGTAGTCGCGGCGCACGGCGTCCATGAACAGCGCCGGCTGGCGATGGATGGTGGCCATGAAGCTCTCGCCCAGGATGATGTCCACGCGCTCAAGCTCGAAGCTGCGATGGCTGGGTCGGCAGCCGCAGACCACGATGTGCAGATAGTCGTCGTAGCGGGCGTGGCGCGTGGCTTCTTCACCACTGAGCGCATCCTCGATGACCATATCCGAGAACAGGCCCAGTTGTGTCAGCAGCCTGCGGGCCTGCTCGACATCGAGTGCCAGCAGGTCGAGCCACAGAAACCGGCCTGCTTCCACGGCGCTGGCCGCGTCCGCGAGGTCAATGGCGGTCTCGATCTTGTGCTCGAAATCGAAGGCAATCAGGACGTGTTCGCAGGCGCTGCGGGTCTCGCTCACGGCTTCGCTCCTGGTGCAGGCGGTGCGCTGTTATGACATGGATCGAGGCTGCCGCGCATCCGCCTCGGGAGCGATCAGCCTCAGCGCTGGCAGTCCGGGCACCAGTAGATGCGACGCGCCATCTCGGCCTTGAGTATCGGCGCGTGACACTGGTAACAGGGCAGGCTGTCGCGACCGAAGACGGCAAAGCGTCGTTTCTCGAAACTGCTGCCGGCGCTCTTCAGCGTTCGGGCGAGTGCCAGGTCGTTGGTGATGCCGGCATGCCGGTAGGAGCGGCGGGTGATGTCCAGACAGGCATGGGCCAGCGCCTGCCGCTCGGTCTCGCACAGACTGGCCGCGCTGCGGGTGGGAGCCAACGCCGCTGCATGCAGGATCTCGCTGCGCAGGTAGTTGCCCAGACCCGCCACAAAACCCTGATCGAGCAGCAGTGCCGCCAAGCGGCGCCGGCGGAAGCGCGCTTCTCCCAGGCGGTGGACCAGTTCTGTCGCGTTGAGGTCGGCATTGAGCGCATCGGGGCCGAGTTTGCTCAGGAAGGGATGGCGATCGATCTGATCTGCGTCCAGCACGTCGATATCCGATGCGCTGTACAGCAGGATGTCGGCGCGGCTGCCGTGGACCGCGAAGCGCAGCGACCGCGAGGTGCGCGGTGTCTGTCCCGGCTTGCTGGTGTGCCAGCGGCCGTAGAGCTGGTTGTGGGAATACACCGCAAGGCCGCAGTCAAAATGCGTCAGCATGGCCTTGCCACGGGTTTCGATGCGGCTCACCGTGGAGGCAGCCAGCGGTGCCTCGAAGCGCTTCAGTCGCTCAAAGGCGAAATGGACCGAAAGCAGGCGCTGATGGAGGATCGCCTTCTCCAGTCGATCGGCAGCACGCCGGATTTCAGGACCTTCGGGCATGGCGGGGCAGGCGGAATGCGGCGCCGGAGTATCCACGGGGGCGCGGTGAACCGGATGTCACGAAGGCCGGGCAGGAGGCACGGATTTGCTGGATCACTCGTTTCGGCAAGGCGCTGCCCACCCGCAATGAACTTGCGTGCTGCGCGTAGCCCGATGTGCCGCACAACGGCTCACCAGGGCTGTTGCGCATCGCCGCCCGGAGAGCGCTGCGCGCACTTCGGGCTACGAAAAGCCGCTTTGCGCCAGCCTCGTGAATTCAACGGCTTACGATACCGGATCATGGAAAGCTTCCGGTTTCATCAAAAGCTGCGCGGCGATCCTGAAGCGGCCTCATTGCGACCCCGGACTTGATCCGGGGGAAGCAATCCAGATGTACGCTTTCAAGAGCACTGGATTGCTTCGTCACTGCGTTCCTCGCAATGACGCCGCCAGGCCATATTCCCTCGCCCCCTTGTTCGTTGCGCCAACAAGCCTACGGCCAGCGGCGACCAGAATTCTCCGTTTTCATCGTTGAGTATTCGCCACAAAAAAGGCCCCGGATTGCGCCGGGGCCTTGATCTTCTACTCAGTGAAAGCTGCTCAGAACTGCAGGCTCCACTTGTCGAGGTAGCCGGTGTCGCCGCGGGCGTTGTCGTTCACGCGCAGCTTCCAGGTACCGTTGGCCACCTCGGTGGAGGCATTCACGGTGAAGGTCTGGATGATGTTGTCACCGCTGCCGCCACTGCGGTTGTGCAGCACATAGACCGAACCATCCGGTGCGATCAGGTCCACCTTCAGATCGCCCTTGTAGGTGTGGTAGATGGTCACCGCCACCTGCAGGTTCGAAGGTGCGTTGCCGGTACGGCCAGACACGCTGATCGGGCTCTCGATGGTGGTGTTGTCGAGAATGTTGTAGTTGGTCTGGTTCTCGAAGAAGCTCGGCTGGGTGCCGCCACCCCCTACCGACCAGTCGGCGGTCAGGGTGAAGGTCTGGGTGCCGGTGGCGTAGCCGTACACGCGGATGAAGTAGGTGCCGGTGCCCGGTGCTGCAAAGCTGCAGGTCTCGTTGCCGGAACCCGTGTACGGACGACAATCGTAGGTGGTCAGCGTCGGTGCGGCGCCGAAGCGCACGTACAGATCGATGTCACCGCTGGCACCGGTGGTGGCGATGCTCAGGTCACTGGCACCAGCGGGCACGGCCACCGTGTACTCGACGAAGCTGCTGTTGGCGCTGGTCGAATTGACACTGCCGGAGACCGGAACGCCCTTGCTCAGCGCGTTGCCCATCGGCGGAGCCGTGACCGTGACCGACTTCGAGATGCTGTTGCTGGCACCCGAATTGTCAGTGACCGTCAGCGACACCGTGTAGGTGCCCGCAGCGGCGTAGGTGCGGCTCGGATTGGCAGCGGTGGAGGTGCCGCCATCGCCGAAGTTCCAGCTGCGCGAGGCAATCGAGCCATCACTGTCAGTGGAGGTATCGGTGAACGAGGCCGTCAGGTTGTTGGTGCTGAAGCTGAAGTTGGCCGTCGGCGGTACATTGGCACTGGGGTTGGTCCACGATGCCGTGATCGTGAAGGTCTGGGTGCCGGTGGCATAGCCGTAGACGCGCACATAGTAGGTGCCGGTGCTCGGGCTGGCGAAGGGGCAGCTCTCGTTGCCCGAGCCGCTGTACGGCCTACAGTCATAGGTGCTGAGCGTCGGTGCGGCACCGTAACGCACGTACAGGTCGACGTCACCCGAGGCACCGCTGGTGGCGATGGTCAGGTTGCTGGCGCCAGCCGGAATGGCCACGGTGTATTCGGCAAAGCTGCTGTTGGCGCTGGTCGAGTTGGTCGAGCCGCTGACCGGCACTCCATTGGCGAGCACGCCCGGACCGGTGGTGACCACCGTGCCGGTGAAGTTCTGGCCAGACACATTGCTGCTGCCGATGGTGACGGCGCGGCTGCTTGGGCTGAAGGTGTAGCCCGAGCGGCTCGGGGTCAGCGTGTAGCTGCCGGCGGCCAGATTCGGGATCGAGTAGTTGCCGCTGGCGTCGGTGGTGGTCGAGACCGAGCCGGCGCTGACGGTGACACCGCTGATCGCAGCGCCAGCGCCGGTGGTGACCTGACCGGACACGGTATAGGTCACCGGTGGCGTGCCGCCGCAGTTGCTGAACTTGAAGTCGGTGGCGCGGGTGGCCCAGCTGCCGCTCGGGCGGTACATGCCGACGAACCAGAAAGTGCAGTCATCGGCCGGATCGACCACCATCTGGTAGTAGTCGCCCCAGCGGCCGGAGGTTTCGGCCGCAGCACCGGTAGCGACTTCATTCTCACCCTGAGTCATCACGCCCAGGGCATCGGTGTTCAGGCGGCCGGTGTAGCGCAAGGAGGCCGAGACCGTGGGGCTGCTGGTCTTGGTGACGTTGTAGCCCATGCCGATGTTGCCCTGGCTGTCCTGCGAGATGGCGCCGAGCAGGTGATGGGTATTGCTGTCGCCCGGGCTGAAGGTGCCTTCCTGATGCAGCGCCCAGTTGCCGGTGCCGGATTTGCGCAGTTCGAACCAGCGGACGCCGGCGTCGACTACCGTACCGGTGCGTGCGGCGTTCTGATTGGTGGCAAAGTTGCCGACGATCGACTCGTAGCTGCCAAATCGGCGATAGCTCAGCGAGTTCAGAATGACTTCGCGGATCGGATCCAGCATCGAGCTGGAGCCGGGCTGCGGGACCGAGGCAAAAGCCGAATAGCCGCGGAACCAGCTGTTGAATTCGGTGATGGCAATCTGCGGCAGCGTGCTGATGCTGCTGCTGGCCGGCGAGTTCCAGTTGATGTTCATCGCATACAGCTGGATGTAGTCGGCGCTGGTGTTGGCACCGCTGCCGGCATGCGCTTCATCGTCGTTGTGGCGTGCCAGGATCACCGGCGCATTGGCCGGCGGTGCCGTGCTGCCCATGAAGGTGACCGGCGTCAGGGTCTGGAAGCCGTAGCCGGCCAGTTTCGGCACCGAGGTGAACCGTTGGGCCGGGCGCGCTGTGGCGCCGTTGAGCATGTTGGCGCGATCAAAGGCATACACGGCGATACCGCTGCCGCCTTCGTTGGTGGCGCAGACGTAGGAATCCGACCACACCGAACAATGCGGATAGTCGGGCACGCTCGGGGTGGAGAAGCCATAGAACCACCAGCCGCCCGACACCGGATTGTCGGTCTTGGAGATGTACACGCACAGGCGGTTGGCGCTGGAGGTGCCGCCCATTTCCAGCATGAACCAGCGGTTGGCGAGGCGATCCCAATGAATGATCGGGTCGCTGACCGAGGTGGCGCAGGGGTCGCCGGCCGGGGCCAGGGACTTGTAGGTGGTCGGGCCCGACAGCCTGGTGCCAGCCTTGTTGTAGATGGTGAAGGTGGTGCCCGTGGAGTTGTTGATGCCGTACAGGATGTAGTTGCTGTTGACTTCGACCACTGGATCGCCCGGGCTGACGCCGGTGGAGCCATTGCTGATGGTCACGCGACCGGCGGCGTCGATGCCGGTGGCCGGGATGCGCAGATTGTCGAAGGTGGCTTGCAGATCGCCGAGGCGATCGGGTGCCGTGATCCAGTCTGCAGGTGCGCTGGGGTCGGACCTTCCGGTCAGTGGATGGTAGATGCGGCGCTGTGCTTCGCGGATCGCTTCGCCCGGCTTCCACTCATCAACAGTAGGCAGATTGCGCAGATCGACATTGATTTCCACCGGCGTCACCGGTTCCCCAACCTGGACGCCATTGCTCGGTTGGCCGTCGGTGCTGCCGAGCCCCTGCGCATGCAGACTGCTGATCATGGTCAGCGCCAGACCTGCAGTCAGGGCGAGATAGTTCTTGACCTTCATGGATTGAATTCCTAGATGAAAGTGGCGTCCGCCCCGACCGCAGCCCGAAGACTGCACCAGCGGCGCGGATCACCAGCTTGTAGGGCGCGTCATCGAGTACCCCAGCTCGCGTTCCCCAACGCTCCTGACCCGTCACGCGGGCCGGAACCCCAACCGTCGCAGCAAACGAATTTCCCCCCGTTTGCTGACGACCTCGATGTTTGCTTCCGGCTTGCCGATCTCGGCACGCGCGGTCTTGTTCGGTTCCTGACCCGGCTGCGGATCAATGTGGATGCTGTAATCGGTGGCGAACACGCCGGAGGTGGCAAGCGTCAGGGCGGCGTTGAGCTCGTCCACCAGGCCCAGGATGATGGTTCCGGTCACCGTTGCGACGCGCTGCCGGCTACCGGCCGGGGCCGCGTCGAGCTGGCCCTCGATGTCGCCGCCACCGGTTTCCACATCGATCAGTCCGCGGATGCCGCGAAATGAGATATCGCCGCTGCTGCTGCGCGCATACACATTGGCGTGCACGCCACGAACCTCGATCAGCCCCTGTTCAGTGCGAATCTGCAGGTCATGGCCTTCGGGCACATAGGCTGTCAAATCAAGGCGTTGGCCCGGAATGACCGTGGTTCCGGCGGGCAGGCGCACGGCGATTTCGAAGGCCCCGGTCGCACTGCCGGTGGCGCTGAGCTTGTGGGCGCTGCCCGCGTTCTGGGCCACCCCGCGCCATTCGAGCTGCGACTCATAGCCGCCAAAGCGAATGCGTACATCCCCGAATGGGTTGTCGATACGGACGATCTGCTTGGGCGCCAGAGCGTGGGTGCTTTCGGTGCGCTCGATCAGGGTCTCGGGGTCGACTTCGGCGCTGCTGGCCATCACCGGCTCGGAAGCATGCGGGGCGTCCGCCCTTACCGTCACTGGCTGCTGGGCGCAACCAGCAACCCAAAAGACCAGACTACCCAGGACCCAGCTTCTCGCGACCATTCATGCCCCCAGATGCACCCATTCCCCGTGCTGCGCGATGATCCAGACTGCTCTGAATCGCGCGCCCCTCAGCACGATGACCCGTGATGTCCCCAATCCGCGGCGATGCTGACCAGGCGTCGGGTTGCTCCCCAGCAAACCCGGCGTTCAGCCTCGCTGAACTCCCCCTTAAGCCCACCTGGCTTCAGACCTGCGGTGGATGGGCGCGCACTGTATTCAGTGTTGATTCAAGTGTCAACAAGCGACAGAAGGTGACGCTGCGCGTCACTCCAATTGTACGGACATGTTAAATGCACGGGATTCTTGTGTTTTCACAGGCTTAGCTTGCACGTGCCAGCCATGAAAAAAGGCCTCGACTTTCGTCGAGGCCCTCGGGAACTGCATCAGCCTGAACCGGGCGAACCCGGTTCAGGTTGATCATGGCTGTCAGCCGTCCGTAAGCAGACTGACGGTGTCGACCCGGAAGGTCGTAGCCAGTGAGCTGTCGGTGGTGGCATACAGACGCACCTTGACGTTGCGGCCCTTGTAGGCCGTGACGTTGTAGCTGCGTTGCACATAGGTGGACGCGCTGGTGGTCTTGTTGACGTTGGACAGCGTCACCAGCGTCGTGATCACGGCGTTGGTGCTGGCATCGATCAGTTGCACCTGCAGCTTGTCGTAGGCGCTGGTGGTCGAGGTCTCGCTGGTGACAATCGAGGTGTAGAAGGACAGCGTCGCCGTGGTTGCACCTGACGGAATCAGTGTGGCCTTGCTGTCGACCGTCTGTGAGCTGGTGGCGGCGTTGACACCCAGGTAGGCATAGGCGCTGGGGGTCTGGGCATTGGTCTGGCCCGCGAGCAGCGTGTTGAACGAGGTGCCGGAGGATGCCGTGCGTGACCAGGATCCATCCGGTGCGGCGTTGGTGCTGGAGGTGATGCTGTCGAAATTGCCGTTGCTCAGGCGCTCGACGATGGTGCCGCCGCCGCCGCCGGTGGTCCACGATGCCGTCACCGTGAAATTGATGGTGCCGGTGGCGTAGCCGTACACACGCACGTAGTAGGTGCCGGTGCTCGGCGTGGCGAAGGCGCAGCTCTCGTTGCCGGTACCGGTGTACGGACGGCAGTCGTAGACCGTCAGCGTGGCCTGGGCTCCGAACTTGACATAGAGGTCGACATCACCGGTAGCACCGCTGGTGGCAATGGTCAGATTGCTGGCACCTGCGGGGATGGCGACCGTGTAGTCCTTGAAACTGCTGTTGGCAGTCGTCGAGTTGGTCGAACCCGCAGCGCCCACGCCATTCGACAGCGCCGTGGCGCCGCCGGTGGCGGCAGTGCCGGTGAAATCGCGACCGCTCAGGTTGGCACCGCTGACGGTGGCCGACAGCGAAGTGGGGCTGAAGGTGTAGCCGCTCAGCGAGGGCGTCAGCGTGTAGGTGCCGTTGGCCAGATTGCTGATGGTGTAGGCACCCGAGCTGTTGGTCGTGGCGCTGGCCGTGCCGGTGCTGACCGTGACGCCGGCCAGACCGCCGCCGGTGCTGGCCGAGACCGTGCCGGAGATGCTGTAGGTGCTGACGGTCGCCGTGCCGGTGAAGTTCTGGCCGGTGACATTGGCGGTGCCGATGGTGACGGCGCGGCTGCTCGGGCTGAAGGTGTAGCCCGAGCGGCTCGGGGTCAGCGTGTAGCTGCCGGCGGCAAGATTCGGGATCGAATAGTTGCCGCTGGCGTCGGTGGTGGTCGAGGCCGAGCCGGTGCTGACGGTGACGCCGCTGATGGCAGCGCCGGTGCTGGTGGTGACCTGACCCGAAATCGAGTACGTGACCGGCGGCGTGCCGCCGCAGTTGCTGAACTTGAAGTCGGTGGCGCGGGTGGCCCAGCTGCCCGTTGGGCGGTACATGCCGACAAACCAGAAGGTGCAGTCATCGGCCGGATCGACCACCATCTGGTAGTAGTCGCCCCAGCGGCCGGAAGTTTCGGCCGCAGCACCGGTAGCGACTTCGTTCTCGCCCTGGGTCATCACGCCCAGCGCATCGGTATTCAGGCGGCCGGTGTAGCGCAGGGAGGCATACACCGTCGGGGTACTGGTCTTGGAGACGTTGTAGCCCATGCCGATGTTGCCCTGGCTGTCCTGCGAGATGGCGCCCAGCAGGTGATGGGTGCTGGTATCGCCCGGGCTGAAGGTGCCTTCCTGATGCAGCGCCCAGTTGCCGGTGCCGGACTTGCGCAGTTCGAACCAGCGGATGCCGGCGTCGACTACCGTACCGGTGCGTGCGGCGTTCTGATTGGTGGCAAAGTTGCCGACGATCGACTCGTAGCTGCCGAAGTTGCGGTAGCTCAGCGAATTCATGATGACCTCGCGGATCGGATCGAGCATCGAGGTCGAACCCGGCTGCGGCACCGTGGCGAAGGTTGAGTAGTTGCGGAACCAGCTGTTGAACTCGGTGATCTGGGCGCGCGGCAGCGTGCTGATGCTGCTGCTGGCCGGCGTGGTCCAGTTGATGTTCATGGCGTAGAGGTCGATGAAGTCGGCGCTGGTATTGGCACCGGTGCCGGCATGGGCCTCGTCATCGTTGTGGCGTGCCAGGATCACCGGGGCATTGGCCGGCGGAGCCGTGCTGCCCATCAAGGTGACCGGCGTCAGCGTCTGGAAGCCGTAGCCGGCCAGTTTCGGCACCGAGGTGAAGCGCTGGGCGGCGCGCGCGGTGGCGCCGTTCAGCATGTTGGCGCGGTCGAAGGCATAGACCGAGATGCCGGTGCCGCCCTCGTTGGTGGCGCAGACGTAGGCGTTCGGCCAGACCGAGCAGTGCGGATAGTCCGGCACCGAGGGCGTGGAGAAGCCATAGAACCACCAGCCGCCCGACACCGGGTTATCGGTCTTGGAGATGTACACGCACAGGCGGTTGGCGCTGGAGGTGCCGCCCATTTCCAGCATGAACCAGCGGTTGGCGAGGCGATCCCAATGGATGATCGGGTCGCTGACCGAAGTGGCGCAGGGGTCGCCGGCCGGGGCCAGGGACTTGTAGGTGGTCGGGCCCGACAGCTTGGTGCCAGCCTTGTTGTAGATGGTGAAGGCGGTGCCCGTGGAATTGTTGATGCCGTACAGGATGTAGTTGCTGTTGACTTCGACCACTGGATCGCCCGGGCTGACGCCGGTGGAGCCATTGCTGATGGTCACGCGACCGGCGGC
>JALHRS010000093.1 GCA_022841325.1 Lysobacterales bacterium | reverse complement strand
GCTGCAGTTCGGTCAGGCGCTGGCGTCGGGCGTGCTGCGCGGCGAAGAGTTCAACTCGGTCGTCGAGAACTCGCCGCGGCTGGCCCAAGCCCTGGCCGATGGCTTGAACGTTCCGATTGGTCGTTTGCGCAAGCTGGCCGAGCAAGGACAACTGACCGCAGACGTCGTCGTCAACGCGCTGATGTCGCAGAAGGAGAAGCTCGCCGCCGAATACGCGCAGCTACCGGTGACGGTCGGCACGGCGTTCGAGCGGCTCAAGAATGCGTTTGCGCAGTGGATCGCCAAGGTCGACGAGTCGACCGGCATCACGCAGAAGCTGGCAACGGCACTCGATTGGTTGGCGCGCAACTTCGAGACGGTGATGGGTTGGCTCAAGGTCATCGCCGAGATCGGCCTGGCGGTGCTGATCTACCGCCTGATCCCAGCACTGATCACCGCTTGGCAACTCGCGGGCACGGCTGCGGTGACGGCCGCAGCGTCGACGGCGGCGGCATGGACCACCGCCAACCTGTCGCTGTCCGCGGCGGTGGCCACAGCAGGCTTGCTGAAAACGGCATTTGCCGTGCTGGCCGCCGCGCTGATCGGCTGGGAGATCGGCACCTGGTTGTCGGAGAAGTTCGAGATTGTGCGCAAGGCCGGCATCGGCATGGTCCAGGTGTTGGAAACCGGACTGGAGACGCTCAAGTTCTCCTGGGAACGCTTCGCCGCGATCTTCACCAGCGACACCATCGCGGCCGCCACGCAGCGCCACGAAGAGCGCCTTCGGCAGATGAACGCGATCTTCGCCGAGATGTACGTCGATGCGTCCGAGGCTGGGCGGGCGGCGCAGCAAGCGGCGACCACGGCAGCCGCCAGTGCCGAGGAAATGGCACGGCGGCTGGAAGCCGTGCGGCAGGGAACGCAAGAAGCGGTCGGTCGCGGCATCGAAGCCATCGATGCGACCCTGAACAAGCTCAAGAGTCAGATTACGGCCATCGAGCAAGTGGTGACCGCGGCGCAACAAGGGGCGACCCAGGCGATCTCAGGCATCACCGCGGCATATCAGGGGCTGACCGGTATCGTCGACGCGACCCTGCAGCAGCAGTTGGCCAGCACGCAGGCGCACTATGCGCAGAAGCACGTCTTGCTGGAGCAGTCGAGCGCATCCGAAGCGCAACTGATCAGGCAGACGACGCAGTTGTTGGTGGAATCGGTGCAGCAACAGTCGGATCTGCGCGCCCAAGCGCTCACCGAGACGCTGCGCTTGATCGAGCAAGAGGGCCAGGCGCGACGGGTCGCCGCGCAAGGCCAAGCGGAAACCGACGAAGCGCGCCGCGCTGCGACCCTGCGCGTGGAAAACGAGATCCTGGCCGCCAAGCAACAGGCGCTGGCGCAAGCGGCAGCCGACTATGTGCGCCATGTCGACGCGCTCAATGCCGAAGCCAATCGCCATCTGGCCGAGATTCGGCGCATTGAGGAGGAAAAACGCGCGCTGTCGCAGACCACTGAGGACCGGATCCGCGAGTTGCAGCGCTCGACGATGGGCGAGTACCAGGCCTATCAGGACAAGTTGACCCAGGTCGCCGAACTGCAGCGCAAAGCGCGGGCCGCGATCTCCGAGGGCGAGTTCGAGCAGGCGATTCAGTACGCCAAACAGGCCCAGGATCTGGCCGCGCAGACCGCCAAGGTAGTCAAGGATGGCGATGCGACCGTCGTCACTCAGAAGCAGGCGGTGAAGACCGCTATCGATGCGATGCGCGAGAGCGAACAACTGGCGATCCAGGCGCTCGAAGGTGAGGGTCGTGCGCATCAGAAGGCCGCCAGTGAAGCGACGTCCGCTCGCGGGCAGATCGAAGCCGCGCTGCGGGGCACCCAGGCGCAGATCGAGCAGATTCAGGCGCAACTGGAGACCGGGCTGAAGTTCGCCATCGATGTCGACAGCAGCAAGCTCGACGCCGCACTGAGCCAACTCGAGGAGGCGCTTCGCGAGAAGGCGTACCTGGTGCGCATCGACGCCGACCTCAAGGCGGCCCATACACAACTGCGCGATCTGGAGGCGCAACTTAAGGACGGCAAGACGCTGCTGGTCAACGCCGATATCAGTCGCGCCAAGTCAGCGCTGGAAACGCTGCAGACCTATGCCGACCGCACCGGGCAGATCGACCTGAAGGTCGCCACCGAGAAGGCGCAGACGTCGCTGCGCCTGGTCGATAGCCAGATTCGGGCCCTGGATCAGATCCGTACCGAGTCACAGCACGCGATCAGCACCAATGCCAACCAGGCCCGGAGGGAGATCCAGTCGCTCGACGGCGTGAACACCAGTTCGACGCACACCATCTACGTGAAACGGGTCGAACAGAATGCCGCGGGCGGTTTGGTTGGGTCCGGAATGACGGCTCCGCGCGGCTACGCAAAAGGCGGCTCCGTACTGTCCTTCTCACGCATGAAGTCGGGCGTGGTTCCCGGATCCGGCGACGGCGACACCGTGCCGCGCGCGCTGGAGGCCGGCGCATTCGTGATCCGCAAGGCCGCTGTGCGCAAGTACGGCGCTGAGACGCTGCGCAAGCTGGCTGGCGTCGCGCGCTTTGCAGCCGGTGGGTCAGTGCCGAGCAGTTCGCCGGGGACTTGGTCATCCAGTCCCGCTGGCGCGAGTCCCGTGGGCTCGCCCAGCCCGACGCCTCCGAAACGTAAACCGTTGGCTGCGACGGATAAGGTCAATCGCGACGTGTCCGAGGCACTCAAGCTGATCGAACTCGGCCTGCAGGGCGCGAGGATCGGCCGGGCGCACATGGAGCGGATGAACTGGAGGCTGCCGATCGGTACCCAGAGCCTTAGAACCGATCCGATTGATATCCAGGCATTCCACGACCGCGACTATCTCCAGCGCCTGCTGCGAGTCCGCAAGCTGACCAGCCTGGAGTCAGGCTCGGTCGACACGATCAAGGGACGCTGGCGCACGGCGATGGCTCAAGCGCAGCTTGCTGGCGTGGACCTCGAGCGGCAGCTGATCGAGTACATCGAGCGCGAGACCGAGCGGCAGATGTACTTCGCCCGCGGTGGCCTGGCCAAGTCGGACACCGTGCCGGCCATGCTGACGCCCGGGGAGTATGTGGTCAGCCGGGAGTCCGTCAAGCGACTGGGCGCGGGGTTCTTTGCTGCGATCAACGCAATGAAGGCTCCGGCCCGCGAGATCGCCACCAAAGTTCAGGGCTTCGCGCGCGGGGGTCTGGTCACTCCGGAAGCATCGGCGCGGGTAGCCACCACATTGCGCACTATGCCGACCGACTTCGACGAAGTGGCTACGTCAGGCTTGCGGCCGCGCCGTTCCCCGCGGCTCGACTGGAACGACGCCCCGCCGCCCAGCAAGACCATTCGTGTCGAACTGGCCAGCGGCGCACGCACCGTGAGCGCGACGATCCCGGCGCGCGACGAGTCGCGATTGCTGGATCTGCTGCGCGAAGCGCAAGCCCGAAGCTGACCCATGGAACTGCGCCAACTTTCATCCGGCCAGACCCTGACGCTGCCGGACGATCTGCTGTGGGCCGATGAACACGCGTGGACGCCGGCGGTGGCGTCGACCACCTATCTGATCACCGGTGCGCTGCTGGTGCAGTCGGCAACGCGGCAGGCCGGGCGGCCGATCACGCTGGTTGGCCCCAGCGACATGGCTTGGGTCACGCGCGCCACCGTGACCACGCTGCATGACTGGGCGGCATTGCCCTTGACGCTCGACGATGGGCGATTCGAGTTGCGCTTGGCCGATGACCGCACCTTCGAGGTGGCTTTCCGCCACGCCGACCTTTGCGTCGAAGCCGAGCCCGTACTGGGCTTCCCGGCCCGATCCGACGCTGACCGCTACCGATTGACGCTGCGCTTCCTGCAGCTCTGAACCTGATGGAACCCACATGCCGATTCTCGTAGGCGACGTGAAGCTCGTTGCCAGCCAGGTCATGGACGACGTCGCCGAAGGCGGCGGTGCGCCCACCTCGACCGTCATCGTCGATGGCGCGAGCAACTCGCTGTTCAACGACATCTCGGAAATGGACCGCGCCGGTGGCCGCGTGAACCTGCGTAAGGTGTTCGCCAGCATCCAGACCAACACCACCGACACGTATCTGGGCGGCAACGTCATCGTGGCCGAAGCGCCGAGCGATCCGCGCGTGGCGGTCACAATCTTCTCGACCGACGAGGTCTTCGACCGGCGCACCAATGCGCGCGACCGCATCGAGGCCTACCTCAACAAGGGCTCGCTGTGGAATGGCTATCTGCTGGAGAACCACATCACCGGCCAGCGCAGCATCCAGTTGTTCCAACGCGTCGGCGCCGAGTTGCCGGCCATTGGCAAGACCCTGTACCTGGTCGCCAACGAGGGACTGGCGAACGAGTTTGCGCAGTACATCCGTGTCACCCGTGTCGCATCGGAAACGCGCACCTTCAGCTACGGCTCGGGCAGTGGCATCGTCGACTACGAGGCGGTGGTGGTCACCTGCGATCTGTCGGACGCGCTGCGCTTCGACTTCCCCGGCTCGCCTCCAGATCGCCTGTTCACGATGGTGGCGGGCAAGACCAAGACGCGCGACACCGTGGTCGCCGACGCGGCCAAGTACTGCGGCGTGGTGAAAACCACCCAGCCAATCGCCATTGGCGACGTGGCGGCCAGCGTCAGCAGCATCTTTACCCAGTTGGTACCGTCGGCCCAAACCGAAACGCCGCTGCTCGATCTGACCGCGGGCGGCACGTCCGAGTCCCTGGTCGAGTCCGCCAATGGCACGGTGAGCTACACGACGTCGGTGGGTTTCAGCGCCGCCACGATCCTGTCGGTCGGCAATGCGATCCAGCCCGGAACCCTGTCGATCAACGTCAGCGGCGCGACGTTGACCGACAACGGCGGCCAACTGATGTCCGGCGCGACCGTCATCGGTACGGTGAACTACGCGCGCGGCCAGGTGGCGATGGCCACCAGCGCGCCGAACTACGCCGGCAACAAGACCATCACCTTCCGCCCCGCGGCCGCGCCGATCCGCGTGGCCGATACCGCGGGCGTGCGCGTCGACATCGAGAACCGCGCCTACAACTACGTGCTCACGATCCTGCCCAGCCCCGCGCCCGGCACCCTGCAGGTGAGCTATCGCGCGCAGGGCAAGTGGTACGACCTGCGCGACAACAGCGCTGGCGTGCTCAAAGGCAGCAGTCCGGAGTACGGCGTCGGTACCGTGAACTACGGTTCCGGCACGGTCGCCGTGACAGTCGGTGCGCTGCCCGATGTCGGTAGCGAGATCGTCTACGCCTGGGGCGGCAAGGCGAACTACTTCAACCGCTCCGACCAGACCATCGCGCCGCCCTCGGTCACGTTGCAGCTGGCGCAGGGCGGCATCACGCCGCAGTCCGTGACCATCACCTGGAACGACGGCGCACCGCGCACCGCCACCGACGATGGCGCAGGACATATCACCGGCGCGGCGACCGGCACCGTCAACTACCAATCCGGCCTGATCCAGCTCACGCCGACCGCGCTGCCGGCCGGTGGTCAGACCTACAACGTCGCTTACACCTGGGGCCCGCCGACCGAGGAGGAGTTCCACGCGCCGATGCGCGATGGCACAGGTCGCATCGACGTCGAGGTGGAGTTCGACGGCCTGATCCCGGGTACGGTCGAGCTGGAGTGGAACCTGCTGATCGAGACCTTCGATTACATCTCGACCACGCCGGCCGAACTGCAACTGGTTCGCCCGGTCGATCCGATCAAGATCGTTAGGGACGACCGCAACGGCAACCTCAAGGACACGCAAGGCGTTGTCTACGGCACCGTGAACTACGCCACTGGCGTGCTGCGCTTTCTGCCCGACACCACGGTGCGCATTCCCGTGGCCCGCTATCTGGTGACCCAGATCGGACTCACGCGCCTTGCCGATGGCACCCTGGTTCCGGTCTATCGCAACGTGTTCTCGCATTGGGAGTACATCACCGCCGGCGCGGCCATGCCCATCGACGACTCGGCCTGGGCCAAGGTCCGCTACCGCGCGGCAGGCACCTCAAACAGCGTCACCCAACCGTTTACCGCCAGCGGCCTGGCGCTGGATCTGACGCCGAGCTTCGCCGAACCCATCGTGCCTGGCAGTGTCGGATTCACCCTCGGCGGCAAGACCTACTTCGACCGACTCGGCAGCCTCTACTACGACCTGAACCCGGTCAACGGCGCTGCGACGCTGGCGGGCGCCATCAACTACGCCACCGGCGCCGTGACGCTCACCGCCTGGGTGCCTGCGCAAAGCCCTACGGTCGGGCTGCGCTCGCTGCTGACCAGCCTTGATGGCACGCCCGTCGACGAGGTCACCTTCCGCATTCCGGCCTCGCCAGTGCGGCCGTCGAGCCTGCAACTGCTCGCTACGCGGCTGACCGGCGGCACCATCAATGTCAGTGCCGACAATCACGGCATCATCGCCGGCGCAGGCATTACCGGCGCCATCGACTACGAAACCGGCGTCGTACGCGCGCGCTTCGGCTCGTGGGTGCTCGCGGCCGGCAATGAGGACGAGATCTGGTTCGACCCCGGTGGCGTCGTCGTGCTCGACGGCGTGCCCAAGGTGTTCAAGCCGGCGCCGGTGTTCGCCGACACCATCAAGTACAACGCGGTCGCGTATTCCTATCTGCCGCTCGATGCCGATCTGATTGGCCTCGATCCGGTCCGCTTGCCCCAGGACGGGCGCGTGCCGATCTTTCGGATGGGCGACTTCGCCGTGATCGGACATACCGAGACAGTCGGACCGTTCACCGCGAGCGCCGGCCAGGTCGTCGACTGCGACCGGGTGCGACTGTCGCGCGTGCGCCTCCTCGATGCCAATGGCGTCGTGATCACCGCCGGATACACCGTCGACCTGGAAGCAGGGCTGGTGACGTTCACGAGCGTCACGGGCCTCGCCCAGCCGGTCACGGTGGAGCACCGCATCGAAGACATGGCGCAAGTGTCCGACGTGCAGATCTCCGGGCGCCTGGCGTTCACCCGGCAGATCACGCACGACTATCCGACCGGTTCGCGCATTTCCTCCGCACTGGTCTCGGGCGATCTGCGTGCGTACGTGTCGACGCTGTTCGATCAGGCGACGTGGAATGGGACGTTCACCGACGCCCTGATCGGTAATGCCGCCACCGCCACATTCAACGATGTGCTGGCGCCGATTACGGTGACGAACGCCGGTGCCATCACCGAACGCTGGGCCGTCCAGTTCACCAACACCACGGCGTTTCAGGTCATCGGCGAACACGTCGGCGTCATCGCTACGGGCACCACGGCCAACGATCTGGCGCCGATCAATCCAGCGACGGCGAAACCCTACTTCACGCTGCGCGCCCTCGGCTGGGGCTCGGGCTGGGCGGCCGGCAATGTGCTGCGCTTCAACACCATCGGCGCGCTGTTCCCAGTCTGGGTGGTGCGCACCATCCAGCAAGGTCCGGAAACCGTCACCCGCGATTCCTTCACCTTGCTGGTGCGCGGCGACGTGGATCGGCCGTGACGCCAACTGATTTCCAGGAGTTCAATTCGTGAGCAACAAGGTCAAATGGATGCACAGCGGCATGGTGAGCGCGCCGGTGCTGACCAACAACTGGGGCAGCCTGACGGCGATGCTCGACGCACTGCTCGTCAACGGCTTCAATCTGAAACCCGTGCTCGGGCTGACGCGCGATGACGCTATTGCCACTGCGACAATGAGTCCGGGCCACGGCTTCATGGTCGATCAGGTGATGCGCATCGAGGGCTGCGAGGAACCCGAGTACAACGGCGAGTTCACGATCACCGCCATCACCGCAAACAGCATCAGTTTCAGCGTTTCGGGTGAGCCCGCATCGCCCGCAACCACGGTGCTGGGCATCACCGCCAAGATCGCGCCGCTGGGACTGGAGATCGCCTTCACGGGCGAGAACAAGCGCGCCTATCGCAGCCCAAATCCGCTGTCGACCCGACCGTTCCTGCGTGTCGACGACAGCTTGCCCGCGGGTTACACCACCACCTGGGCGAAGTTCGGACGAGTGACGCTGGCCGAGGACATGGTCGACATCGATACCTTTGTCGGCGCGCGTGCACCGTTCGATCCGGCGACCCCGAATGCCAACGAACTGCCATCGGGCAGCGGTAACTCGATGTACTCGGGCTGGTTCAAGTGGTACTTCGCCCGCAACAACACACCCGAGACCTACGGCGACAACGGTGCCGGTGCGCGCAGCTGGGTGCTCGTCGGTGATGACCGCGGCTTCTTCCTCGCCTGCGCCTCCGGCTGGGGTGGCGACCGCCGCGTGCTCTACACGTTTACCGACTTCGACAGCTACAAGGCGGGCGACAGCTACGCGTCCTTGCTGACCGCGTCCGATCGCTATCGCACTGTAAGCGAGTGGCCGAATAGCTACCCGAACCAAGACACCTATTCGACGCACTCGCTGGATACCACCGGCAAGGTCTGCATGCGCGACTACACCCAGGTTGGCGGCAACGCTCGCCTGGGCCTGTTCTCGCTGAACGATGGCAACAACCAGAACATCTCCGGGCGCTCGGGCGCCATCCCGTTCCCGAACGGTCCCGACTACGGCCTGATCTTGCACCCGATTTACTTGCGCGAAAGTACCGGCCACCTGCGCGGGATGCTGCCCGGCGTGTACTGGATCCATCAGAACCAGCCCTACGCGCACATGACGCTGATCGACCAAGTCCTGGGCTACCCCGGGCGTAAGTTCCTCATCGTGACGCTGGACTACGCCCACGAGGGCAACACCAGTGGGTTCGCCTTCGACATCACAGGGCCGTGGAGGCCCTGATCCGTGGCTTATCCATTGGATGAGAGCTTCGATGCGGGCATTCCTGCAGGCTTTGCCAGCAATGGTGGGGCGGGCGGCATCACCGCCACCTGGAACGAAGGCGCGCAAGCGGTCGACTTGGTGTTCACGCACGCACAGAACTTCTGGCGTATCGATGCGGCCGAGGTCGCGCAAGACTTCTGGTTCGAGATCGACGCCGAAGTCATGGCGGTGACCTACAGCTCGACGTGCTTTGGGTTCTGGCTATGGACCGGGTCGGGCACCTACGAGGGCCACCGCCTGACTGTTTGGGCGCATCAGTGGCATCACAGCTTCTGGGATGCCCACGGCAATCAGTCCGAACTGATTGCGCATGCGCCCGCGCCGTGGGCAGCGACCGGTGCTCGCCGCACGCTTCGCATCGACGTGAAGCGCGGCGTCGACGGCGTCTGGCAGTACCGCGTCAGCGAAAATGGGAACGTGGTGTGGGAAGGCTACAAGCGGCACTACGCGAGCTTCCGGCCGAGCATCTACGGCTTCGACCTGACTCTGCGCGTGCATCGCGTCGCCGGTGGGATGCCAAGTGCGCTGCCCGACGCCCCTCCGGCACACTACCGCGCGCTGCCCGCCATCGTGGGGCGAACGCAACCGATCCCGGACCTCGCCGCGTTGCTGCGATTCTCGCATCGCGCATTCCATCGTCTGGCCGGTACGCGCAATCACTATTACGCGGGCGGTCACCACATCACCGGCACGGTCAAAGAGAAGGACCTTCCCGAGGACCGTCCGGTGTCGCGCCGGGTGCTGTTGTTCGACGAGCGCACCTACGCCGTCGTGCGTGAGACCTGGAGCGACGCGGTCACCGGTGTCTATCGGTTCGACAGGATCAGCGAGGTGCCGCGCTACGTCGTGATCGCTTACGACCACAAGCACAACTTCCGCGCGGTGATCGCCGACAACTTGCGCGCAGAGCCCATGACGGAAGCGCCGGTGTGATCCAGATCTCCAACGACCTCAACAACTACCGGTTGCAGGGCGTCATTACGTTCCTCGCGCTCGGCATCGAGCAGGCGCGCGCCCATCTATACGCCGGCCCGCGTCCGAGCTTCGGCGCGCCGCCGCAGGGTCCGCTACTGGCCTCCATCGTGCTGGACGAGCCGTTGGGAACCGTTGCCGATGGCGTTCTCGAGATCACCCCGACCAACGAAGCGCTGATCCTGACCACGGGCGAGGTAACCTGGGCACGCATCGTCAATGGCATGGGCGCGCTGGCCTGGGACTGCGATGCGTCCGATCTCAACGGCACTGCCGAGTTGCGCCTGCCGACCACGACCCTGTACGCGGGCGGCTACACCCGCATCCTGACGGGCCTGCTGGGGTGATCACCGATGGCGCCTGTCGATCTGCGCTTCGCCCATCCACCGGGCAGAGCGCACCTGGTGCTGGGTGGCGATCCGGCCGGATCGCATCCGCCACTCGATGCCCAACTGGTCGGCACGCTGCCGGCACTGCGGTTCGAAGCCCTGGCCATTCCGAATGCGTCCGCGACGCTGGTCGCGACGTTTCCGGCGATGGAAATGATCGCCGAGGCGCGTTACGCCTCTCGGGCCGCGCGTCCGCTGGTGGGCAGCACCGGGTCGGATTGGCAACGCGGGCGTGGGTTCGAGGACGGGGCCGAGCATCGCACCGCATCCCCGGCCAGCCACCCGTCGCAGGCGCGCGCGGCCTGGCGAACAGGGCAAGCGCTCGATGCCAACGTGACCACGTGGCGCGCGGCGACGTTGGTGCGCGCACCGGTGTCGGCGACGGCGCTGTTTCAAGGTGCAGTCCAGCAATCGCCGGGTGCGCTCCGGGTTCCGCACAGTGAATCGCTCCATCTGCGCACGGCAGGCCCGGTCATTTATGCGAACGCGGCGCGAATCGATGCGCTGCAAAGACGAATCAGCCATGAGGACGGCCTGCGAGATCGCCGTCCGCCAATTAGCTCTCGCTTCGACGTGGCTCAGGCGCATCCGGGCCTGCGCTTCTTCGAAGCGATCCAGGTCGCCGCCGCCATGCGCCGCCGGTTGGCCGCGCGCTGGCAGAACGCGATGCGGCCGCCGCCAGGGCGCCCTTCGGTACGCCCGGACGACCCCGATCCACCGTTCGTTCCCTGCTACACGCCGAATCCGACCCTGCGCTTTGCCGCACTGGCGGCGACGCACGACCATCTGCTGTTCGTCTGTGAAAACCACCCAGGGCCTGGCCAAGACGGCCCGGTCGTTGTTCCGATCCGAAGGGTCTATGTCGTGCTGAACCACGTGACGCTGCATCGATGGCCGGATGGCGCGTCGGTACCGGTGATCTCGCTGTCGCTGAGTCTCGACGTCGACTCCTGGGCCTGGGGCTTCGAGGCCACGCTGCCCGCCATCGCCGAAGCCTTGATTGCGCCTGCCGATGGTGCGCCTCCGGTGGAACTGGTGGCCCACGTCAACGGCACCGATTTCCGGGTGCTGGCCGAGAACCTGACTCGCGAGCGCAGCTTTGGCGAGGCCAGCCTGCGTCTGTCCGGGCGCGGGCGCACCGCGGTGTTGTCCGCGCCCTACGCGCCGGTGATGTCGTTCGCCAACCCACAACCGCGGACCGCACGGCAATTGTTGGATGACGTACTCACCATCAACGGTGTACCACTGGGCTGGACCATCGATTGGGGCCTGACCGACTGGAATGTGCCTGCAGGCGTGTTCGCCCACCAAGGCACCTGGATCGATGCGCTGGCCGCCATTGCTGAGGCGCCCGGTGGCTATCTGATGCCGCATCCGTCCGAGGCGATCCTGCGGGTGCGCCATCGATACCCGGTGGCGCCCTGGGACTGGCATGCGGTGACTCCCGATCTGGTCCTGCCGGTCGATGCGGTCTCGCGCGAGTCCCTGCGCTGGCTGGAGAAGCCCTCCTACAATCGGGTGTTCGTGTCCGGCCAGAGCGCGGGCGTGCTCGGCCAGATCACGCGCACCGGCACGGCCGGAAACGTGATCGCGCCGATGGTGGTCGACGCGTTGATCACCGAAGCCGCCGCGGCACGCCAGCGTGGCACTGCGATCCTGGCCGACACCGGCCAACAGTTCGAGGTTGGACTGCGTCTGCCCGTGTTGCCGGAAACCGGCATCGTCGAGCCCGGTACCTTCGTCGAGTACCAGGACGGCAGCGTGTCGCGGCTCGGTCTGGTGCGCTCGACGCGGATCGAGGCGGGCTTCCCGGAAGTCTGGCAAACCCTCGGAGTGGAATGCCGTGCATAACCTCTACCGACAGTTCCGACAGCTGCTGCCTGATCCACCGCTGCAAGCCGGCATCGTGGTCGAGGTTGGCGCGAGTCGCGCCGTGATCGCCTTGCCGGGCGGCGGGTTGGTCCACGGACGTGGCGAAGCCACGCTGGGCCAGACCGTGTTCGTCCGGGATGGCGTCATCGAAGGCGAAGCGCCGTCTCTGCCGCTGGAAGTCATCGACATCTGAGCCGCACCCCTTCCGATTCACCCCTGAAACCCGCTCCGGCTCCCGCTGGGCGGGTTTCGTCATTTCTGGAGACCGACCATGACCGAAGAAACCGATGTACCGCCCATCGAATCCACACTGCTGCTGCGGCACGAGGACTTTGATGAGCTGCTGAACATCGCTGCCCAACGGGGCGCCGAGCGTTGCCTCGCCCATCTTGGGCTGGAAAACGGACACGCAGCGAAGGACATCCGCGAACTGCGCGACCTACTGGAAGCGTGGCGCGATGCCCGTCGCACAGCGTGGCAAACCACGGTGAAGGTCATCACCACTGGCATCCTGGCCGCGCTGCTGGTCGGTGCCGCCATCAAGCTCAAGCTGTTGGGAGGCGCGCAATGAAACCTAGGCTCTGCCTGCTCGACGACTGGCGGCAGGTTCTGCGCCGTGCCTGGAGCATCCGATTCTCGCTGATGGCGGCTGCCCTCACGGCGGCGGAAGTGGTGGTGCCACTGTTCGGCGACGTGCTGCCGCGTGGCGCGTTTGTGCTGCTGGCCTTTGCTTGCAGCATCGGCGCGACGGTTGTCCGCATCGTGGCGCAGCCGGGGATGTACCGATGATCCCGCCGCCAACTGCAGCGGTGCGAAGGACAGTGGCCGGTCTTAGCCTGTCCGCCGCCGCCCTGGTCGGCATCTTGCTGCACGAGGGCTATACCGACCGCGCCGTTATCCCGGTCAAAGGCGATGTGCCGACCATTGGCTTCGGCGCCACCACAGGGGTGAGGATTGGCGACACCACCACGCCGCCGAAGGCGCTGGCTCGGGCGCTCACCGATTTGCAGCAGTTCGAGGGCGCGCTCAAGCAATGCGTGACCGTACCGCTAGCTCAGTACGAGTACGACGCGCTGGTGAGCTTTTCTTACAACGTCGGCAGCCATGCGTTCTGCCAGTCCACGCTGGTGAAGAAACTCAACGCGGAGGACTACGCCGGGGCGTGTTCCGAGCTGCTGCGCTGGCGATTCTTCCAAGGCAAGGACTGCGCGCTGCCCGCCAATGCGCGGCTGTGCGGCGGACTGGCCAAACGGCGTGAGGCCGAATATCGGCAGTGCATCGGGGAGGCATCGTGAGCGTGATTCCGTGGCCGTACCGGCTGCTGGCCTTGGCGGCGCTCGGCCTCGCCCTGGTCGCCTTCGGCTGGGTCAAAGGCACGGGCCACGTTCAAGCCAAGTGGGATGCCGCCGTCCAGCAACAAGCCTTACAGGCCACCGCTGTCCGCGAGGAGCAGGCACAAGCGACCGTCAAGGTCGTCACCGAGTACGTCGACCGCGTTCGTGTCGTCCGCGAAAAGGGCGACACCATCATCAAGGAGGTACCCGTCTATGTGTCCGTACAAGCCGATGCTGCTTGCACTATCAACCGCGGCTTTGTGCGCCTGCACGACGCTGCAGCCGCAGGTGCACTGCCCGAGCCCGCCCGAGACGCTGATGCGGCCGCCGCAGACATTGCGCTCTCTGCCGTCGCCGGAACTGTCGCCACCAACTACCAGACCTGCCACGAGACGGCCGAGCGACTGAGGGCGCTGCAAACGTGGGTCAGGGAGATGGCGTCCACCACCCAGTAATCGACCCTTGGCTTGGCTGCATCTCAATGCCTCACACGGAACCGTTTGGAGGAGCTTGGCTTAACTGCCGAACAGCGCGTTCATGTCGCGCGTCTCCTATCCCAACCCGAAATACCGTTCGAAGAATGCGGCCAGTCTGTCCAGCACTGTCTGCTTCTTGGCTGCGTGGCCGTTGTCCTTTGAAAACCGGGACACCGGCGGCAGGATCTTTGTGATGGCTGTGCCGGCGGTGGGGATGCTGCCGTCGCGGAAGGCATTGTCGATGAAGCTGCGAGTGCCTTCCGCGTTGAGGTTTTCTTCCGCGATGATGCGCTCCAACTCATCGGTCTTCTTCGCGGCCACGAAGGCTTGCCATTGCGCGTCTACCTTGGCCTTGGTGGTCACCGAATCGACGAACTGCACGATCAGGTCCTTTTTGTTGCGCAAGGACGGGCTGGAATTGATGGCGCGCTCGATGGTTGCGCGGATTTCCTTGTCGTCGCCCGAGCCCTTCTTCTTCAAGTACTGCTCTACCAGAAGCAGGATGTAATCGACGTTGATTTCGACTTGCTTGATCAATTCGATCTCGAACACGACGTCGTCGTTGATCGATTCCTTTTCGGCATCCGACGTTGCTCGGAATTCCGCGTACAGGTTCAGGTACAAGCTCTGGTAGTCCTGGAAGTCGCGCTCGCTGAGGATCTCTTGGCCCGCGAAATCATCAAACGCGGTCAAGATGTTCTTCAGCCGCAGGATCGAGCCGAACAGCTTGATGAACGCCTTCTGCGCCGCTTCGCCGGTGATCGCTTTTCCAAGCGGGAATCCAGCGAGTAGCTCCGCAACCCGCGTCTCGTAATCCTTGTAGTACTCGGCGTAGGGCTTGAGCAGCACGATGCCCTTGGCCTCTTTGTTGCCGAACAATGCCAGCGCGTCGTTGGTCTCCTGCTCCAGATTGCGGAAGGAGACGATGTTGCCGTAGGTCTTGACCGAATTAAGGATGCGGTTGGTACGCGAGTACGCCTGGATCAAGCCATGCGCCTTGAGGTTCTTGTCGGCCCACAGGGTGTTCAGCGTGGTGGCGTCGAAGCCGGTCAGGAACATGTTGACCACGATCACCAC
>JALHRS010000092.1 GCA_022841325.1 Lysobacterales bacterium | reverse complement strand
ATGCCCACGATGAGGCCCCGAGGGAACAGCCGGTCGACGTGCAGAAGATGGACGCCCATCGCCTGCGAACCGAACTGTTGTCGATCCGCGACCTGCTTACCGTCTGACCCGTCAGGAGGTCTGCTGCCTCGGGCTATAATGCGAGCTTCGTCGGGGTGTAGCGCAGCCTGGTAGCGCACTTGCATGGGGTGCAAGGGGTCGCGAGTTCGAATCCCGCCACCCCGACCATTGAGAATCAACGGGTTAGCTCTCACAAGGGGCTGACCCGTTTTGCATTGCGCGCCCGATTTGTGCCCCTGGTGCCCGTTCGGTGCCCGTTCGCTGCAGGCTGCAAGGCCCTACGAACCCGCGGCAATCGATGCGCACGGCACGGCCCCGGACTCGGCGTTTGATTGCCAGGCGGGGAAAGGGACAGCGCGATGCTCCAAGCATTGCTCCAAGCGTGCCCCAAGCAAGCCAGCCTGAACCGCCTTCGGTTTGACCGCCTCCCCGCGGCGGCGCGGCAATCAACGGCGCTGCCGGGCCGCTGACTCGGCGTTCGATCGCCAGCCGCCCATGGTGCGGCAACTGGGCCAACGACTTAGCCGCGATGTATCGCGTCACAGCACTGATACTGACTCGGCAGTGACGACTACGCTGTCGTTGTCTTGCCAATGGCGACATGCCGACAGTGGGCCGGCGACCAGAAGTTGACTTCTTTTGTCGGGTACTTCTCCGGCTGTTTCGCCCGCGTTTCCAGGGGGTGTTTCCGAGTCCTCGGCGCTTTCCTGGCCTCCTATGAGCCGAGCGAATTTGGCCGTATACCGTGGCGGTAGACGTTGTTTTGATTGAAGTTTTCGGCTTGAACCGGTCGTTTGGCGATTCATGCGGACTGTGCAAGACTGGCTCTCATGCACAATTCAACAGCTCAGTCAAGAGGCCCCGGAGCTGGCGTCAAGCGCACGCCACAGGGACGCCGCGCCAAGGTCGAGTTCATCGCAGCCAGCATGGACGACGACTGCCTCGTGGGGATCGAGGCCCTGGCCGGGTCGTCCGGCCGTTCACGATCGGCGGTCTACGCTGACTTGGCGGCCCAGAAGATCCCTGCGCCCGACGTGCGTCTGGGCGCAAAGTGCGTCCGCTGGCGGGTCGGCACCGTGCGAGCCTGGCTGAGATCCTTGTCGGCCGGCGGCTGTCAGACCGCCAAGGATCTGGCGTGAGGATGGCCGCCACCACCGAAACCGTCCGCGCACCGTGGCGCTATCTGGGAGTCGCTGCGTTTTCGATGCCGGGCGGCAGCCGCGAAGCCATCGCTGACGCGCTGCGGGCGCCCGGCTTGGCGGTCCACCTGTGCCGGCGCGGCGGGTTGGTCATTCGGCGCGGCAGCGCCAGGTGGCGGTTGACCGCCGAGACCACCGCACCACTGCTGACCTTGCAGGCGGCGATCGAGTTGATCGGCAAGGCCCCTGTCCCTGGCGTCGTCGCTTCTGGCTGTGAGGCTGACAGCTGATCTCGGCTGCGCCGCTGCTGACATCGCGGAACGTGCTGGCACCGCTGAGCTGATGTCCGCCGCCTGCCGTGACCGCTGCGACACCTGCTCGTCCCTGCTGACCGCAGCGAGCTACGAGGGCCGTGATCGGGCTGCAAAGCGCGCCACATATATGCGGGCCATCGAGATTCGGCGGGAGTCGGCTCTCATGCGCAGGAGCCCGGCGCCCACCACGGCGCCGGCCTGCTGCAACTCGATGTGAAGGATCGAATTGATGTCCGAATCTTGTCAGACCCAGGCGTGGCCACCAAGCTGGTGGACCAGCTCAACCCGTTCACCACCAGCGACGCCGACCTGGCCGTGCTGTTCAAGGACGACCCCGAGGGCCTGGCCAAGATGCGCGCCAGCACGACCCGGGTGCTGGGCATGGCCACCGACGCACTGGGCAAGGCCAGCGAGGGCGCCCTGGCTGCGGTATCGCCAGCCGAACAGGCCAACTTCGGCGATCTCAAATACGCCACCCTGGACGCCGGCAAGGCCGCGTACATGAGCCCGACTCGCGTGCTGGCCGATGCGCTGCGATCGGTGCCAACGTCAGCTGCCATGGCTGTCTCGGCCTACGTGACCCGCGGTGCAGCTGGCCGCGCCTACGCATCGGCGATCGAGTCTGGCGCGTCGCAAGAGCTGGCCAGGGTGGCCGCCATGCAGGCTGGCGCGAAGGCGATGTCCACCGTCGGCGCCGTGTCCGAGGGCATCGTGGGGTACGCCCAACAGGCCAACCAGACCGCCGCCGACATCGACAAGATGCCGGAAGGCAAGTGGGAGCGCTCGCCCCAGTACCAGGAGCTGCTGAAGCGCGGCTTCGCGCCGGACGCGGCAAAGCTGTTGATCCGCTCCAACGCGGCCGAGCAGTCGGGCCTGATCGCTGGCATCGTGGACGCCGCGGTCAACGCCGTCGGCGGCCAGGTGCTGGGCCGCATCATCGGCGAGGGCGGCAAGCTGTTGCCGCGCGTGGCCAAGGGCGCGGGCACCGAGGCCGTGACCGAGCTGGTGCAGTCGGCCGGCGAGCAGTTCGGCCAGAACTGGGCCCGGCGGGCTGCTGCTGGTGATGGCCAGCAACAAGCTGGTGATGGCCAGCAACAAGCCAGCAGGGCCGAGGCGCCGAACACCGAGCCCCAAGCCGCACCCCAGGTGCCGCCGACGGGTGAGGCAGTCGGCCCGTCGAGCGCCCCGACCCAAGCGACCAGCCGTCAGCCGGCCGGCCCTGATCGAATCCAGCCGGAAGCGAATGCTGCAGCGTCGCGTCCCGCCGAAGTCGACCAGGTCACCGGTGCAAAGCAGGCAGCTGTCCGCAACGGGTCGGAATCAATAGGCGGTGTGCCGTCGCAGACGTTCAGCTCGAATGGACAGGCCGTGGCCTGGTTGGTCGAGCAGCGTCGCACCGGCGACCTGGTGGCAGTCGAGGATGGTGATCGCTGGGTGCTCCGTGCCCGGCCGACGCCGACCGCGGCTGACACGAGCGCCGCCCCTACCGCGAAGGCCGCCACGCCTGGCCAGCAGCAGACCGCACCGGCCCAAGCCGTTGGTGAGCAAGCAGCTGGCGCTGGTGTGGTGGCTCAGCACCTGGAGCGTGGTCAGGCTCCTGACCCCGCGTCGAAGGCTGTGATCGCCCAGTCGCTGACCACGGCAGCGTCCAACGAAGGGCGCAAGCCTTCGGCCATGCGTGCAGACCTGGTGGCGCAGGTTGACCGGGCTATTGCCAACGCTCCCAGCGAGGAGCTGCCGGTGTGGCGCGAGCCGACCAGGGCACAGGTCCGCCAGGTCATGGTCGACATGCGCTTGTCGAGCATGGATCGCGCCGAGCAGGCCATGCGCACGGCGCACGACAACCGGGCGGCAGACGCATCGAAGCGCATCGGGTACTGGTTGCGGCCGACCGAGATGTTCGCCCGCGCCTTCGAGTCCTACGTGTTCGACCGCCTGGTGGCCATGGGCGCCAAGAGCGAGTATCTGGTGCATGGCGTCGAGTCAGAGCGCTACGCCGGTGATGGCTACAAGGGCAACCCGTACCCGACCGGCGAGGAACGCGCGACCATCAACAAGGCCTTCGACGCCCTGGTGGCCGAGCTGAAGACCCGCACCGGTGACGACGGCAAGGTGGCGCTTTTCCAGCGCAAGCCCGACCAGTCGGCCGAGCGTGAGGCACTGCGCGCGCTGTCGCAGAACGACGAACTGTTCGCGCTGCCGAAGTCGGACAAGGCCACGGTGGCTGAGATCGCGGCCGACATCGACCCGGCGATCAAGGTCACGCCGCACGAGCACGAGGGCCTGAGCACCTACGACCTGGACATGCCCGATGGAAGCCAGGCCACCATCACTGTGCGCGAGGCCAGCCGTTACGGGCAGCACACCTTCCACAACCTCTACAGCAGCGAAAACGACCTGGCCGTCACCCGCACCGAGCGGCCGGGCGAGAACGCCGACGCTGTCGAGCCTGATGTCGGCGATGTGTGGATCAACGTCATCCGGCTGACCCCTGGTGCTGGTGGCGCGAAGGTCTACGCCATCGCTGGCGACCTGGCCCACAACACCGGGCGCGTGTTCATCGGCGATCCGAACGGCCTGTCGGCTGACGCCCTGCGGCGCCGTCCCGAGGCGATGCTGTCGTCCGCGCTGCGGTGGGGCACGACCGAGCACCTGGCGCCCGGCTACCAGCAGGTCTGGGGCGACAAGGCCGCTGGTGTCGGGCCGCTGCGCTGGGTCTACGGCGACCACGACGGCAACATCCGGCGATTGGTTGATCTGAACCTTGACTTGCTCGCCACGGCAATGCCGGGTGCGACTAAACTGGACTTCGATGTCGACACTGGACGCTTCACCGATGCTGCAACCGGCCGCGCCGTCGAGCCCGAACAACTGGCTCGATCCGCAGTGGGCGCCTGGCGAGCAGGAGGCGCTGGACGCACGGCGCTTGCGGGACGCAAGACGCTTGCGCGAGGAGCTGTCTTGCGCGCCCTGGTACGCGATGAGGGCAGCGCAGGCGAAGGCGAGGGGCAACGAGATGGACTTCTGGCTCGCCTGCATCGACTCGTCTCCAAACAGGTGGGGGCCGAACGACTGGCTCTCGGGGGCCTGTTCAGCCGCACCGCAGGCGCAACAGACGGCCTGACCGCTGACGGCGTCCGCGCCGTTGTCGACGACATCACCAACAGCTGGGCCAACGCGCCCAGCATCACCGTGATCGCCGCCATGGCGCAGGCCCCCGCGGCTGCGCAGCGCGAGAACGAGCGCCAGCTGGCCGAAGGCGCTAGCGGTGTGCCGGCAGCCTTCTGGCTGGGCGGCCGCGTTTTCTTGGTGGCCAGCGAGCTGCAATCGGCTGACGAGGTGGCCAGCGCCATCGCGCACGAAGCGTTGGGCCACCACGGCCTGCGCGGCACCTTCGGCCCCGAGTTGGGCGCGGTGCTAGCCGATGTGGCCAGGCTGCGCGAGGTCGACGTGCGGGCAAAGGCCGAAGCCTATGGGCTGGACATCACCGACGAGGCGCAACGCCTGCGCGCGGCCGAAGAAGTGCTTGCCGAGCTGGCGCAGACCGAGCCGAAGTCGACGCTGGTGCAGCGCGCACTGGCCGCGATCCGAAACTGGCTGCGCCAGCACATCCCGGCCCTGGCCGACATGCGCTTGAGCGACGCCGAGCTGGTCGAGCGCTTCATCATGCCGGCCAGGCGCTGGGTGGCTGAAGGCGACGCCAGCCCGACGGCCGCAGCAGAGCCCGCTTTCCGGCGCGATGGCTCACGCCAGGAGGTGGCGCCGTTCTACTCGAAGCTGAGCCGCGAGATCGAGGGCATGAGCCTGAAGGCGGCCGAAGCCCCGGTCTGGACGGCGCAGATTCGGGCGCTGACCAAGCGCGGCACGAAGACCGAGGAAATCGAATGGTCGGGCGTGCTCGAATGGCTCGCACTGCAGCCCGGCAAGGTCAGCAAGGCCGACGTGCAGGCCTACCTAGACGCCAATGGCGTACGCGTCGATGAGCAGGTGAATGGCGGCGCACCAGCGAAGCCCGAGGACGTGCGCGTCGAGTCGACGCCCGACTTCTTTGGGCCTGGCGATGACGCCTGGTCGGTCATGGTCGGCGATGCAGAGTTCGACACCGTTGCGGATCGGGCAGACGCAGATCGCATGGCAGCCGAGCTGCGCAACGATGCCGCTCAGCTCGCCACCTTCAACGGCGTGCAATACCCTGGCATGGGCCAGCCTGGCGGCACCAACGCGCGTGAGCTGGTGCTGAGCCTGCCGGGCGCCGAGCGCTTCGAGTCGAAACACTGGGCCGACACGCCCAATGTGCTGGCCCATGCCCGCACCAGTGAGCGTCAATCGACCGATGGCCGGCGCGTGCTGTTCGTCGAGGAACTGCAGAGCGACTGGGGCGATGCCATCAGAAAGGCGCGCAAGTCTGGCACTGGTGGCGTTGAGCCCGGCCCCTTTGTTCGTAGTGACGCCTGGGTCGCGCTGGCGCTGAAGGCGACGATCCGTCATGCCGTGGCGAATGGCTACGAGGCAGTCGCGTTTGCGACCGGGGCGCAGGTCACGCAGGCCTTTCCGTTCGCTGAGGAGTCTGGCTCCACGCGCGCGGCACGATCCCGCTTCTACGGCGAGGCCGACGGCAGCGTGGTCGATGGCCGCGGCATCAAGATCGACGCCACGCCGGTCATTCACAACGTTGCAGGTGACTTGCTGAAGAAGCTGGGCGGCGGCGCACTGCAGCCGATGAAGCTGCGCAGCGCGCCGCGCCGCAAGCCGACGGCACAGCTCGGGTTCGAGATCACGCCGGCCCTGCGCAAGGCGGCGCATGAGGGACTGCCGCTGTTCGCCCGCGGCAAGCCCGGCATGGCCGACTTCCGCCAGTGGCTGCAGGGGTCCGACGGAAAGCCGTTGCCCCTGGCCACCAACACCGAGCCGACGGGCACGACCGCGGCACCGGCGGCCGGCGACGTGACGGGCGCACGCCCCACCGACGCAGGCTTCGCAGATTGGTTCGATGGCTCCAAGATCGTCGATGCCGCCGGCCAGCCGCGCGTGGTCTACGGGCTGACCAACGCTTCGGGTCGCTTCGCCCAGCTGCCCATGGGTCGGTTCGGGGCCGGCCGGTACTTCATGGATGACGCTGGGCGGGCTGCCGCCGGTGGCGAGGTGGCCAGCTTCTACAGCGAGGGCGGCACCAAGCCCGCGTACCTCGCGCTGCGCAACCCGTTCGTGTTCGACGGCGCCCGGGTGGCCATGCCTGACGGCTGGGTCGAGCCCAAGGGCCTGTCGCGCGAAGTGCTCGATCGGCTGCACCGCAACCTGCGCAGCCCGGCGGCCGACCTGATCAAGGCGGTGATGCCGGCCACCAGCGCCGACGTGATGCTGGCGCGCATCTTCCACGGCAAGACCGACATCAGCAACGTGCTGACCAGGCGCTTGCAGGAGATGGGCCACGACGGGCTGGTGGTGCGTTATGCCGACCCGAAGGACGGCCCCGAGACCATCGTCGCTTTCGATGCTGGCCAGGTGCTGCAGGCTGCTGAGCCTGGTACAACCGGCGATGGCCCGAGCGGCGCGACGGTGCTGTTCCAGCGCGCTGAGCGCGGTGCCGCTGTCGATACGCCGGAGTTCAAACGCTGGTTCAGCGGGTCGCGCGTGGTCGACGAGCAGGGGCGGCCGCTGGTGGTGTATCACGGGACGGGCAAGGACTTCACGGCTTTCGATGACAGCAAGGTGGAGCGCCCCGGCTTCGGCTTCGGGCACCATTTCGCAGAAGACCCGCCGCTCGCCGACTACTACGCGGCGCAGTGGGCGTCCGGCAACAAGTTGTCCGATGGCCTGGTGATGCCGGTCTACCTCTCAATCAAGAAGCCGTTCACGGGCGACTTCTACGCATGGGGAGGCGCGCGGGGCCTTGGCAACGCAAAGGCCATTACCGAGGCGCTGAAGGGCGAAGGCTACGACGGAATCCGATACCGCCACGACACCAATGGACCCAAGGATCGGTCTGCGGATCGCTTTGCGTGGGTCGCCTTCCGCCCGGACCAGATCAAGTCCTCGATTGGCAACCGCGGCACGTTCGACCCCGCCAACCCCGACATCCTGTTCCAGCGCGTGGCCGGTCGCCACACCTTGCGGCAGTTCGGCAGGGCCGGCCACATGGTCGAGGTGGTGCAGGACCGATACAACCGCTGGAAGCAGGCGATCGAGGACATCCGCGCCCAAGGCGGCACCGTCACCGAGGCCAGCGACTTCTACCGGGTCGAGGAACGGTACTGGGGCCGCGTGGGGAGCCAGATCGACGCCTTCGAGACCGAGATCAAGGGCTTCGTGAAAGCGCTCGCAACGGACGGCCTGGGCCTGGAAGACGTGGCGCTGTACGCCTACGCCCAGCACGCTGAGGAGCGCAACGAGTACGTCGCCTCGATCAACCCGAACATGCCCGACGGCGGGTCCGGCATGAGCACCGCCGACGCCGACGCCATCCTGGCCGAAGCACGGGCATCGGGGCTTGAGGCTGACCTGCAGCGCCACGCGGCGACGCTGCGCAGCTGGATCGCAGGCACGCGCGACGTGCTGCGCGATGGTGGCCTGATCAGCGATGACGAGTTCGATGCCTGGTCTGGCGCGTACCAGTTCTATGTCCCGCTGCGGGGCCTGGACGGCATCACCGGCGGCCTGGGCACCGGCAAGGGCTACAACATCCGCGGGCCCGAGGGCCAGCAGGCATTCGGGCGCCGGAGCCAGGCGAAGCACGTCATCGAGAACATCGTGCAGGACCGGGTCCGCTCCCTGGTCAGGTCGGGCAAGAACGAAGTCCTGCGGTCCTTCGCGCGCTTCGTGATGGACAACCCCAGCCCGAACCTGTGGGAAGTCAGCGCCGTCGAGAGCCGGCCTGCGATCGTCGAGGATGAGAACGGCGACCGCACCGTGATCGACCGTGAGCGCGTCATCGCCGACGAGCGCACCGTCACGCTGAAAGATGGCGGCCAGGAGATCCACATCCTGGTCAAGGACGAACGCCTGCTGGCCCAGCTGCGCCATCACGACATCGAGCAGAACCCGGCCTGGCCGGTGGCCTCGCTGTTGTGGGCGAACCGCCTGTTGAGCCGGCTTTACACGTCGCTGAATCCGGTGTTCACCGCCGTCAACTTCTTGCGCGACACGCAGACCGCGGCCTTCGGCATCATCGATGAGATCGGTTTCCTGGCGGCCCCGAAGCTGTTTGCCAAGCTGCCTGGTGCGTTGGTCGAGAGCTTCATGGCCGAGACCGGCAGGAAATCTGCCGACTACCAGCTCTATGAGGCCTTCGGCGGCAAGACCAGCTTCCATGCGCTGCGCACGATCGACGATCAGGCGGCCGAGCTGCAGCGCCTGCTGCACCACGAGCAACGCGCGCCGATCGACCCGCGAAACGCCATCCCGGCGGCCTTCAAGCTGATCGAGTCGATCAATGGTGGCATCGAGAACGCAACGCGCCTCGCAGCCTTCAAGGTGGCTCGCGAGGCCGGCCGATCCACTGCTGACGCGGCTAGCATCGCCAAGAACATCACCGTCAACTTCAATCGCAAGGGCACGCAGCAGCTGGCCAGCGCCTGGGTGCTGTTCTTCAATCCCGCGGTGCAGGGCACGGCGCGCATCGTCCAGTCGCTGGGCCATCCCAAGGTGCAGGCCACGCTGGCCACTGCGATGCTGGGCGTGGCTGCGCTGGCCCTGCGCAACGCGGCCATGGGCGACGACGACGACGGTGTCGCCTGGTGGGACAAGATCCCCGAGGAGGTCAAGGAACGCAACTTGATCATCATCCTGCCGCCCGGGTCCAAGTCGGGCGAGGCCATCCCGAAGTCGAAGACCGGCCGCTACGTGAAGATCCCCATGCCCTATGGGTACAACTTCTTCGCGGTGGTGGCCAACCAGGTGGTTGATGCCTGGCGCCACGGGCAAGACCCGCGACGCGGCCGCGACGCGCTGGGCGGGTCGGTCAAGGCCTTCAACGCCTTCATGAGCAGCTGGCTGCCGGTCGACGACCTGGGCCGCGCGCTGAGCCCGGAAAGCGGCGAGGGCGCCGGCAAGAGCGCGGTGCTGGCGCTGGTGCCGGACGCACTGGACCCGCTGGCGCAGATCGGCCTGAACCACAGCGGGTTCGGTCGCAAGCTGTACCCCGACGACTGGCAGTCGCGCCACATGCCGGACAGCAGGCACTTCTTCCCCAGCCAGGCCGGGACGATGTTCCAGCGCGGCGCCGAGTGGATGAACGCCAACACCGGCGGCAACCGGTTCGCGCCGGGCTGGGTCGACGTGACGCCGGCCACGCTGGAGACATTGGCCAGGGCCTATGGCGGTGGGCCGGCCAGCTTCGCGCTGGACCTGACCAATGCGCTGTACGTGCGACAGAACATCGAGCGGCCCGACCTGGCGGTGGGCAAGCTGCCATTCGTTCGGCAGGCCTGGGGCACGATCGACGCCGAGACCGATCGCCTGACCGGCTACCAGCGCTTGGACAAGGCCGAGAAGATCACCGGCCCGATCGAGCGGGCCATCCAGAAGGGGGGCCGAGCCGAGGCGCGCGAGCTGCGTGATGAGGCCGGCCCGATGGCCAGGCTGGGCGGTGCGGTGGAAGTCACGCGCGAGCGGCTGGCCGAGATCCGCAAGAAAGAGCTGCACATCATCGACGACGCGAAGTCGCCCGACTCGATCAAGTACGTGCGGCTGCAGGAGCTTGCAGAGCACAGGCGAAAGGCACTGCAGCGGTTCAACGTCGAGTTCGACAAGGCGGTGCTGGCCACCGACACCTGGCAGAAAGCGAAGGCAGGACCATGATGAAGAAGCTGTCCCTGAACGACCTGCAGGCCCTGCGCGGTGCCGGCGGGACCGTCACCGTCGGCGGCCGGCCGATGCAGCCCGTCGAGGTGCCTGCGCAACCGAGCGCCCAGCAGCCAATGCCGGCCCTGGTGAGCGAAGCCGAGGCCAGGCGCCTGATCGACGAGAGCGATGCCGTCTGGCGCGACCTGATCGAGTCGATGCAGCGCCAGATCGATCTGCTGACCAGCCAGGTGCAGCTGCAGGCCCAGCGCAAGGCAGTGCCCTGGCGCCTGAAGGCTTCGTACCTGGCCGATGGATCGATCGACCAGCTGGTGGCGACGCCGGCTGCGACGGTCCACTGAGCAAGCCATGATCGACGCCACCCAGACGCAGGCCCCGGAGATGGTCACGCCGGACTCGATCTACGCTGCGATGAACACGCTGATGGCCGTCATCCGCGGGGCCGAGTCGTTGGAGCTGGCCCAAGAGGCGGCGACGATGTCGCTCTGCCTGGGGGCGCAAGCGTTGCAGGACATCGCCGGCCGGGTCCATGCGCGGGCAGTGCTGGAATTCTTGCTTGACAAGCTCAACCAGCCGGGCCGGCTGGTGTCCACGATCACAACCCATTGAGGGCCCACGATGCCGAGCACACCGGGCAAACGACCGCAGAAGAAGCACAAGGCCGACGCCATGGGGCTGACCGAACTGGACCGCCGGTTCGCTGCGCACTATCTCTCTGACCTCAACTCGACGCAGGCCTACATGCGCGCCAAGCTGCCGACCAAGGTGAAGCTGACCACGGCCCGGGCCAATGGGCACAAGATGCTTCAGCGCGAGGAAGTGCAGGCGCTGATCCTGGCCGAGCGCGACCGCCTGCTGGCTGGCGTGGGGCTGACGGCAGAGCAGACGCTGGTCAAGCTCAAGCAGTTCCTGATGTACGACGTGCGCAAGATGTTCAAGGAAGACGGCTCGATGATCCCGATCCACCAGTTGCCCGACGACCTGGCAGCCGCGTGCGTAGGCTTCAAGGACACCATCGTGGGCCGCGAGGTGAAGCTGGCCGACAAGGTGGCTGCCCTGGAGAAGGCCATGAAGTACCACGGGCTGTTCAAGGAGGACCACAAGCAGCAGGCCGAAGCGATCACGGAAGTGCTGTTCGCTTTCAAGTCGCCGGACGGGAAGGTCGAGCCAGCCCCGGGCTGATCTGTCGGCGGACTGGTGGCGGCGGCGGCGGCGGTGCGCAACACCGGCCTGCAGGCCTGCCCATGCTCGATGGCATGAGGCCACCAGAAGGACAGAGCCCCCGGGAGCTACCCGAGGGCCGGTCCTGGGCCTTGCGGCCCTGAGCAGTGCAGCCGTGAGGCATCACGTCAACCCGCCCAGCTCGCGATGCCGGGCCGCCCCATCGTCTCAGGGTTCAGCTGCAGGTGGCGGGATTGTGCCAGATCAAAACCGCATAGTTAGTGACCGCTGACATACGCTGACGAACTTTGAACTGTCGTCGAAACGACGAATAGGCGACAATCTACCCGTCGCGTTGGCATCGTGAGGGCTCCGATGGACGATGGTCTTCAAGTGGTCGAGGAAGTAGGCGGCCTGGCGCTGCAGCGGACCTGGCTTGGCTCCTACACGCCGCCAGCGCCGACAGTTCAGCCCATGATGGACTTGCAGGACATGCAGGACTTGCCGGCCACTGTGCGCAGCAAGCCCGCCGATTCCAGCCTGCTGGTGAGGGACGGCAAGCCCCTTGACCCGAGCCTCACCGAACGGGTGCGGCAGCTGCTGGCCAGCGACCCGTGCAAGGCGTTCATGCTCTGCGAAATCGTGCTCGCGCTGCCTGGCCGGGCCGAGCGCTACGAAGTCACGCCGATCCTGGCGAAGCTGCGCGACCGTGGCCAGGTCAAGCGCGGCCAGCGGTTCAACGGCAGGCGCTTGCTGAACACCTGGAAGTGGGCGATGCCGGTCGAGCAGCCGATGGCAGCGTGAGGGCTTGCGCTCCCGCCTGGCCGCGCCGACCGACCTACTTGACGCTGTAAGGCTGGGCAAACAGGGTCGACAGCTGGATCGCATCGACGATGGGCGCCAAGTTGTTGATGGCGGTGGGCTGCGTCAAGTTGTTGCAGGCCCCGGTGCCCTGCCGGTACGACGCTACCAAGAAGGTGCGATTCAGCAGATCGTCGCTTCCGACGTACAGCGTGCCGCCGGGCGAGTCGGACACAACTGCCGACGGGTGCAGACCCGATGCGGTCCCGCTCGCAAGGTAAGGCGTGCCGGAGCAGCCCGCACCGGTGAAGTAGAAGTCCGCCGGGCCGCCGGCAGGCGCGAGCTTGGTCGAAACGAGCTGAGTTGGCGTTGGCCCGTCGAAGTAGGGGCTGAGAAGAAGCAGCACGCCCCTTCCGTTTGCTGTCGTCAAAACAAGTGGCGCGCCACCCAGCGATGGGAAGAACGGGCCGATGGTCTTGCCGTTGGCATCGACGACGATCCCCTGCATGGCGGGCGCAGCCTTGCCGCCGCCCTTGTTCTGCGCCCCGGCCATCGATGGGGCCAGCGTGGAAATCGCAACGGCAGCCGCAACAGCGGCGAAGCCTGACTTGGTCGACAGCATCGTGTTCCTCCTGAAGATTGACCGGCGCCGTCGCCCGCGATGGGCAGGCTTCGCAGCGATGAAGCGGCGCACGGGTTATCTACCGCTGCGGTACACGATGATCGGGGATCGGCTGTCTTGGCAGTCCCCGCGAATCGGGGGTTCGTTGTGCGCTGGTCGACGCAGATCAAGGGTTCATGCCGAACCGCAGGCCGGCGACCGCAGCTGCCTGCCTGTCCGGCCTACGGCGCCCACTGCACCGCCACCACGGCCGGCGGCGCATCGCTGGCCTTCCAGACCCCCGGGCCCCGCGCTGGCGGCATGTACCCGGCCGGCAGCCTGTCCGGCTCATCGTCGGCGCCGACCTGGCGCTCGAAGGCGCTGCAGCCGCGGTCTGGGCTGGACCTGACGCGGACGCAGCCGGGCCGGCTGCACAGCGCTGCAGATCCGCCTGCGGTCAGGCCATCGAACGCGGCGCAGTGCCAGCAGGGGCGCGAGGCCAGCTGCCAGGCGTGGTGTGGGGAACGGTGCATGGCGGCATGGTGCCGTCCAGGCGGCTCAGGGAGCGAGCCGGCCAATCACGGGCGCTCACCACCCGCGGCGGCCCGCGCGCTTCAGCATCGGCACCACGTTTGTGTCGCAGCTGTCGGCCACCAGCAAATCAAGGTGCGTGCTCAGCGCATCGAAGGCACGCGCTTGCTCGGCCGTCCGCCGGTCCTTGATGTAGACCCGGGCGACCTTGGACTGCACCTTGTGGTTCAAGCACTCATCAATCACGTCGGTGGAGATGCCCAGCCGGGCCATGACCGTTGCAGCCGTCCGCCGCAGGTCGTGTGCTGTCCACCTGCCGCCCTGCAATGCCAGCGCCTGGCCCGCCTTGGTGCGCCCCTTCATCGGCTTTTTCTCGACCGCACGTTGACGGTCGGCCAGCTGCTTGCCGAATGACTTGACGCACACCGGCCCGTCACCGGTCGAGTTCGGGAACACCCACGGCAGCGGCTTGCCGTCGGCGCCTACTTCCTTCAGCTGGGCCAGTGCCTGAACTTGCCGCTGGGCGAATGCCGACAGGTGGATCGTGTGGTCGCGCTCGTTCTTGGTCTCGGGCAAGTACCAGCGTCGAGCCTCAAGGTCGACGTGCTCCCACCTGGCAGACATCGCCTCGCCGACCCGGCACGCGGTGGCCAGGATCAGCCAGATCGCGGCGGCGCTGCGGCCGTGCATGTTCGCTGCCGGTACAGCCTTCAGCAAGGCCTTGATCTCGTCATCGTCGAGTACCCGGTCCCGCTCCGTGTCCTTGCCGCCCACGTTCGCGCGCTTGATGCCGTCCAGCGGGTTGCGAGGAACGATCTCGCGCTCAGCGGCGAAGCGGAACATCTGGCGTAGGTCGGTGAAAAGCACATTGGCAGTGCGCCGCACGCCTTCGGCCTTGCAGTCATCGATGATGGCCAGCAGGTCGGCCTTGCGCACCAGTTCGGCGGGCACATCACCGATCTTGGGGAACACGCGCCGCTCGAAAGCAGCCTTGACCCACTCGCCCCCGTCCTTGCGGCCGGTGCGGGTGCCGTCGGCCAGGACATGCGGGGTCAGCTCAACGCGCTGCCACTGGGCGAACAGCCCCTTGACCGTGAGCCGACGCGCAGCGGCCGCGGCGGCATCGGTGGCAGCGCGCTGGTCGGCGGCGGCCTGCTGGCGCTCGGCTTCCACGGCTTGCTCCGCGGCAACTCGCTCAGCTTCGAAGTGCTCACGCAGATCCACCTTGCCGCCCCGGTACAGGGCCGACAGCGCGCGCGCTCGATCTCGCGCCTGCTGGACCGTGAACGTCGCGAGGCCGTCGCCTCGGGGGTCGAACTGGCCGATCGGCAGGCGGACCCGGTCGCCGCTGCTGCCGGTGTAGCGGAAGTAGAACGACCTGGCCCCTGCCGGAGAGATGCGCCCGACCAGGCGGCCTGCGCCTCGGGCGCCGTCTTCAATCAGCCACACGTCGCGGCCAGTGGCGCGAGCTTGCATCGCCTTGTCCGAGATAATCGTCATCGCTTCCTCGCTACGGCAGTTACGGGCACGGGAGCGGTTCTGGTGCCCGCTTGGTGCCCGTTCGGTGCCCGTATGTTGATGGCTTCAAGTGTACCGAAGCGGAGCGATGTGGACCAATATGATCGGTAAGTCGTTGATCTAAAAGAGATGACCCTATGCCGTGCGGACTGAAGATGACGAATGAAAGCACACCCTGTGTTGCATGGGGTGCAAGGGGTAGCGAGTTCGAATCCCGCCACCCCGACCATAAGGAATCAACGGGCCAGCTCCCACAAAGGGCTGGCCCGTTTTGTTTGGCGGATCGCGCTGACGGATTGCTGG
>JALHRS010000091.1 GCA_022841325.1 Lysobacterales bacterium | reverse complement strand
ATCCCTTGCAGTATTGAGGGGGCAGGGGGAAGGGGGCAGGGGATTCGCGCTGCCAACGCAATGTAAGCGGACACATGTAGTGAAATCTCGGGACACTTGGTGTGCAATGTCAAAATAGCGCCATATAAGCGCTCTCAAAGGCTGCTTAACTGAAGTTGCTCGGAAGCTCCTGAACCCTGGCGCGGTAGGTAAAAAGATCGTCCCCGCTCTTGGTCAGCGAGGACCGGTTGCGGAGGAGCCCGTACAGGGCGGTCATGAGTATGACGCGACGAAAATCAGCGCCCGGCGAGGTCAGTCTAGGTGCCACGATGACCTCCTCAGAGTCGCCGATCTGTAGGTCCATCTCAGCCAAGCACAATAGGGATGGAGACACAAAGGAGAAAGCCTTCTCTGCCGTTGTCTCGCAGCTAAAGTCCAGGTAACGAGCCTTACGCTTCGATCCAACAAAGGCAGCCTGTTCATCAGAGACAGTCACCTCGCTGGGATCTGCAACGCCGATTCCAAAGTCATCGCCAACATCAACGTCCAGCGTCGGGCCGACCCAAAGGCGCCGCAGATCGATTGCAGCGGGAGTGATTGGCGTACCACTGTAGTCAAAGAAGATGCGAAGGTACTGGCACGTTGCTGGCGTGTCGAAATGAAACAGGTTGGGCGCAACTTTGCTTCCATCCGTCCCCAGGTAGATGGTGCCGGCAGAAAACGCCTCGCTGCCGCCGATGCTTACATTTGACCCGAGCATGTAGACGATGGTGCTGTCTACCAAAGGAGCCATGCCAAGCATCGCAATCAAGTCGAACGTGACGGGAACCCCAAAGTCCAGGTCGATGTTCGGGCTGCCGCCGGTGCTACGCGCGAGACCCTGCAACCGAGGCTTCTGCAACTCGGTCAACGGTCGCTCAGCCTCCCACTCGGAAGCACTGAGAAAGGTCGCATCGTCCACCAGATTTCGCCAGGCTATCTTCGCCATTCAGGGCCTCACAGATTGGTCAGTTCCAGCCGCCGTTTGGTCCCCAGAAAACTACTGGTGACGGCGGTGATCAGGTAATCAGCGGCCGCGGACAGGCCAGCCAAAGGAGGGTGCAAGGTCACCTTGTTGAACGGCTTCAACTGCACCGAGCCGCCATCGTCCAACAGCGTTAGGGCAACAAAATCCCGACTGTCCGTGTAACGCCCAGCAGATGCTTGAAGTGCTGTTTGAGTGTTTGCGGCGCTGGCCCAAGCCGCTACCACAGCGCTTCGCTTGGCTGCCTCTGCCGCATAGCGCGAATGGAGGGTAACGGCCGTCAAGGTGACAACTTCACCGTCGCGAGTGGCATCAATCTGCTGCTGCGCTGTCGCAGTCGATTGCACCTCGCCGGTGCTCAGCCTTTCCCATACGACCTGGCTGAGCCAGCGAGTACTCAAGCCCGGCGCAAGATCCGGCGTTACACCCGCATCACCGCTTACCTGTCGAGCCGTGATGTCCAGCACTGAAGATCCGCTGATCGCGCCCAGCGATCCGAACTCAATTTTGCCGCTATCTCCAACCCACATGGCGCCGGAGCAACTACGCAGCAGAATCTGCATGACATCGCCGCATGTCTCGTCTCTGCCAGCAACCCCGACTTCGCCAGGGTACGCAGCGGCAAGCGCAGCCAAGCTGGTTGAATCGATCAGATCGGCACCAATTCCAGCCCGAGCCAGCACCTCTCGAACGGCCCCATCAATTCGCGCAGAGCTTGAAACGGGCCACAGCCTAGCGTCCTCCAGTGTGACGTTGCCACTGGTACACTCGATCTCAAACGGACTGCCACCAGATCTGCGCTTTCTGTCTCGCCCCAGCGCCACGCCAGCACCTTGCCGCTGTAGATATCGTGCCAGCCCAGCAGAATCGGCCGGCAGATGTGCCCGAGCGGATGCCGCACGAAAACGTCTATCTTGTGGCCGTCAGCATTCACCGCCTCCAACGCATGGAAAACGCCGTGATCGCGCTCCTGCGCCGGGAACAGCCGCATCAGCGCCTCTTCACCCTCGCGCGCCAGCACCCGAACGGCCGGTGCGATCGCATCAATGCGCCGTTGCAGCGTCTTCAAGCTGGGCACGGTCCAGCCGTGGGCTTTGGCCAACCGCTGCAGTCGGTCATAGCAGTCCGACGCCGGCGGCGCCTCGGGCCTCAGGTAATCCGCGCGAAAGGCATCCCAGGCCTCGGGCGAACAATCGGCCGTGGCTGTGCGGCCCACATAGTGCGGCGCCAGATAGTGCAGCCACTGCGGCCGCGGCACGCCCTCTACCAGCTTCGCCCAGCGATACAGCGTGATCGGTGCGCAGTCGTCGCCCTGGGACTGCAGCCTCGCCACCACCAGCTCGCGCGCGGCGGTCAACGGCTGCCCTTCGCGCACCAGCGTTTGCACTGCCAACAGCGCGGTCAGTCGCTTGTGAGCCTCGGCTCGGTAACTGGCCGGCAGCCGCGCAAAGCGAGTACTGCGGCTGGCTAGCTCGTCGGCGCTGGGGGCAGCCCGCCGCAGTCGCGGCGTGATGCCGGTGTCTTGCAGGCCTTCCGTCAGATCGCCGGTCAGCGGACGCTCGCGCAGCAGCAAGGCGGCTTGGGCCGGTGATGGCAGGGTGTTGAAGGGGTATTCAAGGCCGAAGCCTTTGGCCCGACTGCGTGAGGGCCAACCCTCGCGCTCTGCCAGTTTCCGCAGACCACGATCGGTGCCGGGGAGCCCCGGAAGTCCGGCCAGATCCGCAGCGGTGTACCAGGTGCCAGTGTCTTGGCTCACTTCGGTCTCCGCAATCTCAGTTTGAGGGCGCGCAAGGCTTCGTCGGCCTCGTCGCGTTTTTGGGTCCACCGCGCCAGATCGTGCTCCAGCGCCTCCTCACCGATCAGCAGCCGGCCACCGCGAATCTCAGACAGCCAATGTGTGAGCGCATGGCTTCGGCAAGCCACTTCCAGCGGACCGATCAGCCACGCCGGCAGGTTGAATTCCTCGCGCGCCTCACTGGTGTAGGCGTCCAGCATGTACTTGCTCACATCCCGGCCCGTGAGCCGGCTCACCTGGGCGGCAACGTCATAGCGATCGCCCGGCGCCGCCTTCAGCATGTCCGCCACCAGGTGCGCAACGGTCGCTCGGTAATCCATCGAACACGGGATCTCCGGCGCCGGCTTCGGCACGTCAAACAGATCAATCGTCAGGTGGTCGCGCTGGGTCATGCAGCACCCCAACAAGCGCACAACGGGCGGGGGTTGCTACCCTTGGCAGCGGCGCGTCGGGCGCCATCCACCACCACAGGAGCAACCCCCATGAGTGAACATCCGGTCACACCAGCTGATGAGAAGGCACTGGCATTGGTGTACGCGTACCAGTCGCTGGTGAAAGTTCTGATTGAGCAGAAGTCGATCAGCGCCGACGATCTGTTCCGTGAATTGGCAGGCGCCAGAAGCGCCGCGCTGCGCGTCGGAGAAACTGGAGCAGCCGAGCTGCTCGGGAGCTTGGCGGAGAGCTTGCAGGGCTTGGGGTAGCCCATCCCACTGGCGGTGAATGCTCCGACCAGAATGAATCGTTCATGGCTTACTCCCTTGCGAGTCATGTCTATTACGCCGCCCGCTTTTGCACATTGCGCGGCAGCGCCATGTCGGCGATGCTGGGGCGGGGCGCACGGGCCGGACGAAGCTTTGAGCGGCCCGTGCGGTTCGGTCGGCCGGCGCTGTCATAGCGGCTCGGCCAGATCTTCATCGGATGCAGCCCGATGGCCTTGGCGATGATTCGCTCAGCCTTCGGGTAGGGGTGGCGCAGTGCATTGCACAATGCGCTCTTGTTGGAGTAGCCGTGCTGCAGTCCAAGCTGCGAAAGGCTCCATCCAGCCTTGCGCAGCGCAGCCTGAATGTCGGCAGGGTGCCAGTCCTCTGGATTGGCTTTTTTTGGAGCAGTTGTAGTGTCCATACGTCCTTCAGATGTCTATTGGCGGGACGGACATAGATTGCACCGCAGATTGTATTGCTGTCAATAGCATTTGCAGTTCCGAGTCTGATGTTGGGAACAAGTGGCCTCGATGAGATGGGAATTTCTGATAAATTAGGCACTTACGCCGTACGCGGAACTGAAAACGCCAGTTCCGAGTCAGTTCCGAGTCTGGCGCCTGGACTCGGAACTAGGATCAGGGCCGCCGCGGATGCTCTTGGCACAAGAGAAAACGCGGCAAAGCTGGCTGGCGTGTCGGCAGACATGCTTCAGAAGTACTTTCGGGAAGCCAGCACACCTGCCTTCGATGTGGCTGCTCGGCTTTGCCTTGCTGCCGGGATGAACGTGCATTGGCTCGCAACAGGCAAAGAGCCACCAGCTGCTCAGTCGCAGCCCGTGAGACTTGATCCCGCAGCATTGCGGGGTGCGGTGGAGGCAGTGGATGCCGCGCTGGATATCGCAGGGGTTGAGGTGCAGTCGGCTGATCGCGCTGAGCTGTACGTACGCGCCTACGATCTGATGGCCGAAGCCACCAGCGTGCCCCAGGCCACCGCACAAGTTCTCAGACTGATCATGGGAGGCAAGCGATGACCGACGACACCGAGCGCAAGAAGGGCGAGCTGGTTGACTTCATGGCTGAGGCCATCAAACGCGGTAAAAGACCAGCAGAATCAATGCCTTCTATTTCGGTGAAAGGTAGCGGAAACGTCGTAGGAAACAACAACAGCGTGCGCATCACCGTGCATTCAAAGCCGGCAACCAGGCTCGTCGTCTCGCCCAGCTCACTGCACATCAGCCAAGCCCAGGCGGCCGAGATCAAGGACATGGTGGACCGCCTGGCCAAGCTCCAGGGCCACACGCATCAGAAGCTCTGGACCACCCTCCAGCGCCGCTTCCGTTTCACCAGCTACCACCTGCTGCCAGTGGATCAGTACCCGGAGGTGGATGCGTATCTGCGGGCCTGGCTGGCCAAGAGCGCGGCCCCACGAACCCGCAAGTCCATGCTGGCCCGCATCCACGCACAGGCCAAGAAGATCGCGAACGGCCTCGAAACCATCAAGGCCAGCGCCCGCGCCGACTACGGCACCGAACGCCTGTCAGAGCTGACAGATCCCCAGCTGTGGCAACTCATCCTTAAACACGGTTTGTAGGCCCTTGAAGAATCACTCCGCGCGCCGCCGACATTTCACACGAAGTGTCCGCGACGCCAATTTTCTGCCCAACCTTGCAAACCTTGCGCGATCAACCGAAGGCAGCCGAAAAGCGCCGGAAAGTCAGTCCCACCGCGGTTTTCGTCTCGCTTCATGCCGCCAAATTTCGGAATGTCCCACCATTGCAGACCAAGAGTCCCCCTTCACGCAAGTCGCAAGTGCTGGGTCTTGCGGAATGGTGCAGGAGTGCCGTGACTGTGGAGGGCGCCGCGCTGCGGCGCCGCTTTGCTTGCCCGCAGATCAAGAGCGGCCGCGCAGGCGCGCGTCCCTCCGCAAAGCCGCTCCGATGCAATTTCTTCTGCACATGGCCAGCGCGGGCAGGGAGTGTGAGCTGTTGTAGGTCCAGACTTGTCTGGACGCTTCTGCACATTGCCAGCAGCGTCCAGACAAGTCTGGACCTACAAAGGCCGAACTCCCGTAGCCTTCTGTCCGTGCCCCGTGCCCCGTGCTCCACGGCAACCGCTACACTCATCCCTCCGTGAAACCTTCGGAGTCGCGATGCAGACGCTGCTGGAGCAACTGGAACGGAGCATCGCCGATGCGGTGCTGAGCTCGGCCGAGAAGCGCGCACTGGCCGCGGCGTTGCAGGAGCGGCCGCTGCGCGTCGAGCAGCTGCGGCAACTGCGCAACCACAGCTTCGATCTGGTGCTGCAGCGCAGCCGGGATCCGGCGCAGTCGGCGCTGATGCCGGAGTTGATCAAGTGGCTGGCCGAAGTGGTCAAGGTGGTCGAACAGGCGGCCGCCCAGGTGGCGGTCGATACCCGGGTCTGGTTCAGCCCCGGCGATGACTGCCGTGATGCCGTGATCCGGCATTTCCAGTCCTGCCGCCAGCAGGTCGATGTGTGCGTGTTCACCATCGCCGACGACGACATCAGCGCGGCCATCATCGCCGCCCATCGCCGCGGCGTGGCCGTGCGCGTGATCAGCGACAACCACAAACGCCATGATGCCGGCAGCGACATCGAGCGCATGGTCGAGAGCGGCATCGAGGTGGCGCTGGATGACAGCGATGCCCACATGCACCACAAGTTCGCGCTCTTCGATGGTCGCTGGCTGCTCAACGGCAGCTTCAACTGGACCCGCAGCGCCAGTCGCGCCAATGACGAGAATCTGGTGGTCACCAACGACCCCAAACAGCTGCACCATTTCGGCGCGCAGTTCGAGGAGTTGTGGGAACGGCTCAGTTGAGTCCTGAGGCAAGGCGAAGACCGCTCGCCGGTCGCACAACCGGACCCAAGAGCTTGGCGCAGAGATCGCAGAGTAAAAGCAGAGAGCACGCAGAGAGCAGCCAATTCTGATCTGGCCTTCCTTTGTGTGCTCTCTGCTTTTCCTCAGTGTCCTCCGTGTCCAGCTCCAGCGCGAACGCAGCCTATGTCCGGACGCACAAGGGCTCGCCTTTTGCGACAATGGATCAACCTCAGGTTGGGAGATCACCCATGCCGCGCTTCGTCAAATGTGGATTGATCCAGACCACGCTCGCCGGTTCCGCCGAAGACTCGCTGGAACAGATCCGCGAAGCCAACATCGCCCGCACGCTGGAGTTCGTGGACCAGGCCGGCGCAGCCGGGGTGCAGATCCTGTGCATGCAGGAGATCTTCACCGGGCCCTATTTCTGCGCCGAGCAGCACCCGCGCTGGTATGCCTCGGCCGAGCGCATTCCCGACGGTCCCACGGTGCAGCTGATGCAGGAGAAGGCGCGCCAGCATCAGATGGTGATCGTGGTGCCGATCTACGAGGAGGATGGCCCGGGCATCTACTACAACACCGCCGCGGTCATCGATGCCGATGGGCGTTATCTCGGCAAGTACCGCAAGAACCATATTCCGCACTGCGCGCCCGGCTTCTGGGAGAAGTTCTATTTCCGCCCAGGCAACCTCGGCTATCCGGTATTCGACACCGCCTATGCCCGGGTCGGCGTGTACATCTGCTACGACCGCCATTTCCCCGAGGGCGCCCGTGCGCTGGGATTGAACGGCGCCGAGATCGTGTTCAACCCCTCCGCCACGGTAGCGGGATTGTCCGAGTACCTCTGGAAACTGGAACAGCCCGCGCATGCGGTGGCCAACGCCTATTTCATCGGCGCCATCAACCGCGTCGGCATCGAGGCGCCGTGGAACATCGGCGAGTTCTACGGCCAGAGCTATTTCTGCGATCCCCGCGGGCAGATGCTGGCGGTGGGCAGCCGCGACCAGAGCGAGTTGATCGTCGCCGATCTGGATCTGGAACAGATCCGCGAGGTCCGCAACATCTGGGCCTTCTACCGCGACCGCCGCCCCGACAGCTATGGCGATCTGGTCAAGCCCTGACCCTGGAGCCTGCCCGCGACCCGCGCGTCGCAATGCTGGTGAAGGCCGGAGACCGCGGCGAGCCGTTACCAGAAGCGGAACGCAGAGAACGCCGAGGAGCGCAGAGAACGCGGAGAATGGCGGATGAGTCCCGAGGTAGCGCGGCTCCAGTGTCGCGAGCCGCTACCAGAAGCGGAACGCAGAGTACGCCGAGGAAAAGCAGAGAGAACACGGAGAGAAGCAGAGCCTGAACGAGCTTTCCTCCGCGTTCTCTGCGTCTCTCGGCGTTCTCTGCGTTAAAGCGCTGGTCCGCGCAGGCGGCTGCGGCTGCGGTGTCGCGAGCCGTTATCAGAAGCGGAACGCAGAGTACGCCAAGGAAAAGCAGAGAGAACACGGAGAGAAGCAGAGCCTGAATGGGCTTTCCTCCGCGTTCTCTGCGTCTCTCGGCGTTCTCTGCGTTAAAGCGCTGGTCCGCGCAGGCGGCCGCGGCTGCGCTGTCGCGAGCCGTTACCAGAAGCGGAACGCAGAGTACGCCGAGGAAAAGCAGAGAGAACACGGAGAGAAGCAGAGCCTGAACGAGCTTTCCTCCGCGTTCTCCGCGTTGATACGCTTGTACGGGCAGGCAAACGCGCAGGCGCGCGTCCCTCCATAAGGCCGCACGTTAGAGCCGCCGCCGCTTGAATCGGCCGTGCCTGCCCCCATATCGGCTGCCCATGCGTCATTGATCTGGTTGCCCCATGCCCATCTACGAATTCGAATGCCTGAGCTGCGGAAAGCGCTTTGACCGCCTGCAGAAGATGTCCGACCCCGATCCCACTGATTGTCCTGTGTGCGGCCCGGCCGAGATCAAGCGGGCACTGACAGCCGCGGCCTTCCGCCTGAAAGGCGGCGGTTGGTACGAAACCGATTTCAAGGGTGAGAACGACAAGAAACGCAATCTGGTCGAAGGCAGTGCTGGCGGCGGCGAAGCCAAGGCCGAGGGCGGGAGTTCGGAGTCCGCGAAGGCCGAGAGCAAGCCAGACACCAAGACCGAGACCAAAACCGAGACGAAAACCGAGACCAAGGTCGAGAAGCCAGCCAGCCCGCCGCCGGCAGCGGCTGCGACTTGATGCCAGACCGCATTACTGTGAGAGCGGCTTCAGCCGCTACCGCCATCGCGGCTGAAGCCGCTCCCACAGACAGCAACAACCCGCTACCCGGCGTAGATGGCCACCTGCAGATGGCCATCGGCTCCTACCCAGGCCCGGTACATGCCTTCGGAGTTGTAGGGCAGGGCAATCTGGCCTTCGCGATCGATGGCAATCAGGCCGCCGCTACCACCGAGATCGGCCACGCGGCCCAGCGCGCCAGCGCAGGCTGAGGCCAGATCGGCGCCGCCGTAGACCATCCGCGCATGCACATCGAAGGCCAGGCTTGAGCGGATGAAGAACTCGCCGTGGCCGGTGGCCGAGACCGCACAGCTCTGATCCTCGGCCCAGGTGCCGGCGCCGATGATCGGGGTGTCGCCGGCGCGGCCGGGGTGCTTGTTGGTCATGCCGCCGGTGGACGTCGCGGCTGCCAGATGGCCTTCGGCATCGCGCGCCACCGCGCCGACCGTGCCGGTCCTGTCGGCCGGATTCGGGCCGATGTAAAGCGGGTCGTGATCGAGCGTCACCCGCCCGCTCAGTGCCGCCAGCTTCTGCTGCTCGGCGCGCTCGGCGGTGATGAAGTAGGCGGGGTCGGCCTGTTCGATCCCGCACTCGGCGGCGTAGCGGTCGGCACCCTCGCCGACCAGCAGCACGTGCTCGCTGCCTTCCATGACCGCCCGCGCCAGCGTCACCGGGTGCTTTGGCGTCCTGACGCCGGCCACCGCGCCAGCGGCACGGCTGCGCCCGTCCATGATCGAGGCGTCCATCTCGGCCACGCCATCGGCGTTCAGCACCGCGCCGTGGCCGGCATTGAACAGCGGGAAATCTTCCAGATCGCGCACCGCCTGCTCGACCACGTCCAGCGCGCTGGCGCCCGCCTGCAGGCTGGCCCAGGCGGCTCCGGCGATGCGCGCCAGGGCAAAACGGAACTCGGTCTCACGCGCCGGCGTCAGCGTGGCCCGATCAATGACCCCGGCGCCACCATGGATGGCCAGTCGGCAGCGGCTGTTCATTCGCCCTCCCGGCGGCTGCTCATTCGTCATCGTCGCTGCTCTCCCCGGCGATGGTCATCTCGGCCAGAGACACCGGTCCGGTGCGCACATTGCCGCGGCTATCGATCTCGTTGCCCACGGCGATGATGCCGGCAAACATCTCACGCAGATTGCCGGCAATGGTGATCTCGTGCACCGGATAGGCGATCCGACCATTCTCCACCCAGTAGCCAGCGGCGCCTCGCGAGTAATCGCCGGTGAGCAGGCTCACGCCCTGGCCCAGCAATTCGGTCACATACAGCCCGGTGCCCATGTCGGCAAACAGCTCGGACAGGTCGCCGGCATTGGGTGTGATGCTGAGGTTGTGCACGCCGCCGGCGTTGCCGGTGCTGCTGAGGCCGAGCTTGCGGGCCGAGTAGCTGCCGAGGATGTAGCGCTCGAGCACGCCATCGACGATCAGCGGATTGGCGCGGGTGGCCACGCCCTCATCATCGAAATCCGCCGATCCCGGACCGCGCTTGAGATGCGGTTGCTCGGTGATCTGCATCCAGCTGGGAAAGATCTGCTGACCCTGGGCGTCGACCAGGAAGCTGGCCTTGCGATAGAGCGAGCCGCCAGACACCGCCGAGCACAGGTGGGCAAAGAAGCCGCGGGCCACTTCTGCCGACAGGATCACCGGGGACTTGCGCGTGCTCAGGCCGCGGGCGCCCAGGCGCTTGAGCGTGCGTCGCGCGGTTTCTCGACCGATGGCCTCGGCGCCGGCCAGATCGGCAAAGGCGCGGGCGCTGTCGTAATGGTGGTCGCGCTGCATGGCGTCATCGCTGCCGCCCAGCACCGAGCACGACAGCGAATAACGGGTGCCGTAATCGCGGCCGACAAAACCATGGCTGTTGGCATAGACCCCGTAGCTACGACCGGCGCTGACGCTGGCACCCTCGGAATTGTTGATGCGCGGATCGAACTCCAGCGCCGCCGATTCACAGCGCAGTGCCAGTTCGATCGCGGCTTCGGCATCCGGACCCTGCGGATGCCACAGGTCCAGATCCGGGAATACCGTGGCCAGCCTGTCGGCATCAGCCAGTCCCGCCGCGGGATCGGCTTCGGTGTAGCGGGCGATGGCCAGGGCCTGTTCGATGGTGATGGCGATCGAGCGCTCGTCCAGATCGGCGGTGCTGGCCGAACCCTTGCGCTGACCGGCATAGACCGTCAGCGACAATCCGCGATCACGGGTGTGCTCCACCGTTTCGACTTCGCCCAGGCGCACATTGACCGCCAGACCGGCATCGACACTGACCCCGACCTCCACCTGATCGGCTCCGCGCCCGCGACAGCGGGCAATCACGTCCTCGGCGATGGCGGTCAGACGATCCAGTTCAGCGTGCGGCGGGGCGTTCGGCGATTCGACAGTGACTGCGGTCATGCGTGGGGGAGGCTCTGCGTGGATAGCGCTTGATTATGCAGGGGTGCGGGGCAGGGGGCACGGGTGGCGGGGCAGGGGAAACGGGGCAGGGGCAGGGGAAGAAGGGCCTCGGGCCGCGTGGGCAAGCTGCAACCGGCGTCATTGCGACCCCGGATTTGGTCCGGGGGAAGCAATCCAGACGCTAGTCGCAAGGTCCTGGATTGCTTCGTTACTGCGTTCCTCGCAATGACGCCAGTTGTTGTGGGGCCAGCTTTTCCAGCACCGAGCGAAGAGCGTCCAGACAAGTCTGGACCTACACGAGCGCGAAGCCCGTGGCCTTTCCCGTGCCCCGTGCCCCATTTCCCGTGCCCCGTTCCCCGTCTCTCGCGCCCTCAACGCACCCTCGGCTTGGCCCGGTGCGTGGCCTGGGCGGTCCATGGATCATCCGGCCAGGGATGCTTCGGGTAGCGGCCTTTCAGCTCCTTGCGCACCTCGGCATAGGTTCGATCCCAGAAGCCCTTCAGATCCTGGGTGACTTGAATCGGCTGGCCGCGCGGCGATAACAAGTGCAGCGTTACCGGGATGCGACCTTTGGCGATGCGGGGCGTATCGGCCAGGCCGAACAGTTCCTGCAGTTTCACCGCCAGCACCGGCGGCTCACCGGGGAGGTATTCGAGCTTGCGGCTCATGCCGCTGGGCACGGTCAAGGTATCGGGCGCTTCCTTGTCGAGCAGGGTGCGTTGGGCGTAGTCGAGTGAATCCAGCAGAGCGCCCCCCAGACGATCCGGGCCGAGCTGGCTCAGTCGGGTGATGCCACTCAGCGCCGGCGCCAGCCACTGCTCCAGCGTGCCCAGCAGGGCCGCGTCGGACCAGTCCGGCAGACCGGCATCGGGCAACCACTCGCGCAGGCACTGCACCCGGGCGCGCAAGCGCTGCTGGTGTTCCGAGAAACTCAGCGCCTCGACCCCAAGGGCGCGCACACCGGAGATCAGGGCGCCGCGCACCGCCTCGGGATCGCGGGCGGGTTCGACGCGGCGTTCCAGCACGATCGCACCGAAGCGCTTCTCGACCCGCTGCTGCGCCGACTGGCTGGCGGCATCGAAGCCGAACTCGCGCACCGTGCGGAACTGCTCGGGGTAATGCCGTTCCAGCAGATCGGCATCGAATGGCGCCGCCCTGGCGATGCGGGCATCGGCACCGCTGCCCATCAGATCGCTGACCGCCAGCCAGGGTTCGCCGGTCAATCCCGAGCCTGGGCGCAGCGCGGCCCCGCGACCGCCGGCCAGCTGATAGCGCTCGGCTTTGTCGAGGCGGGCGATGCGGTCGGGAAAGGCGTGGATCAACAGATCGCCGAGCGCGTGCGTACTGCTGCGTGTGGGCGCTTCGGGCAGGCGCAGACGACGGCGCCATTCGCGCGCAGCGTAGTCGATGGCGCGCAAGGCGCCGGGCGAAGCACTGCCCAGCGGGCGGCGTTCGCGCAGCGCCAGCAGCGCCTGCAGGCGCGTGCGCCAGTCCTCGGACCAGCGCTCCTCTCCGACCAGCGGATCGCGCGCTTCCAGCAGCGCCAGCAGTTCCGGGACCCAGCCAGCCGCCGGATCGCGGCGGCCGTGGACCACCAGATTGGCCAGCCGCGGATGCGTGCCGATGCGCATCAGCTCACGGCCATGGGCGGTGATCCGGGCTGATTCGTCGAGCGCGCCGAGGCTTTGCAGCAACTCGCGCGCCTGGGCCAGATGTCCGGGCGGTGGCGTGTCCAGAAAACGCAGCTCGGCGCCGCCCCAGGCCGCCAGTTCCAGCGCCAGCGAGGCCAGGTCGGCATCGACGATCTCGGCGCGGCGTTCGGCTTCCAGGCGTTTCTCCGCGGACCACAGGCGCAGCGCGTAACCGGGGCCCAATCGACCGGCACGACCGGCGCGCTGGGTGGCCGAGGCGCTCGAGATCGCGACCGTGTCCAGTCGGGTGAAGCCGGCGTTGGGATCGAAACGCGGTTCACGGGCGAGGCCCGAATCGACCACGGCGCGCACGCCCGGCAGGGTCAGACTGGATTCGGCGACATTGGTGGCCAGCATCACACGCCGACGTCCTGCCGCGGCTGGCGTCATCGCCGCCGCCTGCGCCTCGATCACCAGTTCGCCGTGCAGCAGCACCACGTCGATCGAGTCGGGCAAGCGCGCGCCCAGGATCTTGGCGGCGTCGTCGATTTCGCGACGCCCGGGGAGGAAGGCCAGCACATCGCCCTCGCTGCGTTCCAGTGCCTGTTCCACGCCGCGCGCCAGGTGCGCAGCGATGCGTTCCTCGCGCTTGCCGGGCAGGTATTCGATGCTCACCGGATAGCTGCGTCCGGCGCTTTCCACACGCTCGGCCTGCAGCCAGTCCGCCAGTCGGGCACCGTCCAAGGTGGCCGACATCACCAGCAGCCGCAGGTCCTCGCGCAGGCCGGCCTGCGCATCCAGCGCCAGCGCCAGACCCAGATCGGTGGCCAGATGGCGCTCGTGGAACTCGTCGAAGATCAGGCAGCCGACGCCGTCCAGCATCGGGTCTTCCTGGATCATCCGCGTCAGGATGCCCTCGGTCAGCACTTCGATCCGGCGTCCGGGGCGCGATTCGAAACGGATGCGATAGCCGACACTGGCGCCGGGTTCCTCGCCCAGCTGCCGGGCCAGATAAGTGGCTGCGGCGCGCGCGGCAATGCGGCGCGGCTCCAGCATCAGGATCTTGCGCCCCGCCAGCCAGGGCGCATCCAGCAGCGCCAGTGGCACCGTGGTGGTCTTGCCGGCACCGGGCGGCGCCTCCAGCACCACCCGCGTATGCGTAGCCAGCGCCGCTTGCAGCGCCGGCAAGGCGGCCATGATCGGCAGGGAGGAATCGAGTGTCAGCACAGCGCTTGGGTCGGGGTCAGCATCAGCGCAGCATAGCTGCCATGGCGCTGCGGGAGCCCGCCATCGGTGGGAGCGGATTCATCCGCGACAGGGTGTCACCGAGTCCCTGGGTTCGCGGGCAGAGCCCGCTCCCACAGGGGGCGGGCTCGTCAGCTTCTGGATTCAGCGGGCGACGCGATCGGCCAGGAACTCCAGCTCTTTCACCGGCGCCTGGCTGAGGTCGATGTTGAAGCGCGACTTGACCGCGGTGTTGTCCAGGCCATCGTTGATGCGGGTGTCGCCAACCATGCGTGCGAGTGACCACTCGCTGTTGGTATTGGCCTTGTCCGGCTCGTTCGGGCCGCTGCCGGTCAACACGAAGGTGCGGCTGGCGGTGCGATGGCCGCGCACCGGGAAGGCCCGGTAGTTGTTGGACTGCAGGCACTGGGTGGTCACGTTCGACAGGTTCTTCGGGCAGATCTTGACGATGCCGTCGAACTGGTAGGTGCCGGTCTTGACCACGTAGTAGGCGAAGTTGTTCGGATCGTCGTTGACGATCAGATAGTGGTCACCGGTGCTGGCCTGGTAGAAGCCGGAGGAATCGTGGGTGGCGATGGCGTTCTGGGTGCAGCGGCCAACCAGCGAATTGCTGGCGCGGCAGCCATCGAACACATCCGGATTCGGCGCCCGGTCGACGGTCTGGTAGATCAGCACATCGCCGTAGAAGGGAAAGCCGACGGTGGAACTGGCCGAGAAGTCGATCGTGACCTGCCATTCGCCCAGCATCAGTTCGTTCTTGGCATCGCCGGGCGTGCGGGTCAGCGCGTAATCAAAGCGCCGGATCGGCACCACGCGGCCACCGAGCGTGATCCGGGCATCGGTTTCGGTATCGAAGATGATCTCGACCGGGCCACCCGCGCCCAGTTGCACCGAGGGCGGGCGCCAGACGCAACCCAGGCACTGGCCACCGGAAAAGCTGGTCAGCTCGCCGACAAAACGGGCATTGCCGTTCATCGTGCCCTGCGAGGTGTACCACATCGGCCGACCATCAGGCGCGTACATATAGCCGGCCAGAAACAGGAAGTTGTCCTGAATCTCGATCAGGAAACCGGTGCCGGGCTCGGCCGGGTTCCACCAGGTACCGTTCTCGGGCGTGAAGGCCGAGGCCGCAGAACTGAAGGCGAGGATCGTCGCAAACACAGCGGAGCGAATCTGGCGCATGGTGGGCTTCCGTGTAGGGTGAACGTGGACCTGATTCTGAGTCACCGGGCTGAATTCGTAATGAATCTTGAAGGATCAGGGCGTCGTCGTCATTGCTGGCGTTAAGGTTCGCGAGCAGCGGGAAAAAGGAAAAGGGAAAAAGGAAAAAGGAAAAAGGGGGAAAGCCACAGCGCCGGCTTCGGGTGTAACCGCGGGCAGTGCTCTCTGTGGGAGCGGGCTCTGCCCGCGATCGCTCTGTTCCATGAGGCCAGGAGCCCAACGCAGAGAACGCAGAGAGCCGCAGAGAACGCAGAGAACAGCCAGGATCAACTCATTCTGCTTTTTCTCAGCGTTCTCAGCGTTCCT
>JALHRS010000090.1 GCA_022841325.1 Lysobacterales bacterium | reverse complement strand
TGAAATCGCGTGGTCGCCGAGACGGGCGCGCGCCGCAAGGTTGCCGTGCGCCTCGACGTCACGTTGGCGTCCAGCATCCACGCAGCCTGCCAGGACGTGCCCGCGGCCGTCGGCAGTTGTTCGGTGGCGGCGGTGCGGTGCTCCGCGCCCTCCTCGAACCCATGACCACGCTGCCAGGACGACGCCATGCGCCCCACCAGCGGACGCGCCGCCCGCGAGGCGTAGCGTGCTTCGACGATCATCTCCATTGCTGGAAACGTCGCGACCAGCGTCGCCGACGCATTCGGGATCGCCAGCGCGTCGAAGCGCAGCGCCGGCAAGGCGCCGACCAGCTGCGCATCCTGCGGAGGCTGCGATCCGCCAGGCTCGCCACCCAGCACGAGGTGCATGCTGCCGGGCGGGTGCGCCAGCCGCAGATCGATGGACGCCATCGGTGATCACCCCAGCAGTCCCGTCAGAATGCGGGTGTAGCCGCCCGCGTACAGCGTGGTCGTCGGCAGACGCAGCTCGCCGGTGCCGTTGAGATCGGACGCATCGCAGTCCCAGGCCAGCGCGCCGTTGCCGTTGACGATGCGCACCCAGGTCGCCTCGCCGGTCGTGAAGATCAGGGCTTCGTTGGTCGGGGCCACTTCGAGCACGCCGTCGACGATGGTGCCGAGCGGTTCGGCCAGCACGATGGACGCAAGCAGCGGGCCCTGCGGCGCTTCACCGAATCCCGGTCGCGGACCGGCGTAGACGTGAGCGCGCGCCTGCTCGGTGCCGAGCGCCAGGAAGGTGATGACGCCCTGCAGCCGGTACGCGTTGAGCTCGTCGGAGATCTGGATCACACCGGCACCCCGTTCATTGGCTCGGCGCGCAGGTTGTCGGCGACCACGGCGCGGAAGTTGTGCTTGTGGTCGTAGGCGATCACCAGATAGCGCGGCACCGGGCTGATCCGCTCGAAGCGGTAGACGCCGGTCACCGCATCGCTCCAGGTCTCGCGGACCACCGCATGCGTGCGCTCATCGAACAGCAGCACCCGTCGTGACACCGGACGATCCTCGGGCAGGTTCTTCTCTTTCACGGTCCCGGTGATGTGGTGATCGCCCGCGTAGTAGTGGTTGCGCGTGCCGGTCAGCCGATGGAAGGCGCGGTGCGAGTAGCGCAGCAAGGCAGCCAGATCCGGCACCGGCTGGGTGCGTCCCACGAGGGCTGGCAGTGCGCGGTACTGCGCTTCTGGTGGGTCGGGCAGCGCGCTCGGCACGCTGCCGGAAACGCGATGCACGCGCAGGGTCAGGCCATAGCCGTAGATGCATGGCCGGAAGCGCGCGTAGTGACGCTTGTAGCCCTCCCACACGATGCCGTCGTTGTCGGTCACTCGGTACTGCCAAATGCCATCGACGCCACGCTTCACGTCGATGCGCAGCGTCCGGCGAGCGCCAGTCACCGCCCATAGTGCAGCGGCGTGCGCGGTCAGTTCGTACTGGTTCCCGCCGGCATCCCAGAAGCTGTGATGCCACTGCTGCTGCCAGGCGATCAGCCGGTGACCCTCGTAGGCGCCCGAGCCGGTCCAGAGCCAGAACCCGAAGCAGGTCGATGAGTAGGTGACCGCCATCACCTCCGCATCGATCTCGAACCAGAAGTTCTCCGTGATCTCGGCCGCATCGATGCGCCAGAAGTTCTGCGCCTGCGAGAACACCAGATCGACGGCCTGCACCGCCTCGTTCCAGGTCGGTGTGACGCCACCCGCGCCGCCCGCACTGGCAAAGCCTGCGGGAATGCCGGCAATGAAATCCTCGTCCAACGGATAGACCACGACTCAGGGCCTCCAGGGCCCGGTGATGTCGAAGGCGAAGCCGCTGGTGTTGCCCTCGTGGGCGTAGTCCAGTGTGACGATCAGGAACTTGCGCTCGGGGTAGCCGAGCACCTGGTCGATCAGCGTCATGTGCGCGTAGGGCTGGTTCTGGTGAATCCAGTACATGCCGGGGAGCATCCCGCGCAGGTGCCCGCTGCTCTCGCGCAGGTAGATCGGATGCAGGATCAGGCCGTAGTCCGGCCCGTTTGGAAACGGGATGTGGCCAGAGCGCCCAGACACCGTCTGCGCGTTGCCATCGTTCAACGAGAGCAGACCGAAGCGGACGTTGCCGCCGACCTGGGTGTAATCGCGCATGCAGATCTTGCCGGTGGTCTCGAGCGAGTGCGTTGAATACGATTCCTGGTTGGGATAGCTGTAGGGCCACGCGCCGACCGTCTGGTATCGATCCGATGCGGTCAGGAAGGACGCGTAGTTGTCGCCCGGCTTGTAGCTGTCGAAGTCGGTGAAGGTGTAGAGCACGCGGCGGTCGCCACCCCAGCCGGAGGCGCAGGCAAGGAAGAAGCCGCGGTCGTCGCCCACAAGTACCCAACTGCGGGCGCTGTCGCCGTTGTCGCCATAGGTCTCTGCGGTGTTGTTGCGGGCGAAGTACCACTTGAACCAGCCCGAGTACATCGAAGTGCCGCTGCCGGAAGGCAGTTCGTTGCGCGTCGGCGCTGCTGGATCGAACGGTGCGCGCGCACCCACGAAGGTGTCGATGTCGACCATGTCCTCGGCGAGCGTGACGCGTCCGAACTTCGCCCAGGTCGTCGTGTAGCCCTCGGGCAGACTGTCGTCGACGCGCAAGAAGGGGCGATTCGAGAGCGGATTGGGCGTGCGGTAGGCGCGCTTGTTTTCGCCGGTGAAGGCAATCTCGAAGCCGAGCGGCGCGATCTTGGCGCTGATGCCAAGCACCGTCGTCGCCGGTGTGGCGGGCTCGCCCGGAACGGCGAACTGGATGCTGTTCTGGGTGGTGGCGGTGATCGTGAAGTCGCCGTTGTACGCGGGCTCCTCGCAGCCTTCGATGCGCACGACCTGATCGACCAGATAGCCGTGCGCGGAGCCGACGACCGCCGTCGCGGTGGCGCCGTCGCGGGTGAGCGCCGACACCGCCTTCAGATGGAAGCCGTTGACCAGCAGCGCGTCGAGCAGCGCCGTGAGGCTGCCCCAGTTGTTGGTCAGCACCGGCGCGCCGGCCACGCCGCTGTGCATCCACTTGACCTTGTTGCTCACGAATCAGACTCCTCGAAATCAGGGTGCGTCAGGGGCGGTCCACGTCGCCGCGTACCAGCAAGGTGAAGGCATCGCGGGTGACGGTCTCCGGGCCCTGCTGGATCGTGCGCACGACCCACACCGGGAACAGCGCGCCAATGGTGTTGAAGCGCAGCACGTTGCCGGCCGCCCAGCCCGATCCCCAGCCAAGCGCGCGCAGCGTGAAGTAGGGTTTGCCGGTGGCGGGGTTGGTCGGCGCGAGATCGTTGGCGGTGGTGCCGGTGGCGATCACGCCGACGTGCTCGCCGATGACCTGGAACGCCGTGGTGTTGGTGAATTGGATCGCCCATCGCTCGGTAATGGCGCCGGCGTTGGTCACCGTGATCGGCGCCAGCACATCGTTGAACGTGGCGGTGGCCGCGTTGCCAACCAGCGCGTCGGTGAAGGCGCCGTTCCACGTGGCTTGGTCGAACAGCCGCGACACGTAGGCGCGCAGATCGCCGGAGACGAGCGCCGAGGAAATGTTGGAGCCGGTGGGGTAGTCGTGCGTGATCTGCCGGGTGAAGGCCAATCGCCCCGAGATCTGCACGTCCGATACCTGTGCCATGTCCTCGATGCGGTGCTCGACGGTGACCGGCTGGGCGATGCCGGTGACGTCGGTGAAGGTCACCCGGCCGGCTTCCAGATCGACGGTGTAGCCGGCAGTGACGACCGCCCCATTGCCATCGAGCACGCGCACGCGCGACAGGCGCACACGATTGCAGTCGATGACCTGGCCGGCGCTGGCGGTCAGCGGGCCGACCGTTTCGGTATGGCCGATCACCGCGAAGTCGCCCATCCGGAAGATCGGCACACGCCCGTCCTGCGGCAGTCGCACCGGATCGAGCCCGATCAGGTCGGCATCGAGCGGCAGATAGGAGTACGCGACGGCGTTGTACTTGATGGTGTCGGCGAACACCGGTGCGGGCTTGAACACCTTGGGCACGCCGTCGAGTACGACGACGCCATCAGGATCGAACCAGATCTCGTCCTCGTTGCCGGCGGCGACCACCCACGACCCGAAGCGTGCGCGGACGACGCCGGTCTCGTAGTCGATGGCACCGGTGATGCCCGCGCCAGCGATTGTTCCGTGGTTGTCGGCGCTGACGTTGATCGTGCCACCGGTCAATCGCGTGGCGAGCAATTGCAGGCTCGACGGCCGCACCGGCGAGGCCGGAATGCGGAACGTGACCTCGTCGACCGGCGTGCCATCGAGGCTGGTCAGTAGCGAGCGCAGTTGGACTGCCGTGCCTTGGCCCGGCACCCACGCGCTCAAGGTCACCGCGCCGGTGGCGTAGTTGATCGCGCCAGCCAAGGTCGCCGCGCCATTCACCGGGTTCAGGTCGTAGTACAGGCTGCCGAGGCGGTCGAAGTAGGTCTTGCCGCCGAGCGCGAAACCGACGCTGCCAGGCACGATGGGTTCGGCGAAGCTCGGCGTCAGATCCAACGCCAGGCCACTGGCGGTAAACGTCTCGGTGACCGAGTTCGAGGTGCCGATGGCGCGATAGCGCACCTTCGCCCACGCCGTCTCGTCGATGGGCATGGAAGCACCCGCGGTCACGTACTCCCAGTGCGAGAACACGTTGCGATAGACCGGTACCAGGGTCCCATCGGCGTTGCGCGTGAGCCCGATCTGGGTCACCGAATAGCGCCCCACGGGAATGCGCACGATGGTGTCGGGCAGGAAGCGCACGACGCCGGTGGCGTAATTCACGGTGCCGTAGATGAAGCCCTGCGTGTCCTTGAGATTGCCGTTGCGGTCGTCGCGGACAATCTTGATCGGATCGACCGGGCGCACGAGTTGCAGCTCGGCCGGCGTCGTCGAGATATAGTCAAAGGTCTCGATCAGCAGGTTCCACTCCAGCTCGACCGTGCCCGGGATCATTCCGTCGAATTCCACTTCGACGTCGATGCGACCTGTGCCATCGCGCATCGGCGCGTGGAATTCCTCCTCGGTTGGCGGGCCCCAGGTGTAGGCGACGTTGTAGGTCTGGCCGCCGGCCGGCAGCGCGGCGGGCGTGAACTGGACCAGGCCCGACTGGTAGTGGATGGTGCCGGTCGCCGCGCCGGTGATGCGTCCTGCGCCATCGTCGGTGGCGGTTCGCGGCGCGCCGTCATTCCAGGTGATGGTGACCGACTGCGGCGTGATGCCGGATTGCGCCAGTTGCAGGGAGACTGCGGGCGGCGCGATGGTCTGGTCCGAGCGGTTGAAGTAGTTGGCCTTGCCGCCCCAGGCGTAAACGATTTCGCTGCCGACATCGGGCAGTGCGCCCACGGTCACCGCCACCGTGCCGGAGCCATAGTTCACCGTGCCGACGCCGTACTCGGGACTGCTGCCCTTGAGCACGCCGGCGCCGTTGTCGCGCAGGTCGTACCACTTGCCCTGGGCGCGGTAACTGACCTGCAGGGTGCCGGGCGCGGGGCTCGGCAGGATGGTCAGCACGTAGTTGTAGGCGCGGTTCTCGATGTCGACGCGGACGCCCGCGGTGTCAGCGACACGGATCGGCGCGGCGGCCGGGCGGAAGGTGATGGTCTTGGTGCCGCCGTAGTTCGGCGCGCTGGTCGCCATCGCTATCTGGCCGCGGGCGTAGTTCACGGTGCCGATGACCGTGGCGCCGGCCATCAGCTGGCCGCCGTTGTCGGTCAGCGTGGCGCCGCTGACGCTGATCGACAGCGTGCCGGGCTGGATCGCATTGCCGACCGACAGCACGGTGGAGGCGTTGAAGCCGACCGAGGTCGTGTAGCTCACGGTGCCGTTGGCCGACTCGACCAGGGCTTCGGAGGTGCCGCCTGCGGTCAGGTCGAGCAGTGGCGTCTCGGTCTGCGCCGAGGGCACCAACTGGGTGAAGATGCTGCTGACGCTCGCGGCGACATCGCCGATGGCGATGGGCTGGGTCGTCTTGACCACGCCGCAGTATTTGGCGGCGTCGGCAACGACGGTGTCGCGCGTCTTGGTCTTGCCCGGCGCCATCGTGAACAGGCGATCCGGCGGCGAGCCGGGAAAGTCGAAGCGCAGCGCGTCTGACAGATCGCAGGTGACGACCACCGCTTCGTAGTCGACGATCCCGCTTCCCGAGCCATAGCTGAAGGTGCGCGTTTCCGAGGCGACGCGGGTGACGCGGATGTACTGCGAGAACTCGTTCGCCAGGCCCTCGTTGGCGACGAGGTACAGCGTCTTGCCGATAGCGGGCAACTCGGCGCCAACGCGCTGGAACAACTGGACGCTGCGCTGGCCGGTGATGTGGTTCTCCAGTAGGTAGCCGTTCCACAGCGAGCCCTTGTTGAGGTAGGCCTCGATGCGGTCGCGCGCGTTGGTGCGGCGGTCGAAGACCTCCTCAGTCGAGAAGATCGTGACCGCGACGCGTGGATCGCTCGGCGCCTCGGCGACGATGACGTTGCCGCCCAGGTACGTGTCGGTGGTGTCGGTCTGCACGCTGGCGAAGACCTTGCGCAGGTTGACCCGGCCACCGGCGCGATCCATCTCCGAGATGTCGTTGAACAGCGAGTTGCTGGCGCCATCGACGATGACGGTGGAAGTCGGCGCGCCGCCGCCTTCGGCGACGTCGTCCATGACCTGGCTGGCAACGAGCTTCACGTCGCCTACGAGAATCGGCATGGGAGTCCTATGAGGTTTAGAGCTGCAGCAAGCGCAGCGTCAATCGGTAGCGGTCGGCATCGGATCGCGCGGGGAAGCCGAGCACGGGCTCGGCCTCGACGCAGAGCTCGTCGTGGCGAAAGGCCACCTCGAAGCTGCGGCCGTCGTGCAGGCGCAACTCGAAGCGCCCGTCGTCGGCGGTCAACGGCACACTCGCCCACGCATGCAGGGTGCCGACCGTGGCGCGTGTGACCCAAGCCATGTCGAACGCGCCTTCCAGCGTGATCGGCCGCCCGGCCTGCCTCGTGGCCGACTGCACCAGGAGCGCGCCGGTGATCAGGTAGCTTGTCGACGCCACGGCGGGCGTCCACGCGTGCTCGTCGACCCACAGCAGATCGTCGGGCAAGGTCAGGACGTCCCCGCTGGTGAGGTGTTGGAGTTGCATGGGGTGCCAGTCAGAGCGTGCGGGTGCGCGCCGCGCTGAGCACGCGCAGCAGGCGGGCTTCGTCGCGTTCGTCGATGGTCGCGGCCACCTTGTGGGTGCCCGCCGCGAGTTCGACGCGCACCGTGCGTGTGGGCGCGTGTTCACCGAGCAGGGAGGGTCGCGGTAGGCCCGCGCCGGTGGGCTTCACCAAACCGCCTGTGGCGAAACCTTGGACACTGCGCAGCGTGCGCGCGGCCAGCGCTTGGGTAGGCGCCTTCATGCCGTTGATCGCCTCGAAGAAGCCGACGCCGAACTTGGACACCGTCGCGCGGTTCACGACGAATTCGCCCGGCGTCAGCAGCGCGGGCACCGTGTCGGACGAGGCGATTCCGCCGCGCGCGAAGAACTGGCCTTCGAGGCTTTCCATGTAGGTGATCAGGTCGCGCTCGAGGTCTTTGCCGACGAGCAGCGCTTGCGCCATCGCCGAGCGCCAGCGGCGCTTTATGCCCTCGACCATGCCGCCTTCGAGTCCGGTCAGCGTCTTGATGCCGACCAGCGGCTCCAGGTAGCGCTTGTCCACGCCCGCCTGCTGGCCGTAATGGCGCTCGGTGTTGAAGCGGAACAAGGGGCTGATGGCCGCGCCGCCTGACCGGGCCAAGGCCGAGGCGTAGCTCATCATGCCCTGGTAGCCCAACTCGACGAGCTTCAAGGCCTCGACCACTGAACGATTGCGCTTGGGACGCTGAGGCGGCTCGCGGTTCGGCTTCGGCGGTGGTGGCGGTGGTTCGGGCGAGATCCCGGCCGGGCCGCCACTGGCGAACCGCGCGACCTTGGTCAGCCGCGCCAGCGCTGCGATGCCGTACTTGCGCACTGCCGCCTTGCGGATCACGAACGCGCCGGCATCCAGCGTGCGCGGCACGGTGTCCGCATCGCCGCTGCCCGGCACCTTGCCGCCCGCCATCCGCAGGAATAGCGGTGTCACCGAGCCGCCGCGGGCAAAGCGCGGCAGGCCGCGGCCGACCATGCCGCCGGTGGCGTTGGTCTCGACCTTGGTGACGTAGATCGTGTGCGTGCTGGTGGTGTGCATGCCCGCCAGGCTCATCACCTCGGCGCGAGCGGCATCGGCGTTGTGCTGAACCAGATGCTGCGATTCGGTCTGCAGCTGCGCGAGCGCGCCGATCTGGCGCTCGACGTTGGTGACCGCGGCTTGCGCCTTCTCGGTAGAGACTTTGAGTTCGAACTGCGCCGACTCATTGGCATACGCCTTGAGCCGGTCCAGTGCTTCCTGCGCCTTGCTGAAATCCGCATTGACCGGCAGCGTCTGGCCATCCTTCAGGCGCTGCTCGTACTCGCGCAGTGTCTGCTCGGCTTGCTGCAAGTCGGCCTGGATCTTCAGCAGGTACTCCTTCTCCTCCAGCGCCGCATCCAGTCGGTCGAGCGCTTGGTCCAGGCGCTCGGTGTCGGCGTTGATGGTGAGGGTCAGACCATCGCGCAGCTTCGCGGTGATTGAGTCGATCTGCGACTCGGTATCGCTCAGCGTGCGCTGGATTTCGTTGCGCGCCGAGCGCGCCGCATCGGCCGCGCTGCGGTGCGCCTGCGCCTCGGCGTCGAGCGCGCGATTCAAGATCTCCTCGGCCTCGCGAATTCGGTCGATGGACTGGCGCACGCCGTCCTTGCCTTGGGCGATCTGCTGATCGGCTTCGCGCGCCTTGGCCGCCAGCTGCGCGCGCAACTCGCCGGCCTGCTGCATCAGGCTGTTCGCGGTCTCGAACTCCTTGCGGGCGCTGGCTTCGCGCGCCTGCGCCTGCAGCTGCGCAATCTGCGTCGCCGACTGCTCTGCCTGCTGGCGCGCCTGCTCGCCGCGCTTGGCCTCGGCAGACTGGGTGTTGGCGACCTGGACCGCGAGGTCCATGGCCTTCTGCGCCAGCTGCCGGGCCTGTTCGAACTCGCCTTGAGCTAGGGCTTCGCGTGCCTTCTGCTGCAACTCCGTGATCTGGCGCTTGCGGTCCTCGGTGGCCTCGTACTCGCTCATGCCCTGACGACGGATCTCGCGGATGCGTTCCTCCGTCGTCATCGTCAGCTGACGCTTGGCCTCCTCAATGCGCTGTACTTCGGCGAGATGGCGATTGACTTCGGCATTGAGCGCATCGATGTGCTGCCGGTACTCGCTCAACGCCTGCATGAGCGTCTGGCGCTTGGTGGCCAGAATGTCGTTCTCGACGCGTTGGACGTTGGCCACGCGCTCTTGCTCGGTCTGGCCCTGGCGCATCGCTGCTTCACGACGTGCATTGGTCTCGGCGTCGATCAGCTGAAGCGTTTGGGTCGAGTCCTGCTGGCGCAGTGTCGCCTGCTGCGTCAGGGCTTCCGACAGGTTCTTCGTCGACTCGACGATGCGCTCGCGCTCGGTCGTGCGCGTGGTCTGCAGCTCCGCTTGCTCCTGGGCGAAGCGCGCTTTTACCGCGGTGACTTGCTGCTGCAGGTTGGCCTCGACCAGTGCGGTGAAGCCCTTGTAGGCCTCGGCCATCTTGGCGGTGGCATCGTTGACCGTGCCCGATGCAGCGCCGGCAACCTGTTCCACTTCGCCAAGACGCGCCTTCAGTTTCTCGACGGCGCCATGCACAGCCTCGATGCCGCGTCCGACCGCCTCCTGCGTGCCTTGGCGCACGGCCTCCAGGCGCTTGGCGATCTCCTCGGCCGCACTGGCCGCCGTGTTCATCGCGCCTTGGGCGGCCTCGCTGCCTTGCTGGGCGTCGGCGTACATGTCGCGGAAGATCTGGTTCATCTCCGCGAGGCGCGCTTCGTGCCGGGCGGTTGCGTCGGCCATGGTGTCGCCGGTGAAGATGGCTGCGAACGACTCCCACGAGTACTGGAGATACTCGATGCTCTTCATGAGCACCTCGACCATCGCCACACCCGCCACGCGGACCACCGCGAACTTCTCGCGCAACCAGGTGCCGATTTCCCAGCCAATGATCGCCGCTGCCAGCACCGCGAACGCTGCGCGGAGCTTGCCAACGGTGGCGATGGCATTGGTCAGCGACAGGTTGGCCGCGGCCCAGGCGGCGCTGGTGGTGGTCGCCGCAGTGACGGCGGCGGCGCCCGCGGTCTGCCAGGCGATGATCAGGGCCGGGATCATCCGGTAGATCAGTACGCCGAGGCCGATCTCGGCAACCCGCGTGAGCCACGCCATCACCGTGTCGAGATTGTCTGCCAGCCACGTGAGGGCTTCGGCCAGCTTCTTGGTGAACCCGGTCGACGCATCGACGCGGCTGATCCACTGCCCGAAGGCGTTGGTCAGGCGGGTGAACGCCGCACTGACGGTTTGCGGCAGCTGGGTGTATTCGGCGGCCAGCACATCCTTCTGGCTCATCAAGGCGTCGATGACGACATCGGCCGTCAGCCTGCCTTCCTCGGCCAGCTTGCGCAGGCGGCCGATGGGGACGTCCAGGCCATCGGCCAGCGCCTTGGCGAGCCGTGGGCTGTTCTCGACGACGGAGTTGAACTCCTCACCGCGCAGCACGCCGGCCGATAGGGCTTGGCCGAACTGGAGCAGCGCCGATTGCGATTCGGACGCCGAGGCACCCGAGATCCGCAGCGCCTGCGAGATGCTCTCGGTGAGTTCGATGGCCTGCCGCTGCTCGCCGCCCAACTGCCGCACGGCCTGCTGCAACTTGCCGTATAGCGTCGCCGTCTCCTGGATCGGGACGCCGATCCGCTGGGCGACCGCGAACAACTCGCGCTGGGCGGTGATGTACTCGCGCTGTCCGGCGGTCGCGAGCGACAGGCGCGCGGACATCATGTTCCAGGCATCCGCGATCTGGACCAGTTCCTGCACCTGACCCGCGGCCCAGTTGATCGTCAGGAACGCGAGCAGTTGGGTCTTCGCGCGCGCGATCTGATCGCCGAAGGCCGACATGCCGGCCTTGACCTCGGCCATGCCGGCTGCGGCTTTGTCGCCGGCAGTCTTGGCGCTGGACGCGAGGTCGCCGAGGCTGCGCTCGGCCGAGTTGATCGCGCGCTTGAGTCCCTCGTCGGCACCATCCAGCGCGACGAGGACCGAGATGCGTTTGGCCACGGATCAGTCCAGGGTTTCGAGTTGGTGCTGGATCGCCGCGGCAAGGCGCGGGATGTGCCCGGCCACCAGTCGCTCGATGTCGAGACGCTTGCGCAGTGCCACACGCGGCACCAGAACGGCGATGGGAATGTCATCGCCGCGCTTGAGCCTGCCGATGCCTTCGGCCTTGCGGTACCGGCGCTTGAAGCCCGAGAGCGTGCGGTCGTGGTCCTTGATGTTTTCGGCCATCAGGACGATGTTTCCGCGCTTGTTCTTGATGAAGTAGGCGTTGCCGCCGCGCATCAAGGCGGCGACCTGCGCTTTGAACTTCTTGCGGCCGACGCGTCCGTGCAGCGGGATCAGCATGCGCCCGGCAATCTGGCCGCCACGCTCGTGCAGGCCTGCCCACTGGATGCCCGAGCCAACGTAAAGGGCCGGCAGCCGGTTCTTGTCGCGGTCGAGCACCTTGGCGGTGAAGCCCTTCACGAAGGACTTTCGCACCACGGTCATGCGCTCGGCGACGTGAGCACGCACCGCCTGCTTGACCTCGACCGCTTGACTCGCGATGCCGCGCGCCACCGCCTTGTGCGCCTTCTCGCGGAACTCGCCGCCCCAGCGGCGCAGTTGCGCTTTGGCAGCGGCACTATCGATGCGGATCGAGATGCGCATGGGTGGTCAGTCGGTCCAGGGTCTGGTCGAGGTGGCGGGCATCGCCACGGGCGCCGAGCGCGATCAACGACAACAGCCGCGCATCGCGCGCGGCGTCCTCGCGGCTCACCGCCGCCAGAAAACCGCGCACTTGCGCCAGCGTGTAGTCGTGGATGTCCGAGATGCGGTGGCCGTGGCCGATCAGGGACTGGGCGGCGTCGAACCAGCCGGGGTCGTCGCGTCGCCCACCTGGGCGAACAGCGCGCTGAGGCGCGGCATCACCTGGCGGGTAAAAAAATCCGCGTTGACCTCGATGACGGTGGAGGCGAGCAACACCGCGTCGTCGGCATCGAGGTCATCGACCCAGTCTCGCGGCTTGCCGACCGCAATCGCGATGGCCGACAACAGATCGCCTCCGCGTTCGCCGATTACCGCCCACCAGTCGATGCCGGTACCGGTGATCTGCTGCATCACCGGGGTGATCGCGCGCAGAAAGCCCGGCAGCTGCCCGACCTTGAGCGGCTTCACCGTCAGGGTCTCGCCGGCGATGGTCAGGGACACGCCTTGCGGGAGGAGTTTTTCCAGATCGTTCATGGTCGTGCTCACAGCTGCACGATCCGGCCGAACTGACCCAGCACCGCATCGAAGGGCTTGGTCGTATCAGCCAACAGTGACCCTTCCAACTCGAACTTGTTGTACTCGTCGGAGATGAAGGAGATCTCCTTCAGCGGATCGAAGGCGACGCGGTAGAGCTCGACCAGGACCTTGGCGTTGCCTTGGGCGGTGTTGATGCCCTCCAGGCGCAGGAAGCGCTCGGGCAGCGCCTGGGTGAAGATGCCGATCTCGGTCGCCGTGCCGAAGGTGTAGCTGGCCTTGAGCGGCGGCGTGAACCCGGTGATGTCCAGAAACTGGAGGGCACCGAAATCGGTGTCGACGGTGTAGTGCGTGCCCGCGGTCAGCGTGGCCGGGCTCGCGGCAGAATCGGTCAGTACGACCGCGGCGACCTTCGGGTGGGCGAGGAAGTAGCGGTCGCCGACCACCGGCATGAGGCCGCCGACCGGTTCGTCGGTGACCGAGCCGCCCGCGCCGGTGACGTGGTTGCCGTACAGCGCCAGCGCCAGGTTTTCCTTGGTGAACTCCTCGATGGTGAGGTTCACGGTCGCCGACTTCTGCTTGACCATGCGGTGATCGAGCGAGCGCTGGCCGGTCTGGCTCTCGAAGTGTTCGAGCACATCGGTTTTGAGCGAGAGCTTGAGCTCGGCGACGTTGCCGGGCGAGCGCACCTCGATGGGATGGCCCGCGGGATCGCGCTTGCCGAGGTAAACGCGGCCCTGAAAACTGGCGTAGGTGCTCATGCTTTGGGTTCCTTGATGCGGTGAGGAGTCTTGGTGGCGGACGGCGAAGCGACGGCGGCGCCGACCTCCTCGTAGTCCTTTTCGAGCGCGGTACTGGTCGCCTCGGTCGTGGCCTCGCGTTGCGCGATGCCTTGGGCGATCAACCAGTCGGCGATGGCGGGCGACACTGCGATGGCATCGCCGGGGGCATAGGCTTTGCCCGCATGGGTATGGGGGCGCAGCACAACTAGTCGGTTCATGGGCTCATCCTTGGATCGAGAGGTCGTGGGCCAGGGTTCGGTAGGTGATGGCGTAGCGCGCTGGCAGCGCGACCACGAGGTCATCGGCGTCTTCGATCTCGAACTCGCCGTCCTGCTCGCGGATGCCGAGCGCAAGTTCGCCGAGCGTTCCGTCGCGCATCAGCGCGGCATGCGCCGCAGTGAGCAGGCGATCGGCTTCGGACTCGGGGATCGCCGGTGGCACCGCGCGCGCCAGCGCCACCAGCCGGATCGTCAGCAGCCGGGTGACCCGGTCGTTGGCGCGCTCGCTGATCGCGTCCGATTCCGGGAACACCACCAGCGCGGGCGACTGCTCACGGGTGATGGCCACGGTCGGCGAGCGATGCACCGTGGCCCCGAGCGCCTGCAGTGGCGCGCGCACGGCATCGAGCACCGCGAGCAGAATCCGCTCGCGCAGCGAGTTAGCGGCCATGGGTCAGAGCCGAGATAGACGCGCGCGGCGTTCGGAGCCGTCGCCCACCACACGCAGGTCGCGCACCTGGAAGGCGATACCGTCGATGACCACGCCATCGCGCGCGGCGATGCCGACAAACGCCGATGCTGGAAACGACATCTCGAGATCTGTGCCGAGCGCCAAGCCATCGAGCAGCGTCGTGTCCGGTGCCGAGAAGCCCACGGCCTGGCTCTGCGCTGCGCTGCCATCGGCGGGTTGCCAGACGGCAGTCTTGAGCAGGCCAGCGCGTGCGGCCGCGGCGAAGATCTGTTCGACGAAGCCCATCAGAGCGTCAACTTCACCAGCACGCCTGGGCGGTGGCACATCGGCAGCGGGTTCGACTGCGTGTGCAGATCGGTCCCGCGGTCGAACTTACGCGGCTCCTGCTTGGCGTACAGCGGCTGGCCGAGCGTGTTGACCGTCTCGTTGAAGTCGGCGGGTGCGAAGTAGGTGCCGAAGGTGTCGAGCGTGCCAAGCGGAAAGGCGTGCGCCTCGCCGGCTGCGATGAAGCGACGCGCATCGCCGGTCTCGGGATCGTTGGCCTGGCCGCGGTACTCCTCGAAGGTGATGCCGCCGAAGGTGAAGCCGCGGCGCACGTCGTTGATCAGAATGGCGCCGTTCTGCCAGTTCTCGAAGGCTTTCTCGACATTGCCGTGGCTGGTGAGCGCGGTGAAGAACTCCGGCGAGCACAGGCAGTGGACGCCGTTCATGTACTCGCCCTTGAGACCATCCTCGATGGCGGCCAGCGTGGCGATGCACTTGGGCTTGACCTTGGTGTTGGCGTTGCCGAGGTCGAAGGCGATGGTCTTGGGCGCAATCTTGAATTCGGCAAACAAGTCGTAGAGCACCGAGCCATCGGCATCGAGGATCACGCCCTTGAGCGCGCCCATGCGCAGGTGTTCGAGCGTGATCGCGTGCTTGTTGCGCATGGTGTCGAGGTGTCGCGCGATGACGCCAGCCAGCGTCTCGGCTTCCGTCTCCGACCCAAACGCGCGCAGGCCTTGGACCTCGTCCGGGAGCACGACGTCATCGTGCGGAATGTGCGGCACGACGAAGGAGCGCAGCGTGCGCTTGCCGCGCCGACCGACCGTCCCCGGCGAACCGGGCGGCTGGGTCGGCAGCAGGTTCAACACGCCGTTGCGCTCCTCGACCAGGATCTGGCGCTGACGCACGGGTTTGGCCGGCATCAGGTTCAGTTGCTCCAGCCGGCCGTAGCGATTGGGCAGCAGGTTGATGGCCGCGGTCAGCGAGGCCATCGAGAACGCGGGATTGGCGAAGGGGTTGTTCATGGCTCAGGCTCCGTGGCGAACGAGCACGCCGAGCGCCTTCAACTGCGCGAGCGCGGTCAGGGTTTCGGCGGCGGTGATGCCTTCGGGCCACTGCAGCGCGTGCTGGGCGACGATGGCGTGGCGCGCGACGATCAAGGCGTCGTCGCGGTCGATGAGGGTGGCGTCGCAGGCCTGCAGCAGGACGCCCACGGCAACCTGGCGTCCATCGGTCGCGGACGGATCGATGCGCGCGTACTGGCCGTTTGCGGTCACCAGGCCGACGACCGCGCCGAGCGGCAGGCTTTGGCCGGCGCCGACCGTGACGCGGTCGCGCGAGTAAAAGTGCGGCGCCTCGTACTTGAGCAGGTCGCCGAGGTTCATCGATTCGATCATCTCGGCCATGTCAGTGACTCCCGGTCGTGGCGTTCGCGGTCGCCGCGAGCTTGCGGGCGGCG
>JALHRS010000089.1 GCA_022841325.1 Lysobacterales bacterium | reverse complement strand
TGACGTATGACGACGCCCGCACCGACGTGAACGCATTGACCGAGGCGACCAAGAACGCCGGCTATCCGTCCACCGTCAAACAGACAAAGGCTGATTGATGACCTTGCAGCAGTCGTTGGGCAGGCAGATCGGCGACGACGTCGGCTCGCTCAGTGCGTCGGTGGCCGCGAAGAGCTACGTGTTGCGCTTCCCCACCATCGCCAGCCTGGGCGTGTCGGTGGGTATCGATGCGACACCTGCCGATCAAGCCGACAGCAAGCGCCACCGAGGAAACCCGCCGTGATCGAATTGCGTATCAGCGGCATGACCTGCGCTTCCTGCGCAACCCACGTCCAGCAGGCGCTGGAACAAGTGCCCGGCGTTCAGTCGGCGCAGGTGATCTATGCGCAAGGTACGGCGCGCGTCGTCGCGACCCCGACCACACCATTGACCTCGCTGACTGCCGCCGTCACCGCGCTGGGCTATCACGCGGCTCATGGTGATGCTTCACCGGATGTGGGGAACGCGCTGCGCCAACCCAGCGCTCCGGCGGTCCCATCAAGCTCCGGTGACGCCGCCGAAGGCCCGCATATCGCGATCATCGGCAGCGGCGGCGCGGCGATGGCGGCAGCGCTGAAGGCCGTTGAGCGCGGCGCACGGATCACGCTGATCGAGCGCGGCGAGATCGGTGGGACCTGCGTCAATATCGGCTGCGTGCCGTCGAAGATCATGATTCGCGCTGCGCACGTCGCCCACGTGCGCCGCACCAGCCCCTTCGATGAGGGCATCTCTGTCGCCACGCCGGCCGTGCTGCGCGACCGCCTGTTGGCACAGCAGCAAAGCCGCGTCGACGAACTGCGACACGCCAAGTACGAAGGCATCCTGGAAAGCACGCCGGCCATCACCGTTTTGCGCGGTAACGCCCAGTTCACCGACGCGCGCACCCTGCGTGTGGCGACCGCCGGCGGCGGGCAAGACGTGACCTTTGACTACTGTCTGGTCGCGACTGGAGCGACCCCGGCGATTCCGCTGATCCCGGGCTTGAAGGACACGCCCTACTGGACCTCCACCGAGGCGCTGACCAGCGCTTCGATCCCGGCGCGGCTGGCCGTCATCGGCTCCTCGGTGGTGGCCGTCGAACTCGCTCAGGCATTCGCCCGGTTGGGTAGTCACGTCACGATCCTGGCGCGCAACACGCTGTTCTTCCGCGAAGACCCGGCCATTGGCGCGGCTGTCACCGCCGCGTTCCGCGCCGAAGGGATCGAGGTGCTGGAGCATACCGAGGCGAAACAGGTCGCCCATGAAAATGGTGAATTCGTGCTCTGCACCGGAAACGGGGAACTGCGCGCCGAGCAGCTGCTGATCGCCACCGGCCGCGCGCCCAACACGCGCAGCCTGAACCTCGAAGCGGCAGGCGTCGCCGTCAATGCGCAGGGTGCCATCGTCGTCGACCACGCGATGCGCACCGGTGCGCCGACGATCTTTGCCGCTGGCGACTGCACCGACCAGCCACAGTTCGTCTACGTCGCCGCGGCGGCCGGCACCCGTGCCGCAATCAACATGACCGGCGGAGAGGCGACGCTGGATCTGAGCGCGATGCCGGCAGTGGTGTTCACCGACCCACAGGTCGCAACCGTCGGCATCAGCGAAGCGGAAGCGCACCTCGCCGGAATCGCGACCGACAGCCGGACGCTGACCCTCGACAACGTGCCGAGGGCGCTGGCCAATTTCGACACGCGCGGCTTCATCAAGTTGGTCGCCGAGGCCCCATCAGGACGTTTGATCGGCGTTCAAGCTGTCGCGCCGGACGCAGGCGAACTGATCCAGACGGCGGCGCTGGCGATTCGTCACCGCATGACGGTGCAGGAATTGGCAGACCAGTTGTTCCCTTATCTGACAATGGTCGAGGGCCTGAAGCTTGCGGCGCAGACCTTCAACAAGGACGTGAAGCAACTGTCCTGCTGTGCGGGATAGGTGTTTCTCGTCGAGCCTGGGTCCGCGGCGACCCGCGTGACAGTGAGGCAATCTGCACGTTGATCGCAGCAATCAGCGGACTGGATGCTGTGCGGTTGCTCGAAACTGATCACTGGCATCAGGGACATGCTCGTCCTTCCACGAATCATCCCAGTCCCGTGGCTCCGCGCCTTCGAGCAGCAGCAGCGTGATCACCCGGTCCCGGTCGGTGTAGGAATGCTTGAACTCGCGCAACTTCATGTGTGCGTCCTCCTCGGCGCACCAGATTGCCGCGGAGCACTCCACGCCATCGAAGCATTGCAGCACGCTTGCGTCGGCGGCCAGGGTGCCAGCGAATGGCTCTTGCGCGGATTCGGTCTGTCGGATGCGTGCGCGGGTCAAGCGCGCGTTGCGGCTGGGCCGCTGGTACTTGAGGAAGCCCTGATCCCAGTGGATCAAGATCGCGCGCTGGTCGGTCGCTTCGATGAAGCGCAGGCACAAGGCTTCGAAGGAGACTTCGAAGGTGCGCGCGATGTCGCTCAAGAGGTGCAGCGTGACCTTGCGCTGATCGCCGAGGAAACGCCGCAGCAGATCCATGGGCATGAGCAGGTTGCTGGCGAACTCATTGGCCTCGCGTTCAATGTTGCGGCCATCGAACTGGCCCGAGGTGACGCCGCCGTTGTCGCATTCGAAGCGGCTCTGCAGCGCGCGGTGCAAGATGAAGTGGCCCAACTCGTGCGCGATGGTGAAGCGGCTGCGCTCGGGCGTCGCGTGCTCCCTGTACAGGATGCCCCACTCAGTCGGATCTTCCGGATTGCGCACCAAGGAGCCCTCGAAGCTGCTGATGTCGAGTGCCCGCGGCGCCTTGATCTCACGGACGCCCTTGCCATATGGCGTTTCCGGAAGCATTCGGCGAAGCACATCCAGATCGGTGGCTTCGGGAATGCTCGCGCCATGCCATAGGCGCAACCACTTCAGTGCCGTGCTGGCCGCGATGGAGGGAGTGAGAGTTGTGTCGGTCACGACTTGGCGTCGCCCTCGCCGCGCCCTGGGAACATCAGCTTCAACGCCTGGCGGTAGCGCTCCTTCTCTTCGTCGGTCATGCCAGCGTATTCCCGAAAGAACGCGACGTCTTCGGGCTTGGCCTCGTGAGCCTCGCGCGGCGTTTCCTCCATCAGGTCCTCGACCGTGACCCCGAAGGTCTTGGCGAGGAGGAACACGCGCTCGGCCGACGGCCGTTGGCCATCCTTCATCTCCAGTTCCCAGATGTAGCCACGGGTGCAGCCGACCGCGTCGGCCACCTGCTGCAGGGTCATGCCTTTGGCTTCGCGTAGGCGCCGAAGCCGGGTTCCGAGTGTGGTTGCCATCGGTCTGCTTCTACTGGACAGGCGTCTCAAGACGTGAGCCGGGGAGTATAGCCACGAGATACATGAACGGGGTGGAGCGCTCTCGATGATTGACAAGCGGAAGTCCGGGTACTAGCCTGCGCTGTATCTCGCTACACGACAAATAGACGGAGAGTTGCCTTCAAACACTGACGCTCGTTGTGCCTGATCCGCGCTGTCCAGACCCCTGCCAGTTCTTTGAAGGAAGCATCCCGCAATGAAGAAGACGTTTGTCGATGTGCTGCTCGAACTCCCCGTCGATGCCACGCTCCAGCAGTTCCTGACCGAGCACGCGCTGCCTGTGCCGCTGGGTTTCGTTTGGGACGACTCCCGCGAAACCTCCCGTGCGCTGCTCGACTGCGTGCGCCAGTGGCCTGATGTCGATGCCAAGGATCGCCTGGTCGGCGAGCTGAATGCGTGCCTGCCTCTGGCTGACGGACCGGGGCAGCAGGCCATCTTCCAGGTGGCGGCCGGAGGCGGCAGCGCCCTGATCGGGCTCGCGAACTGCAAGAGCGACCTGCATCGGGCCTTCTGGTTCTACCGTCACCATCCCGATCTGTTCCGCCGTGCGCTGGATGCCGATTTCATCGAACGTCGGGGCAGTCAGGCCCAGCAGCATGCGCTGGGTATCAAGCGCCATCCGAACATGACCAAGCCCGCGCTCGCGGCCTTCGGTCAGGCGGTCTCGAAGTTCTATCAGCGCATGCTGAGCTGCGGCGACGGCGTCGACACCACCATCTTCCAGCGCAGCCCAGGCGTGTTCCTGCTGACCACGCACGTCAAGGGTTTGGCGATGCTGCACCTCGAGTTCCAGGGCACGTCACTGACGCGCCGCGTCGGCAATCCGAGCATCCACGGAATGCTGGAGTATTCCGAGAAGACCGGCGTGGTGCGAACGCTGATCAAGGGTGGCGCCGCCTTCCACCAGATGCTGGCCGGCGAGTTCGCCACCCACCTGCTCGGCCAGGTCGTCGATGCCAAGCGCATCAAGCCTGAGAAGCTCGACCTCACGCAATTCCGCGCCGGCGTCGATTTCCCGCAGGCGATCAAAGACGGATTCGTTGCCGTCCAGCTGAAGCAGATCACGGTGATGAGCCCGACCGGCAAGCTGAAGGTCGAAGCCACGGCGACGGCAATGGCTCAGCACCAGTCGGTCACCGAGTTGATGCAGGAAGAGATGCCGGCGCCACTGGAGGGCGGGTGGACGGTGACCGCGGTGCAGATCAACCTCTACTACCCGGGCGAGGCCGGGCGCAGGAACCGCGTGGTCACCGCGGAGTTGACCAGCATGGGTCGGCTGCGGCTGCCAATGCGCGATCCGGTGATGAAGGCCAACGTCGAGCGCTACCTCGTCGAGAAAGGAGTCCTGGTGCGCGGCCAGACCCTGGACGCGGACGACTTCCCGCAGGTCGACGAGCAGCCGCACTCCGTGGTCGAGGGCTGACCGTTGTCGGCGCATGCAGAGTGGGCGCTGGTCTGCCGGTTGTTCTTGACCGGCAATCCGGTGATGAAGATGCGCTTGTCGGCGAACGAGATCGCCGTCTTGCCCGCGCTAGCGAAGGCGGTGAAGCCGACGTCGCAAAACGTCAGCATCGTGCCGTGCCCCTACTGCGGAATGAACGGTGGCGAGGTGAGGCGGAGTCCAGACGGAGATCTGGAATGCTGCTGCGCCGAGTGCGGCGCCGTTCCTATTGATGCCGATGACCTGGCAGCGCTCATGCTCGACGAGAACTGGCTGCACCGAAGGCTTCGGGCAGCGCTGAGTATCGAGTCGGATGGCGGGTCAGTGGCGCTTGCCGCGGGCGCGTGGATGCTTGGTCATGCCGGGAAGACACCGGTGGTTCTGACGCGCGACATCCGACGTTTGTGGCGAGAGCCCGGGCTGCTTGATCGCGTGCGTGCCGCCAACAGCCCGGTGCATGTGATCGCACCGGCGCATCAGATCGCCGCCGGTGTGCCAACGGATGCGGGCGTGGAGTGGTTGGCGCTGGAGGAACGTTTTCGGCTGCACGGCGAAGCAATCTCGTTCCTGGGCGCTCGTGGGACGGTCACAACGACACGGCGCAGGAATGATCCGGCGGCGCCGGTCCACGGGCCGTTCTCGGCAGACTTTCGCCTCGCTTACGTCGACGGCGAGGACAGCGTGCCGATTCGATGCACAAAGGCGCAGGCGGATGTGTTCCGAGCGCTGTGGGAGTTCGAGGGCAAGGACCGCTCGGCTGAGGACGTCATGACGCGCGCCGGGCGCAAGAGCGCGAAGCCCATCGACCTGTTCAAGGCGCATCCAGAGCCCAAGCGCGCCTACGAGGCGTTGGTCGTCACCAACCAGAAGGAAGGCTTGTACCGCATGCCGTGCGCCGTCCGGTGACTGCCGACCCTCGGTTCTCACAACCCGATTGCTGCTCCAATCTTCGATTCCGACCGCTCTCCGCGCCACCCGCGTAACCTCGCGCCACGACAAGGGTTCTGCCGGTGCCAACCGCGGCCGGTTGGTGAGGGTAAGTGGAGAAGAGAGAGGAAAAGGGAGGCGAACCGGGCCGGATTCGCGGCGTCTTCCTGGCGCGCGTGGCACCGGCAGAACTGCGCGAAAACCCGCGGTGACACGGGATTCCGGGCAACAAAAAACCGGCCTTGAGGGCCGGTTCTTGTCTGAGTATTGGTGGAGCGGATGGGGATCGAACCCACGACCTTCGCGATGCGAACGCGACGCTCTCCCAGCTGAGCTACCGCCCCACGATAAGCGGATAAGGATAACAGCAGTGGCTCGGCAGAGCCAAGGGCTGTGGGCTCCGGCGAGGGTGGGGATGCCTGTTCCCGGACCATCGATGCTCAGGCGTCGGACTTGCCGCGTACCGAAGACCGCGATCTACAAGCCGAGCACACCTTCGCGCCAACCGCGCAGTTCATCCGGCAGCTGGTCGTGCTTGGCCCAATGCTCCAGCGCGCGCCGTGGCAGTAGCGCATCGGCGCTGATCCCAAGGCGCTCGGCTTCCTTGATCACAGTTTCCCGCAGGGTCTTGGCGCGGGCCTTCTCGGCTTCGCTGAGCAGGCTTTGCAGCGGAATCGCCAGCTCTTCGGCACTCGCTGTTTCCTTCAGCAGGGTCTCCAGTTTCTGCGCCAGTCGCGGGCTGGGTTTGCCGTCGGCGGCCACGGCGCTTTCCAGTTCGCCGCGGCCCGGGTTCTCCAGCAGTGCGGCGCGGATGGCGACCGGGTTGTCCAGAATCCAGCGCTTGGGACGGTTGCGCTGCATCGCTTCGGCATCGCGCCACATCAGCAGACGCCAAAGACGCTGCTGCTGGGCGGGACTCATGCGATCGATCGCGCGCACCTTCAGATGTGGATAGGGATCGCCAGGCGCTCGGGCCCTGGCCACGGCGCGGGCGCACTCCTCATCCAGCCATTCGCGCCGGCCCAGTTCCCGAAGTTGCTGGTCCAGTCGGGCATGCAGCGCGTGCAGGTGCTCGACGTCCTCAGCCGCGTAGCGCAGCTGTTCATCGTCCAGCGGGCGTTTCAGCCAATCGGTGCGGGTGGCGTGCTTGTCGAGCGCGATGCCAAGTTCGGCCTGCACCAGCTTCTGATAGCTGGGTGGCATCTCGTAGCCACAAAGCACGGCCGCGGTCTGGGTGTCGAACAGGGGCTCGGGTACCTGACCCAGGGCATGACCCAGCACTTCCAGGTCCTCGCTGGCGCTGTGGACGATCTTGAGGGTGCCGCCCGCGGCCATCAGTGGCGCCAGATCGGCTGGAATGCCCTCGACCAGCGGGTCGACCAGCGCGATGCTGCCGGGAATGGCCAGCTGAACCAGACCGAGTTCGGCATAGTAGGTTTGTGTGCGAATGAACTCGGTATCGAGTGCGACTGTCGTATGGTTGCAGGCGCTGGCGACAAAGCGGGCAGCGGCATCGCGGCTGGCTATCCAGAGTGGCGCTGGCGCCGGATGGTTAACTGACACTAGAGTGAATCCTTTCGATGGCGTGGCAGGTGCAGAACAGGACCGATGGCTTCTGATCGTCAATCCAGACTGAGCTTCGTGATCGCATTGACGATCATACTGGGCAGCGCCTGGATCGGTTGGTGGCGCGAACAGCGTGAGGACACGCCAACTCCCGGAGGCATGGCGGCGCCGATGCTGGCTCAGCAGGATCCCTACGAGGAATCACCAGATCCGACCGAGCTGGAGCCGGATGAGGCTCTGGACGATAGCGCGACCGCGGCTGCGGATGTTGCAGAGCCGGCCGAGGATGTGCCACCGGTCGATGTCTCTGCCGAGGAACTGGCAGCGCTGATCGCCGCCATGCGCTCGGAGATCAAGGAGGGTCGTCTGCTCGAGCCCATCGACAGCAGCGCCTTTGCCCAGGCCAGGCGCATCCTGGCGGTGGATCCGGCCAATGACGAAGCCCGCGAAGTGCTGCAGAAAGCGCTCACCGAGCTGCGCGACGCCAGTAATCCGGTGGTGCCCGATGATTTGCTGAAAACCGCCGAGAAGGCTCTGGCACTGCTGCCAGAGGGCGTCGCCGAAGATGCGGTGGCGGTGGAATTGCGCGCCAGCGTCTACAACACCCGCAAGATGCGCAGCCTGATTGTCCGCGCCGAGCGACTCAGCGCCCGCGAGGGCGCCGGTCCCAAGACCTTTGCCAGCGCCGCGGAGGCCTTTCGCGGTGCGCTGGCAATAGATTCGGCCAATGCCCGCGCCCTGCGCGGCATGGAAGACCTGCAGCGGCGCATGATCGAGCGGGCGCTGGCCTCGGCTTATGATCTACGCTTCATCACCGCCGGCAAACTGCTGGATCAGGCCGAAGAACTGCAGACCGGCACCTCCAGAGTCCTGGATGCACGATCGCAGGTCATGGCCTTCAGGGCCCAGGCCGAAGCCGAGAATCTGTCGAGATTCAAGGATGCCCTGGCCAGCGCCGATCTGGAGCAGGCCGAGAACGCACTGGCGATCCTGCGCAAACTGGTGACCGACGACAAGCAGATCCGTGATCTGGAAAGCAAGGTGGTCAACGTGCGTCTCTACGGCGGTTTCGCGCCGGGCGAACGCTTCGGCGACAGCCTTGCCAACGGCAGTCGCGGACCGCGCATGGTGGTGGTGCCGGCCGGCCGCTTCGTCATGGGCTCGGCCGAATCGGAAGAGGGTTCAAGCAACAGCGAACGTCCCCAGCGGCAGATCGTGTTCACTCGGGGATTCGCCATCGCCCGCAACGAGATCACCGTAGCCGAGTTCCGCGATTTCGTGCAGGGTGCCGGCTACACCACCGATGCCGAGCGCAGCGGATCTTCCGCCATCTATGACGAAAAGACCGGGCGCATGACCAAGTCCCGGCGTGCCAACTGGCAACGCAGCTACAACGGCAGCCGGGCTCGGGACAATGATCCGGTAGTGCATGTGTCGTGGAACGACGCCCGTGCCTATGCCGACTGGCTCAAGGCGCAGACCGGCAAGACCTATCGCTTGCCGACCGAAGCCGAATTCGAATATGTGCTGCGCGCTGGCACCCGCACGGCCTTCCCCTGGGGTGATGGTGATCCGCCGCGGGTGCTCGCCAATGTGGCCGGTGCCGGCGAGTTGTCCAAGGAAGGCCGGCGCTGGAATCAGGGCTTCGCTGGCTATGACGACAAGTACTGGGGAGTGTCGCCGGTACGCACTTTCGAGCCCAACGCCTTCCGCCTGTACGACCTGGCTGGCAATGTCTCCGAATGGGTGGAGGACTGCTGGCATGACAACTACCTGCGGGCCCCGGATCAGCCGGTGGCCTGGGTCAATCCCGGTTGCGAACTGCGTGTGATCCGCGGCGGCTCCTGGGGAAGCTCGCGCGATCAGGTACGCAGCGCCTGGCGTGGCAGCGCGCTGGCCGACTCCAGTGGTGCCCGGGTCGGCTTCCGGGTGGTGCGCGAGCTGTAGAGTGCGAGGGCAGGGGGCTGGGCCATGAACCATCGGAACGGAAGTAGGCCGAGGGTGCCGCGCAGCGGCTCCCCGGCGCCCTTGGACCGCGCCGGGGAACGCGCCTGCGGCGCGCATCCTCGGCCTACGCGCCAACGACCCAACTAGGGCAAATCAAACACCTACGGCATGGGTTCACGGAGAGCGCAGCGAAGCAATCCAGAGTTGCTGTCTTCAAGGCGCTGGATTGCTTCGTCACTGCGTTCCTCTCCATGAACCCAATTCGTAAGTTGTTGATTTGCAGTTGTAGGTCACGTTGCTCGCGTAGCGAGCTACGTGACGCAACTCGATGTCACGTAGTCCGCTGACGCGGACAACATGACCTACGACGGCGAGTTCATGGCCCGTTGGCAGTTTCGGGCTGATGGCGGCCTGCAATGACGCCTGTACAACTGACGAGATACGGTCTGGGACTGGATGGCAGCGGAGGGCGCCGCGCCGTGGCGCCGCCTGGCCATGCCCTGGCATCAAGAGCGGCCGCGCAGGCGCGCGGCCCTCCTCGATGCCGCTCGTTGCCTGCCAGGGTTGGTGTCCCGCGGGCCGTCTTGACCCACGCCAACCGCCCTCGGTTCATCCCGGAAACTCGCCATCCAGGTAATACCAACGCCCGTCCTCGCGCACGAAACGGCTGATCTCGTGCAAGCGCTGTGCGGAGCCGCCGCCGAGCCGCGAGCGCGCCACGAATTCGACCAGCGCATGATCGTCGTCGATGATCTGGTGGCGTTTGATGTTGAGACCCAGCCAGCGCAGGTCCGACAGGCTCTGTGCATTCAGGCTCGGTGGCCGGGTGTCGGCATGCCAGGTAGCCAGCAGATACTCGACATCGGCCAGCACGTAGGCGGAGTAGCGCGAGCGCATCAACGCGGCAGCATCCGGCGGCACCGTGCCGCTGTGGTAAGTGCCGCAGCAATCGCTGTAGCCCTTGCGGCTGCCGCAGGGGCAGGGATCGGTGGTTGACATGGCGAGAACTCCGCATGATGGGCTCGGCTTGCTCTCGCCTGGCCCGTCGCACATGGCTGGCATGGCCGCCTGACACATCAGCATAGGGTCATCCTCGCTTTGGGACTATGCTCGGACTCAGCAACCGGAGGGAACTGCCCATGCCCGCCGCTCAGTTTGTCAGTCATCTGGAATGCGCGCTGACCGGCGAACGTTTCAACGCCGGTCAGTTGCACACCGTGTCCAGCGCCGGCAAGCCCTTGTTGGTGCGTTATTTCCTCGATCAGATCGAGCGTGCAGTCGAACGCGCAGAACTGGCCCGACGGCCGGCTACGCTGTGGCGCTACCGCGAACTGCTGCCCTTGCCGGGCACGCGTCTGCCGATCACGCTGGGTGAGACCATCACCCCGTTGATCGATCTGCCGGCACTGCGGGCGGAGCTGGAACTGGGCGCACTGTGGGTCAAGGACGAAGGTCGGCTTCCGACCGGATCGTTCAAGGCCCGTGGTCTGGTGATGGCGGTCAACATGGCCAAGTGGCTGGGCGTGACGCGCATGGCCATTCCCACCAATGGCAATGCCGGCGCCGCGATGGCGGCCTATTGCGTGCGTGCCGGCATCGAGGCGATCTGCTTCTGCCCCTCGGATACCCCGGAAGCAAATCTGCGTGAGATCGAACTGCAGGGGGCGAAGCTGGTTCGCGTCGACGGCATGATCGACGATTGCGGCAAGCTGGTCGCCGAGGGTGAAAGAGCAGGACGCTGGTTTTCCTGTGCAACCCTGCGCGAGCCCTATCGGATCGAAGGCAAGAAGACCATGGGCCTGGAACTGGCCGAACAGCTGGGCTGGACCGTGCCGGACGCCATTTTCTACCCGACCGGCGGCGGCACCGGGCTGATCGGCATGTGGAAGGCCTTCGCCGAGCTGGAGACCCTGGGCTGGATCGGATCCAAGCGACCGCGCATGTTTGCGGTGCAGGCCAGCGGCTGTGCGCCGATCGTCCGCGCCTTCAACGCCGGCGAGGAATTCGCGCAGCGCTGGGAAAACGCCAGCACGCTGGCCCATGGCATCCGCGTGCCTGCGGCGCTGGGCGATTTCATGATTCTCAGAGCCGTGCGTGATTCCGGTGGCGCCGCTCTGGCCGTCAGTGATGCCGCGACCATGGCCGCCTGGCGTTCGGCCGGCCGCGATGACGGCATGCTGCTGTGCCCGGAAGGCGCGGCGACACTGGCCGCCCTGCGCCAGGCGCGCATCAACGGCCTGGTACGCAGCGGTGAACGCGTGGTGCTGTTCAACTGCGCCACCGGGTACAAGTATCCATTGCCTGAATCCGAGGCTGCGAGACCGTAGAGCGGAGCCGGCTCCGCGGCCACGCTTTCGTGGGTCCAGACTTGTCTGGACAGCTTTGGGGAGGGTTCTTGGGAAAAGCGTCCAGACAAGTCTGGACCTACGAAGGCGGCACCTGGGGCCCGTAGACCGAAGCCCGGGTAGGGCGGAGTTTCTCCACCACTATCTGGACAGATAACGACGAGGGTAGGTTGGGCAAACGGCATCGAAGCTTGCGCCGTTGCCCTCCACGCCGACGCTCCCTGCCGCGCGATCAGTATCGATAGCCGATGCCGAACAGCAGCTCGGTTCTATGGGTATCGAACTGTGTGCGGAAATCTGCGGCTATGTGTTGCACTTGCAGGCTCGCGTTCCAGTTGTCGGTGAAATTGTAGGCGCTGCCTGCAGCCACATAGGGAGCATTATCGCTGATGGGGAACTCCCGGCGGCTGCCGACAAACTCACCGTCCGGACCTACGCCGCCATCCGGTCCATTGTACGCGCCACTGACGTGCGCCCAACCAGCGCGGACAAAGGGCTGCCAGCGGGAGCCGGCGCGGGTGTTGAAATCGTAGCGCAGGCCGAAGCCACCGACCCGCCTGATGTCCAGATGAAACAGACCCGGGGGCATGCTCCAGTACTCCTCGAGGGTAGGCGGGCGATGCTCGTTGACGCTCCCGCGCGCCTGCCAGAATTCCAGACTCGCCCCGGGTCGAAATTCCCAGGCCAGATTGATCTGTCCGGTGGTCAGCGTGCCTTCCCTGGGCTGGGACGCGGCGCCGATGGCCAGGTCAATGCGCAGGTGGTCGCTGGATTCGGCCGCGATTGCGGTGCTTGAACCCAGCGTGGCCAGAAAAACAAGAGTGCTTGATCGCATATTTGCTCCGTAGTCGTGAGGGCGCCAGTTGCGCCCAGCCGATACGACCCGGGGAAATTCTCGAATGTTCCTCATAAATGCATGATTTAATTGAGGAACATTGGCAGCGCCTAGTGGTCTCGCGCGGGCGCGGACAGCGGCGCGTGGCGGTTGCGCAGAGCCGGCAATGCACCAGGTCCATGCCTCAGGTAGGTCCAGACTTGTCTGGACGCTTTTCTTGCCACCGAGCACCGAGCGTCCAGACAAGTCTGGACCTGCAAGAGCGCGGCACGAACGCAGAAGCTGCCGCGAAGCGGCACCCCGGCCAGGTGTCAGAAGGGATTGAGCGTGTAGCTGGCCTGCTGCCATGCGGCCGCACAAAGCCAGGCATGAATTCGACTCATCCCGGGTTCTTCTTCGCAACCTTGGCGTGTTGCTCGTTCACCATCATCAGCGCCGCCGAACCGTAGTACTTGTGGTACTCCGCGACCATTTCGCCGGACTGGATCACTGGATCGGTGGCGACCAGCGCCCTGGCCTCTTCGATGTCGGACACCGCGAAAATGAACATCCCGCGCCAACCTTCCGCGCCGTCGAAGGGGCCGGCCACTGCCAGTTTGCCTTCCTCGGCCAGCCGCTTCATGTTGGCAAAATGGCCCTTGAACATCTCGCTGCGTTCGGGGCCATCGGGTACCTTGTTTGGCCCGGTCTTCAGGATCACCATCACATAGCTGCGCATGCCGTAATCGTCGGCGCCCACCGTTTTCGCCAGGGTTTCGTCGTAGCCTTGCGGCGGCGCGTCGGACTCGGCAATCGCAGGGCTTGCTGCCCACAACGCGACCAGACCCAGTCCGGCCAGAAGGAGTGCTGATCTGATCATTGTCTGCTCCATCAACGGCAAGAGTAGGCGGATGGTAGCCCGGATCAGCCGGGCGGCGTCTATCCGACGACCTCGCCGTCTTCCTTGGTGAAGGGCCCGGGAAAGGGTTGCGGCAGAATCTCCAGCACGACTTCGGAAGGCCGGCAAAGCCGGGTGCCCAATGGCGTTGCGACGATCGGTCGATTGATCAGGATCGGGTGCTGCTCGATGAAATCCAGCAACTGCTCATCGCTCCATTTGGGATCGCCCAGGCCCAGTTCCTCAAAGGGTGTGCCCTTCTGACGCAGGATGTCGCGCACACCGAGGCCCATCTGCCCCAACAGGGCCTTGAGCGTCTCGCGACTGGGCGGTTCCTTGAGGTATTCGATCACCGTCGGCTCCACGCCGGTGTGGCGGATCATCGCCAGCGTGTTGCGCGAGGTGCCGCACTTGGGGTTGTGGTAGATCGTGATCTGACTCATCAGCGCTGTCCTGATCGGCATTGGGAATGGGGCAAGTCCGCGGAAAATATACGCTGATGCGTCGCGGGTAAGCGCGAGGGATGCCGGCACCGGCGTGGGCCGGGTCCTTCGCGTCGAGATCGCTCGCTCAATCCCCAGGCCACACCCGCGAGGCGCCCGGCGCTTTGCTTGGAGGGCGCCGCGCTGCGGCGCCGCATTGCACCGACCGGAAGATCAGAAGCGGCCGCGCAGGCGCGCGTCCCTCCTCAAATCCGCTCCGACCGACACAGAGGGATCGCAGCGCAGGGGTTCACGCCGGTAGCCAGGACAACGGGATCGCGCTGAATTCTCTCCCTGCCCCGGGCGCATCATCCGGATCAGGATTCCCGCTCAGGGGTTTGCGCGGAAGAACTTGCCCGCGAGCACCGCCGGTGCAATCTCGTCCACATAGTTCCAGGCCGAAAATTCCACCGGATGCTCGCCCTCGACCACGGGGTCTGCGCCAAACATGCGGTAGTTGCGGACCAGCTCGTCCACATCCCTGGCCTGAGACAGCGAGCCCAGGGACTCCAGCAGCGAATTTTCGACCACATCGCGGGCCGCCTGGAGCGCCGCCTCGGCCGATGGGTAGGGCCCCGTCCGGTAGCTTTCGCTCTCGTCCATGTAATGGAAGTTGTCGTAGACCTTGACGTACCACTGCTCGGTCATCTCGATGGCGGGACGGCGGCGGAAGAACCCGACCATCCGGGACATCCAGCCCGCGCTCATTCCAGCCCCCGACGCCCCGCTGCGCCCGCCAGGGAATGGATGCGCGCGACCGTCTGTTCGAAAGCCCAGGCCATCGGTGCGCGGCGCGCGCCCAGGATGTCGCTGAGCGAATGGTAGTAGGCCAGCGTGCCTTCACGGCCGGCGGTGAAGCGCTCGAATACCGCGGGGCCCACGTCCGGGTGCTCGAGGTCGCCCAGGATGGCGCGGGCGTTGTGCAGCTTGTCGCAGCCGGAGACCAGCAGGACGTGATCCGGTTTGCCCCGCAATTGCGCCAGATAGGCCAGTTTGCGCTGGCGCCAGTTTTCCAGCCTGCTGCCGGCGGCTTCCGCCGCAGCCTTGTCTTCGACGCTGCCGTCGGTGCAGGCCAGCACGATCTCGATGACTCGTTCCCCAAAGCGGGTGCGGATCGGATGCTCATGCTCGGAACCGCAGTCTTCCAGTACATCGTGCAGCAGACCGGCGATGGCCTGATCCTCATCGCCGCCGTGTTCCAGCACCAGACTGGCGACCCCGAGCAGGTGGTAGAGATAGGGAATCTGCGTACCCTTGCGGTACTGCGCGGCATGCGCAGCACGGGCGTAGTCGACCGCGTCGGTGAAGCGTGTGCTCAGAGCCGTCATGCTGCCCACCCAGGATCTAGGACGATGCCGCTACGGTAGCCGAAAACACCAGATCGGGTGACAGGATCATCGCTTCTGGTGGGTCACGTTGTCGGGCAGGGCCAGGGATGCCTCAACCATTCGGAAACCGTCATTCCCGCGAATGCGGGAATCCAGTTTTTCAGGCACCTGCGAAAGCCTGGAATCCCGCATTCGCGGGAATGAGGACTTGTTCGGACCTTCGCGAAGTCACTACAGGTCCCGGCATTGCCTCCATCCACAGCTTCTCGCCCGCTATCCTGCCCACTCCACAGACCAGGACCCCATCATGAGCGAGCGCATCCTGTACGACCTGGTCGCCAGCGATCCCAGGGACCGCTTCAGCCCCTTCTGTTTCCGCGTCAAGCTGGCCCTGGCGCACAAGGATCTGAGCTTTCGCAGCGAGCTGGTGAGTTTTACCGACAAGCACAAGATCGCCTTCACCCGGCAGTCGCTGGTGCCGGTGCTGGTGGAGCCCGATGGCACCGTGGTCTGCGACAGCTTCAGAATTCTGCAGCACCTGGAAGAACGCTATCCGCAGGCACCGCTGCTGACGCCGGGTGACGTCTCACTGGCGTTTCTGCAGGCCTGGACCGATCGCAGCCTGCTCGCCGCCACCTTCAAGATTCTGGCGCCGAAGATCCATGCCCTGCTGCAGGGTGCAGACCAGGCCTACTTCAAGAGCAGCCGCGAGCAGCGCATGGGCGTCACCCTGGAGACACTGGCACGCGACGAGAGCAAGTATCGGAGCATTCTCAACACCACGCTCGAACCGCTGCGCACGCTGCTGAATGCGCAACCCTGTGTTTCCGGAGCCGCCATCGGTGCCGGCGATGTGCTGATACTGGGCAACATGCTCTGGGCCGAAGGCGTGCTCGGCGAGCCGCTGCTGCCGCCGGACGATCCCATCAGCGCCTGGCGCCAGCGGATGGAGCCGTGGGTGCAGAAGGCGCTGGCAATGGCGTCGGTGCTCCAAGCTGGGCGAATTCCGATCTGAGGAGCAGCGCCATGTCGAATCCACTGATAGCGCCGATGGGTGCCCATGTGTTGCTCACCGCACTGCTCTATGCCCTGCTGACGCTGGCGCGTGCGCCCGCGGTCTGGGGCCTGGGCCGGCGGGTGGACGGGAGCAATCCCTGGGCCGATCTGGAGCCCCGAATCGGTGCCAACCTGTCCAATCAGTTCGAGTGGCCGTTGTTCTTCCACATCGTTTGCGTGCTTCTGATCGTCAGCGAAACCAGCGATCCCCTGGCCCTGGCACTGGCGTGGACCTTCGTGGTCGGGCGCATCCTCCACAGCGGCGTTCAGATCCTGACTCGCAACATCCGGCTGAGAGGCATCGTGTTCACGATCAACTTTCTGGCGGTGCTTGGACTCTGGGCTCGACTGTTTGTGTTCTGACGGGCACTGACGAGAGCAGGCCGCGGACCTTGGCACTGGCCGCCAAACCCGCGCCGAGGCCAAAAAAAACCGCGCACAGCGCGGTTGTTTGGTGC
>JALHRS010000088.1 GCA_022841325.1 Lysobacterales bacterium | reverse complement strand
CGCAGGGGTGGGAGGCGGCATCCGACGATGTGTACGCCATCACCAAGCCCGGACACTACTACCGAGGCATGACGGAAGATGAGTTCACCGCCACACTTGGAAGTGGTCGCGGCGCACAATCTCGGCAAGACTTCTCGGTGGCGAATGAGGGCACATCGTTCTCGAACAAGGCCGAGGACGCCGAGAGTTACTCCAACTACGGGCGAGACGATCCGCGCAAGACGGGGCGGCCAACGTACCTGATCGAAGTGGCAGGCGACGATGGCTTGCGGCTGGACCGAGATGGGTACTGGAAGGCAGACGGAGAGATTCCCGCCGACCGCATCACGCGGATCATCCGCATGGCCCCAGAGGACGGCGCCGTGGTTGGCGAGGTGCTTCCGCCACCGTCACCCGGCAGTCGGGCGCTGAGCAACGCGGGCGAGGCGGCGGCGCGGAACGTCCCTGCCAGCGAGGTGCAGTTGGGGTCGGGGATGGTGCCGGATCAGGGGGCTACCATTGGGCGCGGAGGGGCGCCGATGGCAGACGATGCGCTCGTATTTGGAGATCAGCGGATTCTAGAGAACCCGCGTGACCCACACATAGCAGTGAACGTGCGGAAGTTGGCAGAGGCGTCTGGAAAGTCGCCGTTTGAGATGACACCCGACGAACTCTATAGCGTGGGGCTTGCGGACGCTGTAGTGGCGCATGAGAGAGCACGGGCAAAGATCCCCGCTCAGTCAGGCCGACGCTACTACCACGTAGCCGACCCGTCCTATGCGGAGGGAGAGCCGCTGCTCTCACATGCTGAGTTGCGTCGTCAAGGACGCGAAATTCCGAATAAGTGGGAAGACGACTTCCCTGATTACCCGAAGTCTCCTGATGCGCGTTCAGTGACGTTTGCTGAGTCCTACGCTGCAGCCCACGCATTCAACGAGGACTTCCTAGACGGGAAGGGCGTGATACTCGCGGTTGACGTGCCTCGCGGCGCTCGTCTTCGACGGAATGGCGAAGGCTATGTGATGAAGCCCGGCAGTGTACCGCCCGAATGGGTATCTCGGGCGGATGCCGCAGGAACAACCGCAATTGAACCTCCTCCCCCCCGCTCAACCGGCTCCGGCCTGATCCCCACCATGTCGGACGCGCGGAACGCGGCGCAGGGCGGGGTGATTGGCGCGGCCTCGGAGATGACCTCTGACGAGGACCTGACGCCGCAGGAGCGGCTGGCGCGGATGGCGACGGGCGCCGCGCTCGGTGTGGCTGCCGGCCGCGTGGGTCGTGGGGGTACGCGCGTACCCGGGCAGCGTGTGGGTAGCGGATTCGTAGCTGACTCCGGCCCGACCCCGCGCAGTCGCATGAACATGGACGACGTTGCCACTCGCGCACAGGAGGTCATGGGCGTCAAGCCAGAGGAAGTGCGCGCCTGGCAGGCCGAAACGCTCAACGAACCAGCCTACGGCCGTGCAGTCCGTGGTTCTGCGCTTCAGCAGGCGGCCAACATTGACGAAGACGCCGCGATGCGCGCCATCGAGCGGCTGGAAGCGGCGCAGAACGCGATACGCGCCACCGATGATGTGACACGCCTGAGCGACGTTGAGCGCCTGGACATTGCCGACGCCGCGCTGGAGGCTGCCGAGGCCGCGCAGGCGTTCCGAGGCAGTAAAGCCGCCTCAACGGCCGAGGGTAGGGCCACAGCTCGCGCGCTGGCCCAGCGGCGACAGCAGATCGTCGCGCGGCAGGGGGTGGTATCAGCCGAGCGGGCGAAGGCGGTCGGGCAGGACGCGGCGTTTGCGGCTCAGTCGGTCAAACGGGCGCAGGCAACTGGACGATTGACGCCAAAGGACGAACAACTCCTGCGCACGGTTCGCGAGAAACTGGCCGATGCGGAGCGGAACGGTCTGGTTGACGATGGGGTGGGCGGCAAGCTCGACCGCATGGAGCAGGCCAGAACGCCAGCCACGGCCTCTAGCGCTCCGAAGCCGCCCGCATGGGGCTATCTGGTCGCGGAATCCGCCGAGCGGATGCGGAATCCGGGGATGCGCTCGCAGGCCAGCCAGTACGAGCCTGGGTGGGGCACGGTCATCGCCCGCGAGGTCGGTAGCCAACTCGGCGGCGGCGCCATCGGGGCGACCGTGGGCGCGGCAGTGGACGAGGAAAACCCGCAGCGCGGAGCGGCAGCAGGATTTGCGCTCGGCGCAGGCTCCGGCTTTGCCGCCCGCCGCATGGCGTCGCGGTTCCCGACCAACGGCGCGCTTGGAACGTTTGGGTTCAGCCCGACGCCAGAAGTGCCCAACCGCTCGATTGCGCTCGGGCCAGACTCGAAGCGGTACACGTTTGCCTATCGCGTGGTCGATATGGACGATCTCGTCACGTCGAACACGCCGACTGGCTCCATCAACCCAGCGTATCCCGCTGAACTCCAGCCGCGAGATCGCACACGGGCGGCCTCTCAGGTGCAAGTTGACCGCATCGTGCAGGAATTCAACCCTGATGAGATGCTGTACGACTTTGGGCGGCTGGATAGCGGCCCGATGATTGTCGGGCCTGATCGCGCGGTTGAGTCGGGCAACGGGCGCACGATGGCGCTACGGCGCATCGCGGCTGAGTCGCCAGAGAACTACCAGCGGTACGTTGAGACGTTGCGCCAGAATCTCGGGGAGTACGGTCTAGACGAGTCGGCCTTGCAGGGCGTGAACCGCCCGGTGCTGGTGCGCGAGCGGCTGTCTGATGTGGATCGGCCAGCGTTCGCGGCGACCGCGAACGGGCGCGTCTCGGCTGGGATGTCGCCCGTGGAGCAGGCGCGTCAGGCGGCAGCCTCACTCTCCGATGAGGTCGTCGGAAACCTGACCATCGGTGATGGTGACACCATCGCGACGGCGCTGCGCCGGCCAGAGAATCAGGACGTGGTGCGGGCGTGGGTAGCCGCCATGCCCGAGAACGATGTCGCCAACATCCTCGACCAGAACGGCGCCATTTCAGGGCCGGGCTACCAGCAACTTGCGGATACGCTGCTGGTGCGGACGTATGGCGAGGGCGCCGGCGTTCGGGCCTTCATCGAAGCCGCAGACCCAGAAGTGCGCAACGTCCAGGTTGCCGTGATGGCCTCGCTGCCGGATATGGCACGGGCCGAGGCGTTGATCCGGTCAGGTCAGCGTGACCCAGGATTGTCACTCGCAGGCGATGTGGCTGCCGCAACCGAAGTGCTAGGCCGATTGCGCCGAGATAGGATGTCGGTCGGGGACTACATCCGACAGATCGCGATGGGCGACCGCGAGTTGACGCCGTTTCAGGAGCAGGTGCTTCAGTTTCTCGACCAGAATCATCGACGACCCGGTGTCATCCGCGAGGCGTTGCGTGAATACGCAGCGGCCGTTGAGAACGCCGCCGATCCGAACCAGATGGATATGTTTGGCGGGGCGGTGGCGTCGGTCACGAAGGAAGACGCCTGGAACGGGGCGACGGCTGGCATCCGGCGAGAACGTGACGCGAGAGTCGCTAGCCAGCGGGCGCGGCTGCGCGCGGAGAATGCCGCGCGTACACCGGCCGGTGACATCATCCCTGCCACCGGCGGACCCGAAGGCCGCCTAGAGGTGCAGGGCGCGCCACAGCTGACGCCTCGGCCTGGCCCGATTGAGCCAATCGCCCCGCGTGGTGGTCCCGAGGGGCGACTACAGCGTGAAGGCGCGCCGCCTGATCCTGCGCGCCTCGACCCTGCTGAGGGGATGCCGGCCACGGGTGGTCCCGAGGGCGCACTACGCGCTCCTGGCACGCCTGAGCCGCTGGTACGGCCAACCACAGCCGCGCCGATGGACGCCCCCCGTGGCGGTCCTGAGGGAACACTACAGCGGCCATTGGCCGACGCGCAGCGTGCTGATGATCGGATGCTGGAGCAATCGCGCATCCGTGGTGTGGTCGCGCAGATTGACGAGGTGTTGGCGAATCCGGGCGCGGCGGGCAGTATCGAACGGCTCCAGCAACTACACGCTGACCTCGCCGAGATCAGCAAAGCCGGCTTCACGCGGTCCTCAGACATCCGCAAGCGGCTCCATCGGAATGGCCTGCTCCGCGCCGGCCTCGCCTCAAAGACCGAAGACGTTGACGGGCTGGTGCAGGCGTTGGCGCGGGTGGACCCGAGCAAGCCCGAAGAGATGCGGGCGGTGCTCCAGATCATCAGTAAGCCCCGGCTGATCGACAAGATTCTGGAGTACCAGTACGTCAACATGCTGTCCAGTCCGATCACCCAGGCAGTCAACATCTCGTCCAACGTGATGCAGATCGCTGGTCGATTGCTGTTCCAGAACCCGCTAGAGTTCGCGTTCAGCGGCGGCACGTCTACGGGCGTTGGCGCAGCATTCAAGGGCGCCGCACGTGGCTGGCGCGAGGGTATAGGTGAGGTCGGGCAGATCATGCGGACGGGTGTCTCCAGCAAGAGCATGGAGCGCGCCGCCGAACTGGGTGACTACGGTCACATCAACCGCGAGGCGCTGACCGAACAGTTTGGCAAGGCCGGCGCGGCGCTGCACTTCATCAGCACCCGTCCATTGCAGGCGATGGACGCATTGCTCGGGCATGTGGCCTACGCCTCGGCGGCGGAACAGTACGCCCAGCGGACGGCGGATCGGCTGCTCAAGAACGGGTCAGCGTCGGTCAAGGGCATGAGCCGCGAGCAAGCCCGTGCGCACGTCATGGCAAACATCTGGGACTACCCCGAGATCATCGAGAAGGCTGGCAAGATCAGCGACTACACGCTGCTCAAGTCGAACGACGCGGCTGGTGTCGGCTGGGGCAACCGTGGCGAGCGGATGCTGCGTCAGTTTGCCGCGCTCGGCCGGCCCAACGAGACGGACGGGTTCGTCGGACAGGCGGCGGCCTTCCTGGTGAATCAGATGATGCCGTTCTTCAACGTTCCGCTGAACTTTGCCAAGCAGGGCGCGGAGCGGACCATCGGCGTGCCGTACAACGCGGTCAGGGCCGGGCGAGCGTTCGCCCGTGGCGAGACGGAGCGCGGCGCCGAGTTGGCGGCAAAGGCGACCATCGGCGGGGGCGCATTGGCGGCAGCTACCATGTTCGCCCTGAGCGACAACCTGACGGGCGACGGACCGAGTGATAAGGGCCAGCGCGCGGTGTGGGAGCAGACCCACAAGCGCAACTCGTTCCGCATCCCTGGCACGCAGGACTGGATCTCCTGGGAGGGCACGCCGTTCGCCATCCCGTTCGGCATGGTGGCTGGCGTCAAAGAGGGCGGCGGCGAGTCGTTGCAGCGGGCGGCGAAGAAGGGGCAGAGCGATCCGCTCGACCTCGCGCTGTCCACGGCTGGCGGTGTTGGCTCGGGCGCCATCTCTGGGTTTACCTCGCAGTCGTTCGTCAAGAGTCTGGGCCAGCAGTATTCGCTGCTGACGGGCGATCAGACCAGTCTGGGGGCGGTGGCCGCGTCTGCGGCCGGCACCGCCTCGCGGTTCATCCCGTTCGGGAGCATGGCTAACTTCCTGGCGCGAGTGACCGACAGCATGGAGCGCGACCCCGGCAAACCGCAGACGCCATCTGACGTGCCGCAGAACGTGGCTGACCGCATTGCTACACGGTTGCCCGGCGCTCGGCAGACGATTGACCCGAAGCTTGACATCTACGGCGAGAACGCACCGAACGAACAGGCGGGGTTGACGGGCGTGCTGCCGTACTACCGAGGCCGGGGCGCACGCGCTGGTGACCCGATCACGCAGAAGGTCGAATCGGCTGGCGTTGGCGCTCCAGCGGCTCCGGCCGAGATCACGTTCCGAGAGATGAAGATCCCGCTCCAGCCGAAGGAGCAGCGGGCCTTTCAGCAGGCATGGGGACGTGCGTTCCGCCGAGAACTCGAAGGCATCCAGCGCACGGGTAAGGAGTACCCGGCAGACGCCTACGAAAAGGCCAGAGCATCCGCGCGTGAAGAGGCCGAAGGGGTAGTGCTCAAACAACTCGGCTCGGCTGAGATCAGGCGGAGGGTTGAAGGCCGGCAGCCAGCAGGGGTGAGGTAAGAGATGGCAACAGTGTCTCAGGAAGAACTTGACCGCCGATTGGCTGCCGCTGGCGGAAGTCGGCTCGTGCATTCGGGAACCGTGGGTAAGCGGAAGGTGCCCAACCCCTCGTATGACAAGTACGACCCGTCCAGCACTGAGACGGTCGAGCTTGACGTGCAGCAGTGGAAGTCGCCAGAAGGGCATACGATTCAGGCTGTGCAGATGCCTGATGGATCGTGGGACGTGACGCAGGATGAGCCGCCTGCGCCGAAGCCTGCCACGGCCGGCGCGAACAATCCCGCATCCGCCGTGACTGGCGCGACAGTCCACATTGAGGGAACGCCTGACCCGAGCAAGCCCGGCGGTTTCGACAACGAGCGGCCCGTCAAGGTCACGCGCGACGCCAGCGGCAAGCAGGTGGGCCTCGCCGTGCCGTTGGCCGGCGCAGAACTCGAAGCATGGCGCACGGACCGGGAGAGGTCGCGCAACCCTGGGAACAAGTCAGACGCCGAGATGGAAACTGCACGCCGCCAGAAGGAAGCAGACGACCGAGCCGCTGCTGACCGCAACAAGCCCGGCGCGCCGACGCTGAAGCCGGACGGCAAGGGCGGCACCATCGCCGTCCAGGTGATGCCAGACGGCAGCATCAGGACCACGCCGCTGCCGGGCGTGCCGAGCGACAAGCCGCTGCCTGCGCTGGTAGACGTTGGCGGGGTCAAGTACGAACGCGGTCCAGACGGCACGTATAAGCCGGCCGCTGGCATTCCGACCGGTGGAGAGCCGACCGGCGCTCCCCCTGCCGATACCACCTACGGCCAGACGGTGCGCAGCCTGTCGTCGTACCGCGACTTCCTCAATCAGCAGGTCACCGCTGGCAACCTGACGCCCGACCAGGCTGACAAACTGATGGATACCAGGCTCCGGCTGGCGCAGCAGGCCCACAACGAGCAGCAGGGAACCATCAACACCCAGACCGGCATCTACGGCCAGCAGGTCACCCAGCAGGGCCAGCAGTTGCGCGACGCCGAGTCTCGGCGTAACGCGGCCGGCTCGAACTACCAGGGCGTGCTCAACAACTTCACCCCAATCCTGAAGTATCTTCCGAAGGGCGGCGGCGATGCGTTCGGGGCGGCGCTCATGGGCGCCGTGCAGTACGGTCAGCAGCAGGCAGTCGCGTGGGGCGGCATGGTCACCCCCCCCACACCGACGCTGGGGCCGGCCGCGGCGCAGGCGAATCAGGCCGGGATGCCCGGCGGCGTGAACGCCCCGACCGCCGCGCCAGCATTGCCTGCGCCGCCTCCAGCGCCACCGGTGGCCGGCACCTTCCTGGCTCCAAACGCAGCGGCCACCGAAGCCGCCCGCCAGCAAGCAGCAGCCGGCGGCGGAGCAGCCGCTGCCAGTCCGGTGCTTGCGCCGCCACCAGTCGCGGGGCCCCCCGTCATGGTGACCATTCGGCACAAACTGACGGGGCAGTCGCAACAGGTTCCGCTCGCGCAGTTCAACGCGATGCCCGACCGTGACCAGTACGACGTGATCGACCCGAACGGGACAGGCAGCGTATCACCATCACAGGCAGCGCCAGCCGGACCAGTGGCGCCCCCGTCCGCCGTACCTGACGCCGGAGGCGCCTATGCGCCGCAGATGGCGAGCCCTGGCGTGGGGGCGACGGGGGACGGCAGCACGGTCAGCGAGCCGTTGCTGCCGCACGAACGGGTGCCGGTCAACCCGCCCGCTGATGCGCCCGGCAACAACCCGAACTATCCCGTGGGCACGATGGAGCCGCAATCGTCAGGCGGGTTGATGATGCGGGCCAGCACGATGCCTGAGCACGCGCCAGGGAACCCGGTAGCTGACTGGGCTGGCGAGGGGGTGCGTCCGGCGGAGGGCAACCCGCGCTATCCAACTGCGACAACCAACGGTGTCGGAACCGTCTTCATGCCGCGCGGCGACGGGCCGATGATGCCGTCCCGGACCACGACCACCGTCGAGGAGCCGTTATACCCGTCGCGCACGCAGGGGGCGGGGTTCGATCCGTATCCGCAGTCGTTCCTGTCGCCGTATCAGCAGCAGCCAGCGGCGGTCATGTCGCAGTACGATGCGCTGATTGCTGATCCGTGGATCTCGAACGATCTGGTCGAGGAGGCGCGGCGCCGGGTCTACGGCGTCCCTGGCATGGTCGTCGCTTGACCGCACACGAGTCATGTCGTAGAATCTGAGTCAGGTGGAGCGACCATGCCCAGAATGGGCGGCGCTCACAGTTCACGAAGCCCAGACATGATGTCTGGGCTTCTGCCGTCTAAGGGGACTTTGTGCCAGAGCCAGCCGTCCTAGAGATTGCGGACGCCCCCGAAGTTGTGAACTCAGCCACGCTCGCCGCTGGCGCTGACGACGTGCTGGCGTTGATGCGCACTGAACTGCACGAGCAACGCACCGCGCGCACGGCTCCTGCCGAGGTTGAGGCAGAAGCGGCTCAGCCAGCGGTGGATACGGTGGCCGATGCGGCGCCAGAGGTCGAGGGTGAGGCTCAGCCGGCCACCAGTTCCCGTCGCGGTAGGGGTTTCGAGAAGAAGGTCGAAACGATCCAGACGGAGGCCGAGCAGAAGGTCAGCGAGGCCACGCAGCGCGCCGAAACGGCCGAGACTGAGCGCCAGCGGATCATTGACGAGTACGAGACGCACAAGGCCACCGTCGCCGCCGAGAAAGCCAAGACGGACAAGGTGTTGGCCGAGTTCACCAGTCTGGTCGGCTCAGACGAAGAGTACGCCGAGGCCACCCGCCTGAGCCGCATGGACGTGGACGACCCCAACTTCGACTTCGACGTGCACAAGGCGGCCGTCGCGAATCTGAACGCCTGGGACAAGCAGCGCGCACTGATCCCGGCCGTGACCACGCTGGCCGAGCAGAAGGGCCGCAGCGAGGCGAACGCAGCCATCTACGACGACTTCATCGAGAAGTTGTCGAAGGATCTGCCCGAGTCTGCCCGCGACGGCTACGTCAAGCACAAGGACGGCATCGCCGGCGCGGTCAGGTACTACCACCAGACGCTACTCGCCCCGGTCAAGGAAGAGTACGAGGGAACCATAGCCGAGTTGCAGGCCGAACTGGACACCTACCGCAAGGCTGGAAACGGACGCGGCTCACCTGAGACGGGCGGCATTCGCGCGGCGAGCGGCGAACGCCTCGACTACCAGCGCATGTCGCCGGAGCAGATGATGGCCGCCGAGTTGCGCGGCGCCTCGCGGGCAGCCGCACGGGGGCGACGGTGATGGGGATTCTAGACGATTTCATACAGGCGAAAGTTGATGACGGGACAGCCACCGTTGTCAATGAGGGAACGCCTCGTGAGCATGTGGCGTTCCCCGATGTGGAGATCGACAACTTCATCATGGCAACATCCGCCCCGCTGACAGACCTGGACAGGATGCGTCGGCGTCTTCGGACGTTGACAGCGGATGACCTCCCCAGGTTTGGGCAGATTGCCTGGTTGCGGTATCAGGAACGGGCAGCCGCACGGGGGCGTGGGCGGTGAGCGAGACGGAATGGCCGAGGAAGAGAAACAGTCGCGGCAACGTGGCCTACGGCTACTTCACGCATCCGAATGGGTGGACAACATGGATTGCGCCCGAATGGAAAGAAATGGCTGACCTGTTCCCAGAACAGGCACAGCGGATTCAACATGAGATCAACGCGCGCATCCGCCTTGTGTCGATGGGGGCATAGGTGAAGCTGTACACCATTCCGCCACGTCCGCAGGCGACGCCGTTGCAGCAGGCCATCGAGTGCCAGAAGGCCGGCGACTTCCGCCGCGCTGAACGCATCTACCGCAAACTGCTCTCGAAGAACCCGGCCGACGTGAACGCCCTGCACCTGCTGGGCCTTCTGTACCACGCGAAGGGCAAGCACTTCGAGGCCGTCTCGCTGATCCGGAAGGCCATCGGCTACCACCCGACTGAGCCGGCCATGTACACCAACCTCGGCGTGATCTTCGAGTCGCGTGGGATGCACACCGAGGCGATGGCCTGCTACCGCCGCGCCATCAACGTCAACCCGAAAGCATGGGAAGCCCATTTCAACCTCGGGAACGTCTACTCCCAGTTTGCGCTCCACGATGATGCGGTCAGGCATTACCAGATCGCGTCTGACCTCAAACCCGAGATGGACAACATCGTCTCCAATTTGATCTTCCAGTTGGACGCCAGCGGGACCAGCACGGCCGAGCAGCGGTTCTCCGCCCGCCGTCGCTGGAATGACCAGTACGCTGTGCCGCTTCACCAGCACCAGCAGCCGCACACGAATCGTCCGACGCCTGATCGCAAGTTGCGCGTCGGATACGTCTCCGGAGACTTGCGCGCACACTCGGCATGGCTGGCGATCTCGCCCATCGTGCTGGGCCATGACCGCAGCCAGTACGACGTAGTGATCTACAGTTCGACCAAGCTCGAAGACGGCGCTACGGACGTGATCCGCAACGCCGACGTGACCTGGCGCGGCGTCTCTAGCATGGGTGACGCTGAGACGGCGGCATTGATCCGCTCGGATAGTATCGACATCCTGGTGGACCTCTCGGCGTTCACCGCCCACAACCGCCTGCCCGTGTTCGCCTACAAGCCGGCCCCGATCCAGGTCACGGCCTGGGGCTACGCTGGCGGGACCGGTATGGACGCGATGGACTACACGTTTGCGGACCATACCTGTATCCCCGAAGATGACCGCCAGTTCTACGCCGAAGAGGTGGTCTATCTGCCAAGCGTCATCTGCTACAACCCGCCGGCCAACGCGCCCGAGGTCGGGCCACTGCCCGCGCGACGGCGCGATGGACAGATCACGTTCGGGAACTTCAACCGCCCGACGAAGATGGCCGACCGAAGTCTAGAGTTGTGGGCTAGGGTGCTGACGGCCGTGCCGAACTCGAAACTGATTTTGAAGTACACGGGGCTGGAGCAGACGTTCGCGGAGGCCCGCATCCGCGACACGCTGGAGAATCTTGGCATCGCCACGGACCGGGTGCGATTGTACGGCTGGACGCCGCATGACCAGCACCTCGGCGCGTACAACGACATCGACATCCAGTTGGACACCGTGCCCCAGAGCGGCGGCATCACGACGCTGGAAGCGGCCTGGATGGGCGTTCCGACCGTGTGCATGGCTGGCGACCGGGTGAGCGGACGGACGAGCGCATCGTTCATGCAGCGGTGCAACGCCTCGGAGTTCGTTGGCGCCGATCCTGACGGGTACGTCGCAGCAGCGGTGCAAGCGGTCAGCGATCTGGACCGGCTCGAATCAGTGCGGGCGGGACTGCGGCAGGCGCTTCAGGACAGCGTGATCTGCGACGACACGGCGTATGTGCGCGAGGTCGAAGCGGCGTATCGACAGATGTGGACCCGCTGGTGCGAGCAGCGCGCCGCCGAGGTGGCGGCATGAACGGCCTGTCGATCCTCCTGCCGGCTTACAACGAGGCTGGGAACATCCGCGCGGCCGTGGCTGGCGTGATCCAGGCGGCAGAGTGGGCCAACCTGCCAGCCTACGAAATCATCGTCATCAACGACGGCAGCCGCGACGAGACGGGCCTGATCGCTGAGCGGATCGCCAACGGCAACCCGCGTGTGAGCGTCCTGCACCACCCGACGAATCTTGGATTGCGAGACGCCTATCAGACGGGACTTGACGCGGCGCAGTACGAGTATTGCGGCTGGGCGCCAGGAGACGGCGAGATGCCGGTGGAGTCGCTGGGGCGCATCTTCGCGGCCATCGGCTCGGCTGATCTGGTGATCCCGTACCACGGTGCACCGGAGAACCGTCCGTGGTTCAGACGCGCACTGACCTGGATCAGTACCATCGAGATGAATCTGCTACTGGGGAACCGCCTGAACTACTACCAGGGGCCAGTTTGCTATCCCACGGCGCTGGCTCGCGCGTTGCCGAAGACGGTGCCCGGCTTCTTCTTTGCGAGCGAGATGCTGGCGTGCGCCATGACGCTCGGCCTGAGCTACGTTGAAGTGCCGCTGATCCACCGGGAGCGGCAGTACGGCGTGAGCAAGGCCGTGTCGTGGTATCGCATCTGGCAGGCGCAGATGGCGGTGCTGGGCTTCTGGTGGCGGTTCAGACTGCAAGGTCAGGGGGTTCCCGTGCTTGCGTCCAGTGTGGCGCGTTCAACCTAGCGCCACCCACACACTGACACCTTCAAGCCCCGGCCACATGGCCGGGGCTTTCGCGTTCGGACAATCGAAGAGACAGCGCCGAGGCTCCAGTCGGTGTTCCGCGCACGCGCGCGATGTGACCGAAATCGTAGTGAGTCTCTAACGGGTATTCCGCGCCGACAGAGCGCGATGCGGCCCGCCATGCAGCGCTCCTCAGTTGCGCCGTGTCCTCCGGACAGGCGCGTTCTTAGGAGACTTCCGTGGCACTTTCGCTTGGGGACGTGGCCTCCCAGGACGGCTACAACGGCCTAGAAAAAGGCTGCATCAAGATGTTCACGCAGACCTCTCCGATTCTGGAGTTGCTGCCGTGGACCAAGATCGAGGGCGACTCGATCACCTGGCGGCGTGAGGCCGCCCTGCCGGCGAACGCATGGCGTGGTGTGGGTGGCACCTATACCGAGTCCACCGGCCGCATCGACCCGTTCACTGAGCGGCTGTTCATCAACGGTGGCGAGGTCACCGCTGACAACTTCATCATCGCCACCCAGGGCAAGGGTGAGAACGCCATCGACATCAAGGCGTCGCACTACGCCTTGAAGGCCCAGTCGGTCGCTAACGCCTTCGACCAGGCGTTCTTCGAGGGCGACGACATGGCCGACCCGAACTCGATGGTTGGGTTGCGGCGACGGCTGACCGGCTCGCAGGTGTTGACCTTCGGCGCGACCGTGGGCACCGCGCTCACGCTGGCACAGCTTGACCAGTTGCTCGACACCGTGCCGTTCGCGGACAAGTGCCTGTTCATGAACCGGACAGCGCGCCGCAAGGTGTCCTCGCTGATCCAGTCGCAGACGGGCGCCTTCCGCATCGAGACCACGCAGGACGCTTTTGGGCGTCAGGTCATGATGTACGCGGACACCCCGATCTACGTCGTTGAGCGGACGGGCGACGGTTCGACCATTCTCGACTACGACGAAGACCCCGGCAACGGGACGGCCGTCACCGCCTCCATCTACTGTGTGTCGTTCGGTATGAACGCCGTGCACGGCATCTACAACAGCACGCTGGGCGGCAAGATGATCGAAGTCACGGACTTCGGCGAGATCCAGGCCGCGCCGCGCCATCTTGGGCGGATCGAGTTCTACCCAGGCATGGCGATCAAGCACCCGCGCGCCGCTGCACGCCTTCGTGGCGTCACGAACGCGTAGAAGACCCGAAAGGACCGAAGCGTCATGCCCACAAAGGTTTCTCAGGCCGATGGCATTCCGGACTATCTCGCGGCGACGGCTCCTGTCGCCCGGCGCACCGACCAGCGCGAGGCCACCGACCAGCGTCCGCCGAGTTACGGCGTCACGCTGCCGCTGGACCCAATGTTGGAAGCGGCCGGCGCGTACTGGAACGACCGCCGCGAGTTGGTGCGGAAGGTCCGCCGTCACGCTGGCGATGGGCAGTCCTACGTCTTCGACAGTACCGGGGCAGTGACGGGCGTTCGGTTCCGCACGCGCGAGCGCCACGTTGCGCCCCCGGGCATGACGCTGGAGCAGGCGCGCGACCTCGGGCTTGACTTCTACTCGCCGCAACTGGGCTGGATTCGGGCAGGCGTCAAGGTTGAGCGGGAACACCCCGACAACATGGGCGCCATGTCGGACGACAGCAGCATTGAAATCGAGGCTCCGCCCTCCGAGGGCTGACCTCGCCAACGCCCTGAAGGGGGTGATCTGGTGGCCTACGACTCCCAGCTCTGGCTGAGCGGCACGGCAGCCGACCCGCGCGAGACGATTGCCGGCGCCAACAACGCGACCCGCGCAGGGTCGGCCGTGGCGCCGAACCGCATGTACATTGCCGAGTTGCACCTCGGCCCGTACACCGTGGCCGGCACCTCGCCCACGCTCGACATGACCATCCGCTCGGCGGCGACCAACTCAGGCACGGGCAACGTGATCGCGACGTTCCCGCAGATCGCGCCGATCTCGGGCGCCATCGCGTTTGGCCCGCCCAACCCTGACAGTTCGACGGCGGTGGCGGCTTCGGCGGTGCGGACGGCGGCGTTCCGTGTGGACACGGCCAACCCGTACCTGCACATCGGCTACACGATTGGCGGGACCGGCGTCTTCCAGGGGTGCAGCGTCGTGCTGATCCCGCTGGATAACGTCAACAACTAAGGAGGCCCACCGTGGGCAACATCGCGAAGAAGGGGAGCGGCAACATCACGGTCACCCGTGACGTGTCGAAGACCCCGAGCATCAAGCTGATGTCGCCGCCCGGCCCGGGTGGCAGCGGCGGCGAGGGCATGACCAGAAAGGGCAGTGGCAACATCACCGTGGACCGCACGGTCAAGTCGCCGCCCACCCGCAAGGGCTGACCAGTCCGTCCATCTGTACCGTCGTCGGGGCCGCTTCCACACCAGGAGGCGGCCCCTTTTGCGTCTAGGAGCCACCACCCGTGCCAACGCTACTCGAAGCCATGAAGAGATTGGCCGAGGAAACGGGAGACTTTGGCTCATTTTTGACCACCTCGGCCGGGACCACGACCACGCTGGTATCGACCGAACTGGTTAATAGCAATCTGGCAGCGTCGCACGCTGAAGGCGCCACCGTCCTAATCGAAAACGGGAACAACGCGGGGGAGATGCGGCACGTTCGCCGCAATGGCCTGACCAACGTGTCCGGGACCATCACGACAGCCGACGCCTTCACCAACGCGGTGGCGTCTGGCGTGACCTTCTCGTTGTTCGGGAGGATTCCCGCGTACCGGCGGCTTGACCGTGCTGGATACCGCGAGATCATCAACCAGGCGCTCCAACGGCTCAAAGTCCGCGATACGCTGACCATCGCTGGCGTGACGGACCAGAAGCACTACACCGTCAATACGACCACCTGGCCGTGGTTCACCTCTGAGGACGTGATCCTCGGGGTGTACGACCCGGTGAGAAATGCCGACGATGAGCCACAGTTGACCCAGTACCGCTACGAGTGGCTGGGCGACGGCGAGACGCGGCGCTTGCTGTTCCCGTCCGCTCCCTGGACGACCGGCCAGGACTTCACCGTGCGGGTGCGGCGGCCGGCCAACTCACGGATCAAAAGTTACGGGATTGGGTCGGCGGTGCTGTCAGGGACCACGGTCGGCAGTATCAGCGTGATCGCTGGCGGGGTGTACACCGTGGCCCCCACCGTCACGCTCTCCGGTGGCGGTGGCACGGGCGCGACGGCCACGGCGACGTTGACCAGTGGAGCCATCAGCGCCTTCAACGTGACGGCGGCAGGCACAGGGTACACCAGTGCGCCGGCCGTCTCGGTTACCGGGGAGTGGGTCGATCAGACCACCCAGAGCGCCGGGTTGGGGTCATTGCAAGACGAGTGCCTGTCCGACATCGAGGACATCGTGTGTGTCGGCAAGGCGTTGCTGTACGCCAATCTGGCCGAACACCACGCGCCAGGCCAGGAGGTCGGCCAGTGGCTCGTGAAGGCCGAGATGTGGGGGCAGCGGGCGAGCCGCTTGCTGCGCGACCAGCAGCCCAGAGGCCCGTATGACGGCGTGCCACGGTTGGACCCGGTGGTGAACACGCGCTGGCGGCAGCCGACGCGCCGGTGGCAGGCGTAACCGATGGCGCGCCTCAGGAAAAGTGACTCCAACTACGACATCAGCCTGATCCCGTCCGACGCGACCGACCGCCCCATCGGGCTGATGCTGCAACGGCCGGTCAAGAATGGCAAGCAGTCGCCGGCCCAGATCGGCGTGGACTATCTGCCGTCTCGGCCGTTTGAAGAGAAGCGCTGGTACTGGCAGAACGGGCCGGCCGGGGCAGGCTGGAGCATCGAGACGCCGCTGTCCGCGTCGCAGGGCGGCTGCTCGCACGGCGAGAACGTCTGGCTGCGCAAAGACGGCAGCGTCATGCCGGCGGGGAAACTGACCGAGGTGGCGCTGCCGGCCGCGATTGCCGCAGCCACCGGCGGTCGGATCTTCGATATGTTCGAGTGGGGGACGGCGCAGGACGCCTGGTTCACGACGGGCAAACAGTGGATGATCTACGTCCCGAACGGCGTCGATACTCCGCAGATCGGCGTCGACTTCGGGGCGGGTGTCGAGACGGCCAACGCCGCCATCTTCAGCGGCACGGGAGCCGTCCGCGCCTACGTCTCCTGCTATGGCACGGCCGGCATCAAGGAGTACACGGGGACCACCTGGAACACGGGGGCGGCCGGGACTGAGCGGGCGCGACTCGCTACCGTGTACTGGGTGCTCGGCAACGCGCTGGCGACGGGCGGAGCGGCCGGATCTGGCGGCACGGGTGGCTATCGGATGCTCGGCACCGACCCTGCCACCCCCGGCTTTTACCACGTCGCTGGCGACCCGAAAGTCTCCGCGAACTGGTCTTCGATCACCACCGTGGGTGACGCGAACTACCCGATTCAGAACATCGTGGTCGCCAATCGCACGGCCTGGTTTGGCAAGTCCAACGGCGTGCACGCGGTGGACGGCCTCGGGTACGCGCCAAATATCTCGAAGTGGTTTGAACTGGCGCTCGACCATAACAACTGCGGCGCCATCGCCTACTGGGAAGGCGCGATTTTTGTGGCACACCAGCAAGGGCTGGTGATGGTGCCGATCTCAGGCGACCGGCAGGACGTGGCGACGTTCGCGCAGTTCGGCTACCAGAAGTCGAACAACTCAGGCATCTACGGACGCCCCC
>JALHRS010000087.1 GCA_022841325.1 Lysobacterales bacterium | reverse complement strand
AGGCCGGAGACATTGATATCCATGTCGGGCAGCTTGTCAGTAGCGAGGTGAAGCCGTGATGTTGCCGTGGCTGGGGCGGTCCAGTGTGTCAGAGGTGCTGAAGTAGGTCACGTTGCCCCCGCAGCGGGCTACGTGACAGCAACTCCGCGAGCCGGGCCGTCACGTAGCCCGCTGCGCGGGCAACGTGACCTACCAAGGCCGGGCTTCAATGATCTAGGCGGGTGCTTCGGATGCCGATTATCCGCGGGCCTTGAGACGTGCGACCAGCGCCTGCAGCACCGACTGCGTTTCCGGATGGAACCAGCCTTCCACGAACTCGTCGACCTGATCCGCCTTCGGCGTCTGATAGATCGCGCGCAGGTCGGCGCGGGCCGATTCGCGGTTGATGCGCATGGCCCGCGCAGGCAGGCCGAGGTGGAAACGGCACCATTCCAGTGCCCGCGGGATCACCTGTTCCGGCGCCACCAGCTCGTCCACCAGACCAATCCGCGCGGCTTCGGCGGCATCGATCATGTTGCCGGCCACGATATGGCGCTCGGCCTGATGCGGGCCCAGCAGCCGGCGCAAGGAGGCCAGGATCGCGGTGGGCAGCGCCAGGCCGACCTGGGTTTCGTTGAGGCCGAGTTTGAACGGACCGTCCGCCATGACCCGGTAGTCGCAGTTGAGCGCGACCACGGTGCCGCCCGCCGGGCTGTGGCCAGTGATGGCGGCGACAGTCGGGATCGGTGAGCAGGCAATGGCGCTGAGCACGCCGAAGAAATCGGCCCACATCGCCAGCATGCCGGCCTTGTCCAGCTTGAGCAGGGCCGGCACATCGAGGCCAGCACTGAACAGGCCCGGCCCGGCAGAGATCACCACGGCGCGCGCGCCGCTGTCGGGCGCCGCCCGCACCGACTGGTGCAGCATCGCAATGAGTTCGGGCGACAGCGCATTGACCGGCGGCCGGGCCAGACGCAGTTCCAGAATGTCTCCGTGCTTGATCTTGTCCAGCATGCGGTTCACCGGTGGCAGGTTCAGGTGCCCGAACATAACATCGGTGCATGGAATTCACGCTCAAGGGAGTTCATCGAATGAAGACGAGATGGTTGCTGGTTGCAGGGATGATGTGCGGCAGTCAGGCCTGGGCCTGCGGAGAACTGACCACGGCCGATGCCTGGGTGCGCCTGGCGCCACCGGGGGCGGCGGTCATGGCCGGCTATCTGACGCTGTCGAACAGCAGCGAGCAGTCGGTGCTGGTCCAGGGCGCCAGCTCGGCCGACTTCGACAAGGCCGAGCTGCACAGCATGAGCATGGATGGCGGCGTCATGCAGATGCGCAAGCTGGAGCTGATCGAGGTGAAGGTGGGTCAGGAAATCAAGCTGGCGCCCGGCGGCAATCATCTGATGCTGATCGGACCCAAGCGCAGCTTCAAGGCCGGTGACCAGATCGATGTGGCGCTGAACTTGTGTGAAGACGAGCAGCAGCTGGTCAAGTTCACGGTGCGCGAGTCGGCGCCTTAGGGTTCGCGTCACCAAGCGCAGATCCGCTGCCCTGGAGGGCGCCGCGCCGCGGCGCCGCTTTGCGCGGGGCAACAGCGGACGCGCAGGCGCGCGTCCCACCTCAAAGCCGCTGCGACTGGCTGCTGCACGTGATCGGGCTGGCCAAGGTCCTGCACATTCCGAGCATGTCACCGCGCATTGGACATCCGAACGCTCTTCTTCGCGTCCTCTCTGCTTTTCCTTCGCGTTCTCTGCGTCCCGCTTCTGGCCTGGTTCTGCCTCAGCGCAGGATTGTCGCCGGTAGTCGCGACGCGAGGTCGCTCCCGAATCAGGACGCGAAGGCCGGCGGTCGCGACGCGAGGTCGCTCCTACACACCTGGCGCTGCTTCGAGGCTGCGGGCCCGTGTCGGCAGGGCGTGGCGGAAGATGCGTGCGAGCACGCCGCCGTACTGGCTCCAGAAGCCGCCGGTGTTGTAGTAGACGCCGTAGCGGGCGCAGATCTCGCGCACTTTCGGGGCCATCTCGGTGTAGCGTGGCGCCGGGATGTCCGGGAACAGATGATGTTCGATCTGGTGGCTGAGATGGCCGCTCATCAGGTGGAACCAGCGACCGCCTTCCAGATTGCTGGAGCCCTGGATCTGGCGCAGATACCAATGACCGCGGCTTTCGCCTTCGACCTCCGCCCGCGTGAAGATGTGGGCTTCGGTGGTGAAATGACCGCAGAAGATGATGGCGTTGGTCCACACATTGCGGATCAGGTTGGCGGCGAGGTTGCCGAGCAGCACGCGTTGCCACTGCCAGAAGGCCAGTGCCGGAAACAGCACATAGTCCTTGAACAGCTGCAGGCCGGCCTTGCGCAGGAAGGGACGCGAGCGGGTGGCCAGTTCCGAGCCGCTGATGCGGCCCTTGAACCAGCGTCCGATCTTGAGGTCGTGGATGGCCACGCCCCACTGGAAGTTGATCGCCAGCAGCAGATACCAGAAGGGCTGGAACAGCGCGGCCGGTGACCAGCGCTGGGCCTCGGTCAGACGCAGCATGCCGTAGCCATAGTCGTGATCCTTGCCCAGCACATTGGTGTGATCGTGGTGCTCGACATTGTGCGAATGGCGCCAGTGATCGCCATCGCAGACGATGTCCCATTCGTAGCTCTGGGAATTCAGGCTGGGATCGTTCATCCAGTCGTACTGACCGTGCATGACGTTGTGGCCGATCTCCATGTTCTCGAGAATCTTGGCGAAAGCTAGGCTGATCACGCCCAGCACCCAGCTGATCGGCCCGAAGCCGAACATCAGCAGCCCCCGTCCGCCGATGGCGGCGCCCTGGGCGGTGGCGCGCATGCGCCGGATGTGACGGGCATCGCTGTCACCCAGGTCGTTGACCACCTGCATCCGCAGTGCGTCGAGTTCAGCTTCAAAGCTGGCCAGATGCTCGGGGCTCAATCGTGTTTTAGGATTCATTGGCAGGTCCTTGGGTTCACAGCGCCAGTTCAACAGCGCTTTGCGGGGTTGAGATACACAACTGGATCAGTTCCTCACCGGGCGAGGACAGCTGACCGGTGAGCAGGTTCTTGACCGTGCCCGAGTGCTTGCGGCACTGGCAGCTCATGCAGATGCCGCGCCGGCAACCGAAACGGGGCTGCAAGCCGGCCGCCTCGGCGGCCTCCAGCAGACTCTGTCCGCTGTTTGCAGTGAACATCTGTTCCGGTTTTCCATGGGTCACCGCATGGCGGCTGGCAGAAGGATCCAGCGGCGCCGCGCGGCGTCCGAAACTCTCGCTGAGCAGTCGCTCCGACAAGCCGGCCGTGGCGTAGTGCGTCTCAACGGCTTGCATGAAGGCGTCGGGACCACAGAGCAGGGCGTCGCGCTCGGACCAGTCCGGCACCAGTGTGGACAGGTCCTGGGGACGCCAACGACCCAAGACATCGCTGCCGTGGAAGTGAATCTTCAGTCCGGGCAATTGCGCGGCGCGCAGCTTGAGTTCGTCGGCACCAATCCAGTCGCTGGGCGTCCTGGCGCCATGGACCAGATGGACATCGGTATGCGCAGAGACGGCAGCCAGACCGTCCAGGATCGCAAGCATCGGCGTGATTCCGCTGCCGGCACTGATCAGCAGCAGGCGTGCCGGACTGGATTTGGCTGCGAACTCGCCGCTGGCCTGGCTGATCCGCACGATCTGACCGGGCTCAAGCTGGTGGGCGGCCATCGACACCCGTCCACCTTCCCTGGCCTTGATGGTCAGCCTGAGCAGTCCATCCGGGCGCGGCGCTGCCGACAGGCTGAAGCAGCGCGCATGCCTGACCCCGGCAATCTCCAGTTCCAGCATCAGGTGCTGGCCGGGCCTGAAGCCGCGGAAATGACGATTGGGCTTGAGCCACAGGCTGCGAGTGTCCTGTGTTTCGATCACATTGCGAATAACGCGGGCCCGCACCTCGCCCAGGGTCCACAGCGGGTTGATTGCCGTGGTCAGGCGCTGCCAGGCGGCGGGATCGTTCAGCGGTGCCCATGCCGGATGCCGCAACCACTGTCGCAGAGATGGTTTGGCAGCTGTCGATTCGGTCTGGATCATGGCGCTCGCGTTCCAAATGAGTGAACACATGTTCACCCAAATAATTGGAGCAGCGACTCCAGAGGCCGGGATTCTGGGCCAGGGCCTATACTGACGACGGATTTCGACGTCATCAGGGGAAAGGAATTGCCCGTCACCAAGAGAGCGCCGCGTGTCGAGGGCGAGGCGGCGGGCACCCGCGGCGAACGCAAGGAACGCACGCGTCTGCATCTGATCGAGGCGGCGCTGGTGCTGCTGGGTCAAGGTCGCGGCTTCACCTCACTCTCGCTGCGCGAAATCACTCGTGAGGCTGGCATCGTTCCCGCGGCTTTCTATCGACATTTCCGGGATCTGGATGAACTCGGCCTGGCCCTGGTCGAGATGGGCGGAGTCACCCTCAGACGCCTGCTGCGCGAGGCCCGTCGGGACGGTGTGCCACCCACCGACATGCTTCGTGGATCGGTGTTGATCTACAAACGCTTCGTCGAGGAACGCAGTCTGGTCTTCCGCTTCATCGCCGGCGAACGCGGCGGCGGGTCCAGGGTCATCCGCGAGGCCATCCGCACGGAAGAGAGTCATTTCGCCTCGGAGATGGCGCAGGATCTGCGCGCGCTGGGAACCTTGCCCGATCTCTCCAGTGCCAGCCTGCAGATGATCTGTGGCCTGGTAGTCACCACCATGCTCAACGCCGCCTCCGACATTCTCGATCTGCCGCAGGGTCGATCACGCCAGGAGACCGAGCTGGTCGAGAACTTCGTGCGCCAACTGCGTTTGATATTTCTAGGCGCCCGTCATTGGCGTGACGACTAGAAACTCTCGTCGCTGGGAGTCCCTGGTCGCTGGATCATCGCGGGTGACGGTCGCGACGCAAGGAAAGTCGTGAAGTTGGCGTGACTGGCAAAGGGGCGTACCCTCTGACGGGTGTCTGCCGGCGCCCGGGGGGGTGCCCAGGCACCCCAATCGCCGAATCGCGATTGAAAGGAGGACTACATGCATCGAACTCAGAATCCACTGCGCGCGCTGCTGGTATTCGCCGTTTTTTGTTTGCTGACGTTTCCGCAGACAGCACTGGCCGCCGATGAGAAGCCCGGCAATATCGCCAGTGAATGGATCATGGTTCCGGTCGCCGGTCAAGAAGACGAATTCGAGGCTGCACTCAAGGCTCATGTGGCCTGGCGCAAGCAGGCGGGAGATCCCTTCAGCTGGCGCATGTATCAGCCGGTGGTTGGCAAAGACCTGACCTATTACGTAATCCGTTCCGGTGGCCATCATTGGGCCGATCTGGATGCCGAGGAGGCATGGAGCACCAAGTCCAAGGCCTCTGAAGAATTCGGTCGCTCGGTCGGACCGCATGTGGCTCGCTACGAACACTACCTGTCAGAAGTCGATCCTGATCTGAGCAACTGGAAGGGCTCGGAGAGCTACAAGTTCTACGGCGTGTCACACCGCAACATCAAGCCAGGTGGATGGTCGAAGGTGAAGGCCGCGATCGAGGCCGTGAAGAAGGCTGCCGTCGAACAGTCGTGGACCGAGCACTGGGCGGTGAGTTTCCGCATCGGCGGTCACGGAGGCATGAGTCTGGTGAATGGCTTCAGTGACTACGCCGACATGGCTGACCCTGAAATGTCTGCCGCCGCGCTGCTGGCCAAGTCGCTGGGTTCGGAAGATGCGGCCAGGGCCGTGCTCGAGGACTTCGGCGCGAACGTCGAAAACACCACCTACACGGTGATGCGCTATCGGGCTGACCTCTCGACACCTGAGTAACTCGGGTTTCGGGGAGATGTTTCGACACCCCCGAGGCAAAGTGCTGCCGGTCATCGGTATCGCGCTGGTGGAGGGCGCCGCGCCGCGGCGCCGCTCCTGCACCGAACTGACAGGGTTTGCGTGGAGGGCGCCGCGCTGCGGCGCCGCTCCTGCACCGAACTGAGAGGGTCTCCGTGGAGGGCGCCGCGCGGCGGCGCCGCTCTTTTCTGCCGTGCACGGAGGAACAACAGCGGCCGTGCAGCGGCTTACCGGCATTGGGTCGGCTACTGCGAATCACTCCAGCACCGGCTCGGGCATCGCAGCCCGAAACGTTCCACGCGCCCAGGGACTGGGTTGCTCGAGTGCGCTACATCCGCCTGACCGACGCCGATGATCGGATGTCGCTGGCGCGGGATGGAACTCAGGCCTGCCTCAGTTATGCCAATGCCGCGCTGGACCAGGGGCGTCGACGCAATCCCTGGATCGTCGAGCACATCTACAGCATGTGCTGCGGGTTCATGATCGAGGCCGCGGGCGAGTTCAGGCGCGCGTTGACCGAGCAGAACGCATAGCGATTGCAGCGCTCGGCAACAGTGCCAACGTCAGTGGGCTTGCGGGGGCTACAATGCGGCAGCCGGCGCCGCCGGCACACCCACTCAAGGATGCACATGCCGCACGTCCATGCACCAGGTCTGGTGCTGCGCTTTGACCCGCAGACTCTCGCATCCGACGGCGCCAGCTTCACTGGCACCGATGACGTCGAATACTCGCCGCAGCAGTTCTACGTCTGCATCGAAGCCAATCCCAAGGATGCGCTGTGGGTACCGCTGTTTGCCGGGCCCGGGCCTGGCCGCAAGGGCATCGCGCCGAAGGGCAAGACCGGCGGGCCACGCTGGATCAAGTACAGCTCCTTCTACGACAGCGGGCATCTGTGCCGGATCGCGCACAAGGCGGCGCAGTTGGCGTCCAAGGCTGCCTACGACGATTCCACACCGAAGGCGCCGAACCGCATGGCGCTGGCCGACCTGCCGGTGCGCAGCGAGTTTCCCGATGAATCGGCATTTCGGCCGATGGCGGGGAATGTGGCGCTGCGTTGACCGCGCAGCCTCGATAGAGCTTCGTCTTGGGATGCCCGAACTGCGCATAGTGCTGGGCGGGTCGCGATAACGCATGTCAGCGCGGACGCAGATCCAGGATTGTTCTTGCGCGGATGGACAAAGCACAAAGGCCTGAGTGCCCGACGGATTCAGTGGGGCGTCGCAATGGGCAAGTCCGCGCGAGCCAGCGGCGGCGCAATCACCCGTCGATCAGAGAGGCTCACCCTGGGACTCCGCTGCAGAAGGCTTCGGAGTATCGCTTTTCAGCCGCAAGGGTGGATCGGCATCGCGCCACCTGCTGCGGACATGCCCGCTCCTCCGTGGGAGCGGACTCTGTCCGCGATCTGGCTGGCCTCAGCGTCAGCTGACATAGTCGCGGGCAGAGCCCGCTCCCACAGCAAAGTCAGGAATACCGCCTAGCCCGCATCCAGCGCCAGCAAACCGCTGCGACGCTTGCTCAATTGGCGCTTGTTCGCGGCGTCGATGCGACGCACCAGACGCGCCAGGGCGCCGTCCAGCGCTTCCAGCAGTTGTGCCGAGCGCGCTTCAGCGCGGAAATGCGTGCCATCGCGCAGTGCAACTTCGATGCTGCAGGCGTGGTCGACGCCGCCCTTGGGGCCATTCAGATCACGGAACTTGCCGACCAGCTTGAGGATGCCTGGCGCCATGCGATCGAGCGCTCGGAGGGCTCTGACCACGAACATCGCACGCAGTCTCTGGGGGTCGGCCTGCAGTTGATCAATCACCTGGATTTGCATCTTGAATGTCCTCACTGGGTGGTTGTTGCGACTCCGATTCTGAGCCTCCGGGAAGGCAAAGGTTGCATGCTCGATTCCAGGCGTTCAGCTGGACTGAACCGGATCTTTACACAGGCGCAACAAGCGGCTGCGCATGAACCTCAACCTCAAGTCTTGGCGTCAATGCGAGCCACCAGTTTCGGCCCGAAATTGCGCTCTGGCCATGAACCCCATGCGTCATTGCGACCCCGGACTTGATCCGGGGGAAGCAATCCAGGGGCGTGCGGCGCTACCCTGGATTGCTTCGTCCCGCCACGCTGCGCTCGCGGCTAAAGGCGCGCTCCTCGCAATGACGCATCAACAACTTAGGATATGGGTTGATGGAGAGCCATGCCCACGCGCCATGAACCACCTTGCTGGATCGGAGCGGCTTTGAGGAGGGACGCGCGCCTGCGCGGCCGCTCTTGATCTCCGGGCCAGGCAAAGCGGCGCCGCAGCGCGGCGCCCTCCACAGCAAAATCTCGAAGCACAAAGAACACTGTTCATCGCGACCCACCTGTTTCGCCCAGAAACCGCCCACGGGCCATGAACCACGGCCACGCTCAATAGCGCCGCATCAGCCCTACCAGCACGCCCTGGATCTGCACGCGCTCGGGCTCGTAGCGCTGTGTTGGATGATCGGGATTTTCCGATTCCAGTTCGATCCAGCCGGATCGCGGCCGCAGGCGCTTGAGTGTGGCCGCTTCGCCATCGATCAGGGCCACCACGATTTCGCCCGCCCGGGCCTGATCGCGCGATTCGATGATCACCAGGTCGCCATCGTGCACGCCGATGTCGCGCATCGACTCGCCGCGCACCTGCAGCACGTAACCGGCGCCGCGGGGTTGCATCGTTGGCGGAACCGCGATGCGCTCGTCGGAAGCCATGGCTTCGATCGGCCTGCCGGCGGCGATGCGGCCAAGCAGGGGCAGGGTGCCCTCGTACTCGTTCTCGCCGGGTGGCGAGTGGCGCAAGCGCACGCCGCGCTGTTTGCCATCCATGGGCTCGACCAGTTCCGCCGCGATCAGCGCGCTGACCTGCTTGTGCAATGAGCCGCGCGAGGCCAGCCCGAGTTCTGCGCACAGCTGATCCAGCGTCGCCGGGTCAGCGCCATCCTCATGGCGTTTGAGCAGATGCTGATAGAGCTGGCGTTGCCCTGGGGTCAAAGAAAGCACTTGCGTGTTTTCCATTGGTTCTCTACGCTGAGTCATCGGGAGAACGAAAAGAGAACGAACCGTGAGCTTAAACGCCGTACTGTCAGATGTCGAGTCTGGATTTGGAGCGCCTGAAACTCCGGCACCCGACCGGGTGGCAGCCTTGGCAGCCAGGCTCAAGCGCAAGTACCGGGGCTGCATCACCGCCGAAGCGGTGACGCCGGCGCAGATCGGCAGCTACGCGCCCATACCCGACAGCCTGGACGCACGGCTGCGGCAGGCGCTGCAATCACGCGGCGTGCGCGAGCTCTACAGCCATCAGGCCGAGGCCTGGCGATTGCTGGACGAGGGCGGGCATTGCGTGGTGGCCACGCCCACGGCCTCGGGAAAGACCCTGTGCTTCAACGGTCCAGTGCTCAACGCCGCGCTGCAGCATCAGGCCAAGGCCCTGTACCTGTTTCCCACCAAGGCTCTGGCACAGGATCAGGTGGCGGAACTGATGGAACTCAACCGCGCCGGTGAGCTCGGCGTGCGCGCCTACACCTTTGATGGAGATACGCCGTCCGACGCGCGCCAGGCGGTGCGCACCAAGGGCGATGTCGTGGTCACCAACCCGGACATGCTGCATCAGGCGATCCTGCCGCACCACACCAAATGGGCGCAGTTCTTCCAGTCGTTGCGCTACATCGTCATCGACGAGGTGCACAGCTACCGCGGCGTGTTTGGCGCCCATGTCGCCAATGTGCTGCGTCGGCTGCAGCGCGTCTGCGCCTTCTACGGCGTGCGCCCGCAGTACATCTGCTGCTCGGCCACCATCGGCAATCCGCGCGAGCACGCACAGGCCCTCACCGGCATGCCCATGCAGGCGGTAACCGACAGCGGTGCGCCGCGCGGTGCCAGCCATCTGTTGTTCTGGAATCCGCCGCCAATCAATCCCGACCTCGGCATTCGTGCCTCGGCGCGCTCTCAGGTGAGCAAGCTGGCGCGGATGAGCGTCAAGGCCGGGCTCAAGGCCATTCTGTTCGCGCAGTCGCGGCTGATGGTCGAGGTGCTCACCAAGTATCTGAAGGATGTCTTCGATCACGATCCGCGCAAGCCGGCGCGGGTGCGCGCCTATCGCGGCGGTTACCTGCCCGAAGAGCGTCGGCTCACCGAACGGCTGATGCGCGCCGGGTCCATCGATGCCATCGTCTCGACCTCGGCACTGGAACTGGGCGTCGATATCGGTGCGCTTGATGTGGCCCTGCTGTGTGGCTATCCCGGCAGCATTGCCGCCACCCGCCAGCGCCTCGGCCGAGCGGGGCGCCGGCAGCAATCGGCGCTGGGTGTGCTGGTCGCCAGCAGCGAAGCGCTGGATCAGTTCGTGGTGCGCAACCCGGCCTATTTTCTGGAACAGTCACCCGAGCATGCGCGCATCGATCCGGACCAGCTGCTGATCCTGCTCGACCATATCCGCTGTGCCGCCTTCGAGCTGCCATTTACCGACAGTGATCGCTATGGCGAGCGCGATATCCGCGAATTCCTCGAATATCTGGCTGAAGAGGGCGTGCTGCACCGGGATGGCATCCGCTGGCACTGGATCGACGACAGCTACCCTGCCGGTGCGGTCAATCTGCGCTCGGTGGCCGACGGTAATTTCGTGGTGGTCGACCGCACCGCCGGCAAGCAGAACATCATCGCCGAAGTCGATTTTTCGTCGGCGGCGCTGACGCTCTATGAAGGCGCGATCTACATGGTGCAATCGGTGCCCTGGCAGGTCGAAAAACTGGACTGGGTCGGTCGCAAGGCCTATGTCACGCGCACCCATGTCGATTACTACACCGATGCCATCGATTACACGCGGCTGAAGCCCCTGGCCGAGTTTGGTCAGGCCGATTCCGGCGAGGGTGCGGCCCAGCACGGAGAGGTGCACGTGGTTCGACGGGTCACGGGCTACAAGAAGATCCGCTACTACAGCCACGAGAACATCGGCTACGGACCGGTGAATCTGCCGGATCAGGAGTTGCAGACCACCTCGGTCTGGTGGCGCCTGTCACCCGACGCCATCGATCGCGCTTTCAAGACCCGATTCGAAGCGCTGGACGGCTTCCTGGGCGCGGCATACGCACTGCATACGGTGGCCACGCTGCTGTCCATGTGCGAGCCGCGGGATCTGGGCAAGGCGGTAGGCAGTGGCGACAACGATTGGTCGGCCCAGGTGTCGAGCAAGGGTCGCGGCGAGTTGCGGGGGCCGGGTGGCGAGGCGCTCGACGTCGAGACACTGGCGAGCTTCGCGCCTGCGGTCTATCTGTACGACAACTACCCGGGTGGCATCGGCCTGTCCAGGCCGCTGTTCGAGCGGCGCGAAGAACTGGTGACGGCGGCCATCGGTCTGATTTCCGGTTGCCGGTGCGGCCCGGGCTGTCCGGCCTGTGTCGGGCCGATACTCAGCACCGACGAGCAGCGTTCGCCCAAGGGCAGCGCGCTGCGGGTGCTGGCCTTGCTGAAGCACCGGAGCGGCGCGTCGATGCCTGCACTGGTCGACGCCGTGCCGGCGACGGCAAGCCGGCACTAACGCGCGGATCCGGGACCAGGAGTCGGGCAGCATGGATCTGCGCCAACGACTGGGGCAGCTCAGCGGCCGAAGGCCAGCGCCTGCAACGCTGCCCCCGCCAGATCCTGAATGGGCTGAACGCCTGGGTCGATTACGACTGCTCGCGCGCGAGCGCAGTGGCCAGGTGGCCGATAGCCGGCCCGCGGATCTTCCCGGTCAGGAGCTCGCGCCCGGGCTGCGTTTGCATGAAGTTCGGGTCAGCGCATTGCGCCTGAAGCTTGCAGGGCTGGATCTGCCCGATGTGCTGCGAGCGCCCTGGGATCCGGATCTGGCAGTGCCACTCGAAAATCTGCGGCTGTTTGACACCGAAACCAGCGGTCTTTGCGGTGGGGTAGGGCTCAAGGTGTTCCTGCTCGGGGTCCTGCGCTGGGATTCCGAGGGCTGGGTGATGCGCCAGTACCTGATGACCAGTCCTTGCGGCGAGGCCGCGCTGGTGGATGCCTGGGTGGGTGAATGCGCTGGTGCGGCACACCTGGTCAGCTACAACGGCAAATCCTTCGATGTGCCAGCCATGCGCACGCTGGAAACCCTGCACGGTCGCGAGTCCGGATCGGCCGCCATCGGGCACTGGGATCTGTTGCACCCGGTGCGCCGGGCTTTCCGCAGCGCCTGGCCAAACTGCAAGCTGACCACTGCCGAGCGCATGTTGCTGGGCAAGGAGCGTGGTCTCGATCTTCCCGGTAGCGAGGCGCCGCGTGCCTGGCGCGTATACCTGGCCACCGGCCAGACCCGGGATCTGCTGCGCGTCATGCAGCACAACCGCTATGACCTGGAAGCGCTGTTGCGGGTGATGCGCGCGCTGCTGAACGTGCCGGCTTCGGCGCCGCGGCGGACCAGGGTGAGGGCGGCGTAGCTGCGTTTTCTGGCCGCGCTGCCGGTTCTCGGTAGGCCGCAACTGGCAAACCTGGAAAGCGGTCGCTTCTACTGTGGGAGCGGACTCCGTCCGCGAACGGGCTCAGGGTGTAGCCAAGCTACGGCGAAGGCGCACCTGCGGTCGGTTTCGAACAAGGCTCAGAGGGCGCCATTGGCGTACCGCGGCCACTCGCAGCATTGGCAACGCCGAGTTGCACTCGGCGCGGTTGATCTTGATCGCTACAACGGGACAGGCGAAAAGCACGAGCGCCGACTGCAAGTCGGCGATCCCAGGGACGAGGGCTGCCGCGTGCTGAGGGAGCGGGCTCCGCCCATCCCATCAGCGTTGATCGCCGCCCCAATGATCGCCCTTGCGCCGGCCATCCTTGTTGCGTCTGTCGCTGGCCTTGCCGGCACCCATGTTCAGCACGGTTTCGTCATTGATCAGGCGCCGGCGCTGGCGTCGCCGCGCTTCGGTCACTGGCAGATACTCACATTTGCAGGTACGCCCGCAGCCGGCAATCGGCAGCCGTACCGCCTGCTCGGTGCGGAAACGCTGACCGTCGCTTTCGCGCGCCCAGTTGCAGGCGCGGACGCCCTCGCCGGCCTTGAGCTCCCAGGCGCGAATGCTGCGCAGCTTCGTGTAAAGGCGCGGATTGGTGACCCGGGATGGCAGTTGCGCCAGCTCCCCGAGCCTGGCCCGGCGGCGTCGCAATCCAAGAAACAGCGCAGCCAGCACCAGCAGCACAATGGCTGCGATGATGGCACTGGTAGTCAGCGTATCCATGGCAGCGCCCGATCGGAACAGTTGCGTTCAGCATGAACGCCCCTGAGCCCGGCAACAAGTCCCTGCGGAGACTGGTTTGCCCCTGTCTGAGCTCACGCCCCTTGGCGGTCAGGCTCTCGAATTGGCGCTCGGGATCGCGGTGCTATAGTTCGCGGTCCGATTGCCGGGGCCCGTCGATGGCGCCAGGGCATCCGGCTTCGCCACCGTCCCTCGAGAAATGCCCGCGCAATGCGTCTAGCCACTGTCAAACTGGCCGGTTTCAAGTCCTTCGTCGACCCGACGACCTTGCACCTGCCCACCAACATGACGGCGGTGGTCGGTCCGAACGGCTGTGGCAAGTCCAATATCATCGACGCCGTCAAGTGGGTGCTGGGTGAATCCGCCGCCAGCCGCTTGCGCGGCGATTCCATGACCGACGTCATTTTCAATGGCACCACCGAGCGCAAACCGGTGGGTCAGGCCTCGGTGGAGCTGATCTTCGACAACTCCGACGCCAGCATCCTCGGCGAATACGCGGCTTACAACGAGATCTCGGTACGGCGCGTGGTCGGCCGTGACAGTCAGTCGCAGTACTGGTTGAACGGCACCAAATGCCGTCGCCGCGATGTGACCGATCTGTTTCTGGGCACCGGGCTAGGCCCGCGTTCCTACGCGATCATCGAACAGGGCATGATTTCGCAGATCGTCGAAGCGGCGCCCGAGGACCTGCGGGTGCATCTGGAAGAAGCCGCCGGCATCTCCAAGTACAAGGAGCGGCGCAAGGAAACCGAGTCGCGCATGCGCGCCACGCGCGAGAATCTGGAACGTCTGAAGGACGTCAGCGACGAGGTCGACAAGCATCTGGAACATCTGCGCCGCCAGGCCAAGCAGGCCGAGCGCTGGACCGAGCTGCGCGCCGAACAGCGCAAGGTGGATGCCGAGGCCAAGGCCCTGGCCTGGCGGGCGCTGGCACAGCAGCTGGAGGCCGAAATAGCCAAGCTGCGCCAGACCGAATTGCTGGTGGAGCAGCTCGCCACCGATCAGACCCGCAACGAGGCCGAAATCGAGGCCGCACGGGCCCAGCATGGCGAGGCCGCCGAGGCTTTTCGCTCGGTCCAGGCCGAGCATTATCAGGTGGGCGCGGAAATCGCGCGGGTCGAGCAGCAGCTGAATTTTCGCCGTGACAGCGTGACCCGCCTCAAGCGCGAACTGGCCGAGCTGGCCGGCCAGCGCGAGCATCTGAGCGAGCAGGGCAGGCTGGATCGAGAGCAGGAGCAGATGCTGCAGCAGGCGCTCGAGCGCGAAGAGCCCAGGCTCAACGCCCTGGCTGACGCCGCTGAAGAACGCAGCGAAGCACTGGCTGCGGCGGAAGGCGCGCTGGCGCAGTGGCAGAGCCGAGCCGATCTGCTCAATCGCAGTCAGGGTGAGGCCACCAAGGCCGCCGAGGTCGAGCGCACCCGCATCGATTATCTGGAACGGCAGGTGCATCAGGCGCTGAAGCGCCGGGAAATCCTGGATTCGGAAACCGCGATGCTGAGCTCGCGTGGCAGTGCCGACGAGCTGAATGCGCTGCGCGAGGGACTCGCTGCTGAAGAAGCCACCGTCGAGACGCTGTCGGCGGAACTGGATGAGCGCAAATCGGCTTTGTCCAGGGCCGAACAGACCCTGCGCGGCACGCAGACGCAACTGAATCAGGAACGCCAGCAGCTGAGCGCTGCGCGCGGACGCCTGGCATCGCTGGAGGCCCTGCAACACGCCGCCCTGGGCGAGGACAAGCGCGATCTCGGTGCCTGGCTGAGCAAGCAGGGTTTGCAGCAGGCGCCCAGACTCGGCACCTTGCTGCAGGTCGAGCCCGGTTGGGAAGCGGCCGTGGAGACGGCACTGGGCATGGCCCTGGAAGCCATCGTCATCGATGCGGTGGCCAGCCGCGAGATCGATGTCGCCAGCCTGCCCAAGGGCGTGTTGACACTGGTGGATGCCAATGGCGCAAGTGCGCTGCTGACCCCAGGCTGCCTGGCGGAAAAAGTCCGCGGACCGGCGGCGCTGGCCAGCTGGCTGGGCGGCATCATCGCAGTCGAGGACGAATTCGCGGCGCGCTCGATGGCACCCACGCTGGCGCCGCATCAGAGTGCCATGACCCGCGACGGCCATTGGTTCGGGCCCGGCTGGCGGCGCATCGATCGCGGCAGTCAGGGGCACGAAGGCGTGATTCAGCGCGGTCGCGAGATCGAGGCGCTCAAGGCCAATATCGAGGCCATGGATGCGCGGTCGGCCGAGCTGGAAGATTCGCTGGCCCAGAGTCGCAGCGCCCTGGCCGATGCCGAACGCATGCGCGAGCTGGCGCAGACCAGTCTGTATGCGGCGCATCGCAAGCTGGCCGATTTTGCCGGCCGCGTGCGCAGTCACGAAGGCAAGGTCGAGCAGGAGCGGCAGCGCCGCGAGGCCATCGCCAGGGAGCGCGAGCAGCTGGCCGAGCAGATTGCCCAGGCCGAGCAGCAGGTCAAGGAAGCGCGCGGCAAGCTCAACGGCGAGATGTCCAGGCTGGAAACCCTGGCCGAGCAGCGCGAGCAACTGGAAGACGAGCGACAGCAGCTGGCGCAGGCGCGCGAAAGCGTGCGTGCCGGCGCCCGCGAAGCGCAGGAAGGCGAGCGTCAGCTGGCGCTGTCGGTTGAGTCCAAACGCACTGCGGCGCGTTCGCTGACCGCCGCCATCGAGCGCATCGAGCTGCAGCTGTCACAGCTGGAAGGTCGCCGTGTGCAGCTGCAACAGCAACTGGCCGAGACCGATGAGCCACTGCCCAAACTGGAAGAAGAACTGCGCCTGCATCTGGACCAGCGCGTGATCGTCGACCAGAAGCTGAGCGCCGCCCGTCAGCAACTGGAGCAGCTGGATCAGCGTCTGCGCAAGCAGGATTTCGAGCGCCAGCGCATCGATCATCAGCTGGCCCAGGCGCGCGAGAAGAAGAGTCAGGCGCAACTGGCCGAGCAGGCCATCCGGATCAAGGCCGAGGCCCTGGAAGAGGCCATGCACGCCGAGGGCTACGAGCGTGAGGCGGTGCTGGCCGAGCTCAATCCGGAGGCGACATTGCCGGCTTGGGAAGCCCGTCTGGTCGATCTGGAACAGCGCATCAAGCGCCTGGAACCGGTCAATCTGGCGGCCATCCAGGAACTGGAAGAACAATCCACGCGCAAGACCTATCTCGATGCCCAGCACGCCGACCTGACCGAAGCCCTGGAAACGCTGGAAGAAGCGATCCGCAAGATCGACCGCGAAACCCGCACGCGCTTCAAGGAGACCTTCGACCGGGTCAACACCGGCGTGCAGGAGCTGTTCCCGCGCCTCTTTGGTGGCGGACACGCCTATCTGGAGCTGACCGGCGAGGACCTGCTGTCCACCGGCGTCAACATCATCGCCCGTCCGCCCGGAAAGAAGCCGGCCAGCATCGGTCTGCTCTCCGGCGGCGAGAAAGCGCTGACCGCGGTCTCGCTGGTGTTCTCCATCTTCCGCCTGAATCCGGCGCCCTTCTGTCTGCTGGACGAGGTCGATGCGCCGCTGGATGAAGCCAATGTCGGCCGCTTCAGCCAGATGGTGCTGGAGATGAGCAAGAGCGTGCAGTTCCTGGTGGTCTCGCACAACAAGGTCACGATGGAGGCCGCCAATCAGCTGGCCGGCGTGACCATGCGCGAACCCGGCGTGTCGCGACTGGTCAGCGTGGATCTGGCCGAGGCGACGCGGCTGACGATGCAGGCGGCTTGACGGCTGGTTGCCGGTTGCCGGTTGCCGGTTGTCGGTTGTTGGTAAGAGCGGGCAAGCGCCGACTTCGGCATCACGCGCAACTGTGGGAGCGGCTTTAGCCACGATCCTGGGCGTCGGCATGCCCATCGTCGCCGCTCCTGGGTACCGTCCTGGATCCAACCTTGCCGCTATTCTCCAGCCTCGACCCCTTTTCCTTCTTCCTTCTTCCTTTTCCCCAATCCCACCATGCCCATCGACCTGATCAGCGATACCGTCACCCGCCCGACGCCGGGCATGCTCGCGGCCATGTGTGCCGCCGAAGTCGGCGACGATGTGTTCAACGAAGATCCGGGCGTGCATGCGCTGCAGGATTACGCAGCCGATCTCTTCGGCCATGAAGCGGCGCTGTTCATGCCCTCGGGCGTGATGAGCAACCAGATCGCCATCAAGGCTCACACCGAACCCATGGATGAGCTGATCTGCGAGGAGACCTCACATGTGTTCCGCTACGAGAACGGCGGTTACGCCTTCCATTCGCAGATCGCCATCCAGACCATTCCCGGTGACCACGGACGGCTGAATGCGGCCCAGGTCGCGGCGGCGATCAAACCGACGGCCGACTGGCTGCCACGTTCACGACTGGTGGTGCTGGAAAATACCTGCAATGCCGCCGGCGGCAGCTACTACACCATTGATCAGGTGCGTCCGATTCGTCAGCTCTGCAATGAACGCGGTCTGGGCCTGCACCTCGATGGAGCGCGATTGTTCAACGCGCTGGCGGAAACCGGCGAGTCTCCCCGTGAGTGGGGCGCCGAGTTCGACAGTCTCTCGATCTGCCTCTCCAAAGGGCTGGGTGCGCCGGTGGGCTCGCTGCTGCTGGGGACAAAGACCTTCATCGCCAAGGCCCGTCGGTTGCGCAAGGGCTTCGGTGGTGGCATGCGCCAGATCGGATTCCTGGCGGCAGCGGGTTTGTATGCGTTGAAGCATCACACCGAACGCTTGCGCGAGGATCACGCCCATGCCCGGCAACTGGCTGCGGTGCTTGCCCAGCAGCCCTATGTCGCCACCATCCGCCCGGTGCACACCAATATCGTCATTTTCGACCTGGCTGGCGAGCTCAGCGCCGAGCACTTTCTGTCCAGTCTGAAAGAGCAGGGCGTCCGAGCCTCGGCGTTTGGTCCAAAGACCGTGCGTTTCGTGACTCATCTGGATGTGGGTGGCGAGGCCGTCGAGCAGGCTTGCGCAGTGTTGCGCAAGCTCCGATTCTGAGGCGTCCTGTTCGGCTTCTTGCGAGCCGCGTGTGTCGGCCCGATACCGCTCACGGGGTATGAACCGTAGCTTGGGCTAAGCGCAGCGTGCCCAACAGATGGGCCGGACGTTGGGCACGCTTCGCTTAGCCCAACCTGCACC
>JALHRS010000086.1 GCA_022841325.1 Lysobacterales bacterium | reverse complement strand
GCCGCTGATCGATCCGGAAAGCAGCGACGCAGATGCGCGCTATGAGGCGCTGCTGCCGATCTAAACGAGTGGCAGAAATATCGCGCGCTGCGCGAGCATGGGGCGGGGCGAATGCTTACCTTGGGGGGCTGGCGCTCTGGATTGAGGCAATCTGCGGAATCCGCGCGATAGAGCCGATTCGGTTCCGCCCTACCGGGAGTGCGCCTTGCGCGCGTCAATCGCCGGCTTCTTGATTTCGCCATGCTTTGAGCACCGCAGAAAAATCAATCTCAACCGGTTTTCCCGTCCAATGCTTGTAAAATGAAGCGTCATCGCTGGCTGGCTTTGGATCTGGAATGTCTATTCGAATACGAGTAGGCATGAGGACTGAATCTCCTAAAAGTACGCACTCACCACGCCGAAGAGTTGAAAACAAGTTTGCGATTCCTCGAACCGAATCAGGGAGAAGGCTCCTGACGTATGACTGGTCTTCCGGATTTGATATCCTGAGACATAGAAAGCTGTTGCACTGCGACAGTATCGTTGATGAGACTTCACGAGGGCGTTGACTGATTACGGTAAGGCTCACGCCGTACTTGCGTCCCTCTTTTGCTATTCGCTCTGCGGAGTGGCGGGCTGCCTCCGACGCCGCGTCGCGCTCATTGAGATATATGTGCGCTTCGTCAGCGAAAACTGCTATCGGATGCCGATCCTTGGTGACCCTCCTATACCAATAGGCAAAGTCGAATATACAGCGAAGAATGAGCGAAATAACTGATCCACGAACATCGAAAGGAACAGGACTTAGGTCAATCACCACTATCTTTTTTCTGTCACCCCTTCTCTCGCCCAATAGGCGACGGAAAAGGTCTTCCATGGATGCGCTAGTCAAATACGTTTTGGGCTTGAATATCAAATCATATCGACGATCATTTAGCCTTGAATCAATTCTCATAAGCAGACGCGTAAATTGACCAAAGAGCGGTCCTTGCTTAACATTCGAACCGGCGCCAGGCACCATCTGCGTATCCAAGCGTCGAAACTCTCCAAGTATCGCGTCAAAATCGAAGTAGACAGGGGTATCGATCGTGATCTTTGTTATCCCAAGCGCTCTATTTTCTTCAGGCGCCTCTTTGGCAGACTGAAGTAATTCCTTGAATTTTGCGATCTGATTTGGTGCGGCCGACTCAGTACGATCTACCATCAGACCCAGAATCTCTTCGGAGTTCATCAACCAATATGGAAGCTCTAGATCTGCGGCCGAAATTACATCAGCGTCGCTCGCGAATGCGCTGGAGTATTCGCCATGAAGATCAAACAACACCACAGTTGCCTGTTCGAAATTCGATATTTTCTGAAGCAAAGAAGCAACTGTCCAAGACTTCCCGCCTCCTGTTTGACCAAGTATCGCGGCATGCCTTGAAAGGAAGGAGTCAAGATTTATCTTCGCTGGCTGATCGGACTGCAGGGACAATGTTCCAAGTGTGAAGTCGCCTTCCGCATAACTGGCGAAAACCGAACTAATTAGCTGGCGTGATGCGGCAAAGACCGGCGCATTTACGGTTGGCAATACATCTGCGCCTCGCTCAAATGCACCCGTGCTGCCAATAGTTCCGACAGGTACCGTCACGAGGGAGCGCGAAGTTGGATCGAGAAGCAGGGCCCCTGAGTGCAGGGCTTCTTTTGATTCCGCCGCAGACACCTTTCCTTCCCGCATAGTAATACCTACCACCATGCAAAGCAGGCTAGCGGCAGGAAGCGCAACAATCACAAACGTCCCCGGTTGACCGATCACGACGGGAACCGGACCCAAGTCACTGGCAAGATGAACCGTCATGCTCTCGGGCACGCCTGATTCGCCTGTGGCATCGCTCTTGTAATCGATAACATTGACGAGAATTTCGTCGCCGGATACACCGCAGACCTTGCCAATCTGATAATTCATTGGTCCCCCTTTGCTAAAATTGCTGAACGAATTGATCGAATTGCCAGAGTGCAGTGCTATCGGCCGTTTGCATACCTCTAGACCAACCGTAGTTCGGAAATGCACCAGTGAACGTAGGCAATTTCTTGAAGGGAACCAGTCCAGGCGGATCTAATCCGCAAAGAGCAGTTAGTCGACAGTTTCCAGCGCGGAGAGCAGGCAGCAGGATGTTCTGGTTAATGTGGTCATCGCCATAACTGAAACCGCAGCTTATGAGATACCGACATTCACTGCCAATTGTTCTGCTAGCTTGCGCGAACAACCGGTCGTATGGTGGGCTCAACGTGTCCATCACCTTGCGTCGCCGTGGCAGCACGATCACGCGCGTAACGTTTAGAGGTAGCGAGCTGGGGTGTTGCTCCAAGACACGATCGCCATCCGTGTACCACGAAAGAGAGCCGTGCAATTTAACAAGCTTTACGACCAGTCCTTTGTAAGGCAAGAATCGCTGTCCGTCACCGTTGCCGTACATCTGATCAAAACGACTTACATCCAGAAAACCGGTAGTGGATCCGGAGAATCCATTTTCGAGACGAACACCAGCGAGCGCCGCGGCGGTCTCGAGCAAAACGTCGTAGTTGGTCGTAAATATCCATACAGTGGTTGGCATACCAAACGTTCGGCGTTTTAGGCCTTCGAAAAATCGTACATGGTTATCGAAGTTTGGCGACGCAACTGACAAAAGCACCTCAACTATTAACTCTCTAAGACGCTGCTCCAAAATCGCATACCGTGCATCTCCGGAATTGAGGGCATGCGCGATTGTCAGGTCAGCAATCTCCTCAATGTTCGGTGTCGCCGTTGCATCGTCATAGGACAGCCCTGTCGCATTTAACACAACAGCAAGATCTGATTTCTCAGAGGCGCTGAGACCCGCAATGACTTGTCGTGTCAATACGGTCATTAAAGGGTATCCTGCCTGAAATGAAGCACCGGCGCCAAAGAGAAATCCAACTCCATCAATTGATTGATTAGCGTTGGATAGTAACTGATCAATAGCGGATGTCACGGTAGCCTCCAAGAAATTCTTCGGCGCCCGGATTTGCCTCACGGCGCAGTGAAAGCTTAACAACGTTGCGCGGTGTGCATTGAGGCACGATCCAAACCTGCCGTGACTCTACCTTCCTGCGACGGATGCACTTCTCGCTTGTTGAATTTCGCTCGCGTAAACGTCACCGCTCACTCCGAAAACCCTCACCTCTCCCACCCCTGCTCCCGTAACTGCCTCTTCCTCTCCGCCATATCCCGCAACTGCACCATCAGCGTGCCGTTGGTGGTGGTGCCATTGAGGCCCATGTAGGTGTGGCCGCCGGTGTCTTTGAAGCGGACCACTTGCATGCCGTCGTGGATCATCGGGGTGAGTTCGATGCTGCGCTTTTCGCCGTCGGACAGCACTACCTCACGTTGGTATGAGCCAACAAAGGTCTCGCCGAACACGAAGTTCTGCTTGATCTCGTTGATCGAGACCATGAACTCCTTCTTCGCGATGTCTGGCGGGCTGTCGTCGGTGTTGGCGACGGCCTTGGGCAGGTTGGCGACGAGCAGGCCGGCGGCGAAACCGGTGGCGATGAGCAGGGTGGCCTTGAAGGTGCTGGGGTTCACGGCAGGGCTCCGGTGTGGGCGGGGATTGAACCGGTTTGACGCAATGCGTCTGGCGTTGGGGCTGCACGCATTGGGGCTAATGAACACAGGTGTCACCAGCGCGCGGAAGGTCTCGGCCGGCGGTGGTTCTGTCGCTTTGAATTACCTGGGTATCTGATCGTATCTACGCTTGCAGGCTTTGCCGCACGCTGAAACAAGAGCGGCCGCGCGGCGCGCGGGCCTCCGGGGTGGGGTGTCGCTCCGTTGGTGCGAAGAGCAAGAGCGCCGAGTGCAACTCGGCGATCCCGGCGGCGTGGCTGATGGAGGGCGCCGCGCCTGCGGCGCCGCTTTTGAGCCTTGCGGCGGATTGAAGTGAGAGCGGCCGCGCGGCGCGCGGCCTTCCGGGGTGGGCATGTGGTTTGGCCGTCGAAGAGCGAGAGCGCCGAGTGCAACTCGGCGATCCCGGCGGCGTGGCTTCTGGAGGGCGCCGCGCCTGCGGCGCCGCTTTTGGGCCTTGCGGCGGATTGAAGTGAGAGCGGCCGCGCAGGCGCGCGGGCCTCCGGGGTGGGTTTGTCGCTTCGCGTGTGAGTAGAGCGACAGCGCCGAGCGCGACTTGGTGATCTTGTAGCCGGGGCGCTGCGGTCAGCGTTCAGCCCGCGAAGGATGCGGTGAGGCACGAACCGCATCTGTCGTGATTCGACGCCCGCTGCCGCTGCCGATACTCCCAGCGAAGCATGCTCACATTTCATTATGGATTATCAAAGTCATCCCATTGAGCCGAGAGCATCTGATCCCGCGCCTCTTCCGAATCCCGAATTTTCCTCAATCCCGCCAGAACATTCTCATAGCGAATCAACATCCCTTTAATCTTATCCTGAAACTCTTTTGGCCCCCAGTCCTTGCTGAAGTCGAAGGTGAACTCTCTTGAGGAGCTGAACTTCTTGAGGGTATCGAGCATCTGCACATCTCGAACGGTGAAAAAGTGCGACGAATTGCTCCTCACCTCAATCCCAGCCTCTCCCTTGAAGAGTTCAAGAATTTCATGCCCATATCGCTTCCTCGGTATATCCTGCAAGATGCCATGAAGCCAATCCCTACGGCCTTCAACAAATACAATTGCATAACCAGACACGAACCCCACACGGTCCATATCGCACAGAAAATCAAGGAACTCCCCGTAGGCCTTGTATCGGTCCGGACTCGTCGCAAGCCGATTCAAGGTTTCTTCAACACGCCGGGAATGCGCGCTCGAAACCGCATATCTCGCAGCGTAATATTGACAGATCGAACTATTGGCGAATGAATACAGATGATTCTCTTCCCTGACGAGGCCGGTATTCATCAATACCTCGCGCTTGAATACATCCACCTTGGTTCTAAGTCGCTCTGGCAATGCCAGAAGCGCGGCCCGATCGGCCCTTTCAGCCGTGAACTGGGGCTGGCCGCACAAGCCAAAGCAAAAGGCACAGAACACCTCTCTAGCTTCAGTTGAACTCATATTGAGGCGACGGAATTCACTATCACCCTTGATTTCGTCATGCAACTTGTAGAGAACATCGAAAATATCATCGTAGAATCGGTTTGGCGTTTCCGGTACCCACAATCCGAATCTCGCGCGCGCAGCCAAGAGCGTGACCAGAAGCGGCGTTTCCAGAATCGAAGCAAGCATGGGCCGTGCCTCTAGCCCGGACTTTATGACCAGCGCCTGCTGCCTTCCGACCAACCGCTCCAACAATGACTCAACTTTTGCGGTGCTATAAGGCAGCAACTGGATTCGACTAAAGCCAATTTCAAAGGCACCACTAAGATCTCGACCTGCTATCAGGAATCGCGGAGCCTTCATCTGAGCAACCAAGGTACGAATCTGCGCAATAAAGACTCGGCGCTTGTCCGCGGTTACCTCGTCAGTGCCATCGAAGAAGAACGAAACCCGTGCATCATTGAGAAGATCAGGAATGCGATGGACCTGCACGCGCGGCCCTAGGTTTCGTTGAATGAACTCAGAGACCGCATTTACAATGCTCTGACCAGTGACAATTCGACGAAATTCCAGGAAGATGGGCAAGCAGCCTTTCTCCGCCTCAGAAACCGCCAGATACCGCATCAACGTAGTCTTTCCGTAACCAATATTACCTACAATGCACGACAGTCTTGAAATCTGATCGACCGACATCAACGTAGCCGTTCGTCCATCCCCCGTTCTCGCATCGGGGGGCACAAATATCTTCTTTATGAAAGAATCGACATTCGGATCGAATACCGACCTGAATACATTGAGTCTCTCCAGGCTTCTTGAGAATTTCCTTGGCTCGATCAAGGCCTTCCCGAAGCGGTGCTCCTGAATATGATTGGAAAACCAATCCCAGAGCTTTCCTATGCCCCTGGACAGATCAACACCAAGATCTGCGTCAACCATGATGCACGCCTTTGGCCGCGTCTCCGCCGGTTGGGTTATCCGCCGATGCCTGAACGAATCCAACCATAGCAAGCGCAAATCGCTGGCCGTTACCGACAAAGCGAAGAACGCAGGAACTCTGAGTTTCCAGACAAGAAGTACAATGGCCGCTTTGCAAGCCTGACGCGGTAAATCGCGCTCGGCGCCTCAAAACCGCTATTATGTCGCCAACTTTCATCGAGGCAGTATTTCCAGTTACTGACAATTTTTCAAAACTCAATCATGACACCTCGCAGGGCTAGCGTTCCCGGAGTATGTCCCAGCCTGAGTCGTATGCGTCCTGCATCATCTGGACGGTTCCTGACTGGTACCCATATGCCGATAGCGTCAAGCGCGTCACCACGATGGCCAGAACCCCATTGACCACGAGCCGCCAGTAATAGCTCTCAAATGGTAGAATGGCGATCAAGTCTTCCCGCGTGTGGCGGAATACAGAGTAGGTGTAGAGGGAACAGATATCCGACACGAAAGCTGCGTAAACGGTCAACGAGGGCAACATGAACATGACCAGCACGAAGGCCTTGCCGGATGCGTCATTCGGCATCCTTGGAATGCGCCGTGGAATCAGGTTGCCCAGGGCGCGCGCCAAATCGCCCCAACTTCGCTTGGTCAAGGAGGACAACAGGATTCGACGAAGTCTGATTCTTCCGCGATCCAGCTGGCGGTCCCTTTTGCGACTCAAGATCGCGGCCTCGGCATCCTGCTCCCGCAGGGGTTCGCCTTTTGCGTTCCCGTATTTGCGACTCTCGCCACCCGGATTGACGTTTACAAACAACTGATGTCCCATGATTCCGAAATATACGTATGACTTGCAGGTGGTGAGTTTGGTCGACACTTCCGTGAGCAAATCCTCGATAAGGTAGTTCTCTCTCTTGAGTGCGTAAAGCTTCCAAGTGACCAGTATGAGCAAGCCTACGCCGCCAATGATTCCCAGATCGGTCACCGACGCCTTGACGCTGATAATCGGGATATTGAAATAGATGCTCTCCACCCACTGCGTGGCAAGCGTCTCTGCGAGCAGCGGATTGGCTCCCCTGCTCTTCAACCGGATCTGATCTTGCGCAACCATGACTCGGAGCCAAGAAAGGTTGAAGTTCCAGAGGACCACCAACTGAACCATGCAGGTGATGGTCGTAGAGGCAAAGATCCACCGCGCGCTATTGGCTGCTTCGCCAACGCCGTTGATGCGCATTTTGATGTAGTCAAGTTCCTGGCTTGGCAACAGAAAATTCATGGGCCCTTGCTTCCATGCTCCGAATTGAGTTGAAACGCGCTGGCAAATCTACGGGCTCCGGTGTTGGCGTGGATTGAACGGGTTCGACCCTATGCGCCTGGCATTTGGGCTGAACGCATTGGGGCCATGGAACACAGGTGTCACCAGCGCGCCGAAGGTCTCAGCCGGCAGTGGTTTTGTCGCTTTGAATTACTCGGGTATCGGATCGTATCTGCGCTTGCAAGCTTTGCCGCACGCTGAAACAAGAGCGGCCGCGCGGCGCGCGGCCCTCCGGGGTGGGGTGTCGCTCCGTTGGTGCGAAGAGCAAGAGCGCCGAGTGCAACTCGGCGATCCCAGGGGCGTGGCTTGTGGAGGGCGCCGCGCCTGCGGCGCCGCTTTTGGGCCTTGCGGCGGATTGAAGTGAGAGCGGCCGCGCAGGCGCGCGGCCCTCCGGGGTGGGGTGTCGCTCCGTTGGTGCGAAGAGCAAGAGCGCCGAGTGCAACTCGGCGATCCCGGCGGTGTGGCTTGTGGAGGGCGCCGCGCCTGCGGCGCCGCTTTTGGGCCTTGCGGCGGATTGAAGTGAGAGCGGCCGCGCGGCGCGCGGCCCTCCGGGGGTGTCGATTTGTTCGTGGGAACGGCAAGAGCGCCGAGGGTTGGTCTGGGCGCGGCGGGTGCTTTGATCCGGATCAGTGCGAGTGGCCGGCTTCGGTCTGACACTGATCCGAGGTCATGGGCCATGACATTCGATCGCGGCAGAGTGTCCCGATTCGGCACTCAAGCCCACGGAATTTGCGGATTTCTCAGAGATTTCAGGAGGCAACCAGGCCATGCATGGATTGAGATCGATGATGGTGAGAATGGTTTTTCCGTCCTTGTGCTGGACGATGTTCCTGGCCAGCCCTGGATACAGCCAGAACACCGGCGCTGGCGGCGGCTGGAGACTGAGCAACTACACCTTTGTGGACGGCACATCGACGGTGGAACGCGTGGTCGCGGGGACAACATCGAAGATCAACGATGTGGATCGTTACACCGGCGACAAGGGCAATATCGAGATCGCCAAGAATCGCTGGGACCAGAAGACCGGGGCTTTGCTTGCGGGTGTGACCTACTCTGTTCGCTGGACGGATCCGCCGGCAGCCTTGTTTCCCGGCGATCGAATCCGGATGAACTACCAGTTGAAGATCGTCACGGCCAAGTCATGGGCTCCTGACCACCAATCAGTCAATTTCAGCCAGGGCATGGGTGGCGTGTTTCTGCTGAATGCGAAGGGCGAGAACTACTTCAAATCGGCGTTCGAATCGGAACTGGTTTCCTCGACCGCCGTGACTGCCGGAGCAAGAAACAACGAGGAAAGAACCCTGACCGCAAATTTCGGAGCCGGCTTCAAGGCCATCTATACCTACACCTACGATGTGAACCTGACTCGCGGCGGCGATGCGCCTGTTGCGGTTGCCGAATCCCAGACCCAAAGTGCAACGCAAGCCGGTTGGCATCTGGCCAAATATGCCTTTGTTGACGGCAGTTCGAACGTGGAACGGGTCATTGCTGGCACCAATTCCCGGGTCAATGACGTCGACAAGTTCACCGGAAACAAGGGAAACATTGAAATTGCCAGCAACCGCTGGGACCAGAAAACCGGCGGCCTGCTGGCTGGCGTCACCTACAGGGTCAAGTGGTCGGATCCACCGGCCATCCTGCTGCCCGGAGAGCAGATCAGGATGCAGTATGAGTTGAGAACGGTCACGGCAAAAACGTGGCCCCCATACAAGCAATCCGTTGTTTTCAATCAGGGTCTGGGTGGCGTATTTCTGCTGAACGCCAGGGGCGAGAATTACTTCAATTCGGATTTCAACTCGGAACTGGTGTCAGCGAAGACCGTCGCCAAGGGCTCCAGACCCAATGAGGAAAAGACCGTCACGGTGAATTTTGGCGCAGGATTTCTCGCCGTCTACACCTATCGATGGCGCGAGCGCTGAGCAGTCCGGGATGGTGTACTTCCGGGCGAGCAATGGTCGCTCGATAGACGCGTTCGTCCGTCTGCTGGACGCTCTGCGGCAAGGCGACGGGCGCCTCGCGTGTGTGGATCGTGGCTCGATCAAAGCCAGCTGACGCGAAGGACCCGGCCTACACCAGTGCACGACGGTTCCCTGCCCGCGGGCAGTGTCGAGCTGGCACTGCTGAGCTGCAATGACGCCTCTGGGATGGGTTCCAGCCTTGGTTCTGGCCAGATGCCCCCGCGCTTGTTAGCTGGCGCCAACGACGACCGGCGATTTCGCCTGGCGCGGGCGCTGGGTGCGGCAGAGCACGGAGGAAGTGCGTCCACAGGTAGCTAATGGCTGCTGTGCGTTCCCTTCCTGACCAGGCCAACACTTATGTGTACCCTTTTATCTATCCGAAGCGCCGCGCTGCTCGGCGCGGCCCTCGTCAGTCCGTCGCTGCTGGCGGTTTCCATGTCGGTACCCGCTGGCGCTGCCGAGACTGATCTGACGGCTGCCGAAAGCAAGCTGGCTGCCGATTACGCGGCACTGCCGATGCGCTTCGAGCCGAATGTGGGGCAAAGCGCTGCGCCGGTTCAGTTCCTGGCCCGTGCCGGTGGCTACACGCTGTTCCTGACCGCCGATGAAGCGGTCATGGTGTTCGCTACCGGGGGCATCAGCGATGTCGCTGCGCCGGTGGTGCGCATGCGCTACTCGGGCGCCAACACGCAGCCGCGCATCCTGGGTACTGCCCCGCTGCCGGGAATCAGCAACTATTTCATCGGCAACCAGCCGGCTGACTGGCACACCGACATCGTGTCCTACGCCCAGGTGCGCTACCAGGAGCTCTATCCGAACATCGATCTGGTCTATTACGGCAACCAGCGCCAGGTGGAATACGACTTCGTGCTCAAGCCGGGCGCCGATCCAGCGTCCATCCGGCTGAAGTTCGATGGCCCGGAGCGGATGACCATCAACGCCGCGGGCGAACTGGTGCTCAAGATCGCCGGTGGCGAACTGCACCAGGCGCCGGCCGTGATCTATCAGAACAGTGCCGACGGCCGGGTGCCGGTCGCCGGAAACTACGTGCTGCACGGCGATGAGGTCGGCTTCGCGGTCGGCAAGTACGACCGTACGCGAGCACTGATCATCGATCCGGTGATCGTCTATTCCACCTATCTCGGAGGCAGCAACTTCGATCAGGCCAATGCGATTGCGGTCGGCCCTACCGGCGATGCCTACATCACCGGCGTCACCGCGTCGGCGAATTTTCCGATCCAGGGCGCACCGCCGACGACGCTGGGCGGCAACCAGGATGTGTTCGTGACCAAGATGAGTCTGGCGGGCAGCACGCTGACCTACTCGACTTATATTGGCGGTGTCGGCAATGACGTCGCCAATGACATCGCGGTCAGCGGTGCGGGTACGGCGTACATCACCGGATCCACCAATTCGATCAACTACCCGGTGGTCACACCCACCATCGCCGCCCAGGTTGGTGGCACCGACGCCTTCTTGACCAAGTTGACCGCAGCCGGCAACGCGCTGGTGTACTCGACCTACTGGGGCAGCACCGGTTTCGAGGAAGGTACCGGCGTGACCGTCGATCCGGCCGACAATGCCTACATTTCAGGCAATACCAGCGCCCCGGATTTCCCGACGCAGACGCCCTTCCAGGCAGCCCTGGCCGGCGGCATGGACGCGTTCATGACCAAGTTCAGCGTGGCCGGCAATTCGATCGTCTATTCGACCTTTCTCGGCGGTGCCGGCGATGATCGTGCCGAGGGCATGGCAGTGGCCGACGATGCCGCGGTCTTCGTGATCGGCAGCACCACTTCGTCCAACTTCCCGACCACCGCTGCCTCCATTCAGCCGGCCAAGTCTGGTGGACGCGACGCCTTCCTGACCCACTTCAATCTGGCCGGCAATGCGCTGCTGTATTCGACCTATCTGGGCGGTTCCGGCGACGACGAAGCCTTCGACATTGCCATTGATGCGCCGATGAACGCCTATCTCACCGGACGGACCAGTTCCACCAACTTCCCGACGGCCACTCCGACGCAGTTGACCTATGGCGGCGGACTCCATGACGCCTTCGCGGCGAAGATCAGCCCCTCGGGCGACGCCCTGATCCAGTCCACCTACCTCGGCGGCAGCGGCGATGATCAGGGTCGGGCCATCGCCATCGACGGCGCGCGCAACATCTTTGTCACCGGCGGCACCACCTCGGCCAATTTCCCCACCCGCGAAGCCTTCCAGACCTCGCTGAACGGCCCGTCCGATGCCTTCGTCAGCAAGCTCAACCCCACCGGCTCAGCCTTGATCTGGTCGACCTATCTGGGCGGAAGCAGCGCCGACGAGGGGCGCGCCATAGGCACCGATCTGGTCGGCAGCGCCTATGTGGCCGGATACACCGAATCGACCAACTTCGCGATCACCACGCCTTTTCAGGCGGCATTTGGCGGCGTGCGCGACGCCTTCGTGACCAAGCTGGCCGACGCCGGCGCAACAGACTTCATCTTTGCCGATGGCTTTGAATGAGTCGGCAGGCAAGTCAGGAAAGCATAACCGGCGGCGCTGACAGGCCTTGACGGAGGGCACCGCGCCAGCGGCGCCGTCGCTGGCTTCGACCGGAGCTGATCAAGGACGGCCGCGCAGATGCGCGGCCGTTCCTTTGTGATTCGACCCCGAACCAGGCACCGGTGGGAGCGGCTTCAGCCGCGATCCGAGACCCAGGGGTCAATCACGGCATCGATCGCGGACAGAGTCCATTCCCACAGCTTTCCCGCCTAGGCCTGCTGCTGTGGAGGGCGCCGCGCTGCGGCGCCGCTGTGCTGTGCCTCTGGATCAAGAGCGGCCGCGCAGGCGCGCGTCCCTCCTCAAAGGCGCTTCGATCCCGCAGCTTTGCCTCTGCATGCCGTCCGCTCGCCGGTCAGAACGGGATGTCGTCGTCGAAGTCATCCGGCGGCGGGGCTTCGCGACGGGGTTCTGGGCGAGCGCCCTGACCGCCTGAAGGTCCTGGACCGGCGCTGCGTTGCGGCCGCTCGGACGGCCCTCGGCTGCCGCCGCCGCTGCGTTCACTGCCGCCACCGCCGCTACCGCCCTCGCCACCGCCGGTACCGAGCATCTGCATCTCGTTGGCGATGATGTCGGTCGCGTAGCGCTCGATGCCTTCCTTGTCGGTGTACTTGTCGGTGCGGATGCTGCCCTCGATGTAGACCTGCCGGCCCTTGCGCAGGTATTCACCGGCAATTTCCGCGAGGCGACCGAAGAACTTCACCCGATGCCACTCGGTGCGCTCCTGCTGTTCGCCGGTCTGCTTGTCCTTCCAGCTTTCACTGGTGGCCACCTTGATGGTGGTGATGGCACCGCCGCCCGCGGTGTAGCGGGTTTCCGGATCGGCACCCAGATTGCCCACCAGAATGACCTTGTTGACACCTCTAGCCATGATTGCGTCCCTGTCTCGTTGCTTCCGTGGTAGGTCGACAATACTACCGTCGCGGCGGGCTGGCTTGGGCACTTCGTCGGGTCGGGTGTCAGATCTGGAGGATGATCTTCGTCAGAAAATTCCTACAGGGCCCATGGCTATACTGCGCTGCATGAACGCTCCTGCAGTCACTCCCGAGCTGGAAACAGCTCCGCCACTGAACCGGTTTGCGGCCATCCAGACGCTGATGGCAGCCGACATGGCGCGCGTCGATGCCCTGATCCGGGCCGAATTGCGCTCGGACGTGGTGCTGATCAACCAGATCGGCGAGCACATCATCGGTGCCGGCGGCAAGCGCCTGCGGCCCCTGCTGGTGCTGCTGAGCGCCCGCACCGGCCCTGACTACAGCGAGTCGCGCAGCGCCTGCCTGGCGGCCATCGTCGAGTTCATCCACACCGCCACCCTGCTGCATGACGACGTGGTCGACGAATCCGGGCTGCGCCGCGGCCGTCAGACCGCCAACGCGCTGTGGGGCAATGCCGCCAGCGTGCTGGTCGGCGATTTTCTGTATTCGCGCTCCTTCCAGATGATGGTGGGGCTGGAGCAGATGGCGGTGATGAGCGTGCTGGCCGACACCACCAACGCCATCGCCGAGGGCGAGGTGTTGCAGCTGCTGCACATCGGCGATCCCGACCTGTCGGAATCGCGTTATTTCGACGTGATCCGGCGCAAGACCGCCATCCTGTTTGCTGCGGCCTGCCGCCTCGGCGGGATTGCCGCCGGCTTGCCGCAAGCCGCTCAGGACGCCATGCACCGTTACGGCATGGCGCTGGGCATTGCTTTCCAGATTGCCGATGACGTGCTCGACTATGTCGGTGACAGTGCCCGTATCGGCAAGCATCTGGGCGACGATCTGGCCGAGGGCAAGGTCACGCTGCCCCTGATCATCGCTCAGCGCCGCGGCACACCCGAACAAGTGGAACTGTTGCGCGCGGCGATACGCAACGGCGATCGCGAAGCCCTGCCGGGCGTGATCGCAGCCATCCGCGAGACCGACGCGCTGGACGAATCCCTGGCCTGTGCCCGCGAACATGCGCAGGCCGCCAGGGACGAGCTGTCGGCGCTGCCGGCCTCGCGTTATCGCGATGCACTGGCGGATCTGGCGGATTATTCGATCTCGCGCATCAGCTGATCAGTCAGACGACCACGCCGATTTGCTCAAGACGACATGCCAACTGGCAGCGATTGTGGTCCTCTTTCCCCATACGCGAATCCTTGCAATTTGGACTGAAGTCCAGCGGCGCTGGCTGAAGTTCGGCCTTTGGTGTGCCGGCCTTTGCAGATACCATGACCGCAGCTTTCAACGGCGCCCCAGATGACCTTCTTCGGCGACTCCTTCCTCGGCCTGCGCGAACAGCTACGCTGGCGCATGGCGTTGGTGCTGGTCATTCTGATCATCGTGCTGATGGTGGCACTGGGCACCTTGAACACCAGACTGGGACTGACCGACACCGCCTTCCTGTCGTGGGCCGTTCTGGCCATCATGAGCGGCTGCCTGATCGCCATGCTGGCGCTGCCCAGGGACCTCGGCGGACGGCTGTTCTTCGTCGTGACGGCGCTGGCGCTGATCGGCGTGATCGCCTTCGGCTATTACTACCAGCGGCCAATGCAGCACTGGGCCTACATTTTTCCGGCCGTGATCGCCTTTCTGCTGCCGTCGCGGATGGCCCTGGCGCTGATGCTGGCCTACGGCGTCTATGTCAGCTTCATCAGCGCCCAGTTGATGGCCAGCATCGAGGTAGTGCGCTTCGCCAGCGGCTACGGGCTGCTGGTGTGCTTTCTGTACACCTACGCCCTGCTGGAAGAGCGCGCGGCGGCGCTGCTGCACTACCACTCGGCCCATGATGCCCTGAGCGGCTGCCTGAACCGACGCACCTTCAACGAGACCATCGCCCAGATCGAGCAGCGCCACGATCGCTGCACCTTTTTGCTGATCGACATCGATCATTTCAAGCAGATCAACGATCAGCGCGGCCATCTGTTCGGTGACCGGATCATCACCGCGGTAGCTGCGGTGCTGTCGCAGACGCTGGAAGGTCAGGCCAGACTCTATCGATACGGCGGCGAAGAGTTTGCCGTGCTCTGGCTGGAGGCCAATCTGGATGCTGGAATCGCGCTGGCCGAGCGCATCAGAGCCACTGTGGCCGCTGAGGATTTTCATGGCCTGAAGGTGACGGTCAGCATCGGCGTCAGCCACTGGACGCTGAACGACGGCGCCATTGCCGGCGCCCTGGGTCGGGCCGACGATGCCCTCTACAGCGCCAAGCACCAGGGCCGGAATTGCGTGGTCGGTGCCGCCGCAAGACCACAGGTGTTGCCAGCGAGCGCCTGAACCGGCGCCATCCGGCAGGGCCGCGGCGCTGCGAATGCGCCTCGGCGCTCCGCGCTGCAACCGCTATGCTTCACGCCCTCTGAACATGCGATGCCGTGCGCAAGCTGTTCCTCTTTTCCTTTTTCCTTTTTCCCTTTTCCCTTTTCCCTTTTCCTGCATCCCCATGTCCCTCTCCCGCAGCAAACAGCTCAACCGCGCCGAAGTGGTCGACCAGAACTTCGTGCAAACCGTCCGCAGCTGGCAAGGTCGCGCAGGCCAGGGTCCGCGCCAGGATGACCAGCCGCTGTACGCCGGGACCAGTCTCAGCGTCGGTGCCTTCCGGGAACTGTTCGAGTCGCAGCTGATCAGCCGCCATCTGGATCTGATGGCGCGGGTACTGCGGGTGCAGAACAAGGTCTTCTACACCATCGGCAGCTCCGGTCACGAAGGCAATGCCATGGTGGCGCGGTTGACCCGCCACACCGACCCGGCCTTTCTGCACTATCGTTCCGGCGGCTTCATGGCCGAGCGCTTCCGCAAGCTGCCGGGCATGGATCCGATCCAGGATTCGGCGCTGTCCTTTGCGGCCAGCAAGCTCGACCCGGCCTCCGGTGGTCGTCACAAGGTCTGGGGCAGCAAGCCGCTGTGGGTCCTGCCGCAGACCTCGACCATTGCCAGCCATCCGCCCAAGGCCTTCGGCACGGCCATGGCCATCGACCAGGCCAAACGCATCGGCCACACCCTGCCGATCCCCGAAGACAGCATCGTCATCTGCAGCTTCGGCGATGCCAGCGCCAATCACGCCACGGCTCAGGGCGCCTTCAATGCCGCCGAATGGGCCGGTTACCAGCAGATCAAGGCGCCGGTGCTGTTCGTCTGCGAGGACAATGGCATTGGCATCTCGGTGCGCTCGCCCACAGGCTGGATTGCGCATAGCTTCGCGCAACGTCAGCACATGAAGTACTTCCATGCAGACGGCCTCGATCTGGCCCAAGGGTACGATCAGGTTGCTGCGGCCGTCGATTACTGTCGCCGCGAGCGCAAGCCCACCTTCCTGCACCTCAAGACCACGCGCCTGATGGGTCATGCCGGCACCGATTTCGAGATCGAGTACCGCGCCTTCGAGGACATCTGGGCCGGCGAGGCCGCCGATCCGCTGCTGCGCTCGGCCACGCTGGCGCTGGAGCATGGCGTGTACACGGCAGACGAACTGCTGGCGCACTACGAAGCGATCCGGGCGCGCTGCTTTGCCGCTGCCGAGGCGGCCGACCAGACACCCAAACTGACCGAGCTCAGCGATGTGATCGCGCCGCTGGCGCCGTACTCGCCCAATGCCGTGATGGCAGAAGCCACGCGGGCACCCAGCGATGAAGCCCGCGCAGCGGTCTTCGGCGCCACACTGCCGGAAGCGCAGCCGCCGCGACATCTGGCCATCGTGATCAACCAGGCCCTGCACGATCTGATGGTGAAGTATCCACAATCGCTGCTGTTCGGCGAGGATGTCGCCCAGAAGGGCGGCGTTTACACCATCACCAAGGGTCTGTGGCAGAAATTCAAGGGCGCCCGGGTGTTCAACACCCTGCTCGACGAAACCACCATTCTGGGTCTGGCGCAGGGACTGGCCAACCTCGGCATGCTGCCGATCCCGGAAATTCAGTACCTGGCCTACTACCACAACGCCTGCGATCAGCTGCGCGGCGAAGCCGCTTCGCTGCAGTTCTTCAGCAACGATCAGTTCCGCAACCCCATGGTCATCCGCATGGCTGGCCTGGGTTATCAGAAGGGCTTCGGCGGACACTTCCACAACGACAACTCGATGGCGGCGCTGCGCGACATTCCGGGCCTGACCATTGCCTGCCCCAGTCGCGGCGACGATGCCGCGATGATGCTGCGCACGCTGATGGCACTGTCAGTCGTGGACGGCCGCGTCTCGGTATTCCTGGAACCGATTGCGCTGTACATGACCAAGGACTTGTACACCGCGGGCGACGGCCTGTGGCAAAGCAGCTATCCAGCCCCGGACCAGGCCATCGCCATCGGCGAGCCGCGCCTGTACGAGGAAGCAAACACCGATCTGCTGATCATCAGCTACGGCAACGGCATGCCGATGAGCCTGCGCGTGGCCCGACAACTCGAAGAGGAACGCGGCATCAAGAGCCGGGTCATGGACCTGCGCTGGCTGCAACCCCTGAACGACGCCGCCATCGCCGAACACGGCCGCGCCTGCGAACGCATTCTGATCGTCGACGAAGGCCGCAAGAGCGCTGGCGTCGGCGAAGGCGTGATCACGGCGCTGATCGAAGGCGGCTGCGGCGGCAAGCCGATCAAACGCGTCTGCGGCGTGGACACCTACACCCCGCTGGCCGGCGCCGCCAACCTGGTGCTGCCCAACGATGCCGCGATCAAGGAAGCAGCGGAGGCGTTGCTGGGGTAGTTCTGGCGGAGAAGGTAGCCGTCGCAGGTCATGTTGTCCGCGTCGGCGGACTACGTGACATCGAGTTGCGTCACGTAGCTCGCTACGCGAGCAACGTGAGCTACAACGGTAAATCAACAACTAACGATATGGGTTCATGGAGAACGTAGCGAAGCAATCCAGGGGCCTGCGGCGCCACCCTGGATTGCTTCGTCCCGCCACGCTGCGCTCGCGGCTAAAGGCGCGCTCCTCGCAACGACGCATCAAGAACTTGCAACATCGGTCAACCCGAACGACTTGCAGCGCTGGCTGGGCAAGTCTCGCCAGATCCAGTGGGACTACAAGAACCTGGTTCGCCGCAAGGGCCGGCTGGAGCCGCTCACCCCGGCAGACGCCGCCATCGAGTGATTCGCCGTTAGCGGCTGATTCAAGAGCCCACTACTCGCCCTTCGCCCGCATCTCTTCCTTCATCTCTTCCAGCTTCTGCTCAACGATGCGCTTCACTTCGGCCTCGCGCGCAGCCTGTTGCGGCGAGAGCGCTCCGGCATCCGCATAGGCCAGACGAATCACGTGTTCCAGCAACTGCTTCTCGGCATCGCGCCAATGCTGATAGCGATGCCGGGCGCCCGCTGCGCTGTCGAGTTCAGGGGCGTAGCTGCGCTGCGCCACCCGCCACCACGCCAGGGCGGCTTCGTCATCACCGAGGCCGGCCAGTGCGATGGCCTTGCTGTACGGCACCCAGAACGGTTGCCCGCCATGCAGCTTTTCGGCCACGGACCAGGCTACCAGGGCACCTTCGTAATCCTTCAGATTCAGACGAATCCAGCCCTCGGACCAATGCACGCCGACCGAGTCGGGATAGCGCTGCTTGGCGGCCTTGATGCCAGCCTCGGCGCCGGCCCGATCACCCTGGAGACTGAGCAGATAGGGATAGCGGGTGGCATCGCGCATGCCTGGGCTCGGACCCTTGGCCAATCGTTCCGCCGTGGCCATGTGCGAGGGCCGCGACGGCCGCCAGCGCGGATCGGCTCCGCCAGCCACATCGTTATCAGCGTCCATGTAGTGGGCATCGGTGACTGGCAAACGCTGGAAGCCGATGGATACGTCGACAAAGCCGCTCTCGTCGGTCCTTGACGCTGCGACGGGCGCGCTCTGATCGGAAACCACCTCCGGCGCCGTCGCGCAAGCACCCAGATGGATGACCAGTACCGTCAAAGCCAGTCTTGCGATTCGCATGCAGCACGCCGTTGGTTACCAAAGGTAACTGGAGCATAACGACCGGGATTGCCACAAGTCCAGCGCGGCGCCAGGGACCCTGCCTCGCGAAGGTCTGTGGCGGCAATTCACGGATACGCAAGTACCTGAAAGCACTGGATTCCCGCATTCGCGGGAATGACGAAATTGACTGGCGCAAGCGCTCGTCGGCCCTCCGCCCCGCCGTCATCGGTCAGCAGCGACTGCCGCTGCCCTGAGCCGTCAACTCCGCGCCGATATCGCGGTAGAGACGCGCCTCACGGCACGCCCCCCGCACAGATCCCGGCGGGCGTGATTGACGCACCGGGCTCCCACCTTGGGTGATTGGCGGCAAAGCGCACGCTCGGCCACGGATG
>JALHRS010000085.1 GCA_022841325.1 Lysobacterales bacterium | reverse complement strand
GGTCGCTGGGGGGGCGGAATGGGCGCTGCACCTGACCGGCCGCTATCCAGACTGGTGGGATGGCGCCACGTTCAACGCTGCGCCTCTTTTGTGGGCTGGTTCGGTCACCGGCGAAAGCACGCGGGACAACCCGCAAAGGATACTGATCGGCCCACCCTCCAAAGAGGAGGAGTGGGGGACTGGCTTCATCCCGCTGGAGTGTATTCGCGAGCGCACCCGCGCGATGGGCGTCCCAAACCTCCTGGACAGCGTTGTGGTTCGCTGGGGCGGCGGGGGCGATGTCCAGGCCGGGGATAGCGTCATTGCCTTCAAGGCTTACGAGAAGGGCCGCGAGAAGTGGCAGGGGCCAACGGTTGACGGGGTTTGGTTCGATGAAGAGCCGCCGGAGGATATTTACAGCGAGGGTCTGACGCGCACCAACAACGGGCAGCGCGGCCAATTCGCCCAGACGACGTTTACGCCTCTGCTTGGCATGTCAACGGTTGTCAGCAGGTTCATCATGCCGGCAGAGGATGATTTAGGGACATCGGCCCGCATCGTCACGTCAATGACGATCGATGACGCGGAACACTACAGCCCGGAGGAACGGGCAAAGATTATTGCAAGCTACCCCGCGCATGAACGGGAGGCCAGAGCGAAGGGCATCCCGACGCTTGGTTCGGGGCTGATATTCCCTGTTCTGGAAGAGAACATCGTTTGTGACCCGATCGAGATTCCCAAGCACTGGCCGCAAATCGGCGGGTTGGATTTTGGCTGGGACCATCCGACCGCGGCGGCATGCCTTGCCTGGGATCGTGATGCCGATGTCGTCTATCTGACCAAGGATTATCGCCAGCGTGAAGCAACGCCGGTTTTCCATGCCGCGGCTATCAAGCCGTGGGGGGACTGGTTGCCGTGGGCCTGGCCGCATGACGGCAACAACGACACGGCGGCCGGCGAGAACCTGTCCAAGCAATATCAAGACCAGCAATTAAGCATGCTGCCGGAACACGCCACGTTCGAGGACGGTTCCAACAGTGTCGAGGCCGGGCTGATGATGATGCTGGATCGGATGCTAACCGGACGGTTCAAGGTATTTCGGACCTGCGGGGCCTGGCTTGAAGAGCGACGGCTTTACCATCGCAAGGACGGCAAGATCGTGAAGGAGCGCGACGACGTGATTTCTGCCTCGCGTTATGCGCTCATGATGCTGCGCTGGGCCATTACAAAGCCCGCGGACAAGGGCTGGAAGCACGTAGCCCGGAAGGTTGCCTGATGCCCGCCATGGATGACGAGGAGCTGTGCAAGATCGTCGCTTCCCTCGTCAAGGAGGCTCAGGCGTACCGAACCGAGCAGAGCCCGGAGCGGGTGCGGGCGATGGAATATTACGACGGCACGATGACCGATACGCCTGCGGATGATGGCCGCTCGAAGGTTGTCTCCCGAGACGTTCGCGGCGAAATCAAGAAGGTATTGCCTTCGATCAAGCGCATCATCCTGCGGGGGGCCAAGATCGTTGAATACCTGCCTGTCGGGCCAGGCGACGAGCGGTCGGCAGAACAGGCAACCGACTACATCAACACGCTTGTGATCCCCGAGTGCGGGGGCAAGCGCGCCATCAAGGACGCGATCGACGACGCCGCGAAGCTGCGAAACGGCATCCTCAAATGGTGGCAGGACGTTCGAACCGACATTCAGGTTTCGACTCATACCGGCCTTGACGAGGTGAGCTTTGCTCAACTTGTGAAGGATGACGCGGTTGAGGTGCTGGAGCACACGGCCAAACCTGTTAACGTCGAAGGCCAGTCCGACAATCTGCACGACGTGAAGATACGCCGGCAGATCAAGAAGTCCCGCGCCAAGCTGGCTGCGATTCCCCTTGAAAAGTGGCTGATCCACCCTGACGCGATTTCGATCAAGGATTCGCCTCTGGTCGGGGAGGATTGCAAATACCGCCGGTCCGATCTCGTCGCCATGGGCTACGATCGCGAAAAGATCGACGAGTTGCCGATCGCCACCTCGCACAGCAAGGAAGGGGACGAGGAAGAAGTAACCCGGCGCCGCGAGGTTTTCACCCGCGAGGAGATCGCGGCCAAGTCCATGCAGGAAGTGGACTATTACGATCTTCTGGTGAGGATTGATTATGATGATGACGGCATTGCGGAATTGCGGCGCATTGTCTTTGCCGGCGGGCTGACCGAGGAATATCTGCTCGAGAACGAATATTGGGATGAGGTCAACTACGCCGACGTTGTTCTTGAGCCCCGCGCCCATCAGTGGGAGGGCAATTCGGTCGCGGATGACGTGATGGAGATCCAGCGCATCAAGACAGTGCTGCTGCGCCAGACCCTCGATAACATCTACTGGCAGAACAACCTGCAGCCGACCGTGCAGGAAGGCGCGATCATCAATCCCGAGGCGGTGACCAACCCGGCGTTTGGCCTGCCGATCCGGGTCAAGAACGGAACCGATGTCAGGACCGCGGTGGGCTTCAATCCCGTGCCGTTCATCGCGGACAAATCGTTCCAGATGCTGGCCTATCTGGACGAGGAGAAGCACGACAGGACCGGAATCAACGATGCCTCGGCCGGACTGGCGCCGGACGCGTTGCAAAACGTGACGGCCAAGGCGTCTGCGATGATCGAGCAATCCGGCATCGGGCAGACCGAGGATATCGTCGAGGCGGTCGCGGAAAGCCTGCAGCCGGTGTTCAAGGGCCTGCTCAGGCTGGTGACGCAGCATCAGGACAAGCCCCGGACCGTGCGCTTGCGTAAGGAGTGGGTCACGTTCGATCCGCGCACCTGGAATGTTGACATGGATTGCACGGTCAACACCGGTCTGGGGGCAGGCACCCGCGAACGCGACATGATGATGATGCAAGTGGTTCGCGAGGCGCAAAAGGAGATCATGGTATCGCTGGGCGCGGATAACCCGCTGGTGAAACCCGATCAGTTTTACAACGGCGTCGCCAAGATGGTCGAGGCTTCCGGGCTTAAATCGGTGGACCAGTATTTTACCAGCCCGTCACCGGACGACTTGCAGGCTTACGCCGAGAAGCAGGCCCAGAAGCCATCACCGGAACAGGAAAAGATACAGGGCGCGTTGCAGATCGAGCAGGCCAAGGGGCAGGTTCAGATCGCGCTTTCCGACAAGAAAATGCAGGTCGAGGCCAGCAAGGAGCGCGAGCAGCGGGACGCCGATATCGTCATCAAGCAGGCGGAGCTGGAGAAGGAAACCCAGCGCGCCATGCACGAGGCCACCATCAAGGCGGCTTCCGAGGCTGAGAAGATGCAGGTCGAGCGCGAAAAGATCGCGTCTGCCGAGCGGATTGAGCTCGCCAAGCTGGAGGCGCAGATCATGCTGGAACGGGAGCGGATGGACCGCGAGGACGTGAGGGCGGAGCGCCAGCATCAGGCGGACGCGCAGAACCGGCAGTTTGAGGGGGCGGTGCAGTGAGCGAGCGCACCGAGCGCACAGCCGCCGCCCAAGCCATTCTCGGCATCCCCTTGTTCAACACCCTCATGGATGAGTTGGAGGCCGGCGAGATCAACAGCGCCGTAGCCGCACCCTACGAGAACCACGAAGCGCGGCAGGGCCATATGGCTGCGGTCCGCGCGATCAGACATCTACGCGCACGCATCGGAGCCATCGCCAATGAAGGCCAACCGAGCGGTGGCAGGAAAGCCCCGGCTTAAAGGAACATCGCATGGCTGAAATTGGCGTAACCCCACTCGTGGGCACCGTCCTCATGGGCGTTGATGCGACAGGCAAGACCAAGATTCTCACGCTTGACACCAGCGGCGGGATGACGGCTTCGGCAACGAACGTCGATACCGCCGCGCTCGTTACTCTCACGGCCGCCGCTGTCGGTGCCAATAGCGCCGACCAGACTAACGGAACCGGGCGCGGTATCAATCTGGTCGTAGATATCACCGCAATCACCGGCACCACACCGACGCTTACGGTGACCTTGCAGGGCAAGGATGCGGCCTCGGGGAAGTATTACACCATCCTTGCCAGCGCAGCGCTTTCCGCGGTTGCGACCACCGTGCTTACGGTATTTCCCGGCGCGACGGCGGCCGCGAACGTGGCGGCCAACGCGCAACTGCCCCGGACGTGGCGCGTCATCACGGTAATTGCCGGCACGACACCGGCCGTGACTGCGACTGTCGGCGCGTCAGTCATTGGATAAGATTTAACCAGCTTCGCCACGGGAGCCCTTGGGCCAACCCGTAGGCAAGGCGGCAATAGCCGCAACTCCACCCTCTATGAGGAACAGCACTAATGGCAACCGAATTGGCACCCGCCAACGAGGCGTCTAACGACGTTTCGAGCGTTCAGGCCGACCCCTCCGATGGACTCGATAACTCGCCCGAGACCTGGGATTACGCGGAGCCCGATGAAGAAGATCAGGCCAAACCCGAACCCAAGCCCGCCGAGACCGATAGCAACAGCGAGACGGATGAGGCTCCCGAGAGCCAAGAGGCCGATGCACCCGACGCCGAACAACCCGAAACCGAGGAAGCGCCCGACAAGGCCAAGAGCACGGCCGAACCGGACGACTCCATCGTCATCGCCATGCCGGGCGGTGAGAAGCTCGAACTGAAAGAGCTTAAATCGGGCTACATGCGCGACCGGGATTATCGCCACAAGACAACCGACCTCGCAAACAAACGGCGAGAGCTTGAGGCGCTGTCAACCCGCGTGACCCAATCGGCGAACGCGATTTCTGAAGTTCTGATGTCCCAGGTGCCACCGGCGCCTGATAGTTCCTTGGCCTTCACGGACCCGGTTCGGTTCGTGCAGGAAAAGGCGCAGCACGAAGGCGCAATGGCGTTCGTCAACTCCATTGTCGAAAAGGCAACCTCAGCAAAGGAAGTGGGAACAACGCTGACGCGAGAGCAGCAGGCCGAAATCAACCGGACTGAAATCGCCAAACTCACGGAAGCCTTCCCCGAAATTGCAAACCCTGAAGGGCAGAAGAAATTTTTCGACGGTGCGATGAGCGCCGCGCGGGAAATCGGCTTCTCCGATCAGGAACTGAGCGAGGCCACCGATCACCGCTATTTCAAGGTGTTGCACTACGCAAAGCTTGGGATGGAAGCGGAAGCTGCGAAGGCAAAGGCTGCGAGCAAAGTCGTGAATGTCCCCCCGGTTGCGCCGCAAAAGCGCCCCGCGGGTCCAAATGCGGCGAAAGCGCGGGCCAATCAGGACGCGATGAACAGGTTGAAGCGAACAGGCTCGATCCACGATGCGATGGCGGTTGAATTCGATTGAACCCCATCATAGGAGGCCTTAATGGCCATTATCGCTAATACCTTCCAGTCCACCTCGGCGGTGGGCAACCGCGAACAGTTGTCCGACGTGGTGTCCCGCATCACGCCGGAAGATACCCCGATCTATTCCATGATCAGCAAGGGATCAACCCAAGGAACACATCCCGAGTGGGAAGTGGACGACCTCGCCGCGCCGGCCGCCAACGTGCAGCTTGAAGGCGACGAATTTGCGTTCGGTGCCATCACGCCGCCGGCTCGGGTCGGCAACTACACGCAAATCCTGCGGAAGGAATTCATTCTTTCCGAAACCCAGGAAGCGGTGGACGACGCCGGCCGCATCCAGAAGCGCAAGTACCAGAAGATCAAGAAGGGCATCGAAATCCGCAAGGATGTCGAATATTCGATCGTCTCCAACGTCGCCTCGGTCGGCGGCGCGACCCGCGTTTCGGCCGGCCTGCCGTCGTGGCTGGTGACCAACGTCTCCCGCGGCGCCACCGGCGCCAACGGCGGCTTTTCGTCCGGCACCGGGCTGACCGTGGCGGCGACCAACGGCACCCAGCGCGCGTTCAGCAAGTCGTTGCTGGATACCGTGATGTCCGCGGCCTACACGTCCGGGGCCAACGTCAACCATGTATTCGTGGCGCCCTACGTCAAGAGCGTGTTCGTCACGTTCATGTCCGACGCCAACGTGGCCTCGTTCCGCTACGCGGCGGACTCAGGCCGCAAGACCATCATTTCCAATGCGGACGCCTACGAAGGCCCGTACGGGAAGGTCCTCGTGCATCCCAACCGGGTCATGGCGGTCAATGCCGGCGTCGCGCGCAACGCCTTCCTGATCGACACCGACATGCTGGAATGGACCTGGCTGCGGAAGATCAAGGAGGTCAAGGACATTGCCAAGACCGGCGACGCCGACAAGTGCGTTCTGATCGCCGAGGGCTGTCTCAAGGTCAAGAACGAGAAGGGCCTCGGCGTCATCGCCGACGTGTTCGGTCTGACCGCGGCGACCTGATCTCGAACCTCACTTTCCCTTAAAGGGGCTGGCATTTCCGCCGGCCCCTTTTTCATTGGAGAACATCAATGGCAGACGAAACTCTAGACACCACCAAGCCGCTGGTTACGCAGCCCTCGACTTCCACCGAACAGGTGGTGGTCACGGGCCGTCCGCTCGAAAAGCCGGTCGAGGAACCCCGCATGGGCAGCGCCAAGGAGTCCCGTGAGAAGATGCGCCTTGCGCTTGAGGAAGGCCGCGCCAAGCAGCGCGATGCTGTGGTCGGAACGGTAAACATTGCCGACGCAAAGATCGTCCCGAGCGTCGGGCAGGCCCGTGCACAGACTTCGGAGGAAATCCGGCAGGACCAGGAGGCCGGCACCGGCAGCGGGGCCGTCTCTCAGGCGGCGCCCTATCCCGGCAATCCTCAGGAGGCACAGGTCAAGGCCATCCTCGCATCGGAACGCCAGCGCGATGCCGGCGAGTTCAATACCGAGGATTTGACCGGAACGTCGGTCGATGGCGACGGCAAGACCGATACCGTCGTCGTCCGGCTGCTCTATGACTGGTGGGACGGCCAGGGCGTTCGTCACCCGATGAATACCCTGTGTGAAGTGCCGATTAACGAGGCGCGCAACCTCGTTGACCAGCGCAAGGCCGAGCGCACCGACCCGCTGCGATGACCATCCGCGACCCCGACGGCTTCACCCTGGTTGAACACGATCCCAAGACAGGGAGGAGCGTCTGGAGCTATTTCGACGGGCAAAAGGACATCTACCGGGTCGATTACCCGGTGGATGAAACAATCAAGGAAAACGCGGAGGCGAGAGCTTCCGCGGCTTCCAACTGGAAGGGCGACTATCACCGGATCGCGTCTATTCCTTTGAACATCGTTCATGCCTCGGGCTTTGCGGAGGCGATCACGCAGCAGGATGACAAGTTCCTGAGCAAATTCCTGAACGATAGCGACAACCGGGCCTGGCGAACGAAGGACGGGAAGGTCTGATGACGATCGCCACCTACACCCAGCTTCAGGCGGCCGTGACCGAATGGTTGGCGCGGGATCAGGACGCGACCCTGATCGCGCGGATACCGACCTTTATCCAGTTTGCGGAAGCCAAGTTCAACCGCGAATTGTTCGTTCGCCAGATGGAAACCCGCGCCACAGCCCTGGTTGACATGCTCTCCACCGAGCCGGAATTTATCTCGTTGCCCTCGGATTTCCAGTCCATGCGCCGCATCCGGTTGTCAGGTGCGACCGGAAAGCCGACCATCGAATTCAAATCGCAGGCCGGGCTCGACGCCTACCGGCTGTCGATCGACAACGTATCCGCACAACCGGAGTATTTCACGATCACCGGCGACGAGATCGAACTGGCGCCGACGCCGAACGCGGTGTTCACGATTGAAATGGTCTATCGGAAAACCATTCCGCCGCTGGCGAGCAATGCCACCAACTGGCTGCTGACCATGGCGCCGGACCTCTACCTCTACGGCGCGCTGCTGGAATCCGCCCCTTACATCAAGGAGGACGGCCGCATTCAGACATGGGGCCTCGGCTTCACGACCGCGCTCAACGGCCTCAACGAACTCAGCCGGGCGGCGTCGATCTACACCGATGGCCCGACGCGGCTGCGGTTTTCAGGCCCGACGCCATAACAGGAGGCGACCATCGCAGTTTTCAACAAATTTCACGCCTTCGTGCTGGATGTCGCCAGCGCCAAGCATCAGATGCAGACCGGGACAACGCATGTCTTCAAGGTCTATCTGACCAACGTCGCGCCGGTCGCGACCAACACGGTCTACAACACGCCGGCCGACCTTTTGACCGCCAACGGCTATACCGCGGGCGGGGCCAGCGTCGGCACCATCACGGGTTCGCAGACATCAGGCACGTTCAAGTTCGTCGGCGGCACCGACCCGGCATGGACCGCCTCCGGCGGATCGATCGGGCCGTTTCAATACGCCGTGCTCTACAACAGCACATCGGTAACGCTGCCGCTGATCGGCTGGTGGGATTACGGCACGGCGATCACGCTGACCAACGGCAACACGTTCACGGTCGATATCGACCAGGTGAACGGCATCCTTACTATAGTCTAGCATGGCCGCTTTTCTCAACGTATGCCGGTTCAATCCGACGGCCGGCGGCACCACCGACTGGACCTATTCGTCTGCGGTAACTGGATATCAAAGCCCCGCGCTGGCTGGCGTCGTCAACGGCACGCTGTACAAGTATCGCGCGGAGAGCGCCGATCTCAGCCAGTGGGAGTTGGGCGAGGGGGCTTACAACACCGGAACCGGCGTTCTCGCCCGCACCACGGTTCTCTACAATTCCTCGGGGACGGGTACGGGTGCGGGACAATCGGGTGCCGGGACCAAGATCAGTTTCTCGGCAGCGCCGCAGGTCGCGGTCGTGGCGCTGAAGGAGGATTTGGTTCCGCAGACCGTGGGGCACATTCCCGGCGAAGTATCGACAGGAAACGCGGCTGCTGGCGAGATTGGCGAGCTTATTGAATTCACTCTTGGATCGACCGCTCTTACGACCGGCGCGGCGGCTGTCAATCTTGCCAATGGCGCTTTTTCTGCGGGCGATTGGGACATTTGTGGCTTCATCTGGATTTCCGCAGCAGGGGCTACGACGCTCACGAATTACCAGTTTTCGGTAAGCTCTACATCTGCAACAGTTGATGGTTCCGCGATCGACCGTTACGTTCAATTTCGCGGTTCGATTGCTGATCCAATTGTATCGCAAGTGATTGGGCCTCACCGACGTTCGTTCAGTGCCAGCACAACTCTATATCTAACGGCTACGGCTTCTTTTAGCTCTACTCTAAATGTCACTTCAAAAATTCGCGGCAGGCGGGTGCGCTAAATGTCCCTGCTAGGCTTTGACGCGATCGGCCGGCTGGCGCTCGGGCAGATCAGTCAAAGCGGCGTCGTCAACATCAATCTCACGGCGGCGTCGGGCGCGTTCGCGCTCACCGGCAACGCGGCGCTGTTCTCGGTCCAGTTCATCGCGGCGCCGACCAGCTACACGGTCACCGGCAATGCCGCGCTGTTCAGCACCAGCCTGCTCAGTTCATCCGGCGCGTTTGTCGAGACCGGAAATGCGGCGCTGTTTTCGGTGCAGTTTGTGGCCGATGCCGGGGCCTATCTGGTTACTGGCAACGCGGCTCCGCTCGGCACGTCGTTCGCGGCGTCTGCCGGGTCATACCTCGTATCGGGCAACCCGGCGCTGTTCACCGTCACCATGGCATCGGCGGCCGGATCGTACCTGGTCACCGGCAACGCCGCCGAACTCTGCCGGGATTTCGTCAACTGGCTGCCCGGATCGGAAACCGAGGAAATATGGACAAGCCTCGCCGCGGAAGCCGAGACATGGACGCCAAAAACCGCGCAGGCGGAAGTATGGACCGCGCGAACCAAACAGTCCGAAGCATGGACCCCGAGAACAAGTCAGGCCGAGACATGGACCGAAAACCCGCCCACGATCAACACCGGCGAGGCGTGTAACTGATGCCACTTTTGGCCGCTGGCGACTTCAAACCGGACGTGGCGGACTACCTTGGAACGGCCAGCCGGAACGTGCTCAACGTGATCCCGAGGGGGGATGGCTACGGGCCGTTCCCGAGCTTTTCGGCCTACACCTCCGCGCTCCCCGCCGCCTGTCGTGGCGCGTTCTACGCCCTGAAATCAGACGGCACGGTCATCACCTTTGCAGGAACTTCGACCAGACTATACCAGCTCAACAATACCAACTTCACATGGACCGATGTTTCGAAGGGAGGACTCGCCTATCCGGCGCTGAGTTCGACCGCGCAATGGCAGTTTGCCCAAACCGGGAATCTGGTGTTCGCAACGCAGGCCAATGCACCATTGCAGGTATTCGACCTGTCGTCGTCATCGGCCTTCGCGGACTCGCTGGGCTCGCCGCCGCAGGCCGCCTATATCAGCGTGGTCGGGCGCTTCCTCGTTCTGTCTGGCCTGCTGTCGAATCCGTTCCGCATCCAGTGGTCGGGATTGAACAGCTTCAATGCGGCAGCGTCATGGACGGTCGGCACCAATTCATCCGACTTCCAGGATTTCCCTGATGGCGGCATTGTCCGGGGCGTGGCCGGGGGAGAAGCGGGGATCATCTTTCAGGACCAGGCGATCCGGCGCATGTCGTATATTCCGGGCTCGCCGATCATCTTCCAGATCGACCGCATCACCCAGGACAAGGGCCTTTACGCGCCGTATTCGATCATCCGCGCGGGCGAGCGCATCTTCTTCTATGCCGGGCAAGGCTTCCACAAGATCGAACCCGGTGGCGTCCCCGAGCAGATCGGCCGGGAGAAGGTGGACCGGACGTTTCTCGCCGACCTCGACAAGGGCAATCTGCAACTGTTCATGGGCGCGGCGGACCCGCGCTCTACCCGGATATATTGGGCCTATAAATCGGTTTCGGGGGAAGTCGGGGCCTACGACAAAATCCTCGGGTACGATTTCCTGCTGGATCGGTTCTTCCCGGTCATGGCGACGGGGCAACACCTGCTTGGCATATCACAAACCGGGCTGACCCTGGAAAACCTCGACGCGATTTCAGCCTCGCTGGACGCGCTCACGCTCACGCTATCGCTGGACGCCTACGCAACCGCCGTGCAGCCGGAAATCGCGCAGTTCAATTCATCGAATGTGCTGGGGTTCTTCCGTGGTGCCAATCTGGAGGCGACGATCGAGAGCGCCGAACAGGGAACCGACGAGAACGAGTTGTTCATTCGGGGCTTCAAGGCGGTAACGGACGCGGCTGCGCATTACGGCTCGGTATCCTATCGCGAGACGCAATTCGCGACGGCGACGGCCGGGACCGAGGTTCTGGTCAACTCAAGAACCGGGCGCTGCGATCTCCGGCGGTCGACGCGATATTCGAGGTTCAAGACGCGGATACCGGCCGGGACCACGTGGACGTTTTGCGCCGGCGTGGTGCCTGATGTTTCGCTTGGGGGGACGCAGTAATGGTCGCATACGTCCCCGGCATCACGGAAATCGATCTGAAGAAGATTGTGCTGTCGATCCAGCAACTGGCGGCGGGGCGGTCAAACGCGGTCGGTACCGTCACGCTGGCGCTGAGCGCGGCCACAACGGTTGTCACCGACAAGAATTGCGCGGCCGGCTCGGTCATCCTGTTCATGCCGACCACGGCCAACGCGGCGGCGGAAATCGGCAACGGCACCATGTACGTTTCGGCGGTAGCGAACGGCTCGTTCACCATTACGCATGCCAATTCGGCGGTAGCGGGGCGGACGTTCCTTTACGCCATTCACGGATGAGCGTTGATCTGGTCTGCGTGCATCCGCTTGATATCGTCAAGGTGTGGCCGCTGGCGCGAGGGCTGATCAAATCAGCGATCGACCGAACGGGACTGAGCGAGTTCGAACAGGTCGAGCGCCAGGTAATGTCAGGCGATCAGTTGTTGTGGCTGGCGCTCTCGGATCATGTCGAGGCTGCGGCGACGACGCATCTGGTCAAGACATCGGGCAGGCCGATCTTGATCGTAACGGCGTGTGCAGGGACACAGCGGGAGCGCTGGATAGGTTTGCGGCAGAAGGTTGAGGCTTACGCCAGAGCGGAAGGATGCTCGCGGGTGAGGCTCTACGGCCGCCGGGGCTGGGAACGGGTGCTACCCGACTATCGCGTCGAATATGTGATCATGGACAAGGAATTGATCTGATGGGCGGCGAGAGCAAAACCAGCCAGACGCAGAACAGCACCACCAATCCGTGGGAGCCGGCGACGCCTGTATTGAAGGGCATCCTCGGTCAGGTTGAAAGCGGCCTCGGGAAAACCGGCATCACGGGCGCGGAAACCGGAGCGCTGGACGCGATGACGGCCAACGCCGGGACCGCCGGCCAGTTCGCGCCGCAGATTCAGGACTTGGCGAAAACCCTGTTCGGCGGCGGCGGGGCGACGGATCAGGCCGGCGCGGTCGGCGCCAATTACGATCGCTTTGTCGGGCAGACCAACCCGCTTGCGTCCAACACCAATTATAACCCCTATGACACGCCGGGATTCCGCGACGCGATCAACACGGCCACGGCGGATATCACCAACAGTACAAACGGGACGTTCGCGGCGGCGGGGCGGGATTTCAGCGGAGCCAATTCGACGGCGCTGGGGCGAGGTCTGACGCAGGGTCTGGCACCGACGATTGCGGCGCAATACAACCAGAACGTCAACAACCAGCAGGGCGCGGCAAGGGGCCTGTACGACGCCGGTAACACCAATGCGGGCATCCTTGCTGGTTTGCAGCAGCAAAAGCTCGCCAACCAGGGGCAGGGCATCGGGGTGGCGGGCGCGGCGAACGAGGCGCAGAACGCGGGTCCGAACGCGGTGCTGGCGGCGGAAGCGGCGCGGCGCGGCATTCCGGTGCAGGCGCTGGGGCTTCTCGCCCAGATCGGAATTCCCATTGCGGGGGTGGGCGGGCAGGCCACGGGGCAATCGACCGGAACGCAGCAGGATTCGCCGATGCGGCAATTCATGCAGTTTGGGCATGGCGTCGGCAGCCTGTGGCCGAAAAATCCGATCAAGTTCGGGTAAAGGGACGAAATAGATGGGGCTGCTTGATAATCTGTATTTCGGCCACAACTCGAGCTTTGGCGGACAGGGCGGCGGCTTGCTGGACTTCCTGCGAACCACACAGATGCAGAACCAGCAATACCAGCCGAGCGCGGGCTTCGGACCAAATCCGAACGAGGCCAACGCCTCGATGCCGGCCGCACCGATGAACATTGGCGGCTATCAGATGCCGCGCATCGGCACCGAGCAGCAGTTCACGCCGGACCCGGCCGCGCTGCCGCAAAATGCCCAGCCCGTGCAGGGGCAGATGCCGATGCAGCCCCCACAGCAACCGCCCATGCAGCCACCGGAGCCCAGCGGCGGGTTTGGCGCGGGCCTGCAAGGCTTTCTGCAAAACCTTCACACGGGACCGCTAGGAGCCATTGCAGGCGGTATTGGTAGCGCGGCCGGCATGCAAAGCCCCGAGGTCAAACAGGCCAACCAGACCGCGCAGTTCCTTGTCTCGAAGGGCATGGACCCGGCGATGGCAAAGACCGTCGTTTCAGACCCTACCCTGTTGCGCTCGGTCCTGCCGAGCATCATGGGCACGGGCGGGCAGACCGACGACATCAAGGAATATCAGTTCGCCAAGAAGGAAGACCCGAGCCTGACGTTCCAGAAGTTCATGCAGCAGAAAAAGGCGGTTTCGGGCGAATATTCGTTGACGCCGCAATACGGCACGAACGAAAAGGGCGAAACCGTCCTGATCCAGCCCGGCAAAAGCGGCGAGGCCATCCAGACCAAGCTCCCACCCGGCGTTAAAATCTCCAGCGGCGTCGAGAAGATCGACCTCGGCACCACATGGGGCATTATCGACAAGCGCACCGGCCAGATGGTCGGTCAGCAGGCAAAGGACATCGAGGGCAAGGAATCCGCAGAGGAGCGCGGCAAGGCGAAGGGGTTGGCGCAAGTCTCGCTCCCGAACGTCATCAATAAGGCCGATCAGGCGCTCAAGGTTATCGACGACATGCTGGCGCATCCGGGCCGCGAAACGGCAACCGGCCTTAGCGGCACCCTTGATCCCAGAAGTTATATTCCGGGCACGAACTCGAAAGATTTCCAGATCAGGTCCAAGCAGCTTCAGGGCAAAGCGTTCCTGGAAGCATTTGAAAGCCTGAAGGGCGGCGGCGCGATTTCCGAACGGGAGGGCGAGGCGGCTACGGCTGCCATTGCCCGGCTTGACCTTGCACAGTCCGATGAGGAGTACGTTGCCGCGCTCAAGGAGTTGAGGGGAATTGTTTCTCGCGGCGTCGAGATTGCCCGCCAGAAGGCAGGGCAGAGCGGGCAGTCGGCCGCCGTCCCGCAGCCTAACGCCGCGCTCAAAGCCAAATACGGTCTCGACTGATGGCAGACATTCCCCGCGTCAAGGGCAATATTTCCAAGATGATCGCGCAAGGCGCGCCCGAGAGCGACATTGACGCCTATCTGGCCGGCGAGGGCGTTTCACTCGACCAGTTGAAAGCCCCGGCGGCTCAGCCGGTTGGGATGATGGAGGACGCTGCAAAGAGCGTAGGGAGCGGCCTTGCAAGCGCGACGGCTGGAACGCTCGGAATGGCCGGCGATGCTCGCTCGTTGCTGTCCGCTGGTGCAGACGCGCTTGGCAGCCAATTTGGCATCGAGCCGGATAAGGTCCAGACGTTCAAAAACGTCATGTCCAGAGCGGCGGGGCTAACAGGAGCGGGCGCCGTCTTCAACAATGCCCCGACATCACGCCAGATCAAGGATTCGGCAGACCCTATCGTCTCTCCCGACTACAAGCCTAAAACCGCATTTGGCGGCTATCTGAAAACCGGCGCTGAGTTCCTGCCGGGTGTGGCGCTCGGAGGGCCACGAGGGTTTTTTTCAAAACTCGCGGCCAACGTAGCGGCCCCTGCCATTGCGAGTGAAGCCGCCGGTCAGTTCACGGAAGGAACGGCTGCGGAGCCTTACGCTCGTGTCGGCGGGGCCTTGTTTGGCGGTGCAGGTGCGGCCGGCTTGGCAAACAGGTTCAACACCATGGCAGCGCAGCGCGCGGCGCAGCGCGCGGTCCCTTCGTCGGACGATCTGCTCAAATCCGGCGGCGATAAATTCGAGGCCGTGAAGGCGTCGGATGCTGTGATCCGTCCCGACTCGGTCCAGCAAATGGCGAAAGACATCAAAACCGAGATGTTGAACGCCGGCAAGCATCCCGTCAGCGAGGGTCAGACAGGTGTATTCGCTGCACTTGATCGCCTTGAAGCAATGGGCGCCGCTCCCGGCGGTGTGACGCCCAAGGATATGGAAGTCATCCGCAAAAGCCTTGTGGATCTGAAAACGAACATGCAGGCCGGACCTACAGCGCGGATGGCTACCGACGCCTTCATGACAAAATATAGCAACCTTGGGCAAGCCGACCTGTTGAACGGGACCAACCCGTTCCCGACGCTCAAGAACGCCATCGGAGATTGGGCGGCAGGCAAGCGCTCAGAGACAATTCAAGGCAAGAGAAATCTTGCGGAGCTTCATTCCAACTCGCCGGTTGGGGCGCTCGATAGCGGGGCTGGCGGTCAGGCGTTGCAGCGGACGATGAAGCAACTGGCGCGACCGATCAACAATACCAACGTCCCGGTTGCCCGCAAGTTGGGTTTCAATAATCAGGAAGTCGCCGCGATCAACGATGCCGCATCAGGCACCAAAATGACTAACGCGGCGGAAATGCTGGACCGTTTGGTCCCAGCCAATTTTGGCGCAATCCCCGCCATGATAGCCCGTCAGATCGGCGGCCTAACCACGAAACGCCAAGTATCCGCTCTGGATTCCCTTGTTCGTTCACGTTCGCCGTTGGCGGCTCAGATTGCCGCACGACTCCCGCCGCAGATCGTGGAAAAACTTGACGTAAAAACGCAAGGCCTACTGGCCGCGATCCTTGCGCGCCCACAGCAGTAAATTGCTTAGAGCGACCGTAGCCAGTAGTGCGGCGATGAACCCGAGAACGGAAGCGAGATAGCCGTTCTCGGTCCATTGAAAATGAATGTTGGACGCCATCACCGCGAAAACGATTGAGCCTTGAAAAAGGAACCACCACATTGGCTCTTGATCCTCAATACCTAGACGCAATCAAGGGGTTTGAAGGCTACTCCCCAAACGCCGCGTGGGACTACAAACAAAGCAGCTCCGGCTATGGCACCAAGGCGCAGGCCGGCGATGAAAATATCCCGCCGGATCAACTGAAGGCCATTCACGAAGCGCGCTATCAGGAAGAGATTGCTAAGGCTGCGGCGCATGTCGATTCCGTCAATCCGAACCTGCCGGCGGGTGCCCGCGCCGCTCTGGTATCCCTGACTTATAACGCGGGGCCGGGATGGGCGCAATCCGGCCTTGGCGAAATGGTCCGATCTGGCGACTTGCAGGGCGCGGCAGGAAGGTTCCTCGAATACAACAAGGCTGGCGGCGAGGTTAATCCGGGCCTTGTGGCGCGGCGGGCGAAAGAGGCGGCTTGGTTTGGTGGCGGTCAACCCGCTAATCCAGCACAGGCCCGCGTCGCCTCCGCCATCATGGCCCCGCCCGCCGCCCCCGCTCCGACCCCGCAGGCCAGCGTCGCCAGCCAACTCATGGGAGCGCCACAGCAACCCGCGCAGCCACAGAGCGGCGGCTCGCTGTTCGAGCAGACGCCAACCGAGCAGATGCAGGCCCCGCCGATGTTCTTTGCGCCCAGACGATCGCCTGATCTGTCAAAACTTCGCGCCGCGTTCAAACAGCCGTATTTCAGGGGATAGCCAGATGTCATTCTTCAAATGGTCGCGCACTGCCGCCAGCAACGCGACAGCGGACACCTCGATCAACTGGAGCGAAGGCCAAGCCCCGTCCAGCGTCAACGATTCCGGCCGGGCGATGATGGCGGCGTCGTCGAAGTACCGAGACGACATATCGGGCGCGATCGTGACCGGCGGCACTTCCACGGCCTACACCGTGACCAGCTACCAGACCTTCGACACGCTCGCCAACATGAACGGCCAGATCATCGCGTTCACGCCCCACACCACGAACGGCGCGACGGTAACCCTGAATGTGGACGGGCTCGGGGCGAAGGCGCTGCGCTCGGCGCCGAATGTCGAATTGCTGGCGGGAACGCTGATCCAGGGAACGCCGTATCTGGCGCTGTACAGCAACGCGGACGCAGCCTGGTATCTGCACGGGTTCTACGGTAACCCGTACAATATTCCGCTGGCTGGAGGCTTGGACTATTGGGCGCCGACCGCGCCCAACAGCTCGTTCGTGTTCCCGATCGGACAGGCGATCAGCCGCGTGACCTATGCCGCGCTGTTTGCCGCGATGGGTACGACCTACGGCACAGGCGACGGCAGCACCACGTTCAACCTGCCGGACAAGACCGGCCGAACCTCTGTGATGAAGGAGGCGATCGCCACGCGGCTGACCGCCACCTATTTCGGGGGCAATTCAACCAGTCTCGGCGCAACGGGCGGGTTGGAATCCAACAACGTCCTCCTCACTCACAACCACACGCTGACCGATCCCGGCCATAACCATACGACAGCCAAAACATCCCTCGCAATTGTGATTGCGGACGCGGGATCGGCGAACTTTACTTCGGGACCATACGCCGCGCCAGCGGTGGCAAACAATTCCAGCACCACCGGCATAACGATCGCCAGTGCCGGCACCGCGTCAGCACACAACATCGTGCAGCCGACGATCGTCTGCAACTACATCATGCGGATTATCTGAACCTGATCACGGGATGGTTGCTGGGCGGGGCGCTTGACCACGCGATCTTGATTGAAACTAAAAATGGCGCAGCCAAGAAACGCGCCGAACAGGAAATTGGTCGGGAAAATCTCGATCTGATGCTGCAGCAAGGGATTGAGGATGAAAATGCAGAAAAGGCAAGCCGCTATTGCATTCTGAAACTTGGTTTGGCGCGAATTACGGTACATCATGACAAGCGAGGCCAGCAGGCCAGCGTATGCCAGCAACGGAAGCCATCCAAGATTCTTGTAGAGGCCAAGTAGAAATACGTCATATCGTTCGTAAGAACCGGCGTTCATCGGCCGGGCGAAAGCCTTCAGCCGAACCGTGATGGAGTCAGAATGGGTGATGGCATCCCAAATCTCGGTTAGCCGAACGTAGCCGATGGCTGGTCCACCAAATTGATGAAGCGCGCTGCCGCAGACGATGCCGGAAAGTCCGATTATGAGCAGGTGAACAACCTGGAACCGGATCGGTCGTTGATTGAGATATTCCAGGGTGGAGAAGATGAACAAGAAAGCGCCCGCTGCAATCAGAACCGATATGGAGCCCGTCGCTACAAAGACAAATCCGAGCAGTAGTCCAAACGGGACCGATACGAGAGCCGACCTAGTCGCGACACTGATGGCAAACAGAAGAAACGCGGCAAAGCCTAGTGAAGTCGGGTTGCCGTAGGTTCCGTAGAGCCGATGGTCCAGCGATTGCACCGGCAGCGCCAGACAAACAAAGCTGATCAGGATTGACAGTAAGATAGCTCGACTTATGCGAAGGGCAGTCTCGGAACTAGAGGAAGCGCTGGCGACGAGCGCTCCGATAGCGGTGCCGCCGGCGAAGTAAAGCAGGATGTTTTTGCTGAACGAGATTGATCCGTTCGAAAAGCCAAAAATGGACAGGCATAGCGCAGCGCAGATCACGGAAAAAACGGCAACGAACGCCATGGTCGGTGACAGTCCGCCGGAGATGTGCCGCCTTAGCCCATAAAGCAGGGCGCCGAAAGCAACAACCAAGATCGCGTCTTTGGTCGTGGGCCACCAGACGGGAACGACTGGATCGTTGATGCTGCCGTTCGAAGAAAAATAAAGATTGATTCCGTACAGTAACGCCGCCGCGAGTGAGACTTCAAAAAGAATAGCGCAGCGAGTGCATCGCATCGTCGAAAACGACATCATGAGGTATTTATCTAGGTTAACGTCGGGTCTCTCCGAACAGCGCTTCCAGAGACGGCGACAGATCATCATTCGATATCCATCCTAATGCGACGATGGTCACCACGACCGCTATGAACATAAAAAAACTGGTCCAGCTTGGAGGCGCAGCCTCTTCGTGAGTTGGTTCCGATTTGTTGGGGCCTGGCGATGTTTCTGCTGAGGACATGCGATTATCTAATCCGGATGGTTGGTCGGGTCGATCGGTTCGGGGGTGAAGTTCGGTTCCGGCTCGGGTGCCTTTGGTGGCTCCGGCTTGCGTTCGTCTTTCGGTTTCTTTGCTGACATACGCACCACTCCAAAAGGTCATGTAGCTACGGCGCCGGAACGCCCGTGACGATCATGATGCAGGCTAGGACTGCGCTGAATACGAGGATCGCGCACGTGAGCTTTATATCTTCTGACACCAGGGCTTCTCCCTAGAGAAACCCTACCACCACAAACCCGCGTCGATCAACGCCCAGATCGCCTGGTTCCATCGCGATAGCGGCGGTTGAATCAACCAACTCGAAACATTGGAGAAT
>JALHRS010000084.1 GCA_022841325.1 Lysobacterales bacterium | reverse complement strand
GGCGCGGCCCGGGCCCAGGGCGGTCCGCCGCCGCCGCTGCCGCCGCTGGGGCCGCCGCCGATTCCGGCCGGCAATGCCCAGACACCGACGAAGATCGCCCTCGGACAGGTGCTGTTCTGGGATGAACAACTGTCGACGACGGACAGCGTGGCCTGCGGCACCTGCCACATGCCAAGGGCAGGCGGCAATGAGCCGCGCACGTTGACGCCCAATCCCGACAGCGTGCATCCGGGTGCCGATCAGTTGTTCGGCACTGCCGATGACATCGTCGGGTCCATCGGCGTGGCCAGCCACGGCAGCAACGGCGTCTATCAACTAAACACGCTGTTCGGCATGGCGCCCCAGGTGGGCTCACGGCAATCGCAATCGGCGCTCAATTCCGCCTACCCGACCACGCTGTTCTGGGACGGCCGCGCAGGCGGCACCTTCCTTGATCCCGACACCCAGACCACGCTGATCGCCAATGGCGGCGCGCTCGAGAATCAGGCCCTGGGACCGGTGGTCAACAGTGTCGAAATGGCTCACGCCGGGCGCTCGCTCACGGACGTAGCCACACGCATCGCGAGCGCCAGGCCGCTGCGCTTCTCGCCCAGCGTACCAGCCGCCTTGCAGAGCTGGATTGCCGGCCGCGACTATCCAGCGCTGTTCAACGAAGTCTTCGGCAGCAGCGCGGTCACGCCGGCGCGCATCGCCCTGGCCATCGCCAGCTACCAGCGTTCACTGGTGGCCAACCAGACTCCACACGATCTGCAGGCGGCGGGTACGCCCGCGCTGACCCAGGCTGAGCTGAACGGCTTGCAGGCCTTCCAGCAGGCCGGTTGCGGCCGCTGTCATGGTGGACCACTGCTGAGCGACAACCAGTTCCACTACATCGGGGTGCGCCCGCAGAATGCCGACGCCGGCCGTTTTGCGGTGACCGGCAACAATGCCGACCGTGGCCGCATGCGCACGCCGCCGCTGCGCAATCTGCAACTGTCGGCACCGTACATGGCCGACGGCCGGTTGCGCACGTTGACGGACGTGGTCGATTTCTACAACCGCGGCGGCGATTTCAATGCACCCAACAAGGATCCGCGCATCGTCCCGCTGGGGCTTTCGCCGCAGCAGCGTGCCGCCATCGTCACCTTCCTCGGCCGACCGCTCACGGACGTGCGCGCTCGCGACGAAACCGGCCCCTTCGAACATCCGATGCTGTTCAGCGAATCGCCGCTGGCGCCGCAACCGGCCGGCAGCGGCAGCGCCGGACTCGGCGGACTGGTTCCGCGACTGATCGCGGTGGAACCGCCGCTCGCCGGCAGCAGCGAGTTCACGATCGGGCTGGACCGTGGGCGAGCCTCAGCCAATGCGCGTGCGCTGCTGGCGCTCAGCATTCCGACTAGTGCAACGTCAGCGTCGCTGCTGCAGCTTGATTTCACGCTATCCGGCAATGGCAGTGGCTCGGTCAATCTGCCGCTGCCCAACGATGCCAATCTGCAGGGCCAGACGCTGTACCTGCGGGTGTTTGTTGAAGACGCCGCCGCCGGCGGCTGGTCCGCCAGCAACAGCGTCAGCTTCCAGTTGCTGGAGTTGAATGATCTGCTGTTTGCCGAAGGCTTTGAGGATTGACGCTGGCTGCCTGGGGGCAAGCGATGCGGAGTAGCTGCCCTGACGCAGCCTGACGCAACTCAATTGCCAGGCACCTGCTTTGCCAGGCCCCGAAGCTGGATGTTTCGGGGCGGGCAGCGGCAGGATCAAGCCAAATTCGGCTCCACCAGACACTCGAAACCCGGTCGGGCAAACAGATAGCCCTGCATGTAGCGCACCCCGAGTTCCACCAGGACATCGCGTTCAGCGGTGCTCTCGATACCCTCGGCGATCACCTCGATACCCAGGCGCACGGCCACCTGAATGATCCCGGCGACGATCGCCTGGCGGACCACATCGGCGTGGATGTTGCGCGTCAACGCCATGTCCAGCTTGATGATCTGCGGTTGAAAGCTGGCGAGCAGATTGAGGCCTGAATAGCCGGCGCCGAAATCGTCGATGGCAGTGGTGAAACCACGCTTGCTGTAGGCGTCGAAGATGCGCTTCAGGTGCGAGGGATCCTCGATCTGCTCGACCTCGGTGACCTCGAACATCAGCCGATCCAGCGGAAAATCGAACTGCTGCGCCGCTTCCAGCGTGGCCCGGATGCAGGTCTCCGGCTGGTACACGGCGTTCGGCAGGAAATTGATGCTGAGCTTGCAGTCAGGAATCTGCTGCAGCCCCAGGCGCGAGGCCAGTTCGATCGCACGGATGCGGCAGGACTGGTCAAAGCGATAGCGATTCTGATCGGTGACCTGCGCCAGGATGCTGGCAGCCGACTCCTCCCCAGGTCCGCGCACCAGCGCCTCATAGGCGAACAAGCGACGTTCGCGCAGGTCGACGATCGGCTGAAATGCCATCGTGAAGGCAAAGCCAAGCGCCGCCGTGTTGCGACACTCCGCGCAACCGACCGAACGAAACGGATTCTCGAAAAGCGTCTGGCTCATGCCGCAAGCATAGAGGAATGCTCCGACGGGTCTGGCGCATGGGGGCAATCTGTTCCAAGTGTGCAGTTCGCAGGGCTGAGCGAGGCAGCCCTGCCGGCGAGCTCCTGGCCACTTGTGGGAGCGGGCTCTGCCCGCGACGGCTGTGGATTTTGGTAGTGCCCATCGCGGCTGAAGCCGCTCCCACAGGCATCGAAGATCGACGGCGCGGACGGTCCTCCCCAACCCTCCCCGAAACATCGGGGAGGGAGCGACAGCACTCGCCTGAACGACCTTCCCCCAACCTTCGGCCTATTGCCGCCCTGATCGCAGCAACTGTACCATTCGTACTAGTACAGATGAGTGACCCCGATGTCCCGACCACAAGCCCTGATGATCCAGATCGCCACCGGCGATCCGCGCCCCATCGGCAAACAGATCGTCGATGCCATCCGCATGAAGATCGCCACGGCCGAGCTGGCGCCCGGTGATCAGCTGCCCAGCGTGCGCGGCCTGGCGCAGCAACTCATGGTCAATCCGAACACCGTGGCCAAGGCCTACAGCGAACTCAGCAATGAAGGCTGGCTGGATGCGCGCCAGGGGCTGGGCCTGTTCGTGGCCGCGCCGCGTCAGCGTCTGAGCCAGGGCGAACGCGAGCGCCGGCTGGACGAGGCCGTGCAACGCTTCGTGCATGAGGTCATTGCGCTGGATTTCAGCGCCGGGGAAATTCGCCAGCGGCTGGACGCCGAGTTACGCGAACTGATCCCGCGAAAGATTGCCTGAGCTGCGGCTCAGCCCATACCAGGAAGGGCCGTATTCCATGTCCAGTGAACTGCACCCGGTGATTGAAACCCACGAGCTGACCCAGCGCTACGGCGGCAAGCTGGCGCTGGATCAGCTCAATCTCAGCATTCCCCGTGGGCGGGTGCACGCCATCGTCGGTGCCAACGGCGCCGGCAAGTCAACGCTGTTCCGGGTGCTGCTGGGATTCCAGTCAGCGACCTCGGGCAGCGCCCATATCCTCGGGCATGACAGCCGCGCGCTGACGCCGCAACTGCGCGGCCGTATCGGTTTCGTCAACGAAGAGCACACCCTGCCCGGCTGGCTCAGCGTGGCCGCAGTCACTGCCATGCAGCGACGCCACTATGCCCGCTGGAACGAGCGCGCCTATCAGGCAGTGATCGGCCACTATCAGGTGCTGCCGGATCAAAGCATCAGCCAGCTGTCGCGCGGCGAGCGCGCCGGACTCAATCTGGCGCTGTCGCTGGCGCAAGCGCCCGAGCTGCTGATCCTGGACGAGCCCACGCTGGGACTGGATGTCGTGGCCAAGCGCGCCTTCCTGGAATCGCTGCTCTACAGCAGCGCCAGCGAGGACTGCACCGTCATCTACTGCTCGCATCAGATGGACGAGATCGAACGCGTCGCCGACAACCTGATCATTCTGGAACGGGGTCGGTTGAAGTGCATGTCGCTACCCGAAGCATTCTGCGCCCGGGTGAGTCTGTGGGTGGCCGACATCCCGTTTCGCGGACCACCGGCCCAGCGCATTCCGGGCCTGCTGCACGAGCAGCGCATTGATGGTCTGCAGCACTATCTGGTGCTGGATCAGGACCCGACCTTCTCCGACTTCCTCAAGGCGGAAGGCGCGCGATCGGTACACAGCATGCCGGTCAGCCTGGACCGTGCGGTCAACGCCATGCTGAGCCAGAACCATGCCGCGCCGATTGCGCATCCGGAGTCCAGCCATGCGTGAAATCTATCTGGCCGAGTTGCGCCGGTTTCGCCGATCCGCGTTGATCCTGACGCTGCTGCATCTGGCGGCATTGGCCTTCTGCCTGCGCATGATCGATCCGCTGCAGCAGCGCGACCTGTTCTATCAACTGATCGGCACCGCCTACGGTCTGCTCGGTCTGCTCTTCGGCCTGTACCAGATGGGCAGCTACCGGCGCCCCAATCTGTGGTTGCAGCTGCTGCACCGACCGGTGCACCAGCGCCGCATAGGCCTGGGCCTGATTCTGGCCAGCGCCACCCTGGCAGCGATTGCCATCGCCCTGCCTCTGTGGCTGGCGCTGCTGGGCCAGGATCTGCTGACCGCGCGCGTGGTCGACAGCCGCCATTACCTGCTGCCACTGGCGATCTGGCTGATCGTGCTCTGCTGCTATCTGGCGGCGGCCTACACCATGCTGGCGCCCAAGCGTTATTCGGCGGCCATGCTGATGCTGCCGCTGCTGCTGTTCAGCAGCGCCGCCAGCGGCTTATACGCCCTGCTGTTGCAGATGCTGGTGCTGGCCTGGCTGCTGCTGGCGGTGCTCGATGCCTTCAAGCCGGACCTGACGCGCCCGCCGGCCAGCGCAGGCGGCACCCTGCTGGTGGGGTTGCCGCTGCAACTGGGCCTGTATGTGCTGCTGGTATTCGCCGCTCTCGGATATCAGCTGGCGTGGATCGTGGTCGGCACCCATCCGCTCAACGGCACTCCGCCCGCCGGCGGCTACGTCGAGGCCACCCGCGCCGACGGCGCCGATCTGCTCGATGCCGCCCTGGTCGACAGCACGCTTCCTGAGAGCTCGCTGTGGCGGCAGCAGATTCGACTGGCCGACACCTTTGCGGTGGCGGCGGACGCCAGCGGCTATCCGCTGCGGCAGCAGCTGACCAACATCAGTCCGACCGTGCTCGTCGACAGCGACCGGCGCGAAATGTGGACTTTCAGTCAGGACAGCATGCGCCTGCAGGGCGTCTCGCTGGCAGATCGTCGCGAGCTAGGCAGTCTGGGCGTGGGACCGGAGAACTCGGCCTTCACCGAGGTGCCGCTGGCCATGGGCGATGGTCTGCTGCTGACGCGTGAGGCGCTTTATCGCTACGACAGCGAAACCCGCCAGATCAACCGGCGCATCCAGTTGCCTGCGGGCGAGTCGGTGGCTGGCGCACTGGTGCCGGTGGGGGAAGCTCTGGCACTGCTCAGTGATCAGGCCCTGTACTTCTTCGATGCCCGCGAATTCGCACGGTCGCAGCAGCCACTCACCCCGCGCCTGCGGGTGGCCTTGCACGACGCCATCGGCTCACTCACGCGGCTGGACCTGATCGAACTGCTGGATGGCTATCTGATCTCCGAGGTCTATGGTCGCGGCAGCACCGATGGCCCGGGAACGGCTTACCAGATCCTGACCCGCACCGACGCGCAGGGTCGCTCGCAAACCGTCGCCGAGCGCGCGCTCACCCCCGACTTCCCGCTGGCCTTGCGCTACTACGCCTGGTGGCTGTCACCAGCCCTGAGCGCCTTGCGACAAGCGGCGGTCAACGCCTTGAGCCGCCCCGAACCACTCTCCCTGCGCAGCGAAACGGAAACGCCCGGCCCCATGGTCATGCTGGCCCTGATGCTGATGGCGCTGTCGGCGGCGGGGTCGCTGTGGCTGGGCCGTCGCCAGGGCCTGAGCCCGGGCTGGCGCTGGGCCTGGGTGGCAGTCTGTACGCTGCTCAGCCTGCCCGCCCTGCTGAGTCAGCGCCTGCTCTATCCCGATGCCGAGCGCCAGATCGATCACCCCGCGCGGCGTCGCCGCCCGGTCGAATCGACCGCGGTCAGCGGAAGCCTGTCGTGAGCGGCAGCGGCAGGTCGGAGCCGGGGACCAAACCTGCCTCGCCTGTGGGAGCGGGCTCTGCCCGCGATGCTCTGGTCTTGTCCGAGCACCGGTCGCGGATGAATCCGCTCCCACAGGGGTGGTCGGTGCGCGGCCTCGTCGGCGGACTGTGCTTGCTCTACCTGGCCCAACAGCCTGCCCTCGCAGCCAGCGGCGAGGGCAATCCGCCTGCGTTCGACAACGCGATTGAACTGGCCAGCGCACTTGCGGTTGAGCAAGCCCGACCTTTGGCACCGCTATTGGACCGCAGCGCTTTCCTTGACGAGCCGGCGCTCCGACAAGTACTGCAATCGCCCGATGGATTGCAGATCGCCTGGTTGCAAGGTGGCGCCGAGCGCGCCAGCGTCTGGGTGATGGACAGCGATGGCGCGCCGGCACGGGCACTGTTGACGCAGAGCGATGCCAGCCGGCTGTATTGGTCCAGAGACAGCCGCTGGGTGTTTGCGCAGTTGCCCACGCGACTGTTGGCGCTGTCCGTTGCAGGATCCGAAGCCTACACTTTGATCGCCACCCTGAAGCCGGATGGCGAGCAACAGACCTTCGGCGCAGATCCCGGGCACCCCGCGGCCATGCTGCTGATCGAGTCGGAGCCACCCGCCGACACGGCGCAACCATCGACATCCCGGTTGTGGCGGGTGGATCGACAGGGCCAGCGCACCCTGCTGCTGGAGAATCCCTTGCCACTGCTGGACCTGGCCTTCAATCCCCAAGGTCGGCTGAGCTACATCAAGCAATTCGATGGCGATGCCTTTGTCATCCTGCATCTGGGCGCCGATGGCGCCCGCCACGAGGTCGCCCGCTGCACCGAGATGCGGCGCTGCACGCTGATCAGCGCCGACGCCGACGGGTCGCTGTGGCTGATCGGCAATATCGACACCGATCTGGCCTCGCTGCAGCGCATCCAGCCTGACGGCAGCCTGCAGACGCTGCACCACGACCCGCGCGGCGAGGCCGATCTGCGCGAGCTGACTTTGCACCCGCAGAGCTTCAAACCACTGATTGCCCACTACGGCAGCATGCGCCTGCACAGCCACGCGCTGGATGCGGACACGGAGCGCTGGTTGCAGCCGATTCGCCGTGAATTTCCCGACGCCCGTCTGCAGATCTCGGTGGGCACGGATCCGCGAGCGCCGGCACTGATCGGCGTCAGTCACAGTCAATCCCAGCTCACGCGCTGGTTTCTGCGCTCGCCCGCCGCGCATGCTTCCCGCCCGATTCTGAATGACCTTCAGCAAGCCAGTCTGAGCGTGCCGGAGACGACGGCAGCTCGCAAGATCCCGGTCCGCTGGTTGGCGAGTGACGGCATGACGCTGCACGGATTCGTCTCGGTGCCGCCCGGCCGGGATGCCGCGCACCTGCCGCTGGTGGTCAAGGTGCACGGCGGACCGTGGACGCTGACCGGCCCCGACTATTCAGCAGCCACGCAATTTCTGGTCAATCGCGGCTACGCCGTGTTCGAGCCGAATTTTCGCGGCTCCACGGGCCTGGGTCGCAACTATCTGCTGGCCGCCAGGGGCGATTTCGGCCATGGCCGGGTACAGCTCGATATCGTCGAGGGCACGCGCTGGCTGTTGGCGCACGGCGTCGGCGACCCTCAGCGGGTGGCGATCCTGGGCGCTTCCTTTGGCGGCTACTCGGCCCTGCTGGGCGTCACCCATGAACCCGAGCTGTTCCGGCTGGCGATTGCTGCGGTGCCTCCCAGCGATTTCGCCTGGACCCTGCGCTGGGCGGTCGAACATCGGGTACTGGAACTGGAGTCGACCGTGCCCTTCGAGCGGACCTTGCGGGCTCTGGATCTGAACCTCGACGACGCCACGGCCATGGCCAGGCTCAGCGCCGGATCACCGCTGGCCCAGGCGCACAGACTGTCGCGACCGGTGGTGCTGTTTGCCGGCGGCCAGGACCAGCGCGTGGCCATCCGCAGCGTCACCCACTATGCCGCCCGTTTGCTGGAACTGGGCAAGGACGTGGACCTCTACATCGAGAAACGCGCCGGTCACGAACCCGATGGCGCGGTGCCCCGCGAAGCCTGGCTCAGCTTGCTCGAACAGGCGCTGCAGCGGGAGCTGGGCGGAAGCACGCCGCCACCCCCAGGCGCTGCCGTCGCCAGCTATCTGCAGCGCAATCAGCGCATCGAACGCGGCCGGCTGCGACGATAGCGAGCCGCCTGTATCGGCCCGATGCAAGCCATGGGCCTCGAACCCCCGGCGTCATTGCGACCCCGGACTTGATCCGGGGAAGCAATCCAGACACACGTCCTCTGAAGCACCGGATTGCTTCGTCGCTGCGCTCCTCGCAAAGACGCATCAACCACTTGCGACAGAGGTTCATGGCAAGCCTCCGGCTTCACCGAAAACTGCGCGACAACCTTGAACCTGCGGGATACGACAGTAGGCCCGGAGAGCCCCATCCTAGCTCCCGATCAACAGCCGCGAGTGCTTGCCCAGCAGGCGGCGCATCAGCCACACCGTCAGCATGCTCATGGCCAGCGCGAAGACGAAGAATGCCAGTCCGCTCAGATACACGCTCCACGGCAGAAAACGCGGATCGCGCAATAGGGTCCAACCCAACTCGGCCAGCAGCAGCATGAAGAAGATATGCAGGAAATAGATGGAAAAGGCCTCGTTGGCGAAATAGCCGAGCCAGCGCGGCTGTCGGTTTTCCAGCCCTCTGAGCCACAGCAGCACCAGGCCAGCAAGACTGAGTTTCTGCACGTAGTAGATCGTCTCCTGCAGCGAGTAGCTGCCAAAACGGTCGATCTGCGCGTACTGCAGGCCGATCAGCAGCGCGGAGCTGAGCACCGCTGCGGCGATCATCGGATTGCGAAAGGGAGCGATGCGATCCAGCAGCGCTTCCAGGTCGTTGCCGACGTACACGCCGACGGCATAGGCGCCGAGAAAATAGATCACCGTCCCGGCCACGATCTGTTCCGAGCCACCGCCGAAGTCGGGGCGCGAAAAAACCAGTGGCGCCAGCATCAGCAGCCAGATCGGCACGGCAGCCCAGGATTTCGCCTGCGCCAGCACACCCAGCAAGGGCGTAAACGCGAACAGGATCAGCAGCACCGGCAGATACCAGTAAGTGAACTGCGCCTTGCCGAACAGCAGATTCGGCCAGATCGAATCCAGATAGTCAGACCAGTCAGCGGGCCAGGCCAGGACGCCGGTGCCGGCGTCATTGAAACGCATCACCGAAAACACCAGCGTGCAGAACACATAGGGCAGCAGCACATACATGGCCTTGCTGCGATAGAAACTGGCATAGCCACGGGCGCGCAGCACCGAGGAGAACAGCAGCCCCGAAATCAGGGCGAAGTAGATGGTGCTGTCGTGAAACAGAGTCTCGCTGAGAATGGAGATCGGGGAAGCGGGGTCTCCCTTCCAGTTGCGCGGAATGAGTACCGCCAGCGCCAGCGCGTGGATGGCGACGACATTGAGAATGGCGAAACCGCGAAAGCTGTGGACATAGCCCAGATACCCCGCCTTCTGCATGATCTTGCCTTGAGCTGGCGGCTTGCGGCCGAGATCCGCATCTGACCATCGCAACGGTTGGAAGTCCAGTTGCCCTGATTGAGCGGGGCCGGCGGCAGCGGTTGCGGACGGCACGCCTCCCGCCTGCATCGAGATCGAAACCCTGACGCAGCACACCAGCGCCCAGCAGACGGCTACCGTCCAGCGGCAAGCTGACTGGATCGCCCGCTTCAACCTGCCCTGGTTCCGTTCGGCGCTGGCGCTGGATCCTGCCTACGCCCTGGCCCGTATCCGGCGCCCCTTCCTCGCCATCGGCGGCAGCCTCGACACGCAGCCCTCCGCGGCCTCCGCGCCTCCGCGTGAACTGATCGAAGCGGCTCTGAGGAGGGACGCGCGCCTGCGCGGCCGCTGTTGATGTCCGGACCAGGCAAGGCGGCGCCGCAGCGCGGCGGCCTCCGCGCCTCCGCGTAAACTGGTCGAAGCGGCTCTGAGGAGGGACGCGCGCCTGCGCGGCCGCTGTTGATGTCCGGATCAGGCACAGCGGCGCCGCAGCGCGGCGCCCTTCCACGGCCGCGAGCCGCAGCGGGTCACCGGATATCTCACGCGGAGGCGCGGAGAACGCGGAGAAGTGCAATGCGTGTGGACTGCCTTTAGCGCGACTCCGCGGCCTCCGCGCCTCCGCGTGAACGGATCGGAGCGGCTTTGTGGAGGGACGCGCGCCTGCGCGGCCGCTGTTGATGTCCGGACCCGGCAAAGCGGCGCCGCAACGCGGCGCCCTCCACGGCTGCGAGCCGCAGCCGATCGCGGGATCTTCCATGCGGAGGCGCGGAGAACGCGGAGAAGTGCAATGCGTGTTGCCGGGGTCTTAGCCCTACTCCGCCGCCTCCACGCCTCCGCGTGAACTGAGCGGCTTTGAGGAGGGACGCGCGCTTGCGCGGCCGCTGTTGATGTCCGGACCAGGTAAAGCGGCGCCGCAGCGCGGCGCCCTCCACAGCCGCGAGCCGCAGCGGGTCGCCGGATATCTCACGCGGAGGCGCGGAGAACGCGAAGAAGTGCAATGCGTGTGCAGGTGTCGGCGGCGATCGTAAATTGCACACAAGTGGTGGCTGTATTTTGCACACCTTCGCCATCTTCGCGGCTCCGCGTGAACTGGTTAAATCGGCTCTGAGGAGGGACGCGCGCCTGCGCGGCCGCTGTTGATGTCCGGATCAGGCACAGCGGCGCCGCAGCGCGGCGCCCTCCACGGCCGCGAACCGCAGCGAGTCGCAGGGTATCTCGCGGGGAGCTGTACATTCGTTGAGCTACGCTGACCCGCATGGAGCTTGCAGCTCGCACCGGCTTGCGGCGGCTCAGCGTGCTGAGCCAGTCTTGGCACCTGCCTTTCTGACCTGCTCAGGAGTTTCGATGAAGCCAATTCACACGATCTTTCTCGCGGCCCTCTGTTTCCACGGCGTCAGCTTTGCCGAGTCCAGACAGAGCACGCCGCTGCTGGGCAGCTGGGCGGTGGATACGGCACGCCTGCCCATGCCGCCGGAAGCCAGACCCCAGCGTGTGACGATCAGCTTTGCCGAGAAGGAATCCGGTCATCTGATGACCAGGGTGGAGGTGATCGACCCGAGGGGTGAGATGCTGTTGGCCGAGGGTCTCACGCCGCTGGACGGGACACCGACGCCGGTCAAGTCAAATTTCGAGGCGGATGTGTCCGCCACCACCATGCCGACACCGGACGTGCTGGTGATGCAACTGGCCAAGGACGGCTCACCGGCCTCGACCCGTATCTACGCCGTGACCGCCGATGGCCAATCGATGGTCGAGACCGTGGCCTATTTCGGCCCCGACGGTCAGCCAGTCTCGCGCAAGAACTATTTCTCACGCATTCAATCGCCGTAGGGCTAAGTGGGTTCCGCCCTGCTTTTCTGCTTTCTTGATCCCATTGCTGGCCGTCAATCAACCAGCTCACACCCCAGCGGCCACAGTCCATAGCGACGGGTTTCGCCGAGGTCGTCGGGGCTGCGGTCGTCCTGGGTGACGGTCAGATCGAGATCGCTCTCGATGCGCAGCATGCCGGACTGCCACTCGCCCATGCTGATGGTGCCGGGATAGGGGTTGATGCTGCAGGGCGACTGGTAACGACCGAGTTTGCGCCATTCGCGCAGATCGGCGATTTCCAGGATGGGATGGCCTTCGCCGACCGAGATCAGCGCCAGCCAGCGACCATCCGGCGAGGCCTTGATCTCGGCCACCTGATGCAGTTCGCTGACATCGCATCCCAGCGTCTGGGGCTCGGCGTCGGCGCAGAGCAGACGCCAGCAGGCTGGGGTGTCGTCGCTGCGCACCTCCACTTCGACGCTGCAGCCGTCCGGCAGCTGGACACTGAGCATCTTCGCGGGTTCGTCGGCCAGGACTTGAGTGCCCAGCGTCAGTAGCGCAATACCGAACCTGAAGCGAGTCGTCGAACTGATCATCGCGAATCTCCTTTCCCCGTTTAGATACCTTCGGTTGCCGTGAAAGTCGTTCAGGCGAGTGCTGGATAGCGAGTGGCCCGCAGCCATGACCGTTAGGCCAAGCGCAGCGTGCCCAACAAGACGGCCAGCACTTGGGCGGTCATATCACGTAGATCGCTGCGCGCTCAACGTGACCTACATTACGGGCGACGCTTACTGGACTGGCACGCGCACCCAGCCTTCCATCAGGATTCGTGCGCTGCGGCTCATCACCGCCTTGGTCACGGTCCATTGTCCATCGACCCGTCTTGCCTGGGCGCCTACGCGCAGGGTGCCGGATGGATGACCGAAGCGCACGGCCTCACGCTCGCCGCCGCCGGCGGCCAGATTGACCAGCGTGCCGGGCACCGATGCGGCAACGGCTATCGCCACCGCGCAGGTCGCCATCATGGCGTGATGCAACTTGCCCATCGACAGCGCCCGAACCAGCACATCGGTTTGGTCCACGGCAATGGTCCTGCCGCTGGACGCCTGATATTCGGCCGGCGGCGCCACGAAGGCGATCTTCGGCGTGTGCTGGCGGGTCTGCGCCTCGGCCAGATCCTGGATCAGGCCCATCTTCAGTGCGCCGTGGGCACGGATGGTTTCGAGCCGCGCCAGCAAGGCCGGGTCGCCATTGATCTCGCCCTGCAGCTCGGTGCCCTTGAGGCCGAGGTCGGCGGCGCGCAGGAAGATGGTCGGAATGCCGGCCGTGATCATCGTGGCCTGAAAACTGCCGACGCCGGGCACCTCGAGCGTATCGACCAGATGTCCGCTGGGGAACAGCGCGCCACCGTCCTCGTCATCGGCCGGATCCATGAACTCGAGCACGATCTCGGCGGCCGGAAAGGTCACGCCGTCCAGCTCGAAATCTCCGGTTTCCTGCACCTGGCCGTTGCTGATCGGCACATGGGCAATGATGGTCTTGCGGATATTGGCCTGCCAGATGCGAAGCACCGCGATGCCGTTGTCAGGAATGCGCGCCGGGTCCACCAGCCCGGCGGCAATCGCAAAAGGGCCGGCGGCTGAACTCAGATTGCCGCAGTTGCCCGACCAGTCGACGAAGGGCTGATCGATGGACACCTGCCCGTAGAGATAATCGACATCATGCCCGGGCTCCGACGAGCGGCTGATGATCACGCACTTGCTGGTGCTGGAGGTGGCGCCGCCCATCCCATCGGTGTGCTTGCCGTAGGGATCCGGGCTGCCGATGACGCGCAACAACAGCGCATCCCGCGCCGGGCCCGGCACCTGGGCGGCTGCGGGCAGGTCTTCGAGGCGGAAGAACACACCCTTGCTGGTTCCGCCGCGCATGTAGGTGGCGGGGATGCGGATCTGCGCTGGAGCTGACATGAGGGTCAAGCCTGGACCTGTCTGGATGGAGCGCAAGCCTGCGCAAAGCACGCTCTCGCAGCAAGCGCTGCAGCGCCGCCGTTCAGAATCAGTCTCGGAAATGCCCCGGACGCGGGTGGTGAATCCATCGGGACGACCAGCTTGGGCCTGGGAAAGATCAGGAGCAACAGTGCCGACTACAAGTCGGCGATCCCGGGTAGCCGCTGGGATCGCCGAGTTGTACTCGGCCGCTTCTGGCCGCGGAAGGGCTAACGGCAACAGCGCCGACTACAAGTCGGCGATCCCGGGCAACAGCGCCGGCTGCAGGTCGGCGAACCCGCTCAGCCGACCGCGCGCTGCCGGCCGCCCTTGGCCAGTTCCGCCGGATCGATGCCCTCGAAGGCGCACAGCTCCTTCAAGCCATATTCCATGACCGCCCTGGCGTGGCCGGTCACACGAGCCAGCAGCCGATGCATCTTGGCGTCCTTCTCGTTCTTGTTCTGGCACTGCGCCGAGTAGGTCTCGAAGGCGTTGAGCGCCAGCACCAGATCGGCCACCTGGTTGGGACATTCGCAGTCCACCGCGCTGACGATGTCCTGCAATGCAGTCAGTTGCATGTCATCGAAGCGGCGCATCGGTGCCTGCTGCTCGATCCGCAGCAATCCGCTTTCCGGGGGCGCTGCAGCGGCACCGGCCGCCGGCGCCTGGGTCAGATGCTTGACGATCAGGCCCAGCATGTTCGAGCGCAGCGCCCGGGCACTGACCGGCGCGCGCATCAGTTGCCGGTGCGGACCTCGCAGACGCTCGATCACGTCCCACTTGGCGAAGGCGTAGACGATCACCGTGAGTTCCGGCTTCAGCGCTTTCTCGAGTTCCTGGATCGAGCGCTCCGGTGCATCGCCCAGCAGTTCCAGATCCGCCACCAGCGCGTTGACCTGAACCTTGCCGGCGGCAGCCACCAGAGCCGCGTGCTGATCCGTCGCCAGAACGATCTGCATGTTGCGCTGATCGCCCTCGTGCGAAGTGGCTCTCAGATATTGGGGCAGTGTCGAGTGAAAGATGGCGAGATTGACCATGGTGGCGGACCCATTGACTTGGCGATGAACAATGCTGGCAGCAGTTCAGTCAAGGCCGGGTTCCGGATCAGTGAACTTCGGATGAGCGCCTGGTCAAACATCGAACCGGGCTTCAGGCCCCGGAAAGGCGCAGAGCAACAGCGCCGACTGCAAGTCGGCGATCCCAGGCAACCGCTGGGATCGCCGAGTTGTACTCGGCCGCTTCTGGCCCCGGAAGGGCGAAGAGCACCAGCGCCGACTGCAAGTCGGCGATCCCGGGTAGCCGCTGGGATCGCCGAGTTGTACTCGGCCGCTTCTGGCCCCGGAAAGGCGAAGAGCAACAGCGCCGACTGCAAGTCGGCGATCCCGGACGGCACGAGTGTTGCAACGCCGCTCTTGCAACGCCGACTATGACCCCAGGAAACTAGCAGACAGGTTGGCCAGGACCCTGCAGATGTGATCGACAAGCCAATCCGTGTGCAACGCGGCTGGTATTCGCGTGGTTATCTGCCGCACCTTGATGCGGTGCAAGTGATTCAGCACATCACCTTCCACCTGGCGGATTCCTTGCCGGATAACGCCTTGCAGCGCATGCATGATGAGATTGCGCTGATCACTCCGAGCGGTCAGAGCCGGAAACGCCGAGAGCGCCTGCAGGAGATGCTGGACTCCGGATTGGGCTGCTGCCTGCTGGCCGACCGGCGCTGTGCCGATCTGGTCGAACAATCCCTCTTGCACGGCGATGGTGAGCGCTATCGGCTGCTGGCATGGGTGGTAATGCCAAATCACGTCCATGTCTTGATTGAGACCTTGCCCCAATGGCCGCTCGGCAAGGTTGTTCAGTCCTGGAAGCGCCACACTTCCAGACGAATCCGCGACCTCGTTCCCGCCGCGCCTGGTCCATTCTGGCAACGCGACTTCTGGGATCGATACATACGGAACGACGAACACCTCGCAGCGGCGCTGAGATACATCGAGCAGAACCCGGTGAGTGCTGGTCTCACCGAAAGCGCTGAACAATGGGAATTCGGCAGCGCCAGATTGCGGTTGGCTCGACGAGCTGGCGACAGCTGACGGCGCTCCGGAGCGCCGAGCAACAGCGCCGACTGCAAGTCGGCGATCCCAGGCCGCCCCGCTGGGATCGCCAAGTTGTACTCGGCAGCCTCTGGCCCGGAAAGGCGAAGAGCAACAGCGCCGACTGCAAGTCGGCGATCCCAGGCACCAGCGCCGACTGCAAGTCGGCGATCCCAGGCTACAGCGCCAACTGCCAGGCGGCGCGGCGTGCCTGGCCTCAGGCGGCGCTGGCCAGAAAGTCCTGGGCAAAGCGCTGCAACACGCCGCCGGCTTCGTAGATCGAGACTTCCTCGGCGGTATCGAGGCGGCAGATCATCGGCACTTCGACAATCTCACCGCTGCGGCGATGGACAATCAGTGTCAGCGTTGCGCCAGGGGTGCGTTCGCCGCGGACGTCGTAGGTTTCGGTGCCGTCCAGGGCCAGCGTCAGGCGCGTGGTGCCGGGCTGGAACTGCAGCGGCAGCACGCCCATGCCAACCAGGTTGGTGCGATGGATGCGCTCGAAGCTCTCGGCAACGATGGCCTCGACGCCGGCCAGGCGCACGCCCTTGGCGGCCCAGTCGCGGGAAGAGCCCTGACCGTAGTCGGCGCCGCCGACGATGATCAACGGCTGCTTGCGTTCCAGATAGGTCTGGATCACTTCCCACATGCGCATCACCTCGCCTTCCGGCTCCAGCCGCGCCAGGGAGCCTTCGCGCACCTTGCCCTCGGCATCGCGCACCATTTCGTTCTTCAGGCGCGGATTGGCGAAGGTGGCTCGCTGCGCGGTCAGATGGTCACCGCGATGGGTGGCGTAGGAATTGAAGTCTTCCTGGGTCAGGCCCATCTTGCTCAGGTATTCGCCGGCGGCGCTGGTCGGGAGAATGGCGTTCGACGGCGACAGGTGATCGGTGGTGATGTTGTCGCCCAGCAGCGCCAGCGGGCGCATGCCCTGCAACGTGCGCTGCATCTGGAAATCGGCATCCCAGTAGGGCGGGCGGCGGATATAGGTGCTCATCGGACGCCAGTCATAGCGCGGCTGGGCCTTGGGCCCGCGCATTGCGCTGGCGGCGAACATCGGCCGGTAAACGGCGTCGAACTGTGAAGGCTTGACGTGCGCCGCCACCAGCGCATCGATCTCGGCATCATCTGGCCAGATGTCCTTGAGCATGATCGGCTCGCCCTGGTCGTCGATACCCAGCGCGTCGCGCTCGATGTCGACGCGGATGCTGCCGGCGATGGCATAGGCGACCACCAGCGGCGGTGAGGCGAGATAGGCTTCGCGCGCATGCGGGTGGATGCGTCCCTCGAAATTGCGGTTGCCGCTGAGCACGGCCGTGGTGTACAGCTTGCGCTCCAGCACTTCCTTCTCGATCACCGGATCGAGTGCACCCGACATGCCGTTGCAGGAGGTGCAGGCAAAGGCGACCACGCCGAAGCCGAGCTTCTCCAGATCGTCGAGCAGCCCCGCTTCGCGCAGGTACAGTTCGACCACCTTGGAACCCGGCGCCAGTGAGGACTTGACCCAGGGTTTGCGGGTCAGGCCGCGCCTGGCCGCATTCCTGGCGATCAGACCGGCCGCGATCATGTTGCGCGGATTGGAGGTGTTGGTGCAGCTGGTGATGGCGGCAATGATCACGGCGCCATCAGGCATCTGTCCCGGGCGGCTCTGGTTCTCCTTGGCCAGGCCGCGCTCGGTCAGCGATGAGGTCAGAATCTTCTGGTGCGGATTGGCCGGACCGGCGATGGTGCGCGCGACGCTGGACAGATCAAAACTCAGCCGCCGCGGATACTGCGCCTCGGTCAACTCATCGGCCCACAGCCCGGCGGCTTTGGCATAGATCTCGACCACTGTGTGTTCGCGATCGGTGAGCTTGAGGTAGTCGATGGTGCGCTCGTCGATCGGGAACAGCGCCGCACTGGCGCCAAACTCGGGCGTCATGTTGGAAATGGTGGCGCGATCACCCAGCGTCAGATGCTTCAGCCCCTCACCGAAGAATTCGATGTAGGTGCTGACCACCTTCTGGCTGCGCAGGAATTCGGTCAGGGCCAGCACCACGTCGGTCGCGGTGATGCCCGGCCCCGGACGACCGAGCAGTTCCACGCCGACGATCTCCGGCAGGCGCATCCACACGGCACGGCCGAGCATCACGCTTTCGGCCTCCAGACCGCCGACACCGACGCCGATCACACCCAGGGCGTCGATCATCGGCGTGTGACTGTCGGTACCGACCAGGGTATCGGGGAAGGCGAAGCCCTCACTCACCTGCACCACCGGCGACATCCGTTCCAGATTGATCTGATGCAGGATGCCATTGCCCTGCGGCACCACTTCGACATTGCTGAAGGCCTGCTTGGCCCACTGGATGAAGTGGAAGCGGTCGGCGTTGCGGCGCTCTTCGATGGCGCGGTTCTTGGCGAAGGCCTCGGGGTCGAAGCCGGCATGTTCGACCGCCAGCGAGTGGTCGACGACCAGCTGCGAGGGCACCACCGGATTGATCTGGGTGGGGTCGCCGCCGTTCTCGGCGATGGCGTCACGCAATCCGGCCATGTCGACCAGCGCCGTGGCGCCGAGGATGTCCTGCAGGATCACCCGCGCCGGAAACCACGGGAAATCTAGGTCGCGCCGATTCTCGATCAGTTGTGTCAACGCCGCCGTGAGCATGGCCGGTTCGCAGCGGCGCACCAGATTCTCGGCCAGCACGCGACTGGTGTACGGCAACCTGGCATAGGCACCCGGCTTGATCGCGTCCACTGCCGCGCGGGCATCGAAGAACTGCAGTTCGGTTCCGGCAAGTTTCTGGCGATAGGCGTTGTTCATGAGATTCCGTTCGCAGCAAAAGTGGGGTTGGCCCGCAAACCCTGGCGGGTAGACCGCTCATGATAAGGCGGCCTGAAACTCTGGTTCGGTCAATTTTCGAGCAAGGTGCTGCAGCCGTCGGCGCAGCGAGGCCGCAGCTGCAGGTGGCCGGTCCGACATCGGCAGTCCCTGCGCCTGAAACTGATTGCAGCTTTGTGTCGCATGCTCGTCGGCGGCCGCCGGAATTGGCATGATTCGATCCCGGGCCGCAGCGCCGAGGTGTACTGTGTATCTGCAATCCGCAGTATCGTTGCTGCTCTGTACCCTTTCCGGAGCTACGATGCTGCCGGTTGCAGTCAGACCTGAGTGCCCAGACCGAGCCCGAGAAGCGTATTGACCGTTCAAGACCCATCATCAGCCGCCGCCCCGATCGGGATGCCCCCCGGAGAACTGCGGCTCACGGTCCATTGCGGGCCTGAGCACTACCCCGACTGGACGGTGAAGGGTGCGGGCGGACACGGCTTGTACATGCAGCGGCCGGGTTTGCCGGCGCCCGTGTTCGAGGCCGGTGCGGCTCTGGTGCTGCGCTGGACCAATGCTCAGGATCAGCTGGCGCTGGAAGTCCACGGCCGGGTGCGCGACAGCGATGAACAGGGCACGCGCCTGCTGCTGGAAGACGATTCCGTTGCCGCGGTACCCACGATTCAGGCCCTGATCAAGCGGGCCACTGCAGCCATCAGCCACCCTGCGCCGGCAGCCAATGACAAGCTCGGCCGACAACTGGAACTGATTCGCGAGCAGATTCGCCAGGGACTGGGGCCTCGAGTCCGTCGATTGCTGGTGCAGGCCGAGACCGGACTAGATCAGATCGCGCTGGGCACCATGGTCGAGATTGCCGGCATCCCGGCGCGCATGGCGCTGGAGCAGCTGCACGCCGCACGCAGCGCCGTCGCCAATCGCTTCCTGGAGCTCCTGCTGGGCCACTGGGAGACTGGCTCGACCGGACAGCCGGCGCGTGACCGCAGCATCGCCTCGCTGCAACTGCTGGACGACGACTCGACCCAGACCTTCCTCAAACGCAGCGAATCGGCGCGAAAGCTGGAACGCATCACACAGAAGGCCTGGCACGATCTGCGGCGATTGCTGGTGACCTTGACCACTGCATCGAATCACCTGGATGCGGATGCGCTGGGCGTGGAATCCTTGCTCGATGCCTTGACGACCGCAGCCCGCGAAGGCGGACTCGAACCGGGAATGCAGCAGTTCCTGCTGCGGCTGGCGGGCCACCCGGAAGTACTCGATCTGGGCAGTTTCTATCAGACGCTGCAACTGCAACTGGAGCGTGCAGGGGTAGAGGCGCCAGCGGCCGGGCCCACGCCTGCGGCAGGTGCCGATGGCGGTGGCTTCCGTCGCACCGATTCACAGCCCGATACCACCGCAAGCCCGCGTTCTGTCCCGCTGCCGGCAG
>JALHRS010000083.1 GCA_022841325.1 Lysobacterales bacterium | reverse complement strand
GCGCAGATCCCGATTCGCCGCGCGCCGGAGCCGCGCTACCTCACGTTCAGGCTCAGGGCCCGTGCGCAGTGTCGGGCAGACACAGGTGGCTCGCAATGACGCCAATCAGCGAGCAATCCGCAACGCCTTGCGTGGTCCGGTGAGAGGCTCTGCAGCCCTCACTACCGCCGTCCCGATTCCCACCTTTCCCCCACGCTGCTAGCGTACCCATCCATGCCCATCCCGCACCGCCTCGCCCCGTGGATCGTCGCTGTCGCCGGCATGCTGGTGCTGATGGTCAGCAACGGCATGGTCATTTCCGGGATCACCGCCTTTGACGAGTCGCTGATTGCCGAGTTCGGCTGGTCGCGGGGTGAGCTCAAGTTCCGGGACCTGATCACGCTGGTGGGCACCGGACTGGTGGCGCCCTTCATCGGCATCCTGATCGATCGCCTCGGCGTACGTGCGCTACTGATCGCGGGCAGCCTGATGCTCTCGGCGGGCTATCTAGGCTATGCCCACGTCGACAGCATCGCCGATGTCTATCTGATTCATGCACTGTTTGCCGCCGTGCTGGTGGCCAGCGGCATGAATGTCGCGGTGATTCTGGTCTCGGGCTGGTTCGTGCGCCATCGCGGCACGGCCATGGGCCTGGTCGTGCTCGGCACCAGCCTCGGAGGCGTGCTGTTCCCGCCGCTGACCAGCCTGCTGATTGCCGCGCACGGCTGGCGCCAGAGCTTCCAGTTGCTGGCTCTGGCGCCCTTGCTGTTGCTGCTGATCGCGGTGTTTCTGGCGCGGGCGCCGCGCGAGCTCGGCCTGCAACCGCTGGGTGCGGACAGCCGCAGCAGCGATGCCCGCCCCCATGGCCACGGCGACGATCTGAGCCTGGCCGAGGCCACGCGCACCTTGAGTTTCTGGGCGCTGGCAGCGGTCGCCGGCCTCAGCTTCTACTGCATGCTCGGGGTGATCTCGAGTCTGCGTCTGCACCTGATGGATCTGGGTGCAGACCCACTCTCGGCCAGCCAGTCCTTTGCCTGGATGATGTCGATGGCACTGTGCGGCAAGTTCCTGTTCGGGTTTCTTGCCGATCGCTTCAACCAGCGCGCGGTCTTCATCGGCAATCTGCTGATCATGTTGACGGGCATCCTCAGCCTGGCCAGCATGAACCCGGCTCTGGGCGTGGTCGCGATCACCCTGCTCGGCCTGGGCTGGGGCGGTTTGTTCACGCTGATCCAGATCCAGGCGGTGAACAATTTCGGCCTGACCCACGCCGGCAAGATTCTCGGGCTGATCACGCTGATCGATGCCAGCTGCGGCGGCCTCGGCGCCTGGCTCAGCAATCAGCTCCATGCCGGGCAGCAGAGCTACCAGCTGTCATTCCAGATCATGACCGGACTGATGCTGCTGGCGCTGTTCGCGGCACTGGCGGTGCGCAAGCCAAGGCTGAAGAGCATCTTATCCGCAGATGTCACCGATGAACGCAGATGACAGCAGGTCAATCAGGGTGGCGCTTGCGGGATTCACAGCCGCTTCTGCATCCATCCGGATCCATACTTCAACATCTGCGGACATCTGCGTCATCTGCGGAGAGCGGCTCTTCCAGCTCTTGGATTGCCGTGCTGCTCACCTGCCATGAACCGCGTTGCGCTGGCGTAGGCCGGGTCCTTCGCGTCCACAGGCTTTGATCGAGCCCCAATCCGCACACGCGAGGCGCCCGGCGCCTTCCTGTCCTCGGAGCCGCGGCCGCCGGCGCGAAGACCACCAAGGCTCAAAACCAAGACCCCGCGCGCCGGAGCCGCGCTACGGCCGCGGCACCTCCGCAGCATTCCGAAAAACCAACGACCTACGACTTGGGATCATGGAAGGCGTGCCGGGCGCGGTCAGGCTGTTGAATCGATGACGCCCGACGCCGCCAGACGGTCCAAGGCTGCCTCGTCCAGGCCCAGACGCTCGCTCAGCACGGCACGGGTATCGGCGCCCAGCAGTGGCGGCGCACGATCGTATTGCACGGCGGTTTCGGAGAACTTCAGTGGATTGGCCACCATCGGCACCTCCACGCCGCTGGCGTGGGCCAGTTCGAAGCGCATGCCGCGGGCCTGGACCTGTTCATCGGCGAAGACCTGATCCAGGCTCTGTACCGGCGCGCAGGGAATGCCAATGCTCTCGAACTCGCGCAGCCAATCCGCGGCACTGCGCCGGCGCAGTTCCGCGCTCAGCGTGGCGATGAGTGCCGAGCGATGGACCACGCGGTCGGCATTGCTGGCATAGCGAGGGTCGTCGGCCAGCTCTGGGGCGCCGATGGCTGAGCAGAGTTTGCGAAACTGGGCATCGTTGCCGACCGCGAGCATGAAACTGTCATCGGCGCTGGGCATCACCTGATAAGGCACGATATTCGGATGCGCGGTGCCATGGCGCTGCGGCAGTTCGCCGCCGACCAGATAGTTCATGGCCTGGTTGGCCAGCCAGCCCACCTGGGTATCCAGCAGCGCCAGATCGATCTGCTGACCCTGGCCAGTGGCTTCGCTGTGGCGCAGCGCGGCCAGGATGCCGACCACCGCGTACATCCCGGTCATCAGATCGGATACGGCCACGCCCACCTTCTGTGGACCACCGCCCGGCGCACCGTCGGGCTCGCCGGTGATGCTCATCAAGCCGCCCTGGGCCTGGATGGCGGCGTCGTAGCCCGCGCGTTCGGCATAGGGCCCGGTCTGGCCGTAGCCGGTGATCGAGCAATACACCAGCGCCGGGTTCAACCGGATCAGGCTGGCGTAATCGAGGCCATGGCGGGCCAGTGCACCGACCTTGTAGTTCTCGACCAGGATCTGGCTCTGGCCGGCCAGCTGGCGCACCAGTTCGGCGCCGGCAGGCAGGGTGAAGTCGATGGTGACCGAGCGCTTGCCGCGATTGGCGCTGAGGTAATAGGCCGATTCGGCGCTGGCGGCGCCCTGTGGGCCGGTCAGCCAGGGCGGGCCCCAGCGGCGGGTGTCATCGCCGACGCCCGGGCGCTCGATCTTGATCACCTCGGCGCCAAGGTCGGCCAGGATCTGCGTTGCCCAGGGCCCCGCCAGAATGCGCGAGAGATCGAGCACGCGGACACCCGCCAGGGGCCCCATGCCGCTGGTGCTCAGGCAGCCGTGCGACGAGCCAGGCGCATGCTGTAGGCAAAGCGACCGGCGGGATGCAGGCTGAAGGTGGAGCAAACGATGCGTCCTTCCAGCGCATGATAGGAACGCACCACGCGCAGAGTCGGGCTGTCGGTTTTCACGCCCAGCAGACCTGCTTGCTCGGCCGGCATGCCGATGGCGTCGAAGGTCTGATCGACATGACCCATGCGTGTGAAATCGAGCAGTTTCAGCGCGGAATCCACCGCGGTTTCCGGATTCAGCAGCGCAGCCGCCGAGATGCCACGGGCGGGACGCACCAGGATCTCGGTGGTGCAGATCGGTTCCTCCACATCGACGGCAAAGCGCAGGCAGAACACGCGGATGATCTCGGCACCGGTGCGCACTCCCAGGGCCTGTGCCACTTCGAGCATCGCCGGCAAGCGTTCGCTGCGCTGCAGCTCCAGTCGCGTGACCCGACCAAACTGCAGCAGATCGTCGATGCCGCTGACCTCCTGCTGGTAACGCATCGGCGGCACCGGCGCCGTGACATGGGTACCTGCACCCGGACGCCGCTGGATCAGACCCAGAGAATGCAGCCGCGCCAGCGCCGCACGCACCGTGTGACGACTGACCTGGTAGTCGGCACTGATCTCGAATTCGGTGGGGAACTGACTGCCCATCGCATAGGCACCCGACTCGATCTTGGCCAGCAGATCATTGGCCAGTGTCTGGTAACGGGGTGTGGCGCGCGGGGTCTTGATCATCCGTCCAGTATCCGGCAAACCGGGCGAATTCTCCAAAGGTGTCGCGGGCCTGCGGGTTTCCGCGAATGGCGGCGAAAGGACCGCATTTCGCGGGCGAGCCCCGGGTGGGAAGTGTCGATTGGAGCGGCCCTTTTGCCAACGAGTTCAACCAGGCCACCAGGCCGACCGGGTCCGACCCAGTACCGCCGCCACCAGCACGAGCATCCAGATCAGCAACACCGGCAACTTGACCTGAGTGATCAGACGCGCCAGCAGCGCCTGGTCGCGATCAGTGCCGGCGCCACTGGCGATCTGCGCGAACAGCGCCGTGAACAGCCGCAGGCGCCAGCGGATGGCCAGGCCCAGGCCGATGATCATGGCCATGATCGCGAGCTTGAACGACAACCACGGCACCCCAGGCCACAGCGCCACAGCCAGACCGATGCAGCCACCGAGCGCCAGCACTCGAATCGCCGCATCCAGACCCGCCAGCCAGTGGTGCCAGCGGCCCCGCCGCTGCGCATACTCGGCCCAGACCAGCAGCAGCCAGATGGCGGAGCCCAGCCAGACCAGTGCCAGCCCGGAGTGCCCGCTCGGCAGGAATCCCAGGCTCATGGACATCACCAGACCGGTCGCCAGGGTCAGCACCAGCGCCGTGCGCGGCAGCATGTCGAGCCAGCTCATGGCGCTGGCGCAGAAGCGGCGCACGCTCAGCGGCTGCGTCGGATCGACCATTCTCCCGCTCAGGAAATAGACCGCCAGATCGGTGCCCAGCCAGCAGCCGATGAGCAGCAGATGGGCAACGGCCAGTAGTGCTTCATCCATGACCCGTGGGCAATCTCAGAAGGGCTTGCCCGCGCCGATCAGGGCCACCGTGGCAATGCCGGCCCAGTAGACGTAGGCCAGCAGCCGACCGATCCGGATCGAATGTTCCAGTCGGGCTTCGGCCACGGCATCGCCCGGTGCCTGATCAAGGCAACGAAACAGCAGTGTCCACTCGCGCATGATGAAACGCAGTTTCAGGCCTATCACCAGCATCAAGGCGTAGATCAGGATCTTGGCCGGAAACCAGAGCATGCCGGGCTCGCCCTTGAAGGGGCCATGACCCAGCAGTGAGGAGAGCGCACTGCCGATCAACAGCGGAATCAGCAGGAAGCGGAGCGCTTCATCGACGCGGGTCAGTCGCAGCCCGCGATCGCTTTCCCGATGCACGAACGCAGCCCAGCACAGCCCCAGCCAGCTCAGGGCCAGCGTCCAGATCAGCCACAGCCAGGGTCCGCCGTAGGGCGACACAGTCCAGATCGCGCCCATGTGCAGCCCCAGCGGCAGCAGCAGGATGATGCCGCTGCGAGCGAGGATGTCGATGCGATAGGCGGTCTCCATGTGACGCCGCCGTTCTGCCAGCGGAAGATCGCGATTGACGATGTGGTAGCTGGTCTGGAACACCCCCCATTCGCCGCCCAGCCAGTACGCCATGGCCAGGATGTGTACCCATTTCAACAGCGCCAGTTCGCTCAGACCCATCACCGCCTCCGGCCAGAGCGAGCGGCAGCCGCCGGATTGCTGCAGCGGGGCCCGGCGAGGCGCGACGCTGCGTCGGCGCCGTCGATACTGACCCGGCTCATTCGGCCTTTCCGCCCGCCGCCTCGTTGACCGGCGCGGGTTCCGCGTCCAGCACCTGGCGCTTGTACACCGTCCAGCTGGTGGCGTTGGGCTGCGACCATTCGCGGGGGGCCGTCAGATACTGCGGCGCATGCTGCATGAGATAGTCGTGGAAAGGCTGCGGCAGCTCGTCGACACCGCCGAGCAGCTTCTTGCCATAACCCGAATAGATCAACAGTCCGGCGTGATCCCCCATCTGCATCCACGGCAACCATGGGCCCTCGCGAAACCAGGCAATGGCAATCGGCGCCGACTGGATGGTCGGGTCATCCAGCTCGGTCTTGCGCGCATAGAAACCGAAATGCTCGGAGCCCACATAGAGCGGACCGGTCGAGGATTCGGGGTGCTGATCCGGCTGGATCGGATTTTGATAGGCCAGCGGCACGTCGAATCCAAGGATGACGTCATCGCCCATCTGCCGCAGCGGCAGCAGGCGCGGTGCTTCGTCGTCAGCCCGTGGGCCGCCGCCCAGCTGCTGGTTGACCGGATCATTCTGCACATCGAAGACCTTCAGCGTGGCGCCGGTCCAGGGGTTGAGCCAGTGCTCGAGGATCTGGCCGGATCCGGGATCCTTGTAGACCGCGTATTCGCGCGACAGCATGCGCCAGCTGCCATCCTCCAGCTGCTCCATCCGCGCCACATTCATGCCCTCGAAGCCGAACAGCAGTTTCGGGCGCTCATCGGGAATGGCGGCAAACACCTGACCCGACCACCAGGTCACCACGTCCTTGCCGTCCAGACTGCCGCGCATCTTCAGGTAGGCGCTGAGATTGTCCTCCGGCTTCGACAGATCGAGCGCAGCAGCGAAGCCTGAGGCCGGCAAGAACGCCAGCAACAAGGTGCACATGACCACACGCAGCATGGACAGGCTCTCCGGCAACCGACTCGGCATCGGCACGCGGCCCTCGGGCTTGGTACCGATTTGTCACGAGCATAACCACCTTCGGCGGACTGCGTGCGACAAGGTGTCGGATGGCATTGGTCCGGTCGCGACGCAAGGTCGCTCATACCGAGCCGGCTTGATCGCGGATAAATCCGCTCCCACAGGGCCGCGTTCGCTGTAGGAGCGCCCTCGCGGCGCGACCGGAAGCTCGGCGCTCGCGGGCACTGGCCAGGCCCCGAGCAAGAGCTACAACGCGGAGAACGCAGAGGGCCGCAGAGAACGCGGAGAGAAGCAAAGCTCATCTGGATACGCTCTTCTCGGCGTTCCTCTGCGTTCTTTGCGTTCAATGTCTGACCACAGCTCACCGCGGTTTCCGGTCTTCGCCGATACACCGAGACTCCGCGGTCGCGACGCGAGGTCGCTCCTACCTAGGCGACTCCATCGCGGATAAATCCGCTCCCACAGGGCCGCGTTCCCTGTAGGAGCGCCCTTGCGGCGCGACCGGCAGCTCGGCGCTCGCGGGCACTGGCAGACGGCGCAGGCCGCCCAGCAAGAGCTTCAACGCGGAGAACGCAGAGGGTCGCAGAGAACGCAGAGAGAAGCAGAGCGGATCTGCATCTGCTCTTCTTTGCGTTCTCGGCGTTCCTCTGCGTTCTTTGCGTTCAATGTCTGACCACAGCTCACCGCGGTTTCCGGTCTTCGCCGATACACCGAGACTCCGCGGTCGCGACGCGAGGTCGCTCCTACCATGAACGACTCTTCCCGCAGGCGCCCTCGCGGCGCGACCGGCTAGATCCACATCAATCAAGGTGTGACCTGCCCGTGCCCGCTACAATCTGCTGCGAAGCAGCATTGTACTCCGGAGCGCCCGCGCATGCACCCCCGTCTGATCCTCGCCCGGCTCCAGGAACATCCGCTGCGGCAGCCGCTGAACATCGAGTTCCATGCCAGACCGCCGGTGCCGCTGGCCGGTGCAACGCTGGTTTCGCACCTGGTGTTCAAGCATGGCGCACCCACCGAGCAGGCCGAGCGTGAGAATCTGGCGCGCTGGTGTCAGGGTTTGAGCTGTACGGCGGTCGACAGCTCCGAGGGTCATATGACGCTCGAAACCGCTGCTTTCCGCATGCGCTGGGAACTGCACACCGAGTTCTCCAGCTACACCTTCTTCCGCTCTCTGGACGGCGACGAGCCGCTGTCGCCGGATGCCACGGCCTTCGACGGCATTCACCTCGACTGGATGCAGGGCATACCGGGCCAGCTGATGGTGGCCACCCAGGTCGAGCTGCGCGCGGTGGAGCACATCCGCCCGGAATCGGTGCTGGCCGGACTCTCGCCCAACGGCAGGACCATGGTGGCCTCGCGGGTGGCCGACCACGCCGCCTGGATCTTCACCGACTTCAAGATCGAGAACGGCTTCTCGCGCTTTCTGGTGCTCAACGAGGCCATGACCCAGCGCCAGGCCGGGCGCACGGTACAGCGCCTGCTGGAGATCGAAAGCTACCGGATGATGGCGCTGCTCGGTCTGCCGGTGGCCAAGGAAGTGGGGCGCTGGCTGTACTCCAGCGAAAGACAGCTGGCCGAGCTGATGGATCAGATCAATCAGGCCCGCTCGCCCGAGGATGAGCGACTGGCACTGTCGACCCTGTCGACCCTGGCCTCCGAGGTTGAGCATTCGGTGGCCCGCACCACCTTCAGGTTCGGCGCTGCCAAGGCCTATCACAGCCTGGTCATGCAACGCATCGAGGAGTTGCGCGAGTCGCGCATTTCCGGTCTGCCCACCTTCAATGAGTTCATGCAGCGGCGGCTGCTGCCGGGCATGAACACCTGCGAAGCCATCAGCCGGCGTCAGGAAGAGCTGTCGGCGCGCGTCGCCCGCAACAGCCAGCTGCTGCGCACCCGGGTCGACATCGAGCTGGAACGCCAGAATCAGGAACTGCTGGGTCAGATGAACCAGCGCGCCAGACTGCAGCTGCGCCTGCAGGAAACCGTCGAGGGTCTGTCAGTGGTGGTGCTGACCTACTATGGCTCGCAGCTGGTGCAGTATCTGGCCAAGGGCAGCAAGGAGCTGCATCATTTCGATACCGATGTGATCACCGCAGTGTCGATACCGGTGATCGCCGTGCTGGTGGCCTGGGCCATCTGGCGCCGACGAGCCACGCGGCAATCGGGTCGCAAGACGCGGAAATGATTCAAGGCATTTACGGGACACCACACTAGCCGCTATCTGCCGATTGCTGCATCCTAGCCCGATGCTGCCCGTCCTGACTCGAATGCGCCACGCCACCAGCCACCATCGCGGACTGCGCGCGCTGTCATGGCTGCTGATGTTCAGCATGATCTGGCTGGCATGGCCGCAGCTACAGGTGCATGCCCACGACGGCAGCGTGCAGGTGCACCAGCACAGCACCGATGCCCACGCTCACAGCCCGCGATCGGCAGAGTCCGATGCCGGTCAGCTGATCCACCTGCACGACTCGCCAGCGCTGACCTTTGCGCTGCTGTCGCCGGTCAATCAGGTACCGGACGCGCCCCTCTCGGGCTGGCGCATGATCCTGGAACCGGCACCGAGCCCGGTCACCGCCTCGGCACCACCGCATCGCCCTCCCATCATTTGACGCACCTCTGAGTGACCCTGCGCCGGTGATGCCGGCGGCGGCATGGCGTGCGTGTACCCAAAGACTGGAGGTAGTTGTGTTCGTTCGATATGGCTGGATTCTGGCTGCAGCCGGGGCTTTGAGCCTTGCGGCGCAGGCCCGAGCCGCTGAACTGACCCGCGAGCAGGCCGTGCAACGGGTGCTGGAGCAGCATCCGAGTCTGCAATCGCAGTCGCTGTTGATCCGGGCAGCCGAGCACCAGGCCCAGACCCTGGCACAGGACCCGCCCTGGACGCTGACTGCCGACGTCGAGAACCTGCTCGGCAGTGGTTCGCTGTCCGGATTGCGCGGCGCCGAGAGCACGCTGCGCATCAGCCGGACCATCGAACTCGGCGACAAGCGCGGCGCTCGCCGTGTGCTCGGCGCCGCAGAGGTCGCGCGCCAACGCCAGGGCGACAGCGGCCTGCGGGTTGCGCTGGCCGCACGGACGGCACAGAGATTCATCCGGGCGGCTGCGCTGCAGGAGCGGTTGCTGATCCTGCGCGAGCATCTGCAACTGGCCGAGCAGCAGCAGGCCGTGATCCAGCGCTGGGTCGAGGCCGGTCGCAGTTCCGATGCCGAGCTTGCGCAATCCAGGGTGGCCGTCGTCAGCGCGCGTCTGCTGGTGGAAGATGCCGAGCATGAACTTGAGAGTGCCCGCACGACCCTGGCCGCGCTTTGGGGCGAGACCGAGCCCACTTTTGCGATCGCCAGCGGCTCGCTGCAGACCTTGCCCCCGGTCGCGGCTTTGCAGGAACTGGACGCGCGCCTGGCAAGCCGTATTGCCGAACAGGAATTCGAATCGGAATCCGACAGTCTGCAGGCGCAGCGGCAGCTTGCCGCCAGCAGCGCCAGACCTGATCTCGCCCTCAGCTTCGGCCTGCGCCGACTGGAAAGCATCGACGATCAGGCCCTGATCGCCAGCCTGTCGGTACCGCTGGGCAGTGCCGCCCGGGCGCTGCCTGGAGTGGCCCGCATCGATGCCGAACTGGAAGCGCTCGCGGCACGTCGGCAGGCGGCCACATGGGAAGCCCGCCAGGAGTTGCGCGCGCTGCATCAGGAACTGCAGCACGCGCGGCATGTCGTCGAAACCCATTCCGGCGAGACCCTGCCGATCGCGCAGGCGGCGCTGGCCGCCAGCCAGCGCGGCTTCGAACTCGGCCGATTCGGCTATACGGTCGTGAATCAGGCGCAGCAAAGTCTGCTTGAGCTGCGCCTGGCCACGCTGGACGCACGCCAGCGCTATCACCTGCTGCTGGTCGCCATCGAGCGCCTGACCGCAGCCCAGGCAGGAGATCCCTCATGAGACTGCATCCGCTTCGACTGCTGCCGGCTCTGGCCTGGCTGGCCCTCGGCGCCTGTAGCGATACTGGCCGGGAGACCGCCCATTCGGCACAGCACGACACCCACGCCGATGCGCACGACGCCCATGTCGATGGCCACGGCGCCCGAGCGGAGGCGGAACATGAGCGCGGGCCGCATGGCGGACGCCTGCTCAGGGATGGTGATTTCGCGCTGGAAGTCACGATTCACGAAAGCGGGGTGCCGCCGGAATTCCGCCTCTACGCCTACCAGCGCGACCAGCCGCTGCCGGCGCAGGCGGTAGAGGCCCGGATCGAGCTGCGCCGTCTGGAGGGCACGCTGGATCGCTTCAGCTTTGTTCCGGTCGGTGAGGCCCTGGTCGGCCAGGGCGTGGTCAGCGAACCGCACTCTTTCGATGTGCGCGTGGAGGCCAGAACCCAGGGTCATGAGTACCTCTGGAGCTACCCCTCGCATGAGGGTCGCACCCGCATCGATGCGGCCGTGGCGCAGGCCTCGGGTGTGGTCACCGACAGCGCCGGCCCGGCGCTGATCCGCGAAAGGGTCTACGCGATGGGTACGGTCGGCATCGACCCGAACCGCCTGGCGCGGGTGCGAGCCCGCTTTCCCGGGATCGTGCGCGAGGTGCACGCCGGCCTGGGCGACAGCGTGTCGCGCGGCGCCACGCTGGCGCTCGTGGAAAGCAACGACAGTCTGCGCAGCTACCCACTGGTCGCCCCGAGCAGCGGCGTGATCACCCTGCGCAACACCAATGTGGGCGATGTCGCCGGCAGCGAGGCACTGTTCGAGATCACCGACCTGTCCGAGGTCTGGGTGGACCTGCACGTATTTGGCGCCGATCTGGAGCGGGTGCAGGCCGGCCAGACCGTATTGCTGAAGAGCACCGTGGGTGCGGACCGCGTCGAGGCAGTGCTCGACCGCATCCTGCCGATCGCCGCCGCCAACAGCCAGAGTGCGATCGCACAAGTGCGCCTGGCCAATGTCGAGGGCCGCTGGCGTCCGGGTCTGGCCGTCAGTGCCGACATCGTCGTGGCAGAGCATTCGGTGCCGCTGGCGGTTCGGGTATCGGGCTTGCAGCGCTTTCGCGACTTCACGGTGGTCTACGCCCAAGTCGGCGAGACCTATGAAGTGCGCACGCTCGAACTCGGCCGGCGTGACCCCGAGTTTGTCGAAGTCCTCGGCGGCATCGCCCCCGGGAGCCGCTACGTCAGCGCCCAGAGCTTTCTGATTCGCGCCGACATCGAGAAATCCGGTGCCAGTCACGACCACTGAGGCGAGCATGCTGGAGCACACGATTCGACTTGCGATCGCGCATCGCTGGCTGGTCCTGATCCTGGCCCTGGGTCTGGTGGGCCTCGGCGCCTGGAATGCCACGCGCCTGCCGATGGACGCGGTGCCTGACATCACCAATGTACAGGTCCAGATCAACACCGACGCCCCCGGCTATTCGCCACTGGAAGCGGAGCAGAGGCTGACCTTTCCGGTGGAAACCGCGCTGGCGGGCCTGCCTCGCATCGAGCACACGCGCTCGATCAGCCGCTATGGCCTGTCGCAGGTCACGGTGGTGTTCGAGGACGGCACCGATCTCTATTTTGCGCGACAGCTGGTCAACGAGCGCCTGCAGAGCGTGCGCCAGCAGCTGCCCGAGGGCATCGAACCCAAGCTCGGGCCGATCGCCACCGGACTGGGCGAGATCTACATGTACACGCTGGAATCCGAACCCGGCGCGCTCAATCCCGACGGCCAGCCGTGGTCACCCACCGATCTGCGTACGCTGCAGGACTGGGTGGTGCGACCGCAGCTGCGCAATCTGAAGGGGGTCACCGAGGTCAATACCATCGGCGGCTTCGTGCGCCAGATTCACATCACCCCGGACCCGGCACGGCTGGTCGCCTACGGCCTGACGCTGCGCGACGTGATGGACGCCGTTGCCCGCGGCAATGCCAACGTCGGGGCGGGTTACATCGAGCATCACGGCGAGCAGTACCTGATCCGTTCACCCGGACAGGTCGGCGACCTGGAGGGCCTGCGACGCATCGTTGTCGCCCGGCGTGACGGACTGCCCATCCACATCGACGATATCGCCAGCGTGGCCGAAGGCACCGAACTGCGCACCGGCGCCGCCACCGAGAACGGCCGGGAGGTCGTGCTCGGCACGGTGTTCATGCTGGTCGGCGAGAACAGCCGTGCGGTCGCGCGGCGTGCCGATGCGCGCCTGACCGAGGTCAACAGCAGCCTGCCTGACGGGGTCATCGCCCGCGCCGTGTATGACCGCACCGATCTGGTCGATCGCACCATCGCCACGGTGCAGAAGAACCTGCTGGAGGGCGCCCTGCTGGTGATTGCGGTGCTGTTTCTGTTGCTCGGCAACATTCGCGCAGCGCTGATCACGGCGGCGGTCATTCCATTGGCCATGCTGATGACCATCACCGGCATGGTCCAGAACCAGATTTCGGGCAATCTGATGAGTCTGGGCGCACTGGATTTCGGCCTGATCGTCGATGGCGCGGTGATCATCGTCGAGAACTGCCTGCGTCGTTTCGGCGAAGCCCAGCACCGACTCGGGCGTCTGCTCGGACGTGAAGAGCGCTTCGAACTGGCGGCCTCGGCCACCGCCGAGGTGATCAAGCCCAGCCTCTTCGGCGTCTTCATCATCACCGCCGTGTATCTGCCGATCTTCACGCTGAGCGGAGTCGAGGGCAAGATGTTCCACCCGATGGCCTTTACCGTGGTCATCGCGCTGCTGGCGGCGATGCTGCTGTCGCTGACCTTTGTGCCAGCGGCGGTGGCCCTGTTTGTCAGCGGCCGCGTGGCAGAACAGGAGAACCGCCTGGTGCTTGGCATCAAGCGCGCCTACGCGCCGCTGCTGACGCTGGCGCTGTCATGGCGAGTGCCGGTGGTGGTGGCCGCCGCCGCGCTCGTGATCGCGGCCGGGTTGGCCGCCACACGCCTGGGCACCGAGTTCATTCCCAATCTCGACGAAGGCGATATCGCGCTGCACGCGCTGCGCATTCCCGGCACCAGCCTGACCCAGGCGGTCGCCATGCAATCGGCGCTGGAGGCGCGCATCAAGGCTTTCCCTGAAGTCGAGAACGTGCTTGCCAAGATCGGCACGGCCGAGGTCGCCACCGATCCCATGCCGCCCTCGGTAGCCGACACCTTCATCCTGATGAAGGATCGTTCCGACTGGCCCGATCCGCGCAAGCCCAGGGCCCAACTGGTCGCCGAACTGGAAGCTGCAGTGCGGACCATTCCCGGTAACAACTACGAATTCACCCAGCCGATCCAGATGCGCATGAACGAGCTGATCGCCGGCGTTCGCAGCGATGTCGCGGTGAAGGTCTATGGCGACGATCTGGACGAACTGTTGCGCCTCGGAGAGGCGGTGGAGCAAGCCCTCAACAACGTCCCGGGCGTGGCCGATGCCAAGACCGAACAAGTCACCGGATTGCCCATGCTCTCGATTGTGCCGGACCGCGTGGCGCTCGCCCGCCACGGTCTGGCAGTGGCCGACGTGCAGGACAGCGTGCAGATCGCCCTGGGCGGACGCAGCGTCGGCCAGATGTTCGAGGGCGATCGCCGTTTCGATATCCAGGTGCGCCTGCCCGAAGCGCTGCGCACCGATCTGGACCGGCTGCGCTCGCTGCCGATCCCCCTGCCCGATCTGGGTGACGCGGCCATCGATGACGGCGCTCACCGGCCCGCGACGCAATGGCGTCCTGTGGCCCCTGCTTATGTGCCGCTGGGTGAACTCGCCACGATCGAACTGGCGCCCGGTCCGAACCAGATCAGCCGCGAGAATGGCAAGCGCCGGGTGGTGGTGACGGCCAATGTCCGCGGGCGCGATCTGGGTTCCTTTGTCGACGAGGCCCGGAGCACCGTCGCCGCAGAGGTGGAACTGCCGGCGGGCTACTGGATCGAATACGGCGGCACCTTCGAGCAACTGATCTCGGCCAGTCAGCGCCTGCAGATCGTGGTACCGGTGTCCTTGCTGATCATCTTCGGTCTGCTGTTCATGGCCTTCGGCTCCGCCCGGGATGCGGCCATCGTCTTCAGTGGCGTGCCGCTGGCCCTGACCGGCGGGGTGGCCGCACTGCTGCTGCGCGACATTCCCTTCTCGATCTCCGCGGGGGTCGGATTCATCGCCTTGTCGGGGGTGGCGGTGCTCAACGGTGTGGTCATGATCAGCTTCATCCGCACGCTGCGCAGCGAGGGCCGCCCGCTGGTGGACGCCATCCGCGAGGGCGCGATGGTGCGCCTGCGTCCGGTGCTGATGACAGCCCTGGTCGCCAGTCTGGGCTTTGTGCCCATGGCCCTGAATGTAGGCGCCGGTGCCGAGGTCCAGCGACCCCTGGCCACGGTCGTGATCGGTGGCATCCTCTCGTCTACACTGCTGACGCTGCTGGTGCTGCCAGCTCTGTACCGTCTGCTCCATCGCGACCCCGGCGCGCGCTGAGGCTGGTCGCCTACTGCCGAGGCCGGAGCCAAGCATGCCAATCCCCACTCCGATCCGCTTCCGGGACGCGCTCCGCTTCTGGCTGAAACTGGGCTTCATCAGCTTCGGCGGCCCGGCCGGGCAGATCTCGATCATGCATCAGGAACTGGTCGAGAACCGGCGCTGGATCTCCGAGCGCCGCTTCCTGCACGCACTCAATTACTGCATGTTGCTGCCCGGCCCCGAGGCGCAGCAACTGGCGACCTACATCGGCTGGCTGATGCACCGCAGCTGGGGCGGCATCATCGCCGGTGCGCTGTTCGTGCTGCCCTCGCTGCTGATCCTGATTGCGCTGACCTGGCTGTATCTGGCTTTCGGCGAACTGGCCGTGGTTGCCGGGGTGTTCTACGGCATCAAGCCTGCCGTGGTGGCGATCGTCGCCCACGCCGCATGGCGCATCGGCAGTCGTGCCCTCAGAAATGGCTGGCTGTGGTCCATCGCGGCGACTTCATTCCTGGCGATTTTCGTCTTCAATGCGCCATTTCCAGGGATCATGCTCGGTGCGGGGCTGCTCGGCGGCCTGGGTGGCCGTTTCCTGCCATCCGCCTTTGCCATCGAGACCACCATGCACGGCTCCACCGACGCGCAGGGCGCCTGCGTGATCGATGATCACAGCCCACTCCCGGCACACGCGGTCTTCAGCGCGCGGCGCCTCCTCTGGATTGCAGCCATCGGCCTCCTGCTGTGGGCGGCGCCGATGGCCAGTCTGAGTGCCATCTACGGCTGGGAGCACACGCTGACGCAGATGGGCTGGTTCTTCACCAAGGCCGCACTGCTGACCTTCGGTGGCGCCTATGCGGTGCTGCCCTACGTCTACCAGGGCGCGGTCATGCATTACGGCTGGCTCAGTCCCACGCAGATGATCGATGGCCTGGCACTCGGTGAGACCACGCCGGGTCCGTTGATCATGGTGGTGGCCTTCGTCGCCTTCGTCGGTGGCTATGTACAAGCCGTGTTCGGACCCGAGCAGCGGTTCCTGGCAGGCGCCGTGGCCGCGACCCTGGTCACCTGGTTCACCTTCCTGCCGTCCTTTCTGTTCATCCTGGCCGGCGGCCCGCTGGTGGAATCTACCCGTGGAAACCTCAGGTTCACCGCGCCGCTGACAGCGATCACCGCCGCCGTGGTCGGCGTCATCCTCAATCTCGCCGTGTTCTTTGCCGGTCATGTGCTTTGGCCCGTGGGCCTTGCAGGCGCTATCGATGTGCCCGCGGCGTTGATCGCAGCTGGCGCTGCTTGGGCCCTGTTCCGATTCCGGCGGGGCGTCATTGAGATCATCGCCGCGAGCGCGGTTCTGGGTCTGATGCTGCGCTACAGCAGCCTGTGAGGCCGGCCGTTGCTCTGACCTTCAGCCGACCACGGACACGAACTAGCCCCAGAGCACTCGAAGCAGCAACCACAGCGGTGGGCCCAGAAAGAACGCCAGCCGGATCAGCCATTCCTGGATGGATCGGAAACTGCTGGCGCGATCGGGCCGCCATGCCAGCGCCAGTCCGGTACTGAGCTCGCCGCCGATTCTCAACAAGGCTGCAAACAGCATCAGTCCCATCGACCAGGCTGCCCACCAGATCAGCAATCCGCTCAACCAGGCCTGCAAGCCGTAGGTGTAGTACTCGCCGAAGGTGCCGCCGAAGGCGATGTGCTGGTGCAAGCGAAACGCTGGCAGTGCCGGAATCAGCGGGAACAGGCCGAACCTGGTCAGCCCGTGATCCAGCCAGGGCCGCAGGCTGCGGGCACGGGCGGCGGCGTAGTCGGCCATGCGTCCCGAGGCCGTGTCGGCCAACTGCACCGGAGCGCCGGCTGCGGACAGGGCCTGGTGCAAAGCCCTCGGATCGGCGCAGACCATGCCCGGGGCGAAACGGCGGCCAGAAACGAATTCGAGATCGACGCCGATGCCGGGAAAGGGCATGCGCCAGAGACGCACGACGGCGATGCTGGCAATCGGAATCTCGATGCGCTGCCGAGGCTGTTGCAGCACCAGCAGATCGCCGCTGACTCGGGCGGTGGCGGCAAGGATGCGCTGTATCGCCCACGCGGCGATGACGGGCGCCAGCACCCAGCCCAGATAGATCTGGATCTGCGCCAGCGAGTTCACCTGAAAGCCGTCGCGGACCAGCATGCGCAGGGCCAGAGCCAGCAAGCCGAATCCCGCGCTCAACTGCAGCAAGCCGCAGAGCATGCGCCAGAACGGCGGCAGCAATGACACCCTGGCACGGTAGTCCGCCGCAGTGGCGCTCGCCGCCGGGACTGCCCGTGCGCCCGCGCCAGCCTGCCATCTGCGCCAGCCTTGAATCACCGCCAACAGCAGCAGCAAGACCAGCGCCGCGCGCCCCACCCAGTCGCCCCAGCGCACCATCAGCGTCATCGGCGGGTCACTCAGCGGCAGCTCGCCGGCCAGCACCGCCTGCTGACCCATCCCGGTGCTGACCAGCACTTCGCCACTGGGATCGACATAGGCACTGAGTCCATTGCTGGTCACGCGCAATTGCGGCAGCCGCGTCTCGATGCTGCGGAAGGCCGCCACCTGCAGATGCAGTCGGGCACCGATGGGGTGGGCACTGAACCAGGCATCGTTGGACAGCCCGACGATGGCCTGAGCACCCAGGCGCGCGCCGTCCAGCGCCAGTTCCGGGCGCACGTCATCCAGGCAGATCAGTGGCAGCACCTGCAACTCGCGGCCGTCGGCGGCGCGCAAGGGAAACACCCGCGCCCCCGAGCCCGGCTGCCAGCTTCCGGTCCATGGCAGCCAGTGCCGCAGCAGCGGGCCATCCAGCCATTCCGGCACATGTTCGGTCAGCGGAAAGGGATGGGTCTTGCGGTAGTAACCGAGCAGGCCGGTGCCCGGCTCGACGAAGACGGCCGCGTTGTATTCGCCGGCGTCATCCAGATCGTAGCTGCCGAAAACCAGGGCAACGCCGGTGGCAGTGACGAAGTCCAGAATTTCCTGATCCAGCGCCGCGCCATCCTCACTGCGCGGATGTCCGAAGGTGGTCGGATAGACGGTTTCCGACCACAGCAGCGCATCCACCCCATGATGTTCGATGGCCGCGCGCGACAGCCCGAAATGGGTATCGAGCACCTGCCGGACGACAGCATAAGCCCCCACCTCGCGGCGTCGATTTTCGTAGTCGACGATGCCCGACTGGACCATGCCGATGCGCATCACGGCCGTCGGCTGCCCGGCAGATTCAGCCAGCGTGGACAAGCGCAGCCAGCCGTAACCGGCCATCAGCAGGGGTAGCAGTGCCGCCAGCAACAACGGCCGTAACAGCGCCGCAGCGCCGTCGCGCCTGCGCTGCAGGGCCAGCACCAGCGCTTCATTGACGACGATCAGCAGCAGCGTGATGGCGGCCGCGCCACCCAGATCCGCGACCTGCCGCAACCACAGCGACGGCCCCAGTCCATGGCCCAGCGTGTCGCCCAGCAACTTGGGGACCAGCTGCTCGCACGCCACCCAGGCACAGGCGCCGCCCAGCGCACTCAGCCAGGGTCCGTGGCGGCGACGCAGCAGCTGCCGCACCAGGGCAAAGACCAGGACCTGAGGCTGCAGCAGTGGCGCCAGCAGACACAGCAACAGCATGCCCGGCGGCGTGCCGATACCGGTGTAGGCGCCGACCGCCACCCCGAACCAGGTGAACACCGCCACGGCGAAAGCCACGCTCATCAACCAGCCGCTGAGCAGGGTGCCGACCAGAGTATGGGTGCGGTTCAAGGTCAGCAACCAGGGCACCAGGGCAACAAAGCCCAGCGGCCAGACCACACCACCCCGGGCATACAGCCCGAGCAGCACGGCGCTGCCGACGATGCCGGCAAGCGTAAGCACTCGGGGACTGGCGGATGGCGGCATGGTCAGATCTCTGGGGTATTGCGCGCGTTGTCGTCGATGAAACCAACGGGTTCGAAGCGATGGTGCTGCATGGGCCGATCGCCCGCGGGCGATATGCATTAGGTACGTCCAGACTTGTCTGGACGCTTCTTCATCACCCCGCAAACAGCGTCCAGACAAGTCTGGACCTACCAAAGCTCAGAAGGGTAGGTTGGGCCAAGCGCAGCGTGCCCAACGGACCGGGCCAATGTTGGGCACGCTGCGCTTAGCCCAACCTACACACTTCATCACCCCGCAACGAGCGTCGAGACGTGTCTGGACCTACCAAAGCTCAGGACTGGCGCGGCTTTGCGACGACGCTCAATCTCCGGGCGGCGGCGGAACTTCGATCGGCCGGATCGGCAGCCCCGGCGGCGCCATTTCCGCAGGCACCACCCGGTCTTCGGGAATCGGAATGATGGCGCCGTCGGCATCGCGAAATACGTAGTCGGGCGAAAACATCAGAATGGCCTCGATCGGCTCGCCCTCATCGCTGACCTGATGGTGGCGCACATAGCCCTCGGGTAGTTCGAAGTCCGGCGGTACCGCGAGGCCCACCAGGGGCGGGCTGGTACCGGGCGGATTGAAGGCCGCGATGCCGCCGGTTTCGCCGGAATCACGCAGCGCCTTGATCAGTTCGGCAGCCGTCGGTTCCGGGTCGGTCGGCGACACATAGGAGGCCAGATCGTTGGCATCGCCGGTACGCCAGTCGGCTGGATTCGACCGCGCCGTTCCGGGCACCGCAGTTGATGGCGGCATGCTGGCAGCAGCGGCGGACTGATCGGGTTTCATGGCCTCGGCGGTGGAAACGGTTGAATCCGCAGCGGACGCTCCTGCTGCTGATGCGCCCGCTGGGCGTTCAGGCACCGGCGTGAGCAGCGGTGAGTGCATCGCCATGTAGCCCACCCAGGTGCCAATCAGCGTCAGCGCCAGCACCCGAAGAAAACGCGACCGCCAGTTGACCGGCGGTCGCTCACGAATGATGCGCACACCATCGCCGTCCGCAAGCGGCGGCGAGGTGTGTGGCTGACCAGACACAGGCATCAGCTCGGCTCTGCCGGCACGGTTCAGGGGCTGGTCGGGTTGTAGACCGACATCGACCAACCCATGCGCTCGTGCCCGAACTGGTTCCAGATCGGGCTCTTGCCGCCGCTGAAGCTGGTGTAGCGCGGTGCGCCGGTGCCGGTGCTGCCGCCCCACAGACCCGCCGATACCGTGCCGCCGGTGTAGGTCGGATGCACATCATCGGACTGGATGTAGTCGTAGCTGCTGCTGGAGCTGACAAAATGCGTGTTGGCATCGCGCAGCGTGGCTTTCAGCGTGTTGGAGATGCGGTTCACATAGCTGCTCTCGCTTTCGCCCGCCACATAGCGCAAGGCATCCGAGTCGATCTGACCGTCACCATTGCTGTCGTAGTCGGCACCCATGTACTGGGCAAAGCTGTCGCCGCACTTGAAACCCTTGAGCCGGGCGTTCTCGCACATCCAGTAATTCATCTTGGCGATGATCGGCAGGAAGGTGCTGCGCATGTTGACCGTGGCACCGGTGCTGGCGTCCCTGCAGGTGCTCTGCACGTTGTCGGCGTTGTAGCCGGGGTAGTACAGATTGCTGATCACCTTGAGCCTGGTGTTGGGACTGGCGTTGGCATTGATGTAATCCATGGCCGCGGCCACATAGGTCTTGCAGTTGGCCAGGGCCGTATTGAGCACACCGTAGTCGCAGGTGCCGGTCTGCCCCTTGAAACTGGTGCGCGCCTGCAGACCATCGTTGCCGCACATCTCGAAGGCCACCACGCGCGTGGTGCTGGCCTGCATGTATGAGCGTTCGGCCACGATCTTGTTGTTGTAGACATCCGATGCGATCGCGCCGGATTTGGCGCGGCGAATGCTCTCGATATCGGCGTTCCAGGTGGCCGACAGGTATTCGGCATCGACCGTGGGCGCCGAATACTTGGCCGCGTTGCTGACCGAGCCGTTGTAGCCGGCATAGATCGAATCGCCGTAGGCGACGACCCGATACTTGGCGGTGGTGCCGGCTCGATCGACCGTCCACGACACGTTCTGGTTCAAGGTGTTTGCTGCTACCTGAC
>JALHRS010000082.1 GCA_022841325.1 Lysobacterales bacterium | reverse complement strand
ACGATCGGTTTAGCCTTTCCCCCTGCCCCCTGCCCCCTGCCCCATTTCCAGATTAACGATCGGAAACACTCCTCCGCCAACTTCGTGCCAGAATCCTGCCCACACTGCACGGAGAAGCTCGACCATGCATGCCGTCCTGATCTCATTGCTGCTGCTGACCCAAGCCACCTCGGAGCCGCGCCCGCCGGCACCGGCGCCGCAGTGTCTGGACGCCCGCGCGGTCACGCAGATGCGCCAGCTGAGTCCCAACACCCTGATCGTGGCCAGCGGCGAACGCCGCTTCCGTATCGACGTGTCCGTGGCCTGCCCGCAGATGGCCAGCGGCTCGGCCCTGCTGGCTCGGCACGGCTGGGTCTGCGGCGAGCCCCGTGAATTCGTGCAGACACAGGCGCAGTTGTGCCCGGTCGCACGGCTTGAGGAAATCACCTCGCGGGACTACTCGCAGCTGGTCCGAGCGGCAGACCAGACTCGGGATGGGCAAATGCTGCCCACCGTCGAGTCGCGCAGTCACCGCGGCGCCACCCGCGGCTTTCGCGGCTCCTTCGACTATTGCTTCCGTCCCAGTCAAATGCGTGCCTGGGCGGCCGACGATGACGGCATCCTGGTCCAGACCTCGAAGATCCGCTCGGGTGGCCACGGCGCCTACCGGCTGGAGCTCGGCGGCAGCTGTCCGCAGATCGCCTTTCTGCCGGTCCTGAAGCTGTCGTCCGGTGTGGGCCTGGACCTGATCTGCGGCAATCCCGGCGACGCCGCGCTGCTGTCGGATGACCGCTCCTTCTCGCCCACGGCCGATGGCCTTGAGCGCGGCCGTACTGAAAGCCGCTTCGCCAAGGTCTCGGAACGACCCTGCCCGATCGTTGCTGTGTATCCCGTCTACGAGTAACCGCGGCCCTCGATCCAGCGATTGCGTGCACGTACGCAATCGCCTTCGGGTACATCCCCTGTCGATCTGAGGCCGGCACTCACCGACCCTGTGAGCATGCGGACCTTGTCCCAGGCCGGTATCCGCTGATGCCTGATGCAAACGCGCCTCTCTGCGGAAATCGCTCATGGGAGCAGCGGAATGCTGCCCTCAGAGCCTCTATCGCAGTTACGGCACATGACTCAAAATGGTCCGAGTTCGGGGCCCGGCCTGCTGCCGGGCTCAGGCCCCGCGCTGCTCTGCGGCACCCGGCCTTCGCGAAACCGCTGGCAACGGCAAGACCGATGCCCGCGTTGCGCCCAGATCGTAGCAATGGATACTCGCCCCATGTCCATGACCAAGATCCCGCAGAACATTGGTGGCTTCGAGATCCTGGGCACCCTGGGCCAGGGCGGCATGGGTGTGGTTTATTGCGTACGTGACCATACGCTGGGACGGGATCTGGCCGTCAAGCTGCAAACCGGGGACTGGAAGCACTCGCCGGAACGGCTGGTACGCTTTCTGCGCGAGGCGCGGATTCTGGCCAACATCAACCACCCCAACGTCGTGCAGATCTATTCGGTGGGCGAGCACGAAGGAGCACCCTTCTTCGCCATGGAACTGCTCGAAAGCTCGATCGCCGACGCCGTCCGCCTGAAGATGCCGGGCATCGCCCAGGTCAAACGCTGGATGATGGAGGCCGCGCGCGGACTCTCGGCCATCCACGAGAAAGGCGTGGTGCATCGGGACATCAAGCCTGGAAATCTGCTGCTGACACGCCCCACCAGCCTGGAAGAAGAACACGTCAAGGTCGCGGATCTCGGCATCGCCACGGCCGGCGATCACTTCGGTATGTCGCTCACGCGTGCCGGTGCCGTGCTCGGTACCAGCGGCTATCTGCCGCCTGAAGCCTTTCGCGGCGGCAGCACGCTGGACGGCCGCGCCGACCAATATTCGCTGGGTGTGGTCTTCTTCGAATTGCTGGCGAAACGGCCGCCCTACGCGGACATGAGCGATTTCGCGCAGCTGACCGCAATCCGTGACACCCGTTCACCACCCGATGTCCGCGAGTTCCGGCCCGAGATCGACGCCGCCACGGCGCAGATCATCTCGCGCATGCTCGGCGACGACCCCGACGACCGCTTCGACAGCACCCCGTCTCTGGTGCAGGCGCTGAGCTTCGTCCAGGGCAACGAGGGACGAGCGCTGCCGGCATCGCTAGATACGCCACAGCGTCTGCGTGCTGCCACACACAGTACCCCGCCGGAACCAGCCGTGGCGCCCGATGCCGCGACCGCCAGCCGGGTGCCCGCGACCGCTGCCGCTCGCGGCGGGTGGATTCGAGGCCTGTCAGCCGGGGTTGCGCTGATCCTTGCTGTAGTCGCCGGCTACTGGGTCAGTACCAGGCCGAGGCCCACCGCGTTGGCAACGCCGCCCGTGGCAGCGGAACCAGCCGCAACGGCCGCTGTGGAATCGAATGCCGCAACGGAACCCGTATCGGAACAACCGCTGCCGGCAACGGCGGCAAAGCCTGAGTCCGTCGGGGCATCCATGCCAGCAGCGAAACCAAGCCCAGCGAGTTCCGCTGTCACGCCAACGGTCATCGACCCCAAATTGCGGATCGCCTGGGCCAAGTACGTGCTCGACGAATACACGCTGACCCCTCGCGCCGATGACGAAGAGAACTGGACGCTGGCCTTGCAGACGCAGAAGAAGGGCCTGATCCAGGGCGTACTTGCCGGCCCCGAGTCGACGCCCATCCAGCTGACCGGTCGGGTCGAGAGTCAATCCACCGAAACCATCGATGGCGAGGATTGGGATATCTACCTACTCAAACTCAAGGATGACGCCGGTCGCGTCGTCGACCTCCGCTTTGAATTTACCGAGGAACAAACGACCGGCGAAGGCTCCATTCTCTATCAGGGACATCGGCGCCGTTTCGATGTAGTCGACAGCGAGGAGTAGCACTGCCGATCACCCGGTACGCGCATGCAGTTGAGCTGCGGGCTGCCATCGGCGGCGACCAGCGTGGTGCCGCCGGTGCCAATCGGCAGACAGAGCCTCTGGATGGACACATCGACACGGCTGCATCGCCAGATCCGAGCGTATGGGCATGAGGGCCGAATCCGCCTTGACGTGTCAACAAATGTTGCCTGAGAATCGCGGCGTGCTTTGACGGGTCAACCCCGGCAAGCGCGCGTCAGACCGGATTCCGGCAGGCGTAGCCCCTTTTCCTGCCGAATGAGTCCTCCGATGCGAGCGTCGTCCCTGGTTCTGACCGTGTTTCTTGGCCTGTACGGCGCCCATGCCATGGCCCAATCCGGCGACGGCGACGGCATCCGCCCCGCCGACGGCTACGGCCTGCAATTGCAGAGCACCGTGGGTCTGGGCCCAAACTGCGCCGACAGTCCCAATCTGACGCTGCCGCCCGGCGTGCAGGACGTCACCGTGTGTCTGCAGGCGCTCAACGCCACCGACAACACGCTGTACCTGCACGAGATCGTTTCCGAGCGTCTGGGCAAGCTGGTCAGTGACGAGCTGTACACGCTGCCGGGCAACCAGTCGATCTTCTACACCTACAGTGTGTCGCTGGACCTGTCGGCGGCACTGGTCAGCCGCTGGGTCGCATCGAACGAGCGCGGGCCGGTGGCCTGCGCCGTGGCCTGGTCGCTGGTGCTGATCCAGAGCCAGTCGCGCCGCGCCGACATTCCCTTCGACACCACGCTGGTCTGCCCGCGCCAACCCAGCGACTGACACCGACGTGGCTCCGGTGCGGGCATTTGCCACCGGAGCACTGGCTGCGGCGCTGCTGGCCACGGCCTTCTGGACCACGACCGATCCGGATGTTGCTCCTGAACTGATCCGGCGCGGCTTCCTGCTGGCGCTGGCGGTGGCTGTGGTCCCGGCGCTGATTGCCGGTCGCCAGGCGCTTTCGGGCGTGCCGCGCTGGGCCTGGGCCGTGTTGCTCGCAGACCTGGTCCTGCGCATGCTCTCGGCGACCTTGGCCCTCGACCCCTTGAGCGCGTGGATCGGCGGCAGCGAACGCGGGCTGGGGGTGTTCGACGCCTGGGCCTGGACCTCGATAGCCCTGTTCTGCGCGCTGCTCTGTACCCGCGCCGATCAGGCTCTGCGCCAGAGCCTGCGAGTCGCGTTGGGTGCGGCCATGGCGCTCGCCGTCGTCGCGCTGCTGCAGGCATGTCTGAGCTGGCGCCACGCTGCTGCCGATCTACCACTGCTGCGCCCGGGAGCGACGCTCGGCAACCCCAACTTCCTGGCTGGCGTGCTGGCCCTGGCCTTGCCAGCCTTGCTGGCAACCGCCACGCGCGGGTGGCCGGCGTCTGCAGGCGCCGGGCTGCTGCTGTCTGCTCTGGTGTTGACCCAATCGCGTGCCGGGCTGATCGCCGCAGCGGTCGGCAGCGCGCTGGCCCTGATACTCCGATACCAGCGCCGGGGCTTCCGATGGCGCCTGACGGCCAGCATTCTGGTCGGTGCCACGCTCACGCTGGGCTGGCTGGGCACGCACTCCGCGAGGTCCGATTCAGTCGCCATCCGGCTCGCCCTCTACGGCGCCGCCATCGACTCGATACAGCATCCGCCGGGGCTGGTGGATATCGATGGCAACAGCGATCCACACCAGGCCCTGCGCCCCTGGACCGGCTATGGCCCTGACAACATCGAGCCGGTACTCACCCGCCAGCGCGATCCGATACTCAATCGCTACGAGTCCCAGGGCTGGGATCGGCTGGCCGATCGCACCCACAACCGCTGGCTGGACCGCTGGATCGAGCTTGGCACGGTGGGCGCCTTGCTGGGACTGGCACTGGCTGTTCTGCCACTGCTGCGCGGGCTCCGGATCTGGCGACAGACGAGGGTCAGTCCTGAGGCGCGGCACTGGCGGATCCGACTGGCGGCAGCGGGTGGCTGCTGGGTCGCCTATGGGGTTGATGGCCTGTTCGGGGTGCCCAACGCGGCGCTCGATCTGCTGGGCGCACTCGCTCTAGGCGTACTGATGGCCCCCTGGGTTCCTGATCAGAACCGTGCCAGGACTGAAGCCGCGGAACTCGGGCGCAGCGGAAGAGTGGCCTGGTGGCTGGGATTCGCGTGGGCACTCGCGGTCGGCCCTGCCGTGGCGCGCTGGCATGGGGAAGCGCTGCCGCCACCGGATATCGAGCCGATGCCCGGCATTGCCCAGGTGTCGCAACAGCGCCGCTATTCGGCGCTGCCCAGCCTGTACGCACTGGAGCAACTGCGCGCTGCCGATCCGGAACTCGCCGCAATGGAGCTGGATCTGGCGGCCTGGCTCCAGGCCGCCGGACACGCCGTTCGCGCCGCGCCTACGCTACCTCGCAGCTGGCACCTGCTGGGCTGGATCCGCCAGCGCACGGGCGACCGGCCCGGTGCTCGCCAAGCTTACCTGCAGGCCCTGTCCTTGCTGGATGAAGCGCAATCCGCCGGCCAGCCCGGACGGGATGAGGCCATGAAGCGCATTGCGGCGGCCGACCGCCTGCAACCACTGGATCCATCCACCGCCCAGAACCTGCTCAGCCAGGCACGAACCCAGCTGGAGGCGGTACCTGAGGTCGCTCGCGACGCCACCTGGTACCGCAGCTACGCCTACCTGCGTGCCCGCCAGGGCCATCTGGGAGACGCCATCGGTGCCTACCAGCACGCCCTGGTACTCAACCCCGGCGATGACGCCAGCCGCAGCAATCTGGAACGCCTGCAACAAGTCGGCGCAGACACCGGCGACGGCGGCCACCCCGGCGATCAAGCCCACAACAGGCACCAGGATTGAAGGCGCTGCGCCGGCCCCTCCCGACAGCCATCGGCACGGGGTCCGATGCATTTGCACCTGGGTCGTCCCCGCTGTACCCAGCGGGCACGCTTGACTGCCATCAAGTCGGCCGGGGCGTAGTTCGCTAAACTGACCGGCATTCCATGGAGTACACCAATGAACCGTAGCCCACGCAGGATTGTGGTGGCCATACGCGACGAGACCAATGGGCGGGTCGCGATGCGCCGTGCCCTCACGCTCGCCAAGCAGCCAGCAGACGCGATCCATCTCGTCCATGTGGAGCGCACAGTCGATCTCAGCCGCGTGGTCGAGCTATTGAAGCAGCGCGGCCGTGACAGCACCGACGAAGCACCGCGCTCCGATGAAGACTGGCTGGAAAGACTCGCCGGCGAAGCGCGCGCCGAGGGGCGTCAGGTGGAGTGCGTGATCCGCTCGGGTCGCGCTGGAACCGTGGTTCCCGAATATGCGCGTGAGGTGGATGCCGACCTGATCGTGGTCGCCAGTCCGCGCAAGAGCCTGGCTCGGGAGCTGTTCCTCGGCAGCAGCGCCATGCGCATTCTGCGCACCGCCCGCTGTCCCGTACTGGTGGCGCGCAACGATCCGGCGCAGCCCTATGGCCGAGCATTGGTGGCGGTCGACACGGATGCGACTGCCAGCCGCGTCATCGCGGCGACCGCCGCCTTCTTCTCGGAGACCCAGATCGACCTGGCCCATGCCTATCTGGTGCCGGAGGAGTACAAGCTGCGCCTGCGCGGTGTGCCCGAGGACATCATCAGTGACCTGCGCCGGTCACGGCGCCCTGACATCGAGCAGGATCTGCAGCCGCTGGCCAGTCGCTTGCCGCAAGCCGTGCTGCACCTGGAGCATGGCTTCGCACCATCGGTGATTCTGGAGTTGTACCATCACCTCAAGCCCGACATCATCGTGGTCGGCAAGCACTCGGGGAGCGCGCTGGACGAGCAGGTGATGGGCAGCGTGACCCAGTTCCTGCTGTACGCCTGCAACACCGACTTCCTTCTGGTGGCGTGATCCTGATCGAGATGATCGAGGGCTGCGTCCCTCGCCAGCGGGTCGATTTCAGCGAAAACGAAGGTGCAGCCGAGACCACGATCACGGCGCGCATGGCAGCAGCCGGCTGATCTGGATCTCCCCGCTCTGACCCGTGTAGGCCCCGGCCAACGCGTTGCTGTAGAACTGGTAGCTGACCCTGCCCCGATCGCAGGCGCTGAACTGCAATTGCGCCGTACCCACGCGAAGGATGTTGCTGGTACTGCGCCCGTCGAAACTGCCGCCGGTGGCGCGGTAGATCGGCAACTCGACCTGACCGTTCTGCTCCTGCGACAAGTCGCCCTGGAGCATGAACCAGTGCTGTGCCGTGGGATCGTCCTGCCCGCCCGCGGGCTCGTAGGTGAACCAGCCGCCGAACACCAGCCCGGCATCAGCGCCATGGGCGTCTGGCGGCCGCAGATCGAAAAGAAAGCCCTGGCCCGAGCTCTCCGGGTTGTACCAGGCACCACTGCGACTGGCGTGGAAAGCGCTGGCGGCAGCCTGCATGGGCTGAGCGGGCTCGACGCTGCCATCGGCATTGGTGCAATCGACCGTCAGCGGCGACAGCCGCTGCAGCGGAATGGTGCCACCAGCGCCAGCGAGTTCGCCGGCGTCGAAGACATAACTCAGGACCGCCGCCTGGCAGTTGTTGAGGCGCAGCTCGGCGCTGCCCACGCGCTCGGCGCTGGTGATCGGTCCGCTGGCAAAGACGCCGCCCTGATTGCGATAGATGTGCAGGCTGACGTGGTCCTGGCCGGCCACCGTCGGTCCAGCCAGGGTGTACCAGCGTAACTGTGGCGTATCCACCTGATCGGTATTGGCAAAGGTGAACCAGGTGCCGAACAGGTGACGGCTGTCCACCGAATAGTCGAACTGCAAGCCCTGGCCATTGGTCTGCGGCGTGTACCAGGTCCCGGCGATGGCCTTTTGATCCACCGCGGCGGGATGCAGCAATCGATCCGGCTCCACGCGGCTGATTTCATTGCCGCCGGCAAAGAAACGCATCGAGCCGTCCTCGGCCAGACCTGCGCTGTGCGGCGCGCAATCGGGCCCGAGTGCACAGGGCAAGGGCGCTTGCCCCAGCAGCTGCCCGTCGGCCAGCGCGTAGGCATCCAGCACCGTATTGCCACTTCGATTGCGGCTCACCAGCGCCAGTCCGCGCTCCGGGTCGATGGTCAAGGTGCGCACGCCGCGAGCGTCGATCGCGGAAGTATCGACGTGCCAGCGCTCGGCTCCGCTGACCGCATCCAGCAGACTCACGCGTCCCACGGTCGCCGCTGACGGGTTTGGCGCCTGCTCTGCCACCAGCACCATGCCGGCCGCTGTGGCGTACACCAGCCCGGCCAGTCCGGCGGCGGAGGTCACCGGAGCTTCGACGTTGCGGCTCCAGCGCAGGCTGCCGTCGGCATTGATGGCACGCAGTGTGTGGCGGGTCTCGACGGCACTGTGCAGCACGAAACTGCCGTCAGCCTGGCGCTCGACTTGCAACAGCCGGCCACTTTGCCCGCCGGCTACCGGATGGCGGTCAATGCTGCCATCGGCGTTGTAGCGAAGCAGGGTCAGCGCGCTGGTCACCGCTCCAGCAAATACCGTCGTCGTGCCATTCGCCTGGTAGTGGGTGACGATGTTGACCGAATCGTCGATCGGCATGCGGTCGGACAGGTTCAGATCACCGACAGCCAGAGCCGTTCGTACGGTCGCGCCGGTCCGGTCGAACTGCACCCGATCGAGACTGGCGTTGCTGCAATTGACGCAACTCGGTTCAACCACGATCACCTGATTGGCATCGTTCAGGCCCAGTGACCGGGCCATGTTCGCAAGCGCTGTGCCCTTGGCAAGATCTAGCGTGAAGTAGGTATGGCCGTCGTTGCGGTGATAGCAGCCGAGGCGATCGCGGGTTTCGGGTTCACCAAACAGCACCCCAGGCCCGGTTTCTAAACGCAGCGGCCCGAAGCAGATCAGATCGTCGTTGCTGGTCAGAGTCCGCCGGTCCAGACCACGGGGCAAGGATTTCAGCTTGCTACCCAGCCAGGCGAAGTCTTCCAGATTCTGGTCCAGAAGCTGGGTACCCTGCGCCGAATACCCGCGCAGCCCCATTCGGCCATCACTGTGCCGGACCAAGCTGTAGCCGTCGCCGCCAGAAGCCAGATGCCCCTGGATCTGTTCCTGTGCCAGGCCGGGGATCGAAGCTGAAGGTGAAGGCAGTGACGCCTCGGCACCGGAAGGCAGATAACGATGCAGTGGCTGGGCGCTCTGATTGGCGTCACCATCGACATGCACCAGCGATCCGTCGGTCAACAGGACGCTGAGCGCGCTCGCCGAGGCATCTGCTGGCAATCGGCGGATCAGGGTGCCATCCGCACGCCGGTATTCGATTGCACGCACCTGATCGCCGACGACGCCGGCCACGCCAGCACCCACCAGGTAGGCAAACTCGGCCGGCGCCTCGCGCACATCGCTGGAAGGGGCGGCGACGAAACTGCGCAGGCGCTCATTCTCGAGCGACCGATTCCACAGCATCTGCCCGTTGCCATCGAAGCCGTACAAGGTACTGTCGCCCTGCAGTTCGCGCAGCGCGCTGACGACCAGACGGTCGTCGGCAGTCAAGGTCGATTGGATCAGCAGCGTTGCCGTCGGATCGAAGTAGTTGCGCTGCCAGCGCAACACCCCGCCAGGCGAATAGCGGGCGATATAGAGGCTGAACTGCAGGGCGTCATCGAGCGTCGACGACACCAGCAAGGCGTCACCGTCGGCCGTGGTGTAGATCACCGGCGCCACGAAACTGGACAAGGCTGTCGGTTGCCGCCAGAGGACTCCCGATTGATCGACGCGCGCCAGCGAATAGCGCTGCTCGGCATCGCGGAAAACGGCGTAGGTGGATTCCGAGTCGTGCAGCGGCGCAATGGCAGCGGCCACCGGAACCTCGTCCGGCAGACGCAGTTCCCGCACATCGCCACTGGCCTGAACCTGCAGGTGCTCGATAATGACCTGACCCCCGGGCAAGCCATATCCGCGCACGCCCCAATAGCTGCCACCAGCATCCAGTGCCGGCGTTATCCGGGTTTCGGGGCAACGCTGAATGATGGCGCGGCTCAGTTCGTTGCCATCAGCGTCCAGGGTTGCCGATCGGCACACCGACGTCGCTACCCCTTCCCATCCATGCAGCAGGAAGCGATGCCCACCCAGCGCGTACACATCGTTGGGGTCAAGGTTGGTGGCCCACGACGTGGTCGCCGCCCGCACGCTCGCCCGGACCCGCGCCTCGCGGTCAATATGCATCCAGATGCTTCGGCTGTCGTTATTGCCCAACAGCACAAAGCCGTCGCCATCGGCCAGCACCCGGCGAATCTGGAATCGCCCAGCGCCGGGATCGACCATGATCGGGCGCGACCACTCGGCAGCCTCACCAATACCCGTCAGGCCCAGAAACAAGGCGCCGCAGCACAAGGTATAGCGGTTCATCGGTCACTCCTCGGATTCCACTCGAAGCATCAGAATTGCCCGCAAAGTTGCGGCTGCCGGTACTCTGGACCGGCAGGATGCGGCACAAGTTCAATGTTGCAATCGTCTCTGGCGCGCTCAGCCGGCGGCGCGCTCCAGGATCTACTCGGACCCGTGCGGGAGAATCGATCAGGCAGAGCGGCCATACGCGCGGCGCGCTTGGCGAGCATCCCCTTTGCCAAGGCCTGTGCCCGGCATCAGCGGATCGAGGAGGGCTATCGAGCCTTGGGCTTCCTCGCGCCCTCGGCATCGGCGCGCTCTGCCCGGCGCTCCTGCTTGCCAAGGGACTGCGAGCCGTCCTTGAAACGCTGCTTGCGCGCGGCCTTGTCGGCGGCCTTGCGCGCCGCGGCCTGATCCATCTGTTCCCGTTCGGCGGCAATCATTGCCGGGGTTTCCAGGCTGATGCGACCCAGCTTGCCGCTGCGGAATTCCTTGATCAGCAACTCGCAGATCTTGTGCATGTTGACCTTGCCACCGGAGGCCACCGCGCCGCGTTTGATCGCGGCCTTTTCCAGGAACGCATCCTCCGTCTCGGGAAGCGTATCCAGCTTGTAGCGCTCCTTGAGCAGTTCGGGATAGCTCTGCAGCAGATACTCGGCGACAAAGAAACCCACATCGTCGTATTCCATCGCGGTGTCGCGGATGGCGCCGGTGGCCGCGAGGCGGTAACTGGCGGCAGGGTTCTCCACCTTGGGCCAGAGTATTCCCGGCGTATCGAACAGCGTCAGGCCGCTGCCGAGATCGATGCGTTGCTGGGATTTGGTGATCGCGGGCTCATCGCCAGTGCGGGCAATCGTGCGCCCGGAGAGGATGTTGATCAGCGTCGATTTGCCAACGTTGGGGATGCCGACCACCATGGCATGAATCGGATTCCTGCCGGTATCGCGCTGCGGAAACAGGGCCCGACACAGTCCCAGCAGCTGCCTGATGGCTTCCGGCTGATCGCTGCGGGTCGGAAAGGTCGCCACATTCCGCTGTTGCTCGAATTGCGCCTGCCACAGCGCGGTCACGTCGGGATCAGCCAGATCCGACTTGCTCAGCACCTTGATGCAGGGGGTGTCGCCGCGCAGGCGGGCGATGGCCGGATTTTCGCTGGAGTGCGGTATCCGTGCATCCAGGATCTCGATCAGCAGATCCACCCGCGGCAGCAGCTCCAGCATGTCCTTCTGGGCCTTGTGCATATGGCCCGGGTACCAGTGAATCGTCATTCTGTGGGGCCTTGGAATCGTTGGCGAGAGGTCTTGCTGTATCGGGAAATGGCCCGGGACCGGCAGGTGAAGCGAATCGCCCTGTTCCCTGATCTTCGGTGGGTGCCGGCCACATCTGCCCCGTATCCCTATCGTAAGCGATTGATGCGGAGTTGCGAGTTGACGGAAGTTCCAAAGGGAGTACACCACCTGTTCTGAGTCTGTATCGCGACCATCATCCAGCGGACAAGTTAACGATGAGCAGCATCCGGCTTCTCTTGGCAGCATCAGACACGTGACGCCGTTGCTTGCGGACAAGCGGGAACTGATCCGCTCACTGACGGTGATTCCGGTCGCCGCAATCGCACTGGCAAACATCATCGGCACCGGGGTGTTTGTCAAAGCCCGGGTCATGACCTGCAACGTGGGTAGTCCCGGGATGGTGTTGTCGGTCTGGCTGGTGGCCGGTTTGCTGACACTGTGTGGCGCGCTGGTGTATGCCGAATTGGGCGCGATGATGCCCAAGCCGGGCGGTGAATTTCATTTTCTCAGCGCCGCTTTCGGCAAGCGCGTGGCGTTTATCTACGGCTGGACCAGGTCCATAGCTCTGGGTGCTTCCGCTGCTGCGCTGGCCAACCTGTTTGTGGTGTTCCTGAACGACCTGACCGGCGGCACACTGCCGCCGACGGCCGTCAAGCTGCTGCCCTTGCTGATCATCGGGTTTTCCGTGGGCCTCAATCTCCTGAGCACGCGGTCCAATGGGCACACGACGACGGCATTGACGGCACTCAAGATTGCCCTGGTGCTTTTTGTGGCCATCGGCGCATTCATTCTGGCCGACGGTAACTGGGGGAATTTCGCACTCGCTGGCGCCGCCGGCACCTGCGAAGGCGTTCCGGAGAGTGCGAAACTCGGCATACGCGGATTCGGCGCCGCGATGCTGGGCGCACTATGGGGCTACAACGGCTGGGCCACGATCGCGGCCATGGGTGGCGAGATCAAGGATCCGGCGCGCACCGTACCGCGCGCCCTGATTGGCGGCACCCTCACCGTGATGGCGCTTTATCTGATCATCAACGCGGCCTATTTCTATGTACTGACGCCGCTGGAGGTCGCCAGTGTGTCGAAGTCGTCATCGGTGGCCTTTGAGGCGGCCACGCGATTCCTGGGCCCTGGCGTGGCTGCACTGATGTCTGCCGGGCTGATGATCTCTGCCTACGGCACCTTGCACACCACAATGCTCGCCGGCCCGCGCATTCCATTCGCCCTGGCACATGCCGGGTATCTGCCGTCCAGTCTGGCTCGCATTTCAGCCAATGGGGTACCCGCGGTGGCGGTGGTTTTGGTGGGATTATGGTCGATGGTGCTCAGTGCATCGGGTACTTTTGACATCCTGACGGATATGTACATCTTCGTGCTGTGGATATTCTTCGGACTGAACGGCTGTGCCTTGATTATCCTGCGCGCGCGGCAGCCGGATGCCGACCGACCCTATCGGGTCTGGGGTTATCCCTATGTCCCCGTCATCTTCATTCTGGTCACCCTCTATCTGCTGGTCAACACGCTCATGGCCACACCCACACGCGCCCTGGCCGGAGTGGGTCTGATCATCATTGGCCTGCCCATCTACGAGTATTTCTCTAGGCGCGAGGTCAAGGCGGCGAGGTAGCTCGGATGGGCGGGGGCTGGGCAGGGCTTCATTGCGAACCACCTGTTTCGGCCCGACACTGCCCACGGGCCATGAACTCCCGGCGTCATTGCGACCCCGGACTTGATCCGGGGGAAGCAATCCAGACACACAGCCGCAGAAGCACTGGATTGCTTCGTCACTGCGTTCCTCGCAATGACGCATCAACATACGGTTCGTGGATCACCAACTGCACCCGCCTGCCGAATCAGCCGGCGGCAGGGTAGTCGAAGGACGATCCGATGCCGAGCGGAATGCCGAGCGCCCAGAAGCCGATCAGGAACAGCGTCCAGCACACCAGCAGGGCCACCGAATACGGCAACATCAGGGCCAGCAGACTGCCGATGCCGCTGGCTTTCACGTACTTCTGGCAGAACACCACGATCAGCGGGAAATAGGGCATGAGCGGCGTGATGATGTTGGTGCTGGAGTCGCCCACCCGATAGGCGGCCTGGGTCAGATCGGGCGACACGCCCAACTGCATCAGCATCGGCACCATGATCGCGCCGATCAGTGCCCACTTTGCGGATGCCGAGCCCACCAGCAGATTGACGAAGGCCGACAGCATGACGATGCCAACCAGGGTCAGGGCGGTAGGCAGGCCCATCGTTTGCAGCAGATTGGCGCCCTTGATCGCGAACAGCACGCCGATGTTGGACTGGCTGAAAGCGTAGATGAACTGGGCGCAGAAGAAGGCCATGACGATGTAGTAGCCCATGCCGCTCATGGCCTTGCTCATGCCGGCAATGACGTCACGGTGGTTCTTCACGGTGCCGGCGACGTAGCCGTAGACCACGCCCGGGATCAGGAAAAAGATGAAGATCAGCCCGACGATGGACTGCATCACCGGCGCCGCCCCGACCAGCAAACGGCTCTGGCCGGGCGGCACCTGCTCGGCAGGCGCAGCCCAGGGCGTGGCTTCCGGCAACAGCGTCAGCACGAAAAGGCCGGCGGCGACGAGCATGGCAATCAGGGCGGCATTGAGGCCGCGCTTCTCGGCAGGTCGCAGCTCCTCCATCGTCGGCATCTGCGACTTATCACCGTCGACAACCGCCGACTTCAGTCGCGGCTCGATGATCCGGTCAGTGATGAACCAGCCAATGACGATGACCAGCAGACTGGATGCGGTGGTGAAGAAGTAATTGTTGAGCGGATTGACCCGCACGCTGGCGTCGGTGAGATGCGCCGCCGCCTGACTCAGACCGGAGAGCAGTGGGTCGAGGCTGGACGGCAGGAACAGGGTCGCGGAGAAACCCCCGGACACGCCCGCAAAGGCCGCCGCGATACCCGCCAGCGGATGCCGACCTGCGGCGTAGAAAATCACCGCGCCGAGCGGAATCACCAGCACATAACCGGCGTCCACAGCCACATGACTGAGGATGCCCACGGCGATCAACATCGGTGTCAGCAGTGCCGCAGGAGTGAGGCCGAGGATACGTCGCAGACCGGCATTGATGAATCCGGTGTGCTCAGCGACTCCAAGGCCGAGCATTGCCACCAGCACAACGCCCAGCGGATGAAAGCTCACGAAAGTGCTGACCAGCTTGGACATGAAGGTCGTCAGCGCTTCACCGCCGAGCAGATTGACGACCCTGATCGGCTCTCCGTTGCGCGGATCCAGTTCGCTGAAGTTCACGCCCGACAGCATCCAGGAGCAGGCCCAGACCACAAACATCAGCAACAGAAACAGCAGCGCTGGATCGGGCAACCGGTTGCCGACCCGCTCGACCTGGTCGAGAAAGCGAAAGACGAGCCCAGGCGGCGCCGCGGCTGAAGGCGACCTCGTGTCGGTCATGTTCGAACCTCGTGGATCAGTCGATGGAAAGCGCAAGAGGGCCCGAGGATGCCGAGTCGCGGGCATGGATTTCGTGAGCGCGGGGCATCTCCGCAGGTTATCCCGGTAGCAATCCATGGATGCGGCATTCGAGCCGGCGACACCCACGGGGCAGCCCAAGTCGCTGCCTTGGAGGGCGCCGCGCTGCGGCGCCGCTTTGCACAGGCAGGACATCAACAGCGGCCGCGCAGGCGCGCTGCCCGCGGTAATGCGGCTCTAATCCGGCCCGATCGCTCAGCGCGCCGCGTACCCCACAGCGAATGTCACACCGGTGGGTGGCGCTGGTGCCAGGGTGTGCTTTGCTCGTAGGCATGGCCGATCCGGCACAACATCGCCTCGCTCAGAGCACTGCCCGCCAGCTGCATGGTGTACGGCAGGCCTTGCCCGGAGACGCCGCAGGGCAAGGCCAGGGCGGGCGTACCGGCCAGATCGTGGGGAAAGGTGAATGAGGTGATGGGCTTGTTCAGACCCAGCGCCAGATCTCGCTCTCTGCGGGCCTGATTCCATTCGCTCATGGAGCCGTACTGCAGCCCCGGTGCCACGGCAAAGGGCGCGCCCGCGGCCGGGGCGCGCAGCGACGTGGGATCGTTGGGGTCGTAACCGGCGATGGCTTCCAGCATGATCGCCGCGTCGGCCACGCTGCGGGTCATCGGCCCGATATGGTCGAGGGATTCCGCCAGCGGCAGGACTCCGTAGCGGCTCACCCGGCCATAGGTGGGTTTCAGGCCCACGGTGCCGTTGGCCATGGACGGAAAGCGGATCGAACCGCCGGTGTCGGTACCGATGGAGGCAAAGCAAAGACCGGCAGCGGTGGCGACCCCGGAGCCGCTGGAGGACACGCCGGCCCAGAGTTCCTCGCCCCAGGGATTGAGCGGCATCGGGAAATCTCGGTGGTATCCGACCATCGCACCCTCGGTCAGGCTGAGCTTCCCGAGCAGGATCGCCCCGGCCGCCTCCAGCCTGGCCACCACCGTGGCGTCGTAGTCCGGGACAAAATCCTGCAACAGCTTCATGCCGCCCATGGTCGGCACACCTTGGGTGTAGCAGAGATCCTTCACCGCAATCGGCATGCCATGCAGCGGCCCCCGATAGTGGCCGGACTGAATCTCGCGTTCGGCCGCGCTGGCGGCGGCGAGAGCGCTGTCCGCCATCACCCGCGCGTAACTGTGCAGATGTCCATCCAGTGCCTGGATGCGATCGAGCATCGTCCGAGTCAGCGCGACTGGCGAGAGACGCCTGGACTTGATCAGGGCGGCGACGTCGGTCAGGCTCAGATAGTGCACCTCCGACATGGCCACCTGAGCTGGCGGCGGCAGAGGCCGTGCTGGCCTGCAGCCTGTTTGCAGCGATGCCGCGGCACCACAGGCCAGCCAGGTGAGCAGATCGCGTCGGGTCAGCCGCATGGGGCGGTCTGTCGCGGGAGAGTTCCGGCCGATCTCAGGCGGGTGTCGGTTCGTTTCCATGAACTGCGCTCCTCCGGCCAGGTGTGTTGATCCTAACGCACCTCGACTGTGGCGGATCGCATCGGAGCCCGAGGCGGCGATCCGCTGTCGCGTGGGAAGCGAACCTGAGCCCGGGTCAGCGCCTGCGAGTGGACTTCGACACGTAGTAAGTGCCGAAAACAATGTCCCACAGCGGCGAGGTCACGCCGAAATTGTGATCGGGATGGTGGTGGTGGATGTGATGATTGGCCGCCCAGCGACGACCCAGCCGATTCCGGAATCGGGTGCGATGGATCCAGTCATGGCATAGCCCGTAGGCACAGTAGCCACCCGCGATGCCGCCGGTGAACAGCAGCGCGTCACTGAGCGGCATCAGTTTGGAGAACAGCGCGGCCAGCACCACCAGAAAGATCGGCGGCAGGAAGAAGGGCAGCGAACCGATGCCGGTCGGATCCTGGTGGTGACGGCGGTGGCCGCGTTCCATCGCCTGTTCGGGCCCGTGGAACAGCCAGCGGTGGAAGCTGTACTCGATCAGGCTGAAGACCAGCAGACCCGCCACCAGGGTGAGAGCCGCGGACACCGGGTGGGTGTCCGGACGTGCCAGCCCCAGGCTGATCAGGCCCAGGCACATGCCGACATCCGCCACCAGCGCGGCACGCTGGTTGGCTTTGGTGACAGCCAGCCGCTCGAGACCATCGAGTATCGCATCGGCCCAAGCTATCCGTATTTCCGGAGACGACATCTGTAATCCATCCTGCTGCGGCCTGGCCGCGTAGCAGGGCATGCTGAGCCCAATCACTAGTGTAGAAAACCAGCGCAGCGATGGAATCGGTATGCCGGCCTGCGCCAGGCGCGCCGTGGCGAAGGCCGCATTGCGACAGCGCGGACGTTGCAAGGCCCGACGCGGCTGCCACCGCGACATGGCCCTGTCATTCGGGTCCAGCAGGCGCCGTCGCCGCGTCCGCTTCCGTCTCGTCGGTCAACCAACGCAGCGTGTTCAGCACAAACTGCTTCCAGTCGTAGCCTTCGGCATTCATGCCCAGACGCACGCCGGTCGCCTTGATCTTCATTGCCACAAATCCGTTGGAATCGCCCAGCGCGACCACTTTCCCGCGCCCCACCCTGCCCGCCAGCGCCTGTGAATCCCCCATGCCCACCGGGCCGACGCCGGTCGGGTATACGGTGTTCACCGCGGTCGGTGCCAGCGTCAGCAGCCTCACATAGTTCTTGCCGCTGAGCGAACTGCCGCCATAGGTGGACAGCGCCGTGATCTGCTCAGCGGCAGAGCGCCCCTGCGTGATCGGGTGGTCGGGATTGAGCAGGCCATTCTCGCGGGAATACACAATCCAGGCTGGCTTTCCCCCCGTCGGATTCTGATGCTGCTCATCGATGACATAGCCCACGCTCGATTCGATATCGAATCGCGCCAGCAAGGGATTGATCGCCTGATCAAAGGGCGCATGTTCGCTGAACACCAGCAGCGAACCGCCAGCCGACACCCACTCGTACAGGCGCTCGATCTCGCTCGGGCTGAAGGTGCTTTCGTCCGTCACTTCCGTCTTCGTGCCGAATTCGAAAGGCAAGGCAGTGATGATGACCACCAGATCCACCGCGTCGAGATCGGTCTGGTCCAGGGATTGCTCGCCGACGCTGACCTTGAAACCGTCGGCCCGCGCGACCGCCAGAAAGGGCTCGATGAATCCTTCTTCCACAAAGACGTTCTGATGGAAGCCGTCGACGAGGATGGACGGACCGGTGCCGGCCGCATGGCGCGGTTCGACGACATCGGCCTTGAATTCGCTGTCATTTCCGAGCGGCCAATCGTACGCGGCGGATGCGGTGTTGACCCAGAGCAACGCAGTCAGGACAAGGCTGATCGCTTTCAAGGGAGTCCTCCATTCTGGACATGGGAGAGGCAAGCGGCGCCGGACCCAGTCCCGACCGCGGACTGGACCCTCTGCAGGGTACGTCGACGGCCGCGGATACACACGGATTATTTGCCAGGAACGATGCGGAGCCGGGCTTTGCCCGATACCGCGTGGACGGGTCATGGCGAGCGCGCAGGTTGCCGTGAAAGTCGTTCAGGCGAGTGCTGTCGCTCCCTCCCCGATGTTCGGGGAGGGCTGGGGAGGGGTTAGGCAAGAAACCCTATGCAACGGTCATGGCACCGGCGACTTTCATGATTGCGACTGGTCCGCAGCCATGACCGTTCGGCCAAGGCCGCAGGCCGTGCCCAACAAGGGCGCACCTGAATGACCTTAACGGAATCCTGTCCAAAACAAGCCACGTCGGAACTCTGCCGACCCGCAATTCGCATCAAACAAAGCATGGGCGTGGCCCATGAAGGCGACAGCGCGCACGGGCACGAGCCATCCCCGAACAAACACGGTCAATCCGGCCTTTCGCAGACCTGCTCACTGCACGCTTGCGAACGCGCCTGCGCCCGCCGCGCCAACCACTCCACCAGCCAGCCGAAGGCGGTCGTGAAGCCGATGCGCGACAGCAGCATGCGATGGCGGGCGATCCACGGATAGACGCGATCCCAGAAGGGCCGCAGCACCCGATTTGACCACAGTCCGGCAATGGCATCGATGCCGACCGCACGATAGGCCAGCACGAACACATCGACACCGATGAACCAGCGCCCCTCGGCATCGCGGGCATGGATCAGGGTCATCAGCTGCGGCACCTGGAAACCGGCACGCTCGACCTCGGGATCGCGAAAATCCGGGGCCGAACAATCGACCAATCGCAGCTGCGCGCGCCGGTCGTGATCGCGCAAGGCGTGCATCTCCTTGCGACACAGCGGGCAACTGGCGTCGTAATAGATGGTCAGCGGCATCACGGCTGTCAGTGCACTCAAGAGATGCTCCCCGTGCTCGTGGATTGCGGGATCTGGCACCGCCAGTCCCCAGCGGCAACCAGAATAGACCTGAACCACAAGGGTGACCGCTCCACCGTGACGTCCTTGCATGGACATCGATGAACCGGCGTGATTCGAGCAGCGACCGGCCGGTGCGGCCGCGGGTTCAGCCCTTCTTCAAGCCAGGACGAAACAGGGCTTGTCGGCCTTAAAATTGCGGGCCGTATGGGCCTCGATCGGTGTTGCCGCTGCAATGCCACACACACCTTGTGAATAAAACGACGCCGTCTGGGCGAGAATGCGGCCATCAGACCAGAGATGAGCTTGCGATGACCCAGAACCCGACCATCCTCTACACCCTCACCGATGAAGCGCCGCTGCTGGCGACCTACGCCTTTCTGCCGATCATCCGCAGCTTCACGGCGCCGGCGGGCATTGCCGTCGAGACCCGCGACATCTCTCTGGCAGCGCGCATCCTGGCCGTGTTTCCCGACTATCTGACCGAGGCACAGAAGGTGCCCGATACCCTGGCCGAACTGGGACAGCTCACGCTCAAGCCCGACACCAACATCATCAAGCTGCCCAATATCAGCGCCTCGGTGCACCAGCTGATGGGCGCCATCAAGGAACTGCAGTCGCAGGGCTATGCCATTCCCGACTATCCCGAGGATCCGAAGACCGACGCGGAAAAGGCCATCCGGCAGCGCTATGCCAAGTGCCTCGGCAGCGCCGTCAATCCGGTGCTGCGCGAAGGCAATTCCGACCGTCGTGCACCGCTGGCGGTGAAGAACTACGCGCGCAAGCATCCGCACAGCATGGGCGAATGGAGCCAGGCCTCACGCACCCATGTGGCCACGATGAAAAAGGGCGATTTCTACCACGGCGAGAAATCGATGACGCTGGACCGGGCCCGCGACGTGCGCATGGAGTTGCTGACTCCCGATGGCCGGACCGTGGTGCTGAAGCCCAAGGTGTCGCTGCTCGCGGGCGAGATCATCGACAGCATGTTCATGAGCAAGAAGGCGCTGACCGAGTTTTACGAGCGCGAAATGGACGACGCCCACAAGACCGGGCTGATGTTCTCGCTGCACGTCAAGGCAACGATGATGAAGGTCTCCCATCCGATCGTCTTCGGGCATGCGGTGAAGATCTTCTATCGCGAAGCCTTCGAGAAGCATGGCAAGCGTTTCGAGGAACTGGGCGTCAACGTCAACAACGGCCTGGTCAACCTCTACGACAAGATCGCCACGCTGAACGCGACCGAGCGCGAGGAGATCACCCGCGATCTACACGCCTGCCACGAGCATCGACCGGAACTGGCGATGGTCGATTCGGCCCGCGGCATCAGCAATCTGCATGCGCCCAACGACGTCATCGTCGATGCCTCGATGCCGGCCATGATTCGCGCCGGCGGCAAGATGTGGGGCGCCGATGGCCGCCCGAAGGACACCAAGGCGGTGATCCCCGAGAGCACCTTCGCCCGCATCTACCAGGAAGTGATCAACTTCTGCAAAACCAACGGCAACTTCGATCCCGTGACCATGGGCACCGTGCCGAACGTGGGTCTGATGGCACAGCAGGCCGAGGAATACGGCTCGCACGACAAGACCTTCGAGATGGCCGAAGCGGGTGAGGCCCGCATCGTCGACATCGCCACCGGTGAGGTGCTGCTGGTACAGCAGGTCGAGACCGGCGATATCTGGCGCATGTGCCAGT
>JALHRS010000081.1 GCA_022841325.1 Lysobacterales bacterium | reverse complement strand
GGGCAGCAAGACGCCGAAAAGCTGCGCGACACCAGCAACGGCCAGGCCCACGGGGCTGATGGCGCCGACCAGCGCGGCCATGGCGGGGCGGATGCCGCCGAAGCTGTCTTTGATCTGCCCGCCCTGCTGCAGCAGGATGAGCAGCGGGTTTTGCCCGCCGGCCAGCTGGGTGGCGATGTCGGTGAACTGCGCAGGCAGCGTGCGCATGGCGGCTGCGGTTTGGCGTGCGCTAATCTCGCCCGTCTTGCCGATGCTGCCGATGGCGGCGTTGACGCGCTGCACGGGCTGGGGCAGCCCGGCGTCGTCAAGCCCCAGCTTGATGGTGATGTCGTTCATGCGGTCAGGCCTGCAGAGCGCGGCTGGCAAACCAGCGCCGGCCCTCGGCTTCCATGACGCGCAGATCCGCGAACACGCGGCGGCGGCGGCGCGGGGCGATGCCTACGCGCTGCTCTACCACCGGCAGGGCGGCGTAGTTCAGGGCGGGCTGGCCATGGGCGTCGAGAACCCACTGGGTTTGCATGGCACCGAACAGCGCCACCACGGCGGCCAGCTCGGCCCACAAGGGGTGCGCTTGCTCTGGCATGTCCAGCGCCAGGCCCCAGGCGGCAGCTGCGGCCTTGGCCTCGGCCGCGTCGGGTGGGCCTTGCAGCACCGCCCGCGCGGCCGAGATCAGTTTTTTTGGCGTGCATCCGCCAGCTGCCGGTGGTAGGCCAGCACCAGTTCTTTGCCGGCGGCGGGGTAGGCGTCCAGCAGCGCGGCCAGGTTCTCGGGGCTGTAGGGCAGCGCGGCGCCGTCGACACCGCCCACGCCAGACCAGCTTTCGATGACTTCGGCCAGCAGGTCGGCATCGCTGGCGCGGTCGGCCGACGAGGCCAGCCAGGCGCTGAGCTGGCGCCCGGTCTTGTGGCGCCAGGTGATCTGCAGCGGTACGCCGGCATCGCTGCCCGGCACGGACAGGCGCACGGTGCAGGTGAAGGTGGGCTTGGGGACGATGCTGAACATGCGCGGGCCCCTGGTTCAGCGCACCACAATGCGCAGTTCGTCGTTGCCCGTGACGGGCAGCAGGCGGATGGCGTAGGCGTTGAGGGCCACGCTGTCGACGTCTTGCACCGTGGGGTCAAGCCGCTGGATGCTGGGGGCATAGATGCCGACGGTGTGGCCCGCAGCGGTGCCGTGCGTGATGCCCAGCGCGGTGAGGGTGTTGGCGCGCACGTCGGCCATGAACGCCACTTCTTGCGCGGCGGTGAGCTCGAGGTTCAGGCTGCCGGTGATCTGGCGTTCGGTGAACAGCACGCGCTCAGCCCCCACCAGGGGCTGGTGCACCACGTTGCCGCCCAGGCTGAGCTGCAGGCCCTGGCTGACGTAGGCGGTGCCGCCGGCAATGGCGCCGGTGCCGGCCGTGTAGGTGACGGCGCCGATCAGCAGGTCTGCGGTGTTGGTGTCAGTCACCACCAGCGGGGCACGGAAGGCGGTGAAGTCGCCCGTGGGGTTGGTGACGGCAGTCACGCCGCCCACCAGGCCCAGGAAGCGGCAGCGCAGCTCAGGCCGCGCACCTACGCCCAGGCCCATCTCCCAGGTGCCACGCACGCCGGTGAGCAGGTGCTCGGCGCCGTCAAGGTAGTACTTCATCGTCAGCGAGCTGCTGGCCCCGAAGGTGCTGACCGGCGTGTAATCCACGCTGGCGGCGCCCACGGTCTGGGCAAAGCCCATGGCCTGCAGCAGGCGGCCCCACTTGGGGGGCGTGGTGGCGGTGCCGCTGCCCGCCAGTTCAACGGTGAAGTTGACTTCGACGTAGGCGGTGCCCACCAACTGCTCACTGCCGCCGAAGTACCCGCGCACCAGGTCGCGCGCCACGTTGTTGGCGCGCAGCGGGGTGATGGTGCAGTTGCTGACCAGGATGGCGTCGGCGCCGGTGAGGGTGGCGGCCGATCCGTAGGTGCTTTCCAGCGCTGCCAGGATGACGGTGTTGCGGATGAAGCGTGGCATGGTGGTCAGTCCTGGTTCGCGGGTTCTTCATCGAAGAGGCCGGCGCCGCGCGCGGTGGCCTCGTCGTCGGGGGTCAGGCTGCCGTCGGGCAGGCGGCGCCAGCTGCCGCTGCAGGGCGGCTGGGGCAGCGGTGCGTCGGGGTCAACCGGGGCGGGGATGGTGCGGATAGGCATGGCGGGTCAGCTCCACAGAGCAAGGGTCTGGTTGTGCGTGGACAGGTCCACGCCGAAGATGAGGGTGGCCACCAGCAGGGGCACTTCGCCGTCGCCCGGGGCCCAGGTGAGGCGGGGGCGGTTGAGCAGGCTGTGCACGCCGTCCGGCGGCGCGGCGGCGGCCAGGCGGGCCCACACCGCTTGCAGCAGCGCATCGGCCGCAGCCTCGGCATCACCGGCGCCGGTGCCGTCAACCGGCGCGCGCGCCAGGCATTCGACGGCCAGGTCGAAGCTGAAGGTGTGGAACCCGCCGCGCACGGCAGCGGCGCGGCCATCGGCGTTGAGGGGGTAGATGCGCAGCGCGGCCTGGCTTTCCAGGGCCATGCGGCGCTCTTTGCTGCGCTCGATGTCGCCCGCGGCCAGGGCCGGGGCCTGTCGGAGCAGGGCCTCGACGTACTGGGTGATGGCCAGGAAGGCGGTGTTGCTCATCGCGCAGTGGCCAGGGCGCGCTGCAGGGCGGCGCGGTACAGGGGCGGCAGGTGCACTTGCATGGCGCGCTGGGCCAGCGCGGCGGTGTCGAGCCGCACTGTGTAGCGCGGCATGCGGGTGAACAGGAACACGGGCTTGACCACCGCGCCATAGATGCCGGAGCGCTGCCAGATGCCAGCGGGCAGGTGCTGCTGCTGGCCGTTCTTCCAGCTGCGGCGGCCCGAGAACTCACCCCGGCCGCGGCTGACGAAGTACTCCACCCCGCCCTGGCGCATGGCCATGGCGCCCTGGCCGCCTGCGCCTGTCTTGGTGTTGGCGCCGTAGAAGCGGCCATTGACCCAGCGGCCGCGGCCGGAGAGCTTGGCGCGGTTCTTGTCCGTCATGTTGGCGCGGTAGCCTTGCTCACCAAACGCCTGCAGGTAGCTGAGCAGGCGCACGATGAAGCTGCCCTTGATGCCGCCGAAGCCGTCGCCCGCGGCGGGGTCGGCCAGCAGCCAGGTGGCGGGCACCATGGCCATGCCGCCCGGCAGGATGCCCTTGCGCTGAAAGGCGACTTCGAAGCGCTTGAGGCGGCGCGGGCCACCGAACACTTCAGCGGCCAGCACCTGCGCGGGCTCGACACCCTTGCCGCCCTGGTAGGCTGGCGCCACCCAGGCCTGCAGCGCATCGGGCCGCGCCATGCGGGTGACGCGCGGGCTGTTCTGGATGTAGGGCGTGGGGCGGTCGAAGACGCGGGCGATCTGGCCGCCCCAGTCTTCGCGCAGCTTGAACGCGGCGCTGTTCAGGGCATTGGCGCCGGCGTAACGCATCTGCTTGGGCAGGTTGGCAACGCGCTGCTGCGTCTGCTGCAGGCCTTGCAGTTGCATGCTGAGGTCCATGGTGGCCAGCTGCTGCTGCGGCTGGCCGGCCTACACCGAGGCCAGCTCGAGGTCGAGCCGGGCGGTGCCGGGCTCGAGGTCGTCATTGCGATCGCGCACCTTGTACGTGCCGGCGGGCTGGACCAGCTGGTCGCCGTAGTACACGGTGCAGCGCGTGCCACGCTGCACGGCGGGGCCCAGCTCGGCCGCCAGGCAGGTGACCAGCGCGCCGCGCGCGGCAATGCCGCCGCTGCCCATGGCCAGATCCACCGGCGGGCGGCTGAGCACCGCCGCCACCGCCGCCCCGCCCTGCGGCACCAGGCGCGCGTTGGCAAACGCCAGCATGATGGCGCTGCCGCTGCTTTGCTCGAGTGCCGCGAAGGCGGTCATGGGGCGGGTCAGCGTTGGCTCAGACGTGCATCAGGCCACGGTGCCCGGGATGCCGGTGAACTTGACGGCCAGCGTCGTGACGCCGTTGCCAGCCGCTTCGAACGCGACGGCGCTGCCGCCGGACACGTCGCCGGTTGCCGGCGTGGCGGCGTTGTCGTCGAAGGCTGCCGCGCTGGCGTCCCAGACCAGGTTCTCGCCTTGCGCAATGACAGCGCCGCTGACCTTGGGCACGCGGAAGACGCCTTCGATCTGCACCGGGCCCGTGGCGCCGCTGGCGATGTCGGCCAGGGCAACGCCCAGGATCTTGCCGATGACCACGACAGTGTTTGCCGTGACAGTGGCGTTGGCAACCCAGTCGATGACCTTGCCGGGCTGGATGTGGTTGGATGCCATGATGGTGGTTCCTTGGTTTCGGTGCTACGGTGGGTTGCGGTGCTCAGCCGGGCTGATCAGCCGTTGCGGACCAGGGTCTTCCAGTCCAGGGCTTTGGCGCTGGCATCGATGCGCACCTTGAACTGCGTGCCGTCGACACCCCAGCCGGCTTGCTGCTCCAGCGTGGGGGCCTGGTTGCCGTCCAGGTAGTCCACCACCACGGTGTCGTGCATGGCGGGGTCGGCCGCGCCGTAGTAGATGGACGTGCTGGCGTCGTCGAGCCGCGCGTCGCTGATGACTTCGAACGTGCCGGCCACGCTGTTGGGCACGGTTTGGTTCTTGGTGCTGGTGCCCAGCACCTCGACCTGGCTGTCGCGCACCACCTTGGCTGCGCCTTCCAGGGTGACAGGCACCAGCAGGTAACGCATGCGGATGTTCAGGCTGCCGGTGGTCTGGCCCAGGCCCTTCTGGCGCGCCATGAGCACGCGCATGCCATCCACCGCGGCCGTGGACGGAACGGCGGCGGACAGCAGGTTGGCGTGGTTGGCGTGGAACAGCGCCACGGTGTCGGCCATGGTGGGGTTGCCCGTCAGCACCGCGTAGGCCAGGTTGCCAACGGTGCGGATGGCGGCGCGGCCCATCTTGCGCGGGATGCGGCTGAACGCGTCCAGGTCGTCGTTGATGATGGCCTGGCGGCTGATGGCGAAGATCTCGCCGTAGGTGGCCAGCACGCGCTGTTCACGCCGCCCGCCGACCGTGACGTACTTGTATTCGGCGCCCTCGGCCACCGAGCGCAACGCGGGGAAGCTGCCCAGGTCAACCGTGCTTTGCACCTTGAAGTCGGGCAGGCTGCCGGGGGTCGTCCAGGCCTGGAAGGTCTCGTCGGCCTCTTCGTAGCCCTTCATCATTGCCTTGTTGGCCACGTTGGCCAGCAGCAGCGGGAAGTCGCTGCTGGTGTGGGTGAAAGCCAGGGCCACCATGCTCATCTTGTCGCCCGGGATATCGCGCACGCCGGCAGCAGCCAGGCTGGCGCGGGCGATCTCACCCAGGGTGTAGCCACGCCAGGGGTTGGCGGTGTCGGCCTTGGCCAGGCCGGCGCGGGCTTCGAGCGCGGCGCGGATGCCCTTGCGGCGCTTGTCGCCTTCGTCTTCGAGCGTGGCCACGTAGCCACCGGCCAGGCTTTCGGTGCCCTTGGCGTTGACTTCCAGCAGCTCGGCCTTGAAGGCGGCCAGCGTGACAGTGGGGTCGGCCAGGCTCTTGTCCAGCAGGGCCTCGGCGGCGGCCTTGTTCTCGCCACGGGCGTAGGCGGTGAAGGCGGCGCGGATGTCCAGGCCGCGCTTGGATTCGGCGCGGGCGGCGGCGTCGGCAATGGCTTGCGCGTCCAGCTGGCCGGCGGTGGTGACGGTGGTGGCGGTGGTTTGCAGCGCCGCCGGGGTGTTGGCTTGGGGCATCAGAGCTCCTGGGGGGTTTACGACGGCTGCCGCGGGAAGGTTGGGTTGCTGGGCAGGTTGTTGGCTTGCACCGGCATGGGTGCCGGCGGCCCACGCGTGGCGGCTGGCACTGGCCTGCACGGGCACGGCGGCCACGGCTTCGTCGGCCAGGCCGGCGGCCACGGCCTGCGCGGCGGTGAACCAGTGATCGGTGCCATCCAGCCACTGGGCCAGCACGTCGTCGGCCGGCATGCCGCTGGCGCGGGAATAGGTCTGGGCCATGCTGGTGGCCCAGCTGTCCAGCATGTCGGCCGCGGCGCGCAGCTCGGGCGCGTTGCCGGCGGCCATGGTCCAGGGGGCGTGCACCATGAGCTGGGCGTTCTCGGCCACTTCGCGCCGGTCACCCGCCTGGGCAATGAGGCTGGCCACGCTGGCGGCGATGCCGTCAACGCAGGTGGTGACCTGCGCCGGGTGGTGTTTGAGCGCGTTGTAGATGGCGATGCCATCAGACACGCTGCCGCCGTAGCTGTTGATGCGCACGGTGATCTGGCCCACCTGTAGGGCCGCGATCTCCCGGCACAGGGTCTTGGCGCTGACGGTCTCTTCCCACCAGCTTTCGCCGATGTCGGCGTAGATCCAGATTTCGGCCACGGGCGCGGCCGCAGCGGCGCCGGCAGCGCGGGGGCGGATGGAGTACCAGCGCCCGCTGCTCACCGCTGCACCTTGCCCATGGGGGTTGGCACGCGGCGGCCTGTCAGCCAGGCGGCCAGCACGCGGGCGACATCGCGGCCCGTGGGGCGGCAGAAGATGCCGGTGGGGACGTGGCGCTCACCCGGCGCGAACTCTGTGCACTGGGTGAAGCGCGACACGTACAGCGCCGCTGAGGCGTGTGCGCTGGGGCTTGCAGCTTGTTCCATGCCCCGCAGTCTGTGCAGGGCGCGGTCCGGTTTCTAGGCGGAAACCGGAAAACGTGAGGCGACTGGAGCTAGCTCTTGCCGACCAGCGCCTTGTTGTAGAACGCCAGCGCCGCCTCCACGGTCAAAAAATCTTCACGGTTGGGTGCGGTGAGAGAGCCGTCTGGCCTTCGAAGGACGCGCACGGCTGACACTGTGCCTTCCGCCGTTATTGGCGTTGTGCCAGCCCCATAGCCCTCTTCGCCGTCGTAATCGTGAGTGATCAACCACGCAATGATCGGCTCATAGTGGGGATCGGTTGCCGTGTTGAAGTCCTCTCCGTTAAAGACGGGAACTAACACAGCCCACCCGTTGTGCGCTGGAATCACTGTCCTTTTGGTTTTCATGTCAGGGCCTCATGATTCTTCGCCGTTGATGACGCGCGAGCCGAGGCGGCAGGCCTTGGCGAATTCCATGCCTTCCTTCTTGGCCAGCAGCGCCGCCTTGAACAGGTCCACCTCGGTCTTGAGGGAGGCATTGACCTCCTTGTACCCGGCAAACAAGACAGCACCGGTTTCACGCGGCATCAAGCCATTGCGCACGGCTTCGATGTCGGCCAGCAGGTCGCCGCGGACTTGGGCGGTAGTTTTCGTGGTGCTCATTCGCTTTCTCCTTGGATGACCTTTTTAAGGTCGGTTATGAGCCGATGCATAAGCAACTGCTCGCGCTTGACTTCAATTAACTCCGGCGGCAAATCGACTACAGGAAGACCAATGAGCGCCGCTATGTAGTGCGGCTTCATTTCCTCGATTGCTTTCTGCATGTACCCCTTCCCGAAAGAACGTAGAACGCCACGATTTAAATCCACCCATGCACGCCTGACAGCCTGTGCGCGCTCTCTATTGGCCTCGCGCCATGCCCTCTCATTTTTGCGCACGCGGTCGGCGTTCACTTGGCGCCAGTTTTTCTGGGTTGCGGCTACCTGGTCTTTGTTGGCTTCTCGCCATACCTTCTTCCGCTCGCTTATCTTCTGCTTATTGTTGTCTCGATACTGCTTCTGGCTCGCCAACGTGCAGTCACGACACTCTGGACGGTTGCCATAAAAAGTGGACATCGGCTTTTCTTGTGTGCATCTACTGCAGCGCTGCATAAGCGGTTGCTCATGCCCATGACTCTCCGATGCAAAACCCGACAAGATCACCGCGCCCCCGCAATCTCATACGCCCGTGACACGCTTACCCCGTGCTTGCGCGCCACCTCTTCGGCGTTGCCGGTGCGCAGCTCCGATCGGATGCGCTCATCGCGCCGCCTGCGCTCGATGCGGCGAAGGTAGCGCACCATGGCTGCCACCTCGTCAGGCTCTACCGCCGCGGCCACTTCGCTGAAGGCCACCACCGACGCCGTGGCCTGCACTTCGCTGAGGCCATGGTCGCGCATCAGGCGGTCGCACATTTCGTACAGCAGCAGCAGTTTCTGATCTTCGAGCTGAGCTGGCGTCAGGCCCGCAATGCAAGGCTGCGCGGCGGCCAGGTTCACAGGCGGCTTTGCCATTCGTCGCTTCCGATGGTGGCGGCCACGCGCGGCGGCCGGGGGTGCTTGGGTGCAGACGTGTGCACTGCCGGCGGGGCGGCCGGGGCAGGCGCCGTCTGCCGGGCTGGCAGCGTGATGGCATCACCGGTCTGGGCCGGCGGCTGCGGTGCGTCGAACAGGTCGAGCTCGAGCGCAGACATGGCGCGGCCCCATTGGCGGTCAGTCCAGCGCGGCAGGTCGTCCAGCTCGGCCAGGAACAGGCAGTAGACCGTGCAGTCCAGAGGCTCGTTGCGGCGGCCGCTGGGGCAGTCCCACCGGTATTCGACGCCGCGCACGGTGCGCATGGGGATGCGCTGCTCTGCCGTCAGGCCAGCAAAGAAGGCGTCGGGCAGGTCAGCGGCGAAGTGCATGCGGCCGGGCCCGGAGCCTTCGAGCTGCAGGCGGCCGTGGATCAGGTCCTTGGCGGTGTCGGTGCCCACATACCACAGGGCCACGCCCTTGCGGAGCACGCGGCCCTTGGTGTTGATGTCTTGCAGCGAGCGGCGCGCCTTGATGGGCTTGCCGGCCTGGCTGTCGCCCTTGACGGCATGCACGTTGCGGGCCCTGTGCTTGCGCGCGAAGGCGTAGGCCTGGTGGGTCTGGTAACCGGTGTCAATGGCGCAGCTGCCGCAGGCCAGGCGGGCGCCGGTGGCGGTGGGGTAGCTGATGCCGAGCAGGGGCTCGACCTTGGCATCCCATTCGTCCTGGTCGCCGGTGTTGCCGTAGATGACGCGGTAGTCGATCGCCCAGCTTTCGTTCTCGGGCCCGAAGGCCCAGGTGACCATTTCCCAGCGGTCGGCCTGCACGTCGAAGCTCTGCTTCAGCACGGCGGCACCGCGGGGCACCACGCCCATGGGCAGGCCTTCGGCCTTGGCACGGCGGCGCAGGATCTCGGTGTCGGTCTGTTCGTAGTCCTCTTCGTAGCACTCGGCCAGGGTCTCGTTGACGAAGCCCTGCAGGGGGCCGCTGTCGCCGGCCTTCTTGGCGCGGTAGGCTTCGCGGCCTTCACGCACGATGTCGGACCAGGTGCGCTGCGGGCTGTAGGCGGCCCACAGGCCGCAGAAGGCCACATGCCGCGGCGCGCGGATGGGGGCGCCGTCATGCGCGCGCCAGGTGCGGTCGGCGCCGTAGCGCACGCCGGTGGCGTCACACACCCAGGCGCCCTGGCGCCAGATGCGCAGGTAGTCGGCCTGGGTGATGCTGCCGTGGCAGTGCGGGCAGACGTGGCACGCGGTGAGCTCGGGCTTGGGCGCGCTGCTGTCCCACTTGAAGCCGTGCGCCACCTTGCCGTCGCCCCAGATTAGCGGGTGCTCGCAGTCGCAGTGCGGGCAGGTGATGCGGTAGCGCAGGCGGGCGTCGGCGGCCTGTTCTTGCCGGTCGATGTGGCTGAAGCCCTTCAGGCGCGGCGTGGTGCCGCACACGAGCTTGGGGAACGGAGCGCCTTCGAGCCGGCCGCGGGCCAGAGTGATGGGGTCGCTGCTCTTTTCGACCTGCTGGTCGAAGGCATCGATCTCGTCCAGCAACACCACGGCCACGGTGATGCGCCGGTAGGCCCGGGCCGCCTTGCCGCCCAGGAAGTGCTGCACGCTGCCGCGGTAGGTCTTGAACTTGATGGTGTCTTCGGCGCCCTTGGCCATGCGGCGCGCGGCGCGCACGGCGGGCACTTCGGCCACCATGGGGTCGATCTCGCTCTTGACGAAGCTGTCGCGGTCATCGTCGGTGGGCTGGTACAGGGCCAGCTTGCGGCGGCGGTGCGCGGCGTTGTAGGCCACGAAGGCCACCAGGCACTTGGTGTACCCGGTGCGCTTGGCCTTGCGCACGTCGACCTGCTGGATGTCGTCGTTGCTGAAGGCATCAAGCCACGCGATCTGGAAGGGCCAGGCCTGCCACTGGCCCTGGCGGTGGCTGCTGTCGCCAGACAGCACGAAGTGGTCGCGCGCCCAGTCGGCCAGCTTCTGCGGGGGCTCGGCCTTCAGGGGCTCGACGCCCAGGCGCACCGCCCGCGAGACGGCCTGGCGCATCACCGCGGGGATGCGGTAGCGCAGGCGCTGCGGGCGAGCTGTGGCAGTCACGGCGCGGCTTCCTCGGCTTCGTCGGCCAGGGCGTCGGGCAGAGCGTCGGGTAGCTGCTCGTCGAATTCGGGCTCGGCCAGCTCGTCCAGCGCGGTGGTGGCCAGGCTGCCGGTGCGGCGCACCCATTCGTTGCGCGCGCCGGCGATGACCTCGAGCACCAGGGTGCGCGCGGCGTCGTCCAGATCCGGGCAACGGGTGGCAAAGTCACCGCTGAGGGCGTCGAAGAAGCCCACCACGCCGGAGCTGGCCGCGGCCAGCACGTCGGCCAGAAGGCCGATCGGCGCGTACTCGCCCTGCGTCACGGCGTTCTTCAGGTCCTGGCCGATGCGCTGGCTGCGGGCCAGGGCGGCGCGCTCGATGGTGAGCTCTTGGCCGCGACCAGAGGCCTGTTCGCGCAGGCGCTCGGTGTAGGCCACGATCCACTCGCCCAGCGTGCCGTCGCGCAGCAGCACGCCCTCGGCAAGCAGCTGGCTCACGCGCGCCTCGCTGACGTGCAGCAGCTGGGCGAAGTCCTTTTGCTCGACCGGCTTTGCAAGCACTGACAGCAGCAGATTGTTCACTTAACCCCCTTTAAAAGACCGGTGAACAGTCCGCGATCGACGCTCGAATTACCCGCGCGGCGGGGGGCAGGGGAGGACCCATTGAGGGGGTGGGGGGCGCCCCACCCTGGTGCGGTGGCGCGGGTCATGGCTTCACCGCGCCGGCACACGGCCACTGCGTGCGCGTCCGCCGGCTGCCGAACTCGCGCACCTGACCATCGGCCCCTGTCTCCTGTGCCCAGAACGTTCCCTTGCCTTGCTTGCCACCCAGCACGATGCGGTCTGCAGCCGCAGTGCCCAGCTGCTGCCTCAGCCAGTCGACGATCTCTGCCGTGGCTGGCATCTGCTCTCTCAGCCTGCCCTTGGTGGTACTCATGCGCCACCTGCCCTGGTCTGGTCTTCTGGCTTTCCGAACGGGACACTGAACCGGGACGCGGGACGGGCACAACGGGACGGGAAACGGGACGGGACGTTCGTCCCGTTTCCCTTATGCGCGCGCGATCCCGTCCCGTGTCCCTTTGTCCCGTTTTTCGGGACGATATGTAAGCAAAACGGGACGCTCACTTCCTTCCCTTTCGCATGCCGCGAACGTCAAGCACAAAGCCTTCAACGACCTCGATGGCGCCCGAGTCCAGCGCACGCTTGCGGGCCCTGTACCAGGCATGCTTGCGGGTGTCGGCGTCCATTTCTGGGGGCAGGGTTTCATAGAACGCGCGGCGCAGATCCTTCTCGGGCTGGCCGTTCTGCACCAGCGACAGCAGCGCCTGGTCGCGCCCGCCTCGGCCGGCCTGCTGCTCATCGGCGTGGGCCTGGTCTATGGCGTCCTGGCTGCTGAGGTGGCGCGCCACCAGTGAGGTGATGGCGTCGTTGTCTTCGTCGTGCCCCAGCGGGACGCTCTGCATCTTGAACACGGCATCGGCAAACAATTCGCCGTCCTTCTGCTTTTGGCAGCTCACCGTGGCCAGCAGCTCGCGCTCATCCCGGCACACGCCCAGCAGGTAGTCCAGGTTCGCGCGGATGGCCGAACTGCCACGCGGCCGCTCCGTAGCCTGGTGGCCCGTGTGATGCACCAGCATCACAGAGCAGCCCCACAGCGCCCTAAAGCGCGCGCCCAGCTCGCGCAGGTAGGCCGCCATTTCGTTGGCTGAGTTCTCCTCTCCAGAATACGTCTGGCTCAGCGTGTCGACCACCACCATGGCCGGCGTGATGCCCACCAGCTGCGCGGCCTCGACCACGCGCCAGGCGTCCGCGCTCAAGTCGATGGCGGCGGGCACCACGTAGAGCGGCGTGTCCTGCCAGCGCAGGTTGCGGTCGCGGTGCCAGGCCTCGACGCGCTGCCACAGGCCGCTGCCGCCCTCGGCCGCGATGTACAGCACCGGCCCGCGGTTTGTCTTGCGGCCCATCCATGGCAGGCCCAGGCACACATGCAGGGCGGCATCCAGCGCAATGAAGCTCTTGAACGTGCCGCTGCCGCCGTACAGCATGCCCACGCTGTCGGCGGGGATCACATGCTTCACCAGCCACCGCACCGCGGCCGATGCCTCGCGCAGCGCAGCCAGGCCCAGCAGCGGCACGCGGTGCGCCGCCGGGGCGCCGCGCTGCTTTTCAACCTGGCGCAGCACATCGCCTATGCGTTCCATGCGCACAGCCAGCGGCTGGCCCATGTCCCAGGCCACGCGCACGGATTCATCCATGCCGGCGATCAAGGCCCGCTGCGCGGCCATGTCGGCCACGATCTCGGCGTAGCTGCGGATGTTGGCTGCGCTGGGCACACCCTGCAGCAGCGCGTTCAGGTACACCAGCCCGCCGGCCTGCTGGTCTTGCTCTTGCGCCTGCAGGCGTTCGAACACGGTAATGACATCAGCCGGGGCCCTGTCGGCCAGCAGCGCGCCGATGGCGCCAAAGATCAGCCGGTGCGCGAAATCGTAGAAGCACGCCTCATTGAGCGTGCTGGAGATTTCCGCCATCGCGGCGTTGTCCAGCAGCAGCGCGCCCAGCACGCTCTGCTCTGCCGCGGCACTGTGCGGCAAGCAGCGCATGGCATCAGGGCCATCAGCCGGCGGCGGAATCATGTCCACGGCGCAGGCCTCATCCATGTGGCGCAGCAGAAGCCGGCGCGGCCTCGTCCAGCGGCAACCACCCCACGCAATGCCAAACACCGGCAATTCCCTGCCGGGCCAGTGCCGGCACCTGCGGGCCGCCGCGACCTTGCCGCAGGCACATCAGGCACAAGCCCTGCACCCTGCCGCGCACACGCAGGCCTATGCAGCCATGCCCACGATCAAATGGATGCCCTGCAGGGGCCGCCTGTGTCGGCGCGGAGGTGGTCATGCGCCCGCCCAGGCAAACACACTCGACGCCGGCACCGCCGACCGGTGGGTCAGCCCCTGCCGCGCAGACGACACGGCAAACACCGACACGCCCAGCCGACGCGCAGCTGCAGCGTGGCTTTCGGTGCTGTGGCGCAGATCAGCCACCATCATGGGCGTCAGCTTTCGGCCGCGGGCATCCCAGCCGCGCAGCGATGCCGCACTTTTACTGGGCAAGCCCTTAACAGCACCGACTGCTGCAATGTGCGCGCCCCACTGGCGCTTGGTGCCGCTGCGGCAGTGATCGGGGTTCACGCAATCCAGCTCGGAACAGCACACCCGGGCATAGGCCAGGTGCCCGCGCGGCAGATCCTTGCCGCGCGCCAGATACAGCGCAGCGCGCCGGCCGCGCGCCACGGTCGCAACGCCAGTGTCAGGCCGCACAAGATGCACCCGCTGAAATCGCCAAGCGCCAGTGCCAGCAGCCCGTGTACTCATTGACCTCGCAGCGCTGCCGCAGATCATCCAGCGTCCTGATGCCGCCCAGATCGGTGCCATGTTTGTGTACCAAGCAAATCTCCCCGTCTCGAATCGTCATCACCGCGGCCCAGCACATGCGCGCCGCAGCCGTTGCCGTCTATCGCGCAAGACCGCGCCTTACCCGCGCCTCGTGGTCGGCCCGGCATTCCGCATCGCAGTACACCGCCGACGGCAGGCAGCGCGCGCTGCAGTTGGCGCACATGCCGCGTTGGATGTACGCCCCGCCCTGCGCGCGCAGCTGCTGGGCCAGCAGCGCGCCGGCATGGATCTGCTCTGTGGTGCGCGCGGCCTGGTCGTCAGCGCTCAGACGGTCGGCCGCATCGGGGTCAATAGGCAGGGCGCGGGTCACGGCGCATCCACCGGGTTGATGAACCGCAGGCGCATCACACCCCTAGCCCTAGGTGCGGCCTTTTGTCGCGCGTAACCCATGCTTTGCGCATGCACCTGCTCACGCCGCACCGCGCAATGCACGCACCCATCGGCCCCCAGCGTGGCTGGCGGCACCACACCCCGTGTGCGCGGCACGCGGGCGGTGCAGTGGCGGCATTCGCCCACCAGGCGGCCCATGTCGCTGAAGCCGGGGCAGGCAGTGGGGGTGGCAATGGCGCTGCTCATCCCAGATCACCCCCGCGGCGGCTGCTGCAGAAGCACACCGATGCGCCGCGCGGCCGCAGCCACGTCGGCAGCAATGCGGGCGTCACCCATGCGCGCCAGCGCCTGGCGGCAGGCCTTCTCTGCCTGAAACAGGCCGCGGCCGCACTTCGCGCGCGCCGCGCGATCGATGCACTGCTGGACGTGCTGGGCGGGCGTCATGGCTATGTTTCCCAACGCACGGACGGTAGGCCGCCCCGGTGCGCACACTGCGGCGGGGCGATGCTTGCCCGCCTTGTGAAAGAAAAAGCCCCGGCCCGCACACGCAGGCCAGGGCAAAGGCTCGCGGCATCTGAGGAGACAACATGCCGCCGGATAGGCCGGCACCAGTGCGAGCGGGTTGCAAAGCGATGCATGCGCGCCCTATCCATGCGACACGGCCGCGCTGAGCCACAGGTCCACCGGGCCCACGGGCATGTCCAGCTCGGTGGCGTTGTGCACCTCGAGCCGCGCGCCCTTGCTGCCCTGCCAGCCAGGCAGCACGGCCACGCCGGTGCACTGCAGCAGCAACGGCAGATCGGCCCGCATGTGCTGGCCCCAGCTGGCGGTGCGCGGCAGGCCGTTGTCTTGCGCGGGGTTGGTGACCAGGTACCCCGCGTCACGCAGGGCATCGGCCGCGGCGTGGAAGGCGGCCAGGTTGCGCTCTACCTGCGCCGGGTCGGCGTGGGTGATGGGGCCGCAGACGTACAGGCGGATGGGCATGGGTCAGGCGGCTGTCAACGCCAGCCCTGGGGCAGCGCGATGGGTGGGTGGGCGCCCAGCCCGGGTTACGCTGGCGGCCTCTACACGCACCAGCCCCAGGAGGGCGCCCATGGAAACAAACGAGGTGGCGGCACTGCGCGCCGAGCTGGCCACGCAACGGGAGTGGCTGCTCAAGTTGTCCGTGACGCTGGACTGCGCGTCATCGATGCAGGAAGTGCTGCAGGTGGCAATGGCCGAACTCATCGCAGCAGCCCCGCCTGGCGCGCGTGGCGATACAGCTCAGCGAATTGCAGATCGGTGGCGGTCAGACCGCAACGCCCGGCTTGCCGCCGGCGCCGATCGGCATCCCGACGCCGACGCCGCAGCGCTGCGACTGCTGGCTTTTCTTGCTGCTGCCGCAAGGCCGCCAGGCGCTGGGTGACGCAGGTACAGGTGGCCGCAGTCGCGCCCAGCGACACCGCGCGCACAGCGGCCGCCTCTTCTGGCGGCGCGCTGTCTACAAAAACGGTGATGCGCGGCGTGCGTTGCTCAGCCGGCATGCGCGGCTCCTGTTGGTTGGGCGGGCAACGGCGGCGCGGCCACGTCGATGCAGGGGCGGCCACCGGGGTGGGGCCAGTCGGGGTCGGGCACGCGCTGCCAGTGCACGTCGGGGCGCAGCTGCTCGCAGGTGACGCGGCCGGCAGCGGCGCGCTCGAGGTGGGGGCAGCGGTCGGGCGGCACGCGGCCGGCCCACCCGATCACCGACGGCGCCTTGATCCCCAGCATGCGGGCAACCGCCGTGGGCCCTCCGAGGGTGGTGATGAGCTCAGACATGCCCACATAATAAGGCATAGCCTAACCTCGTCAAGAGGAATTGCCGAATCGACTGCTGGCGGCGGAAATTAGGCCATGCTTACCGGGAAGGCCCTGGGCGCGGCCATTGACGCCGCCCGCAAGAAGAAGGGCTGCACCAAGAAGGCTCTAGCCGCTCACTTTGGCGTGAAACCCCCGTCCGTACAGGATTGGGTGAATCGCGGGACCATAGACAAGGAGAAGCTGCCGGAGTTGTGGCGATTCTTTTCGGCTCTCCGGATTTCCATGTGGATTCCTTCAAAGTGCCTTATAGTCTGAAAACGGATTTTCGTGTGGAAACAGGAAGGACATTGACATGAGGATGAACCCGCCGACCATCGCAGCAAAGGACGTGATTGCGATCCTGATCGCCCGAGAGGAGGAGCTTGAAGCAGAACTGGCCGCGGTCCAGGAGAAGCTGGTCAAGTTCAGCGAATCGCATCCGGACGCATGGATGCAGGCCATGGACGAAGGCTTCCAGCGCGTCCATTCCAGGCTCACCGCGAAGCTGGCCTCTAGGCCTCTGGGGGGTTGAGCATGGACGCGCTGACATTCGACGCATTCCGCGCGGCCAACGTGGCGCGCTGCCTGAAGTGGCACCCGGATGGCCTGGAATCGTGGAGCCCTTCGGACTGGCTTACGGCCGTGACTGGCGAGCTGGGCGAGCTGGCCTCGCTGCTGAAGATGCGCAACCGAGAGCGCGATGGCTTGCCCGGCAACAAGTTCAGCCCGACCGACCGCCAGGTGGCCGACGAACTGGCTGACGTGCTGACGTACCTGGACCTGCTGGCCGCGACGCTGGGGGTGGACCTGGGCCGCGCCGCGGCGCAGAAGTTCAACGAGGTCAGTGAGCGCGTCGGGTTCCCTGACCGCATCGAACTGGAATGAGCCGCGAAGCTTGGGGCGACCCCCCGGACCCGGAGCCGGAGTGCTGCCCGATGTGCGGGCAGTCTCATCACACCGACGGTTGCGAAGTCTGCGATCTGGACATTCAGCGGATAAATGCTGAGGGTGAGGCGATGCGACTCCGAGCCGACCTCCGGGACCTGGCGCTGATGATCGGCCGGCTGGTGACGGCTCTGCGGAAAGCCAGGCCGATGGCGCCGCTGAACTTGGACTATCAAGCGCTGGACCTGCTGGCCCGCAAAGGGTTGAGTCCTTCTCCGCTGCGTCAGGCGACGAACGCGGAAGGGGCCGCCGGCAAGGCCGCTCCAGAATCCGTGAATGACCACTGACATCCTCGACCTCCCCGGCTGGACCGTCCTTGCCAAGCGCCTCGAAGACCGTGAGTACGAGCTTGAAGCCGAGTACACCGTCAAGCCCACCGCCTGCCAGAAGTGCGGTGTGCTGGACCGGCTGTACCGGCACGGCACCAAGGACACGATCTACCGCGACAGCCCGATCCGGGGTCACGCCACCCGCATCCTTGCCCACGTCCAGCGCTACAAGTGCCGGGAATGCGGTGAGACCTTCCTGCAGCCCCTGGCTGGCATCCAGGAGGACCGCCGCATGACCGCCCGGTGCGCCGAGTACATCAAGCAGCAGTGCCTGCGGGACACCTTCACCAGCATCGCCGACCACATCGGCTGCGACGACAGGACGGTGCGCAACCTGGCCGGCGAGTACATCGCCAGCCTGGATGCCGCCTACAGGCCGGCGCTCCCGGCCTGGCTGGGCATCGACGAGACGCAGATCGACGGGAAGATGCGCTGCGTCCTGACCGACATCGGCGGCCGGCGCCCCATCGAAATGCTGGCCGACCGCGACAAGGGCACCCTGACCACCTGGCTGCACCGGCACAAGGAACGCAAGCACGTCCAGGGCGTGGCCATCGACATGTGGCGCCCGTACCGCGACGTGGCCGGCACGATCTTCCCCGGCGTGCCTGTCGTGATTGACAAGTTCCACGTTGTGCGGATGGCGAACTACTGCATGGAGCGCACGCGCATCCGGCTGGCCAAGAGCCGCACCAAGGAAGTGCGGCGCGACTGGATGCGCTCCAAGGCCATCCTGAACAAGCGCGAGGGCACGCTGACCGAGAAGCAGGCCTTCAATCTGCGGATGTGGCTGGACAACGAGCCCGAGCTGGCCGACGCCTACCGGCTGAAGGAGAGCTTCTACGGCATCTACGGCATGCAGAAGCCGCAGGCCCTGGCCGCCTATGACGCCTTCAAGGGCAATGTGCCCCCGCGGCTCAAGGCTGACTTCAAAGTCCTGCTGACGGCCATGAGGAACTGGCGGACGGAGATCACCGCCTACTTCGACTACCCGATCAGCAACGCGTACACGGAGGCCCTGAACGGGGTCGCCAAGACCATCAACCGCGCCGGCCGTGGGTACAGCTTCGAAGTCCTGCGAGCCCGCCTGCTGTTCGGCACGCAGCCCCGAACACCACCACCGCAGGAGCCCCCCACCATGACCAGGGTTGACCAATCCAGCCAGCGCGCCTTCCTCCTGAAGACCAGCGACGGGCGCTGCGAGTCCTGCCAAGGCGTGTTCCCCATTGGATCCCTGGAGGTCCATTTGACCCCTGCCGTGGTCCCTGGAGAACATCGAAAAGGGATGCTGGTGTGCCCGACCTGCCACAGCAGATTCCACACGGGACAACTTGGAAGTGAAGTCACTCATTCCACACAGTAATCCGTTGAGCCTTCTTTTCTGATGTCGTCGACCTCGACCACTGGGGGCTTGATGCTGCCTCGATTGCAGCCCTGGATCAGAACTGGACAAACGATCAGCACCCACATGAGGGACGCAAGGGTCTAGTAGCTCACCGCGTGAGCCTGCGGCCGGCGCCTGATGTTCCCCTTATCGACTTGGGAACCATCATGCAAACCGACCTGCCGCAGGTGTACGCGGTATTGATGCCAGACGAATCCATGCTGCCCTGGCTGCGCCCGGGCGACACCGTGCGCTTTGCGCGGGGCAAGACACCCGCCGCCGGCGACCTGGTGCTGGTGGCCGATGCCGCCGGCGGCGCCTACGTGCGCACCTATCGCGTGCGCCGCGCCGGCCAGTGGCAGGCGCAGCCACTCAACGAGGCTTTCGAGCCGCTGGACTCACAGGTCGACGGCCTGCAGGTGCTGGGGGTGTTCGCGGGCATGGACCGCAGCGGATGACGGCCAACCGCTTCGGCGGCCTGTGGACGGCCGCCAAGCTGCAGGTGCTGCGGCAGTACCTGGGCTTCTATGTGCAGGCGCTCAAGGATGCGCCCAGCCCGAAGCGGCCGTTCCAGCTGCTGTACATCGATGCCTTTGCCGGCACCGGGCGGTGCCACATCAACGACGGCACGGCCGGCGGGGCCAGCATCCAGGGGTCGGCCGGCATTGCGCTGGGCGTGGATCCGGCATTCCACCGCTACCACTTCATCGAGCCCAAGCGCGCCCACCAGGCCGAGCTGGCCGAGCTGGTGGCCGCACACCCGCTGGGCGACCGGTGCATGGTGGGCAAGGGCACGGCGCAAAGCCTGCTGCCGTACCTGCTGCTGGGTTACGACTGGCAGCGCACCCGGGGCGTGCTGTTCCTGGACCCCTTTGGCCTGCAGTGCGACTGGCAGCTGCTGGGCCAGGTAGCCGACACGCGGGCGCTGGACGTGTTCTACCTGCTCAGCCTGAGCGGGCTGTACCGCCAGGCCGCCGTAGACCGCAGCGCCCTCACACCTGGGCAGGCGCGCCGGCTCGACCAGGTGCTGGGCACGGGCGACTGGCGCCAGGCGCTGTACACGCGCGAGCAGACAGACCTGTTCGATGACCCGCAGGTCACGCGCGACCGCGGCTGGGAGCCGCTGCTGCACTTTGCCACAGGCCGGCTGCGCGAGCGCTTCCCCTACGTGGCCGACCCGCTGCTGCTGGGGCAGGCCAATGGCGCGCCGCTGTTCGCGCTGTACTTCATGGTGTCCAACCCCGCGCCGCGGGCGTGCGAGCTGGCGGCGCGCGTGGCGCGCGACATCCTCAGCAAGCTGCGCTGACCACCGGCAGGGGGAACTGGTCCCAGCGCTGGCCGGCCAGGTCGCGGCCGTTGCGCTTCTTGTCGCGGCGCACGCCGTCGGCACCCCAGGCGCCCCACTGCTTGAAGAAGAACGGCACGCCCTGCGCCACGGCCTGCGCGCGCACGCCTTCGGCCCAGGCCGGCGCCATGGGGCGGGCCCCTGCCCCGCTCTCGCCGCCCACGATGACCCAGTGCATGCCGCGCAGATCCAGCGGGCCCAGGTCCTGCAGCAACGGCTCCACCGACAGGAAGCGCACGCGCGCGTCCACCTGGCGCAGCTGCGCGATGCGCGGCACGCCGTGGCGCCGGTCCTCCACCGACACGCCCAACCACACGTTGCGCGGCACCGGGCGCTGCGCAAAGTACAGCGGCAGGCGCTCGGCGCGCTTGGTCAGGATCTGGTAGGTGTGCTGCGGGGTGCGCTGGCACACGTCCAGCACGCGGGCAACGTAGTCATCGGGCACGCCGGCGTGAAACAGGTCCGACATGCTGTTGACGAAGTACACCGTGGGCGTGCGCCGTGCCAGCGGCTGCACCAGCCGGGCCGGGTGCAGGGCCAGCTCGAAGCCCCGCTCGTACCCCGCGGCCCCCATGGCCTTGAGCCGGCGCGCCATGGTCTCGGCATAGCAGTGCTTGCAGCCCGGCGACACCTTGGTGCAGCCGGTGACGGGGTTCCAGGTGTGCTCGGTCCATTCGATCGACGACTCGGCCATGGCGGGGTCTCCAGCGCGGAAGTGTAGGGGCCTGCCGGGCAGCGGCACGGGCAACGGCCGGCAAGCCCATCTTACGACAAAGTTAGGCATAGCCTATTGACTGACAATTAGGCGCGGCCTTATCGTTGCGCTCACCGACACACCGGGAGCAAGCAAATGCCAGCCACCACCCGCCACGCACGCCCCCTGGGCCTGCAAGCCCAGCTCGAAGACGCCGCCAACCGCGTCCACAACCGCCGCACAGCCGAGATCCAGGCCCTGGCGCCGCTGCTGGCCCTGCTGGACCCGCACATGCCGGGCCTGCGCGCGCTGGGCCTGGACCTGAGCCCCGGCGACCTGCACCTGGATCACGAGCACATCGGCGGCCGCCGCCTCAAAGTGCTGCGCGCCCAGACCGGCGGCCTGTTCAACGACATCCGCCGCACGTGCGACTGGCTGGAAGCCCTGCGCGCCCTGGGCTTCACTGAGGTCAGCCGCACCGGCAGCGCCCACTACCCCACCGCCCTGCTGCGCCGCGGCCATCTGCTGGTGCGCGTCGACGTGCTGCGCACCCCGCCAGCGGCACTGCCCAAGGCCACCACCGGCCCCGGCCCCAGCGTGCGCCAGGCCATCAACGAGCTGCTGCCGGAGGCCGCAGCATGAAGCGCCCCTACATCGCGCTGGGCGTCACCCAGCAGGGCCGCACCACCCCCACACTGCTGCAACGCATGGCGGCGCGCGTCATTGCCGATGACCCGCACGACGGCCCGCCCGACGCCGCCACGCGCCCCAGCCCGCTGACGCCCATCAGCCAGAGCTTCGACTGGGGCCACCCCACGCTGATGTACGCCGTGGTGGCCGCGCTGCTGATTGCCCTGCTGGCCCTGGGCGGCTGCGGCGGCAGCGCCGACCCGCTGGACCCCCAGGCCGACCAGGCCACCACCCAGCCGGTGGACTGCATCACCACGCCGGAGCGCTGCAGGTGAGCGCCAGCC
>JALHRS010000080.1 GCA_022841325.1 Lysobacterales bacterium | reverse complement strand
CTAGTCCGCATTTCTCACACCTGTTGCGGAAGCTCGCGCAGGGCTTTGCGACTAGCGCAAGGCGCGACGACGAGGAATGGTCATTCCATTGCGAGGAGGAGCAACGCCGCGATAGTCGCAAAGAACGCGCGAGGGCCGCAAAGCGGGCAGATGCAAGCGGTACGCTCTACAGTTGCTGGGTGGCCACCGATTCGCCTTGCGCTGCAAGGGAATCGCGGCATCTGCACGCGCAGGTGTGAGAAATGCGGGCTAGGCATGCCGCGCTGACCGGGCATGCGGCTATCCGTTGGCTTTCTGAGTCATGTGGAAGGGGCTGGGGGGGGGGGGCACGGGCCCGACCTCGGCGCACGGTCAGAAACTGCGTCGAGCGTCGAGCATCGGCACTGCCGCCCTGTTCCTGGTTTGAGCGCTCGCATGCACGCCGAAGACGGCTCACACCCAAGCGCAAGAAAGTCGTGATCGAACCCGAAACGGGCTACAGTCCGCCAGATTCACCGCACCGTCTGTTGCTAGGGCTGGGCTGGCCCCCTGCCCCCTGCCCCCTGCCCCCTGCCCCGGCTTGTCAAAACCGCAGACCCCAAAACTTGCCGCAATCGAAACGCTGCGGCCAGGCGCAGGCACACCGCCTAAGGCCGCTGATCGCGCCTGATCACCACATATTCGGCGTCGATGATGGTCTCGCCGCTGCGCGGCCGCGAGCCTGGTGCGGACGGCCTGGCGACGCCGGGGATGATCGGCTTGCCCCAGCGCAGGCGTACCCAGGCGATCAGTCCACCGACAGCAGCAATACCCAGCAGCGCGGCGCCGACGAAGAAACCGAACACCAGCAAAGCGCCGACCATGGCCAGTCCCAGCAGCCAGAATATGGCGGCAATCAGGCGCTGGGTCCAGGGGACGGAACCGCCGAGCAGTGGTTGATTCAAGATCGACTCCAGAGTGTCGGATATGGATAGTGTGCAGGACCAAGCTTTAAGCGGGAGTGAAGCGGTGAGCGAGAGACTGTGTGCCCTGTCCGATCTGGCCGAAGGCAGCGCCATCGAATGTGCCGATCCGCGTGAGCCTGAAGGTGCCACGCTGGTGCTGCTGCGCAGCGGTGATCAGGTGCACGCCTATCTGAACGTCTGTCCGCACGCCGGCCGACCGTTGAACTGGGCGCCGGGGCGTTTTCTCTACGCCCACGGCCAACTGGTCTGCGCCGCCCACGGCGCTGCCTTCCGTCCCGAGGACGGCTACTGCATCGGCGGCCCCTGCCGCGGCGAGTCACTGCGGCGCGTGGCGATCGCGATCGAGGGCGACGCTGTCCATCTGGCGGAGAGCGCGGATTCGTGATCCGCGGGTAGGAGCGTTGAATCAGGGGGCAAGGGGCAAGGGGCAGGGGGCACGGGACCGGGCTTTGAGTCCCGATCCGTGCATGAGGCGCGTCATGGCTGCCGGACTGATGCGGCGAAACCAGACCGCAGGGCAGTCGATACCGGGAATCGGCACACGCTCAGGTGTGCAGGTGCTTGAAAGATCACAGGTCAAAAGCTTGAAAAAGCCGAAACAAGCCGAAACAAAACGAATCGATGCGAAACGGCGCGGAAAGATTGTTGCGACTGACGCAACATCATCATAGGGCAAGATAAGCGGCGGCGCGGGCGCCAATCTCCGCGGTGTCTTCGGCGCTCAATCCAAGGAACGGGCGAGCCGGAATGTCTCCCCAGGGAACCGGGCTGCCGTGCTTCGTTGTGCCGAACGAGCCTCTGGCGGCTCCAAATTGCTGGACGGCTGAGTAAACCAGTCCCGATCCAACTTCAACGGACTGGCCATCGGCGCGGTAGCTGATCTGGCTGGACAATCGGCCGGTCTCACCGATCAGCGGCTTCTTGCCACTGAGCCTGCTGGCGCCGCGCTTCGACAGCCGGCCGTCCTTTTGAAAACTCCCTTTGAATGCACCGAGATGCGCAAGGTAGGTGGCGGGCGCGTTAGGCGCCCAGCGGCTTCCGTCCGGGGCGGTGCTGGTTTCGAATCGTTGCTTGGTGGTCTCGATCAGGAACTCGCCCAGCTCTTGCATCAGCGGCCGAAGGTTCGTTCCACGCGCGACCAGCTCGCTGAACGCCTCCTGCATCTTCTGGTCATCGACCTTCAGCTCGACTTTCATCACTCACTCATTGCTCGTAAACTGGTCCTGTCGATCGGCGCCTCACGAACCGTCTGGCTCATACCCAGAATCGCTTAGGGCGTTTGTGGCTAGGGTTGCGCCGGCCGACGTTTCCGAATGTAGATGGAGTCCGGCACGAGCATCTTCCGGCCGGCTCTAACCTCCAGTGCCAGAATCCATTCGAAATCACCGAGGCGCTTGATCCAGCGCACCACAGGGTGCTTCGTTCTCCGAGACTGACCGCCGAATTCGACGGTGTCGGGTTCACTCAGAATCATGGGAAGCTGCGCATAGTCATCGGCAGTCACCGCCCGTTGGCCTCGCCGCTGCTCAGCATCACCGTCGCCATGCTGGCCACGAACGTGCAAGATGCTGCTGCGGTCCAGAGCGAAGTCAAATCCGGAAGCGTCGATGTTGGTCAGATCTCGTACCAGACCGGCCTGATCGCTCGTCAGCAAACCCAGCGTTCGGTACGGTGGAATGTCAACCTGCGCTCGCTCTCTCAGCACGTTGTCGGCGTATCGGCGTGCGCCATCTGCCACCGACGGCAGCCCTCGATACGCCACCGCCAGCGAGTCGCGCACCGATTCCGGCACGCCCTGCATGTACGACTTCGCCAGCGAGTACTCCCACTGCTGAGTCTTCGCTGCCATCTGGCGCACGTCATCGGCGACGGTAGCGCCGGGCTGATATCCCCAGCCCTTGTCGACACCGATAGGCTCGCCGGTCTTGGCATCGATCTTGTCCCAGCCGTCCGCCAACGCCTTGTCCGGATCGCCGCCAAGCTTGCGTGCATCCTCCGGGCGCCTTAGGCCGACGATCCGGCATGAGCAGCCCCAGCCATTGGGCGGCGCGTGGGTTTGCCAGAACGGGTGGTCCGCGGGTAGCACCAATCCGTTCCACGCCAGGTGCTGCGGGCGTGGGTCCTGGCTGCCGCCGTGCTTGTACATCCAATGCGAGAACCCGCCCTCGCGCAGTTGCGCCAGTCGGCCTGCCGAGTAGCTTGTTGCCGCGTTCGTGCGCAGGATGATGCGGGTACGCCAGTTGAATTCGCCGGTGTAGTCCCAGCCATGCTTCTTGACGAGGGCCGCAAAGTCCTTGCGAAACTGGTCGATCCCTACGCCCTCGGTGATGCCTCGATCGACAGCCGCGGCGAGGTCCGCCAACAGATCCGCGCTCTGCGCGCCAGCCACCATGAACGCCCGGTCATGCTGCGACTTCCAGAGATCGTCCCACGCCTGCGTCGGCACCAGATTGCCCAGCTTGCCGCGGAAGAAGGCGATCTGCTCGGCAAACTGGCGCTTCAATATGCCGCGAATCTCCGGGCTTTGCGTGCTCGGTGTCACGCCAACGCCTCGCGTTGGGCGTCGTAGCGCCCCACTAGATTGGCCGCCGCAAACCCGGCTTGCATCACGCGCCTTAGCTCGTCGGTCGGCAGATCCGCGAACGCCTCGATCAGCTGATCGCGCAGCGCCTCCATGCTCTCGGCGCTGGCCACGATGGACATCACACGGTCAAGGATGGCGCGCTGAGGTTCGGCGCCCTGCTTGGCCAGCTGCTCAGCCACCAGATCGCCTGCGAACGCAGAGTCCGCTGCCTGCTCGGCATTCAGTGCGCGATTCAATGCCGGCGGCGGTGCGGCCACCGGAGCACCCAGCAACTCCGCATCCTTGGCCGGATCAGGCAACCCCAACTTGTCCCGGATCACCGATTGCTCCACGCGGAATCCCAGCGGCACCAGCTTGGCCAGTGCGTCGATCAACTCCTTGGTGTCCTCTGGCTCCGGAACAAACACTTCAATCTTGGGATAGCGCGACTGCGGCCCGAAATTCAGGTCAATGTATGGCCGCACGAACTGGGCCTGCAGTGTCTTGCTCAGCGCCCGCGCGTCGGCCGAGAGGATGTCCATACGCACCAGGTCGTGAACCTTGGCCTGCGACATTGAGGCGCCGTCGTCGGCAGTCATGGTCTGGCCCAGCACGCCCTTGCTGATCTGCTTGTCCCAGAACGTGGCCAGCTTCTCGAAGAAGTCACCAGCGCCGGCCACATTGGCCGCGGCCTGGAACGTGATCTTGGTCGATTCCGCCATCACCGCGGCGGCATCGCTGCCGAGGTTGCTGACCGCTGCCATCAACTTGGCAATGTCCGCCGGTTTCGCGTTCGGGCCGTAGGTACCGATACGCATCGGCATGCCATAGATGTCGGCAAATGCCATCCAATCGCGCCAGGTCCAGGCCTTGCACATGTAGGCTGGCGCGGCCAATCGAGCCAGGCCGCCGCGAATCGGTAGGCCCGACCGGATGCGTGGCCGATGCACCACAAATTTGTACGGCGGTAGCTTGATGCCCTGTGCCGAGTCCTGCTCATCCAACAGCCGCAGCTCGCGGCCGGTGGCCTGATCGAACTTGAAGAAGCGCGGGTCACGCTCCTCGAAGTTGGGCGTCCACTGCTTGCCGCTGCGGTCCCACACAATTTCCGACACCGCATACGCCTTGCCGATGGCATCCACCTGGTGCGCGATCAGCTCCGAGAATTCTGATTCGCTCACGATCTCGCGTATGGCATCAGCCAGCGCCACGTCGGCCTTGTCATCACTGACCGACTCCACGCGAATGTCCAAGCCCACGATGGCCAGCTTGCGCGTGCCCAGCACCGAGGCATAGTGCATGTCGCGCTCTTCCATCTCCTCCGCCAGTGTCAGGTAGTCGTGGGCATCTCCTTCAGCCGCAGCCGACAGAATCTGCGCGAGTCGGTTGGGCGTCAGGCCAGAGGCAACCGATCCGTGCCACGGCTGACGAATGCCGGCAATCGACGGCGCAGAGATCTCCTCTTGCAGCACTTCATAGTCGATCGGCTCGCCATCCAGTCCCACAATGCGTTGAGTCTTTGCCATCACCAGATACCCTTGTTGTTGCGCCAACCCGCGCCGCGGCGGATCTCATGATCCGTGTCGTGTTTCGCACCGATCTGCACGCGGTGGTAGTCGATCACCTCCCAATCCTGACGACTGGCGTAGTGCATCAGCGCGATCGCAATGCCGGCGTCGCCGTGGCGCTGACCGCCATCCTTGCCCGCAGTTCGCGTGTCCGGCACTCGCGCCACGCCCCGCACCATCTTGATGGCGCGCAGATCAGTCATCGTGTCGCGATCCCGCGGCAGGCTGATCGTGTCGTCTTCAAAGGCAGCTTTCAGCGGCGGCATGTGCTCGCGATACCAGCCCTCGCTCAGCATCACCAGTTCGATCTGATCCCAGCCGAACTCCTGCGCCAGAAACTCCGCCAGTGCGTGGCCATTGCCGCGTGCATCCAGCGCCGCCTTTCGGAACCTTGGCAACCGTTGCAGCACGAAGCTGCAAACCTGAATCTGTTGCTTGTGCGGCATGTTGCGCAGTTCCAGCATGAACGGAACGCGGCGACGCAAGCCCGTGTCTATCTGCGCCGGTACCGCCACCGTCAAGTCGCCGCTCCGCCCGAAGTCCAGGCCAAACACGCTCTGCGCATCTTGGTCCAGCGCGGCCAGTCGCGGCGCCACTTCGAAGTCCAGCCAGTCCTGCACCGCATCGTGCCGGTCACGGTCTGGCAACTGCTCAAACCCCGCCGGGCAGTTGTACCGAAGCACCGGCGCATCGACCATGCGCGCCTCAATCAGGGATGCCGTCAACCAGGCACCAGAGCCCTGCGAGGGCACCACATCCAGCTCTTCATCTGCCGCGTCGCCATAGAAGTCATAGACCTCTTGCGTCCACTTGGATTCGCCCTCGGCCGTCCACTCAATGCCGCGGCGCATGCACACACGATGGTAGAGCCCATCGGCCAGCGCCTCGCGGAAGGTCACCCGGTGAATGCTGCCCTTGCGCTTGCCCGCGCGTATCTCCGTCAGCAGCTCGTTGAAGACGTTCTGGTCGCCATCGTGCGTAGAGATCACTCGCACCTTGCCGCCCCAGATCAGCAGCGCCAGCGCGGCTTTGAGAAGCTGGTCGAGCGCGCCGTGGAATGCCGCTTCGTCGATGATCACGATGCCTTGCTTGCCGCGCAGATTCGCCGGCCGGCTGCTCAGCGCAACAATGCGAAAGCCGCTGGGGAACTTGATCGTGTACGACTTGATGCGTTGTTCAGCGTCCTTCTCGTCCTTGAATATCTCTTCGCCTTCCTCAATGGCACCACAGGCTTTGCTGAAGATCCGCGCCCAGAACGCACAGGCCTCGATGTACTCGATGGCCATGTCCATGTTGTAGCCGATGTAGTAACAGTTCTGCCCGCCATCGGCGCGGTCGAGTGCAGACGCCAGCACGTTGTCGCTGGCCTCTGCCCAGGTCAAACCAATGCGGCGGCTCTTCTCGGCAATCTTGAGCGGCGAGTCATCCGCCACCCACCGGATCTGATACGGCAAAAGCGCCGCAGGTGACTACGACCGCCCGCTGGGCATTCGCCCGACCGTGCTGCTGGTGCCGCCGAGCCTGGAATGGGCCGCGCGCAAGCTGATCAACGCCACCACGCTGGCCAACGGTGCCGACAACGTGCTGAAGGGTGTGGTCGAGGTAGTCGCTTCGCCCTGGCTGGCCTAACGGTCCGGCGCCTTGAGAAGTAGTTCGCGCCGGGCCAGCAATGGCCCGGTGCTTCGGAGGAAGAATGGCACTCGTCTTGATCAAATCCGTACCAGTTCGATTTCGCCGCGCCGGGTTGGAGTTCAACCGCACTGGCCGCCAGGTCGATCTGAACACCCTCACCAAGGACCAGGTGGCGGCGCTCTACGCCGAGCCGAATCTGAAGGTCGAAATTCTGGATCTGCCGGCGAAGAAGGCCGGTGGTGACAAGCAGCTCGCCAAGACGCCAGTTGCTGGCAACGATCAACCCCCCGCAGAGAGCAGCACCCAGCCGGTAGACGGCGGCAATGGGGTACCTGACCCCGGCGGTCATCCAGGCCTACTACGAGCAGTACGGCGAGGCGCGGCAAAAAAACTTCAAGCGGTCGCGCGGGCGCTAGCCGGCGATAAGACCGCGGCATACCTCGTTGTTGACGAGGACGTAGAACCGGGCGCTCCGGCGCCCGTCGTCAGCCGGGAGGAGTTCTTCAAGGGCACCGGCACCGCGAAACCTGCCGAATACGAGATAGAGGTCTGGCCATGCTGCATGCGAGTTGTCGAAATCTATCGCACCTGCCAGCTCTCGTTTGTCGGCATGAGCGGCACCTGCATCGGGCTGTCGGCGGCAGAGATCCACACCGCGTTGTCACTACATGGTGTTCCGCGCAAGCGCTGGCCGGCGATGGTCGAGGATCTGAACGTCATGGGCAACGCTGCGGCCGAGTACTACGCCGAGCAGGCCAAGAAGGACTCCAAGGGGTAAACCATGGCGGGTGACCAGGTTGTCACCCTGCGGCTGGTCGGCGAAGCCGGCCAGCTGGTGGCCACGCTCAAGACCAGCAAGGCAGCCGTCACCGAACTAGGCCCGGCGGCAAGCCAGGCCGGTGAGCAAACCGAGCGTGGCCTCTCGCGTGGCGCTGAAGCCGCCAAGCGCTACGGCGGGGCTATCCAGTCAGCCCGCGGCATGTTGCGACAGTTGGCGCTGGGCGCGGCCGGAGCGATCGGCATCGCGGGCCTGGCCGCCACCATGTCAGCCTCGGTCGGCGTGGCCAAGCAGTACGGCAGCGCGATGGCCGAGGTCTCGACACTGATGTCGGACACCTCAGGCCTGGAAGCGCAAAGCGCTGCTGTGCGACAGATCGCCCGCGACTACGGCCAGGCGCCGGTAGGCCAAGCCAAGGCGCTCTACCAGATCATTTCAGCTGGCGCGACCAGCGCAGCGGCAGCCAACGACACGCTCAGGGCTTCCAATCGCCTCGCCATCGGCGGCATCACCGATGTCACCACGGCCGCTGATGGCTTGACCACGTCCCTGAACGCCTACGGCCCGGCCGCAGGCACCGCCACCGACGTGTCGGATCGCCTGTTTGTGGCGATGAAAGCGGGCAAGACCACCATCGGCGAACTCAGCGCGAGCATCGGCTCAGTGGCACCGATCGCCGCGCAGACGGGCGTGTCGCTCGATGAAGTACTCGCAGCCACGGCCGCGCTGACGCTGGGCGGTGTCAAGACCAGCACAGCGATGGACGGCATCCGCGCAACGATCGCGGCAATCATCAAGCCGAGCAAAGAAGCGGCCGACCTCGCGGAATCGCTGGGCCTGCAGTTCGACGCCGCGGCGCTCAAGAGTCAGGGCCTGGCCACGTTCCTGGACAACGTGAAGAAGGCCACCGGAGGCAGCGCGGAACAGATGTCGCTGTTGTTCGGAGGTGTCGAAGCGCTGGCACCCGTGATGGCGCTGACCGGCAACCAGGCCGGCGCATTTGCCAGCACGTTGGATGGCATGAAGAACGCGGCCGGCCAGACCGATGTCGCGTTCGAGAAGATGTCGAAGACGGCCGAGTTCGCGTTCAACCGGCTCAAGGCAGAGGTCGGTGACCGGCTGCTCAGCATCGGCACCACCATGCTCGATGTCGTGGCGCCGGCCGCGCTGGCGGTGGCCAACAACATGGACACGATCACCAGCACTGCGCAGGTAGCCGGCGGCACGCTGGTGTTGTTTGCCGGCGTGCGTGGTGTTGCCGCTGCGGTAACGGCATTGCAGGCGCTGCGGGTTGAACTGGCCGCAACCTCGCTGTGGACCTCGTGGACCGGCGCGGCCAAGGTGGCAGCCTCAGGTGCTGATCTGTTCGGCGCACGCTTACTGGCGTTTGCTGGTGGCCCAGTGGTGGTCGCTGGCACTGCGCTCGGACTGCTGGCATTCAAGGTCAAGGAGACCTGGGACAAAATCATCGCCGCGGAGAAGCGCGGCCAAACTTCGATCGCATTGGCGCAGGGCTCCATCGGCTCGGGATTGGCTGACCGCCGCCGCCCACTGGCGGGCATCGAGACGGATGTCGAGCGGTTGGCCGCACTGATGCAGCGCGACAGCGGTCGCGAGCAGGCGCTGAATCGCCACCGCGCCGCCCTTGAGCAACTGGAGCTCCAATACCGCAGGTCTGGTGGCACGGTCGCGCAGTGGAACGAATTGGTAAGCAAGTCGGATGCAGCTGCTGCTGCGGCCCGCGCCAGCAGCACCGCGCTGGGCGCCGGACTCAGCCAGCTCAACGATATCGGCGCCGCCGCCGGCACCGTGCAGGCAAGGCAAGCCGCCGAAGCCGCCAAGTTGGCCGACCAGCTGCGCCAGCTCAGCGCAATCGAGGCCAAGACCCCGGCGCTGGCTGGCGAAGTGCAGCGCATGCGCACGCAACTGATCGCCACCTACGCCAAGGAGGCCTCGTCGATCGGCGGGCTGACCACGGCCACCAAGTCCGGCGAGAAGGCCACACGCGATGCGCTGCGCGCAGATGAGCAGAGAGCAGACGCGCTGGGCCGGCTGGCCGACATGGCCGACCGCGCCCGCGAAGCGGCCGATCCGATGGCCGAAGCCGCGGCCGACTACGCCCGCGCGATCCGTGATGTCGCCGATGCCGGCGCAGATGCGATCCGCCGCGGCGCCGATCTGGAACAGGTGCAGCGCGATGTGCTCGCGGTCATTGAGGATCTCAACGAGGCATACGGGCGCAAGACGGCCGCGCTGGCGCGCGACAACGACGAAAGTCAGCGCGCTCGGGACGTGGTGTCGACCACGCTGGCCGGGCTGGAACAAGAGGCGCAGCTGATCGGTTTGAGCGCTCGCGAGCGCACCATTCAGAATTTGCTGTTGGAGGCTGAGGCAAATGCCCGTCGAGCAGTTGAACAAAAGCTGCGCACAAGTATCGAGCTGACCGCAGAAGAGACCGCGCAAATCCGCGCCAGGGCGAATGCGGCGATCGACTCAATCGACGCCACTGACCGCGCCAAACGCGCTCAGGAAGACTACGAATACACCGTGATTCAAGGTAGCCAATCGATTGCCCAGGCATGGGGCGATTGGGTATCCCGCGGGTTTGACGATTTCAAGGGCTTCGCCGATTCGGTCAAGCAGACATTCAAGCGGATGATTGCTGACATGCTGGCGCAATTGGCGCAGTCGGGGATTATGCAAGCCCTCGGCAGTCTGTTTGGCCTGGGTAGCTCTGGCTCGGCATTCGCCGGCACTGGCGGCGGTTTGAACCTGGGCTCATTCGGCGGCTCCTCAGCGCTACCAATCCTCGGCGCGATCGTGGGTGGCGCGTTCGGATTCGGCAACCGCGGCACGTCTAACGGCTCGGCTGGGTCTCTCGGCGCGGCCGGCGCGTACGGCTACGCCGGCTACGCGCTGGGCACGGTGGGCTATGGCGCAGCGCTGGGTGCGTCAGGTGCCGTGGCGGGCGGCGCCAGCGCCGCGGCCGGTGCAGCCTCTGGCGCCATCGGCGCAGCCGGCGCAATTCCGGTGGTGGGCTGGATCATCGCCGCGATTGCAGCCATCGACATGATCACTGGCGGCAAGGTGTTTGGCACTCGCTACAAAGCGGAGTCCGGCACTACCTCGCTGAACGTCGGCGCTGCCGGCGGCGATGCGACTCAGACGATTCGAGAGGTCCGCCAGCGCGCACTGTTCGGCGGCCGGCAATGGCGCAACCGCAATGTGGACGCGAGCGACGAGGCGATAGAGGCCGCGCAACAGTTGTTCGACTCTGTTGCCGGCGTGATGCGCGACGCGGCCACGGCCCTGAACGGTGAGGCGCCGGCTGTGCTGGATGCCGCCCTGCGGACCGTCGTTGAGTACGACAAGAAGGGCAAGGTCAAGGCGACCAAGTTCTTCGTCGACATCTTGGGCCGCACCTGGGAAGAGGAAACGGCCGAGGCTGCAACGCAGCGGATCATGGCTGAGTCCATGATCGCCACCATTGACGCGATCCTCGGCACCACGGTCGACGCCGCCAGCCAGTCTGCCGCCAATGCCAGCAGCGAAGTGATCAACGCTGCGGCCGAGGGCGCATCTGGCACGATGGGCGCGATTGGCGACGAATTGGTGAAGAGCCTTGGCGCCGGTGTGCAAGGCGAAGCCTCGGCTATCGCAGAGCGATGGCGTGATGACGCTGCCCTGCTGATGGACGGCGCGCAGATGCTACTGGCAGCCGCCGTAGACATTCGCAAAGGCAACGCACTGCTCGGCGAGAGCGGAACGCTGACACAGATCGCAGACCTGATCGGCGAACTGCAGCAGCCCGGCGAGGCGCTAGCCGCGACCTACGCCCGGGTGTCGGCATCGGCTGCGTTGCTCGACCAGGCACTCGGACTGTCGGGCGTGACGATTGACGGCACGCGTGAGCAGATCGTGCGGCTGGCGGTTGATATCGCCGCGGCCGCGGGCGGTCTCGACCGTGCGCAGCAGCTCTGGTCGGCGTATTTCCAGACCTTCTATAGCGAGTCCGAGCGGCTGCAGTACCAGATTGCCCAAGCGCGTCAGGCGGCCGAACAGCAGTTCAGCGCGGCGGGCTTGAACCTCGACGAATTCACCGGCGACGGCGGCGCTCAGGCATTCCGAGACCTGTTCGAGTCGCTGCTGCCGTCCCTGTCGGCCGAGGGCATTGTCCAATATCTCGAAATGGCCAGCGCGCTCGGCCTGCTGATCGATCTGTCCGCGCAAGCCGGCGATGCCATCGGCGGCGTCAGCGGATCGTTGGCCGATTTCATGGCCGACATTCAATCGCAGCTCGTCGAGTTCGCTCCGGAGGCGTCATTCGCGGAGCGGCTGGCCAAGATCACCAACAACACCGATCAGCTGATCACCCGCGCCGAGCTACTCGGGGCGACGGAAGAGCAGCTCGCGATGATCCGCGACCTGGGCGCGCGTCAATATGGCGAGGTGCTGGCCGAGCAGGCAGATGCCATCGGCCGCTATCAAGATGCGGTGCGCGGCATCCGCGACGAGCTGGCTGACGCCTCCGGCGCGACCGAGTTCCAGCGCTCGCTGCGCGAGATCGATCGCCAGCTGGCCGACAACATCAGCAGCTTGAATGAAGCCGCACGTGCGGCCGGCATGCAAGGCGCCGCAGAGGCCGATCTGGCCGCAGCGCATGAGCTGGCGTCGATCCGTGTCGCCCAGGCGATTGCACGGCTGGAAGAACGCGGCCGGAGCATCGTGGGACAGCTGTTTGGCTCGCAGCTGGAACAGCTGAATGAGCAGATCGCGCTGATTGAGTCGGGCGTCAACTCGTTTGCCGGCGGCGCGTCGAGCGGGTTTGAGCAAGTCACACAAGCGGCAGACAACGCAGCGCAGGCGCAGATCAGCGCGCAGCAGCGCATCCGCGATTGGCTCGACAACCTGCTGCTCGGTGAGCTGGGCGGATTGCGTCCGCGCGATGCGCTGGCAGAGGCACAGGCATTGTTCGATCGAACACTGGCTGCGGCCCTGGGCGGCGATGCCGAAGCGATGGCCGCGCTACCCGGATTGGCCGATCAGCTGTTGCGGCTGGGGCAACAGGTTTACGCCTCGGGCGAGCCGTATTTTGATCTGCGCGACGCCATCCGCGAGGCATTGGAGCAAGTCGCGTCGATGGCGATCGAGGCTGGACTGCCACCCGACAATGGCGGCGGCGGAAACCTCGGCGGCGGCGGCGCGCAAAGCGGTACCGGTGGCAGCGGTGATCTCGCAGCGCTGTACGCCGAGCGCGAGCGCCTGCAGGGTGAGCAAGCCGCCGCCGAGCGCCGTGAGCTTGCGCTGGAACTGGCCGGCATTGTGCGCGACCTGATGAGCCTGCCGAACGCGTCGCTGACCGAGATCGCGGCACGGCTGGAATTCAGTCTGACCGAGCTGGTTGCCGCCCTGGGCGTCAATCTCGAAGATCTCACGGTATCGACTGCGAGCCAGCTCGCGGATGTGGCGCAGGCAATGGGCGCCAATCTGACCGAACTGGCGGCTGCCGTCGGCGTCGACCTCGGTGCCTTGGCCGACCGCCAATCGTTGCTCAATGACGCGTTGGAGGCAGAGATCGCCGGGCTGCCGCAAGGCCAGCGCGACCTGCTCGAACCGCTGCTGCGGGACGTTGAAGAGGCCGCAGCGCTCGGTGACACAACTGGCGTCGAGCGCGGCATCGAACTCATGGAAGACGCGATCAACGAGCTGTCGCCGGATCTGCGTGACATGCTCGCGCCGTACGTCGCTGGGGTTGCTCCGGCATCTGCGTTTACAGAGATCGAGCGGCTCGGGAACATTGACGTGACGCTGGGCAACAGCCTGGCCGAACATGTCTACGGAAATGAGCTGCTCAACTCCATAAACGACGGCATCAATAGCCTCTCCAGCCTGCAGCCCGGCGGCGGTTTCCCCGGCACCGGTGGCCCGATTCCCCCGAGCTATGACGTCGGCACAACATACGTCCCGCGCGATGGGCTTGCGATGATTCATGCCGGCGAGGCCGTAGTTCCGGCCAGCGCCAACGCATTCCTGCGCCAGTGGCTGGGGGTTCGCCCGGCACCCGTCATCAAGCCTCGGCCTATCGGCGGCGGCGGTGCGATCGATGACCGGAGCGTCAATGACCTCATCCGTACGCTCAACGATCTCCGTGCAGAACGGCAGACCCTGATTGAAACAAACCGCCAGCTGGAGGGCCGCATGGCCCGCATCGAGGAAGCGCTGCGCGAGACCAACCGCGAGCGCGTGTTGGCAATGGATAGGCAAACCGACGCAATGAAGGGACGGCGCTAGTGGCCCGCCCGCTCGACGCGTACACGGCCAATCTATGGTCCGCTTGTTGGACCAGGCGCTTGTTGACGGCATGGACAGGTGCCGTTGTCCGCGTCAGGCGTGTCAGTGATGGGGTTGAGCAGGATTTCACCGATACGGGTGGCGTCGGTGCGTTCTGTGGCGCTGCGGTTGGCGTCGTGGTTCGGCTATACGATCAGACCGGCAACGGACGTGATCTCTACTACTCTGGTACCGCATATTCGACCGCCGCACCCATCATCTGGACGGGGTCGGCGCTGGTAACTGCCGGTGACAACGTCGCCTTCCGGGTGGGTAGTAGCGGCGTCAGGCGCCTGCTGGATATGGCAGTTCGATTCGAACCGGCGGTCGGCGAGATGTTTGCCGCCGTGCAGATGGACTCAGATCCGGTCGGTGGCGGCTATTCGGGGCTAACGTATTGGGGCAGCCACTCCTTCGACACGCACTACCCGTACTCAGACAACGTGGTGTACGAGGGCTGGGGCAGCACGGCACGCAAGACCTGCGGCAATCCGACAACTAACCTCGCCGCAGCCCATTGCCTGAACATCCTGTCGGCAAGTGCAGACTGGCGTATCTGGGTTGGTTCGGAAGCTCTGTATTCGACGTCATCGAATACCGTCGGCTGGCGCGCGGGCACGCAGTGGCTTGGCGGGGCTTCAACCGCTGTTCAGTTCCTCGGGGTTTGCGCAGGGTTGGTGTTGTATACGGCCGCTCAAACAGACCGATCGTCAATCCGTGATGCGTTGATCACTGTCGTTCCGCCGGACGCCATGACAGATGCAGCGTTCACGCCAGACCCGGTCGAAGTCGAGGTTGGCGAAACTGCAGTGACAACCGTGACACCGGTGCTCGAAACAGGGGCGTCGGTCGATTCGATCGAGTACGAGAGCAGCGCGACCGGCATTGCTACGGTAGATGGCACGGGCGTCGTGACCGGCGTTGCGGCGGGAACCGCGACTATCACCGCGACAATCACCGCCAGCGGAGCTGGGCTGACCACAACAGAGTTGGTCCGCGGGATAGATGTAGTGGTCACTGAGCCCGTGGGTGAACCACCGCCGGCACCACTGCCAACATCATCAACTGCACTGCCGGTTATCGTTGTGCAGCTGACTGTGGACGGTATCACGCACCATTTTTCAGACATCGAATACGGCGACGGCGGCACTCGGTGGCATGACGCCCGGGTGGTCGGCGACATCGCCTATAGCCGCTCTGGGTCGTGCGTGCTCTGGGCTGAGCGGCGCGGCTCCGGAGGCCTCGGCAACATCGAGCTGATCAACGAGGACGGCGCCCTCGATTTCCTGCTGACGAATGCGCAGGTTGATGGTTGGGTAGACGTTTTCGAGGTCTACCAGGACCAACCCATGAACAGCGCAACGCAAATCGCTGCGGCAGTGGTGGGGAGCATTGAGGGTCGCGGTGAGCGGACAGCGCGCATTGTCACGGGGGACGTGCTGGCCCTGCTGGACGTCCCGATGCAGGCCTCCCTGTACGAGGACGGCGACGGTGCAGACACGCTGATCGGGCGGCCCAGGCCAACGTCTGTTGGCAACCCGCTGAGTTGCCCGATTGTCCTCGTCAACGAAGTTGACTACGAATACGACGTCCACGACGCCGACACGTTCTCAATAGTCACTGTGCGGGACTCTGGCTACCCGCTATCTGAGGGCACGATGCCCGGCGACGGCTGGCGATTGGCTACGTCTCCGGGCATTCACGGCATCGAGCTGCTGCAAACGCCTGTAGGCCGAGTCGTCGCGGACGTCAGTGCGACCACATTCTCGGCTGAGACCATCATCGGCGCTGCTGAGGGTGATTTTGCGACGGACCTGGACGATTGGACCGTAACCACTGAGGACAGCGGGGGCGGCACGGCCACGGCTGAGTGGGACGCGACAGGAAAGGCACTGATCGGCGGTGACAAGTTGGCCGAGAGCAGCGGCATTGCCGCCTACGGTGAGCTGGAGTTCCCGACTGGGCTGTTCGCCGGCCAGCGCTATGACTACTCTCTGGACTTCGATTTGACTGTGGCCGGCGTGCCGGCATACGGGTTGCTGCAGGTGTTCTTCCGCCCAGATTCGCTGATCCCAGGCGAGTTTGTGAACCTCGACGCGGAGTACGCGACCGCGGCGGATTCGCTCAGCGGCACCTTTACCGCGCCTGCCGACGGCAAGTTCGTGATCCGCTGCGGCGCAGGCAACGGGGCTTCTGCAGAGGCGCTGATCGACAACGTGCGTCTGGACCGCGTCAGCGCAGGTGGCAACACCGCAGACGTCATCGAATTGCTGCTGGCGCGCGCCGGCATTGGTATTGATCAGATCGACGCGGATTCACTGGCTGCGTTGGCCGCGGCGAGGCCGTGGGCGTGCAGCTACTGGTCAGACGGCGCCGAGCGCATCGTTGATGTGATGCAGCAAGTATTGGATTCGGTGTTCGGTTGGATGTACACCAACGCCGCCGGTCAGATCGCGGTGGGGCTTTTGGAGCCGCCAGAGGCCGCTGACGAGCCGGTGATCGAGATCACGACAACGGAGCTTGCCGGCGAGATCGAAATCGAGCCGGATCTGGCGCCCGGGCTGAGCACGACGGTTGCCGGCGCCCGGAACTGGTACAGATACGGAGAGGGCGAGCTGGCGGATGCACTGTCCGATGCAGATAGGGCGCTGCTGACTGCGGACTATCGCATTCGCAAGACGGCCGCCGATCCGGTCGGCATCGAACTCGGTCCGCGCGCTGGCGCAGCGATTTCGGTGCTGAGCAAGTCGGGTATTCCGACGCTGCTGGATGACGCAGCTGACCTGCAGTCGGCCGCTGACTATCTAGCTGTCTTGTACCCGGAAGGAGTGCCAAGGCGCTTCTACAAGATTCCAGTGTTCCTCAGCCGCACAAATGCTGCCGCATTGAACCCCGGCGTCAAGCTGATATTGACCTACGACCGTTTTGGATGCGACGCCGGCCGCGAGTTGCGCCTGGTGCAAGTGTCCGGCCGTGCCGGTGATGACTTGGTTGTGCTGCGCTGCTGGGGCAGCGCAGTAGATGAATAAGGACAAGCAACGCGATGAATAGCTTCAAGCTGGGATGGCGCAACTACCTGTACACCGACCCCAATGACAATTTGACGCTGCAGTCAGGATCGGTCACGGTCGGATCGCTGGCCGATCTGCGTGACATGCGGCTGTCAAAGCGCTGCACGATGAGCGCTGACAGCATCGAGGGTGGCATCGCGACAGTCACCCTCTATTGGGAACGCGCTGGCGGCGTGACAGACCTGGTCAATGTAGGTGTGCTCGGGCTGCTGAACTACTCGGTATCAGCCCCCGGCGCTGTGATCACGTGGCGCATCACGCTGTTCACGTCGGCCGGCACATTGGTCTATGACTCGATCCCGGTGTTTGACCGTCCCAGCGACGATTTCCCTCAACACCTGTGGTATCCGCTCGACTCGAATGTGGAGGTCTACGGGGCGCGCATCCTGATCGACGCAGAGTGGCTGGAAGGGGGTGGCACGCTGACAGTAACGGGCGGCGCAATGTGGGCGGGCCCCGTATGGAGCCCAGACGAGGGGCTGGACGCGACGTGGACCCAAGAGGTCGTCGATCCGGGCACTGTTGGCCGCAGCGTCGGTGGGCAAGGTTACCCGAGGGCCCGCCAGCGCTATCGCCGCTGGCGCGGCAAGGTGACGCACGTGGGCATCAAACAAGCCTACGGTGACCCAGAAAACGCTGGCTATCTCGATATCCAGCAGCTGCTGTACCGCATTGGAAAAACGCAGCCGATCGCGCTGTTTCCGAGGACCAAAGACGCGGCCGGAGAAGTATCTACACACTTGATCCATCGTCTCGGCATGCACGGGCACCTGACAGAGACCGGCCGCATCGAACACCTCGGCGGCGACCTATATCAGTGGACCGACGCCCAAGTCGACGAGCTGCTGTAAGAAAAGAGGAGCGCCCGCCGAGCTGTTAGAGCAGCCCGGCGAGCCTCCAGACACTGAAACGGCCAGTGACCAGAGCCAGGGCTCCCCACACCGCGCGGTGCGGGCCCGAAGCTACATCCTCGGAGTCACTTACGCTATGCGCAAATCCGTTGCAGCTACTGCAATCGTTAAACCCATCATCCCGTGGCCGGGCGGCAAGCGCCGACTGGCCGCACGACTGCTGGCCCTGATGCCGGCGCACACCTGCTACGTGGAGCCGTTCGCTGGCGGCGCAGCCCTGCTGTTCTCCCGCGAGCCTGCACCTGTTGAGGTGCTCAATGACATCAACGGCGATCTGGTCAATCTATACAGAGTGGTGCGTCATCACCTTGACGAACTGGTGCGCCAGTTCCGATGGGCACTGGCGAGCAGGAAGATGTTTGAGTGGGCTCAGATGCAGCGCCCAGAGACGCTGACCGACATCCAGAGCGCCGCCCGCTTCCTGTTCTTGCAGCGGCAGTCATTCGCCGGCAAGGTCAGCAGCCGCACGTTCGGGACCGCCACTACAGACGTCCCGCGCATCAATCTGCTGCGCATCGAGGAGGAGCTGTCAGCCGCACACCTGCGGCTGTCTGAGGTGTTCATTGAGCACTTGCCCTGGCGCGAGTGCATCCGCCGCTACGACCGCCCACATACCATGTTCTATTGCGATCCGCCGTACTGGGCAACAGAGGGCTACGGCGTGGCGTTCGGCATCGAGCAGTACACCGAACTGGCCGAGGCCATGCGAACGGTATCCGGGAAGGTGCTGCTTTCAATCAATGATCACCCGCGTATGCGCGAGGTGTTTGCAGGCTTTCGGTTTGAAGAGCAGCCCATCACGTACACGATGGGCAATGGCACCGCTGGCAAGGGCGCCAAGCGTCAAGAGCTGATCATTCGGTCATGGTAATCCGCACCAGTTCAAGGCTGGCAAACGCCAGCTCTGCGCCTACTCAGGCGGTGACCTTTGGCGCGGCGCCCTGTGCAAGCCCGGCCGCATATGCAGCTTCCAGCGCATCCCTGATGCACCACACAGCGTGTTCATGGAAGTCCAGGCTGTCAGCGTTGCGGGTGTCGAGCGTATCGAGTCCGAGGTGCTCACCAGCGATCTGTTGCAGCGTTGTGTGGCTCATGTGTGTGGCCTCCGTGTTCGGTGGACACAGTACCGCTCGATTGGCCACCCGGGGCAAGCGTGCCACTAGGCACATGTTGCGACAGACGCAACTACGTTTCCCGTGTTGTAATCTTTCGCTCGGTCATTTATCGCGCTTGCCTGGCCCCAATTTCGCGCGCCGCTACACTCAGGAAGTACCGCGAGGTCCCCTGCCCCGTGCCCCCTGCCCCGTGCCCCCTGCCCCGTGCCCCACCTTGTCAGCAACTCGAATCCACGGTTCACGGCGCTGCCGGCGACTCTGATCACCCACCAGTGAGCCCCCTAGAACCACCACGTCACCATCACCACCGACACGACCGCGAATAGCAGCGTCAGCGGCAGACCGATGCGCAGGAATTCGCCGGCGCGATAGCCGCCGGGTCCGCTGATCAGCGAATTGACCGGGTTGCTGGCGGTCAGGAAGTTGTTGGACGCGCCCAGCGCTGCGATCAGGGCGAATTCCAGTGGACTGGCGTTGGCTGCCAGCGCCAGATTGATGGCCATGGGCACCATCAGCACCGCCGCCCCCACCTGCGAGATCGCCATCGCCGCCATCGCCGTCAGGATGGCCACGGCAAGCTGCAGCAACCAGATCGGCCACCCACCCAGGTAGACAAAAGCCTCCTGCGAGATCCAGGCCGCGGTACCGGTGCTGTCGACCGCGTTGCCGAGGGGAATCAGGCAGGCCAGCACGAAGATCGACTTCCAGCTGATCGCCTTGTAGGCCTCGTCCATGCTGATGACGCCGGTCAGCAGCATGCCGACGGCGCCGCCGAGCAAGGCCACCGGCAGCGGGAAATGGCCGACCAGCGCCAGCGTGAACCCTAGCGCAAAGAAACTCACGGCAAACCACAGTTTCTGCGGCCGCTGCTCGTCCTGGGGATAGTCGGTGACCACGACGAAATCCTTTTCGTGCGCGTGTTCGGCCAGCTCCGGCCAGCCGCCGTGGAACACCAGACAGTCACCGGGGCGCACTTCGATGCGGCGGATGTCCTCGCGATAGACCTCCTCGCCGCGGGTCAGCGCCAACGGACTGATGCCATAACGCTTGCGCAGGCGCAGTTCGCCCACGGTCTTGCCGACGAAGCGCGAGCCAGGCGGAATCACCGCCTCGGAAATGCCGGAACGGGCCGGGTTGAATGCCTCCTCCAGCTGCCGCAGGCTGGGTGCCAGCGACAAGCCATGTTCGGCGGCGAAGCGTTCCACCGTGTCCGGCGGCCCGAGCGCGCCGATCACCGTGCTCTGCGACAGCAACTGATCGCCGGCCGGTGCCACGCGTACGCCCTGATTGTCCTTGATCGCCAGAATCAGCGGCGCACCGGACAAGGTCTCGACTTCGTGGATGCTCTGTCCGATCAGGGCACTGCCAGCCTCGACGGTCAGCTCATAGACCTCACCGCGGATGCCGTAGACCTGTTCGAAGTAGCTCTCGGTGGTACCCGGCGTGACCGGCAGACGGTCGTCCTGGGCGGTCAGCAAGCGGCTGCCGAAGAAGCGGAAATAGGCGATGCCGGACAGGAACAGCGCCAGTCCCACCGGCAATACGGCAAACAGGGGCAGCGCCCGCAGCGATTCCGCGCCCGAGGGCAGATTGCGGTTGGCCGCCAGCAGCAGATCGTTGAGCAGGATCATCGGTGAACTGCCGACCATGCTCATGCAGCCGCCGAGCACCACGCAGAAGCCCATCGGCATCAGCAGGTGCGACAGCGGATAGCCGGTACGCGCCGCGATGCGGCTGGCCACCGGCAGAAACAGCGCGACCACGGCCGGATTCTGCATGAAGGCACTGGTGCTGCCGGCCACCAGCGACAATGCCACCACCAGGTGTTTTTCATTGCCGCGCGACAGTTTCAGCACCAGGCTGGCGGCATGGCCCATGACCCCGGTGCGATCGAGCCCGGCACCCAGCACCATGACCGCCAGGATCGACATCACGGCATTGGAGGCAAACCCATCGAAAAGCCGATCGACCGGCACCAGCTGGGTCAGGCCCAGCACCACCAGGATCACCAGACCGGCCACATCCGCCGAGACCCACTCACGGACGAAGAGCACCACCGTCAGGCAGAGAATGCCCAGGACCAGGGCCATATCGAAGGAAAGTGTCAGCGCACCATCCATCTCTGCTCGGAAATCTCCTCGTCGACGGGGAAGCCGATTCCCGATATTAAGATGTTGTTAAACCCAAAAGTACCCCAACAGCAGCAGAGGTTGCGCTTTGTTCAGGGCAATGGCGGGGCATGTGGGTGACCAGGGCTCTCCGAGGAGCGACATGGCTTTCCATGAACTGCTATCGCAAGTCATTGATCCGTCATGGCGACCCACCTGTATTGGTCCGACACTGCCCACGGGCCATGAAACCCGGCGTCATTGCGACCCCGGACTTGATCCGGGGGAAGCAATCCAGGGGCGTGCGGCGATGCCCTGGATTGCTTCGACCCGCCACGCTGCGCTCGCCGCTAAAGGCGCGCTCCTCGCAATGACGCATCAACAACTTGCGACATGGGTTCATGGAGAGGCGTGTAGCGACGAAGCAATCCAGCGCGCCCGCAGCCTGCGGCCCCGATGATCGCCAGAACCTCATGTGCACGCGGAGGCGCGGAGAACGCGGAGAAAGGCCAAGTAGCAAAGGGCAGATCGCTCTTCTCCGCGTTCTCCGCG
>JALHRS010000079.1 GCA_022841325.1 Lysobacterales bacterium | reverse complement strand
GGATTGGGGCGCGGAAATCAGCGGCTTTGGCGACTCTTCACGAACCGGCGCGTCGCGTCGTTGCGGGTGATCCGATGGGCGGTGAACGGGCGCGAATCCAATGAGTCGAGATAGTCGACAAGCTGGCGGCGCATCAGGTAGCTCGTCGCCGGGTTCAGCCTGCGGGCGGGCCAGTCCAGTCGACCCGCGATAGCGGACATCGCCGCCGGGAAGTCAGGCGAGTTGACCATTGCCGCCGCCAGCACGAGGGCATCTTCCGATGGATTCCACGGCTTCCAGTGCTGATCGAACTCGGCGAACAGGTAGCGTTCCGGCCTCACGCTTCCGAATCGTTCCTTGACGAAATCCCGAAGCTCATGGAAGGCGTCGTCCATGTCCTCGTTGGTGAGGCCAGTCTTCTCGCGCAGGTCGGCCACGGACATCTGCGGGTCGAAGCTGTCGCCATGTTCGGAAGCTTCCACGAACACGCGCGCCACGGCAGTCGCCGCGGCGGAGTATCCGGTCGATGCCGAGCTCATGACCGCGCCCGGCGCTTGACCAAGTGGCGGCTTGTCGGTGATGCCGTGGATGTCGTTGATGATCTGCTGGATGTCGCTGGCGTCCACGCTGATTGTGGGCGAGCGCAGGCCTTGCAGCAGCGGCGGCAGAGACGAAGGCTCGATTCCGTGCCGCAAGGGGATGAGCCTGCAGTGGTCGTTCAGCTTTCGCACGAAGGCGGCGTCCAGCTCGGCGTTCACCCAAGGTTTCTGGATGGAAGTCTCCGTCAAGAGCACCACGAAGTGGGTGCAGTCGCCCAAGCCTTGGTCGATCTTCTGGCGCAGGCTGTCTCCGGCCCGAATCTCCCATTGATCCCACCACGTTTCGATACCTTGAGCCATCAAGGCTTCGGCGATCCGCCTGGCCAAAGCCTGATCCGCCGTCGTGTAGCTCAGGAATACCTTGGGTCGGGCCGATGCGGTTTCCTCGAACGACACGCCATTGGCCTCCACGCCCAGCCGATCCTTAACGAGCGCAAGTAGTTCCGGCGAGCCTTCGACCTGAATGCTAAGGTCGTCCAGCGCGTCGCCCCTGACGATCACCGTCGGGAATTCGCCGGTTCCTGGGTGTCGAATGGAACCGATCTTCTCGTGGAAGTCCTTCTTGATCTGCGCGATGGCTTCGTTCATCAGCGCTTTTTCCAGGTCCATGCTCGCCTCGTTGTCAGCGTTCAGGCCAAGTTAGTTGGCCGGCCGGGCGAAGTACACACCAACAACCTGCTGGCTGCCATCGATGCGACGGCGCACCGCTCGTGCGACGGTGTACCCCGCACAGCGCTGTCCGCTTCGGCTTCGAACGCTCCATTACTGAGCACCTGAGAACGTGGAGCCAAACGCTCAAACCACGTCTAGCAGGCAATGTTCCCTGAATGTCGCGGCGAAATCAGCGAGATTAGCGCTGCGACAACCACTTGCGACCATCCGTCAGCGGCGAAATCGGCGAAAAATCCCCAGCTGCTACACCGCCGGCAGCCGGTACATCCGCAGCGGTGCGCCCGGCGCCCCGTCGACGCGCTTACGCCAGTCGACCGTGATCCTGGGCGGCGTACTGGCGAGCAGGCCCTCCAGGCCAGTGTCAATGAGCTCCTTGGCGGTTGCGACGTGATGGCGTTGGAGAGTTCGCGAACACCAGCACTAACGCTCGGGCGCCCTTCATTGAACGGCTGAATCCGCCCCACCAGCTTTTGATTTGGCAATCACGCCGATACAATACCCCCCCACCCTATATCTGACCGAGAACATGGGCCATACCGTCAGGGAGAAATCCAGGCTGCTGGCACGCATACGCCGCATCCGTGGGCAGGTGGAAGCGTTGGAACGCGCCGTGGAGGAAGAGCGCGGCTGTTCCGACGTGCTGCACCAGGTTGCGGCGGTCCGCGGCGCGATTCAGGGGCTGATGGTAGGCGTGTTGGAAGAGCATGTCCGCGCTCACATCGCGGACCCATCCATAGCGAGTGCCGCCGAGCGTAGCCAGGGTGCTGACGAATTGATCGACGTCCTGCGAAGCTATCTCCGCTGATCGGCACCGCGCCAGCTACGACCTTCCAACCACCCAGCAGGATGGGATCATGCATACCGAGAATCTGGCCCGTTGGTCCCACGACCACCAGTTTCATAGCAGCAACGACTTTGCCGAACGCAGCACCCGGGCGGTGATGTGGATTACCGCCGCCACCATGGTGGTCGAGATCTTGGCCGGCTGGTGGTTCAACTCCATGGCCCTGCTCGCTGATGGCTGGCACATGAGCTCGCACGCGCTGGCGATCGGCCTGTCAGCCTTCGCGTACGCCACTGCACGCCGCTACGCGACCGATCCGCGGTTTGCTTTTGGCACATGGAAGATCGAGATACTGGGTGGCTTTGCCAGCGCGATTTTCCTGCTCGGTGTAGCGGCATTGATGGTCGTCGGATCCGTGGAGCGGATGTTCGATCCGCAACCGATCCGCTACCAGCAGGCGATCGTGGTCGCCATTCTGGGCCTCGCCGTCAATCTGGTGTGCGCGCTGATCCTTGGCAAGGCGCACCACCTTGGTCACGGCCATGATCACGGTCATGCGCAGGGCCACAATCACGCGCACGGCCACGGCCACAACCATCACGACGACCTCAACCTGAAATCGGCCTATGTGCACGTGATCGCCGATGCGGCCACCTCGGTGTTGGCGATCATCGCCCTGGTTGGCGGTTGGATCTACGGCTGGTCCTGGCTCGACCCGTTAATGGGCATCGTTGGTGCCGTGCTGGTTGCGGTCTGGGCCAAAGGCCTGATCGTCGACACGGGACGCATCTTGCTCGATCGCGAGATGGATCATCCGGTAGTCGACGAGATCCGCGAAGTCGTCGAAAGTGGCGCCGACGCCGGCGAGACCCACATCAGCGACCTGCACGTCTGGCGGGTTGGCAAGAGCGTGTATTCGTGCGCGCTGACCGTTGTGACCCATGACCTCGGCTTGAACGCGGAGCGAATTCGTCAGCACCTGTCGGTGCACGACGAGATCGTGCACTCGACCATCGAAGTTCACTACTGCACCGACGCCACCCACCCGGTGCCGACCTCGGCGACATGAGCACGCTGCTTCTGTACCTCGCCACGGCGTTGGCCGAGATCGTCGGCTGCTACCTGCCATGGTTGTGGCTTCGCCAGGGCGGCTCGGTCTGGCTGCTGCTGCCGGATCATGCAGCCGAATCTTCGGCTAACGCCTGCTGCGCTTGATCGTCTAGTGCAAATCCAATTTCCACTCGAAACACGCCTTCCGTGCTGCTGACACTCATCGACCAGCCGAACTGCTCACAAATTCGACCAATGAGATCCATGCCAATCCCGGCATTACCCCGCCACTTGGGTGCCCCGATCTGCTGTGCGCGGTCACCATCGACGACATGGTTGGACATCGTCAAAGCCGTCGATGTAAGGCAAATTTCGACGTCCCCGCAACCGTGGTCGCAGCAGTTTCGAATCAAATTGTTGACCACGATCTCACAAAGTGCCTGTATTCCCTGCACCCAGACTTCGGCGTCGGTCACCCGACGAACCCTGAGCCCGGCGGCCGCAAAGTCTGCATTGAAAAGCCGCAGGCTCTTGTCGAGCAGTGCTTGCAGGTCGATGCTTTCCAGCGCAAAGGGGGCCCCTTTGCGATTGGACAAGAACAGCAGTACTTGGGCGAGATCGCTCAGGTCCCAGGCAGTGTGCTGGATGCGCTCGATTGCTGCAGTCGACCTCGGCTCCATTGCCTTGCTCAGCTTCAGCAACTCTGCGGCGCCGAGGATCACGGCCAGCGGGGTTCGCAGTTCATGGCTCATCGTTTCCACGAATTGCCGCTCCCGACGCACATGGTCGTGCATGCGCTCAACGAAACCATTGAGCGCATCGACAACGGCGACGATTTCGCGTTCCTTGAAGGGAGTCGTGAACGGCTCCAGCGCTTGCGGCATGCGCGCTTGCAACTGCGAAGACAATAGCGCGACCGGCTCTACCGCCCGGCCCGCCAGCCAGTTGAGTGTAGTCAACAGCAGCGCCACCAAAACCAACGACACCAGAACCGCCCCGACGGAAAGGAATTCTTCTTCGGATTCCAATTCCGTGATGTCAATGCCAGCCGCGGCGCGCGTCTCGCCGTAGTCGCGGATCAACACGACCCACTCGCGTCCACCCACCAGAATCTCGTCGTACAAGCCGGGGGCCAGACCGGCAATTTCACCAGGAACGTGTGGCAGGTCATTGGCGCTTCCTGGCCGCCAGACGTAGGAATCGAGGACGCCATGGTGCGCGGACACGTCGCTGGCGCCATCGACATTCAAGTCCGCCAGTTCAGCACCAAGCATTGCCAACCACACGGCCTCTTCGGCGCGCTCGTTCATCCAATGACCGACGCCGATGATCGGCGCAGCGACCAGCACCGAGAACACCGTCAATGCGACGGCGATGCGTTGCCTCAGTGATCGCGCCCTCAAGCGCCCTCCGTTTTGCGCAAGACGTAACCCACCCCTGACACGCTATGCAGCAGCGGCGGTTCGTTGCCCTGCACCAGTTGCCGACGCAGCTCATGGATGTGCCGACGCAACAGATCGACCCGCGGCGGGGTGTCGTTCCAAACCGTCTGGATCAATCGTTCGCGACTCACCACTCGCGGCGATTCCTGCATCAAAATCGTCAGCAGTGTGCGGGTGACCGGAAACAAGGCGACAGGGCGGTCTCCCCGAGTGCATTCGAAAGTGTCGAGGTCGTAGCGCAAGTCGTCCACGAGCAGCGCGCGTGGGCGCCGTGGCTTTCGGTGCGACAAGGCGCGGCAGCGCAGTTCCAATTCCGCCAACTCGAACGGCTTGACCAGATAGTCATCGACGCCTGCCCGGAAACCCTCGATCTTGTCTTCCAACGTGCCCTTCGCCGTTACCATGATCACTGGGGTTTCCAAGCCCAGCCCGATGCGCATCTTGTTGACCAGGCCGATCCCGTCGAGCCGAGGCATCAACCAATCGACCACGACCACGTCGTAAACGTGCTGGCTGAGCAAGTTGAGGGCCAAGACGCCGTTGGCGGCCGCGTCCATGCGGTGTCCGCTTGCCTCGAAGTAGTCGTACATGTTCGCCACCAGACCGGGGTGGTCCTCGACGATCAAGATGTTGAGGGTGGTGGGCATCGTTAGAATGTTGAGCGGGTTTCGACCATCAACTGTGGCCCGGAGTTGAACGGGTCATCGACCGGCCATGCGAGATCGACGTGCAGGACGTTTGCCCTGGCCGAGCGCAGGTTACCGAATCGTAGCCCGATTCCGAAGTCCTTCACGGTACCCAGCACGGGCGCGTCAATAGAGTTGGGACCCCAGACGCGACCGATGTCGGCAAATACGGCCGCACCGACCGTAAATGTCCGGTACACCTGCCAATCAGTGAAGTAGCGTTGCTCCAGAGTCAGCACGGCGCGCTTCTCGCCGCTCTGGAAGGCGATCGGGTATGCACGCATCCCGTTATCGCCACCGAGCAACAGGTCGTGGTCGGCATCCAGATTGCTGCCGATGTCGGCGCTGAAGCCTGCGTAGAACACACTGCGCTGGCTGTGGCGATAGAAGTAGCGCGCCGACGTTGAGAACAGGCTGTCGGCCCACTGGCCGCCTTCATGGCGGGCGGAAACAGTCGCGCTCACAAAGGCCGATTGCCTGGCCGACAAGTGATAGCCGTCCGAAGCCTCGGCGCGCACGAGCACGGCATCGCGATCGCTGCCCAGCGATCCGCTGGCCACGCCCAGCTCAACCATGTAGCGCCTACCGAAGGCTTCGTCCTCGGTGCGCCCGATCACATCACGATTGGTGGTGGTGCCGAAATCGTCCTCGATGGCTTCAAATCGATAGTAGGGGTAGGTCAGGTCACGGTCATCGGGTGCAGCCGCCGCCGAAGGTCCGGGTGGATGCAGGTCGAACCGCGAGTCGTCCAGACGCAATCCGACGGTATGTCGTTGCGACCAGCCTTCGATCAGTCCTTGCGAACGGCCGACGAATGCGTCCACCGCAGTCTGCCGCCGCCGGTAGACGTCGACCTCCTCGCCAAGCGCGTAACGTCGCGCCAACGCATCGGTGTCGCGCAGCGAGAGCCCATAACTGTTCTCGGTATCCAGAGCGAAAAATGGGCGTTCAACGGCTACACGATGATCGTGTCCATCGCTGTTGTTGCTGAACTCCAAGTCGAGCTTCCAGCGACTGAAAGCGAGATTCGGGTCGTTGTAGGCGAGCACGTTGCTGTTGCGGTCGCGGTCGCTCTTGTGGCTGAGTTCGAACGTTTTGCCGTAACCCAGGAAGTTGAAGTCCTGGATTCCGAGAGAAGTGCGGTTGTCACCCCCATTTCGCGAAAACTCAAAGGTTGGACTGAGCGTCCAGACGTCGATCGTGCGCACCTCAAGATCGACCTGACCATCGGCAACCTCAACAACGGTGATCACCGGCTCACGCAAGAAACGCAGCTTGCGCAAATTGCGTTCAGTCTCGCGCAGCACTCGCACGGAGTAACGATCGCCGGTCTTGAACAGCAACTGCGCCCGGATCACATCGTCCTGAGTGTCGACATGCAGGCGATTGGCGAGGCGCATCAGATAGGTGCGCTCGCCGGGAATACTCTCGTCATAAATTGGTTGCGGATTGATCCGGACTTCCCGGATCAAGAAGCCTTCTGCCTCCAGTGCTGATTCGGAAGGCATCGCCGTCGCTGCCAGTACCGGTCCGATTCCGAGAATGCTGACCAACGCAACCACCAGTGCCATAGACGATGGCGCCTGCCATCGCTGCCCGTTCGTGGCTGAAATCGGGTCGGCAGTGGCCAACCGCCGCGCGAAAGCCTGCTCCTGCATCGTCGTGACTCCACCACCGGTTTGCGTTCGCACGCTACGGCGCCCGCGTCCGCCGCGTGTCGCATCGACAGCGACATTATTCCGACATCCGGATTCCAGACTGCCGCACCCGACGTTAGCGACGTTCCTGGATGAGCTGGACATTGCCGCGACAAAACCTCGTTCTTGCTGCATGCCTGGTCCTGCTGACGGGTCTGGTTTCCTTCGCGGTGCGTCCGCTGCTGCCGGTCGATGAGACACGCTATATCTCGGTGGCGTGGGAAATGTGGTCCCAGGGATCCTGGTGGCTGCCGACCCGGAACTTCGAGCAGTACGCGCACAAGCCGCCGCTGCTGTTCTGGCTCATTCACCTGGGCTGGGCGGTATTTGGCGTCAACGAGTGGTGGCCGCGACTGCTCAATCCGCTGCTGGCGGTGGCCAATCTCTGGTTGATTGCACGCCTCGCACGGGCACTGTGGCCGGCAAACCCGATCATCGAGGGCAACGCACCGCTGGTCTACATGGCGAGTTGGGTAACTCTGACCTTCACGACGACCTTGATGTTCGACACGCTGATGACCGCCTGCGTGTTGTTGGCGGCATGGGGGCTGGTGCGCGCCGATCGCGGCAGTCGCGGTGGATGGTCGCTGTTTGCCAGCGGTGTTGCCCTGGGATTGCTGACCAAGGGTCCGGTGATCCTCGTTTACGTGCTGCCGGTGGCCCTTTCGCATCGGTATTGGACTGCGCGAGCAGGACAAGGATGGTATCGATTCCTGGTGCCGTGCGTGCTGGTGGCGAGTTTGCCGGTGCTGATCTGGGTCTATGCCGTCGCGCAAGCCACGGGCGGCGAGCACCTGCGCGAGTTATTGGTCGAGCAGACGGTGGCCCGGGTCAGCGGCGATATCGGTCATGGTCGCCCGTTCTGGTGGTATCTGCCCTGGCTGCTACTGATTGCCACACCATGGTTGTTCTGGCCGGCACTCTGGCGCGGTTTGCGCCAGTTGCCGGAGCGGGCGCTTACCGATCGCAGCCTGCGCTTTGTGGCTATCGCGGCGATCAGCGCGACCCTGATCCTGTCGCTGGTCGGCGGCAAGCAAGTCCACTACCTGCTGCCGATGTGGGCCATCGCGGCACCGGGATTGGCATTCCTCCTGGCTCAAACCGAGGCGCGGGAGAGCGACGTCCGGACCATGTGGGTGCCTTTCGCCATTCCGCTGGCACTGGTGTGGCTACCCGTATCCGACCCCGACATCCATGCCGACCTGGTGGCAATACGCCCGGCACTTACGGCGTGCCTGCTGGCGATCGGCGTCGGCTTCTATCTGGCGCGGCGAACGCCCGCGACACGCCTGGTTGCGCTCGCCTCCGCTGGCCTGATGATGACGATGTTCGTCTGCGTGTTTGCCGTGCTGCGGCCTCGCTATGACCTGGAACACGCCGCCCGGTTCGTCAGCGAGGCGCAAATCGCCGGGCGCACAGTGGCCTATGTCGGTTACTACCAGGCGGAGTTCGGATTCCTGGGTCGCTTGACCCAGCCCGTCGCCTCGATCGAGGTGGCACAGATCGACCAATGGGTACAAGACAACGCGAATGGCCTGCTGGTTGGTCGGAGCAAGCGGCTGAAAGTGTCCGACGCTGCGGTCGTGTATCGACAGGCCTATCGCAGCGATGAGTTGCTGATGGTGGACTCGTCGTCGATCACCGCGTCAGCGCCAGCCGACTCCAGGATCGATGCGCTGGCGCAGCCATGAATGCCCGGCGGAGTTGGCTGCTGCTCCTGCTGCTGCAACTGGCAGGTTGTGCCGTCTATCAGCCTGCACCCTTGCCGAGTCCTGATCTCGAACCCCGCAGCCTTGCAGAGTTGGCGGTTGCGCCACGCGCGCACCCGCGGCTGGCGTCGGCGCCGGTCGATCTGGCCGCTCCGTTGAGCGAATGGGACCTGGCCCGGATCACGCTGGCGATCAGTCCGGATCTGGCCGCGCTGCGCAGCCAGGCAGATGTGGCGGAGGCGCAACTGTTTGCCAGTGGACTACTTCCCGATCCGCAGCTCAGCGTCGGCCTCGGCAATCCGTCGGGCGCCGGCCTGGTCACCGTGCTCAGCGGCGCCCTGGCGATCGAGCTGTCGTCCTTGCTGACACGTGCGCCCAGGCAGGACGCTGCGCGTGCGGACGTCGAGGCTGCGCACCATGATCTGGGCTGGCGTGAATGGCTGACGATCAATCAGGTGCGAACCCTGGTGCGCAGGATCGATGCGCTGCAGCACCAGCTTGCCTTCGCCATCGACGCCAGCGAGCTGGCGCGCAGGCGACTGAAGATCGATCGCGACAATCTCGCATTGGGAGATGCACGCATCGATGATGTCAGCCTCAGCCAGATCGCCTTCGTGGATGCCCAAGATCGCGCGCTCGCGCTGTCGCGCGCGCTGCGCTCGTCGCAACTGCAATTGACTGCACTGGTCGGGCTGTCGCCGCGGATCGAGCTGACGCTGGCGCCCCTAGAGCCCGCGGAAGACGGCCGAGCCTGCGACGTTGTGCCGACACTGAGCGCACGCGCGCTGGCATCCCGACTCGATCTGATGGCGTTACGCGACGGCTACCAGGCGCAGGAAGCGCAGCTCCATGCCGCCACGCGCGCCGCATTGCCACTGCCGCAACTGAGCTTGAGTCGCGATCGCGACAGTGGCGCCATCTGGACCAGCGGCGCCACCGCCACACTGGCGTTGCCGCTGTGGAATCGCGGCCGCGGCGACATCGCCGTCGCCCAAGCGACCCGCACCCAGCTTGCCGCGGAGTACCGAGCGCGCGTACACCAGATGAATGCCGACATTGCCACGCTGTGTGTCGACCTTGACGCTCTGAGGCAGCAACGCGAGGCGCTGGCGGTCGAGCTGCCGAGCTTGCGCGAAGCGGGTGCAAGACTGGCGTCGGCCAGCGGCGAAGGCGGCGTCTCGCGGGTGAGCTTCGAAGCCGTGCGCGCGGCACTGCTCGACAAGGAATTGGCGCTGCTCGGCATCGACCAGGCCCGATCCGAGGCGCAGGTCGCGCTGGAAACCGCGGTCGGCGAATTCATCTGGAAGAATCGACCGTGATCGCTGGACGACTGTTCGTTGCAATCTGCGCGCTGGCACTCGTTGCATGTCAGGACGCGACCGTCGAACCGGCGCCCGAAGTCGTCGCCTCGGTGGTCGTAGAACCTGCGGCGGCCGCCGCGTTTCTGGAGACCATCGACGCCTACGGCAGCGTCGATTTTGCGACGCAGCAGGCGCGCATCCTGGACAGCGCCGCTGAGGTGATTGTCGAGCAGATCCTGGTGTCGCCGGGCCAGTCCGTCGGCGTCGGCGATCCCTTGCTGCGCATCCGCGCGACCGCCAATTCGGCCCTGGAGCTGAGCAAGGCACAGACCGACCTCAAGTTCGCCGAAGCGTCGCAGGCGCGTACGTCGCGGCTGCTTGCGCAGCAGTTGGCCACCAACGCCGATGTCGACACCGCGCGGCAAGCCACGGCCAATGCGCGCGCCGCCCTGGCGAATGTGCGTTCGCGCGTCGGCGGCGACAACTCCATGATCCTCCGCGCAGAGGCGGCCGGGATTGTGGCGTCGGTCGATGTGGCGCGCACGGCGATCGTGCCCGCTGGTACACCGCTGCTGCATCTGGCAGACAGCGGCCGGATGCAGGCCCGATTGGGGATCGAGCCGGCCGACCTCGCCCGGCTGCGCCAAGGCCAGTCGGTAACGCTGGTCGCCACCTACGACGGCACTCTCGTCGCCACCGCTGTCATCGACCAGATCGTGGCGCAGATCGAGCCGCAGTCGCGATTGGCCGCGGCCATCGTCAACCTGCCGCCAAGTTCAGGCCTGATTCCAGGAACAACGGTGCGCGCCACCATCGAACTGGCGCGCCGCGAGGGCGCCATCGCCGTGGCCCATGCAGCCGTGTTGTACGCCGACGGGCGACCCTATGTGTACCTGCTCGATGCGGGCGTCGCTCACCAGGTCTGGGTCGCTATCGGCAAGGACGACGGCAAGCGAAGTGAGATTACGGCGGGCCTGGCCGCCGGCGACTCTGTGGTCATTCTGGGCAACTACGAACTTGAGGACGGCATGCGCGCGGTCGCCGCCCCTGCTGTCGTACCCCTCGCCCCGGCATCTCAATGATCGCTGGATGGCTCGACCGTCATCGACGCTCGCTGCTACTGGCGTTCGCGGTGCTCGCGCTGTTGGGCGCTCTCAGCGCTTGGCGCATGCCGGTGGGCCTATTTCCGCTGGTCGATTTTCCGCGCGTGGTGGTCAGCCTGGAAGCCGGCGATCGGCCGGTGGAGCGCATGGTGGTCGAAGTCACGCGACCACTAGAGCAGGCTTTGCGCGGCGTCCCGGAGCTGCTGTCCCTCCGCTCCAGCAGCAGCCGGGGTTCGGCCGAGGTCTCGCTCTCCTTTGCCTGGACCACCGACATGGTCACCGCCTTGCTGCAGGCCGAATCGGTGGTCAGTCGCGCGCTGCCCAGCCTGCCTGCCGGTACGACGTTCACGATTCGCCGGATGGATCCGACGGTCTTCCCGGTGCTGGGACTGAGCCTGACCTCGCCGGACCGGCCGCTTACCGAACTTCACGATCTGGCGACTTATCAGCTCGCTCCTGGCTTGTCTTCGTTGCCCGGTGTTGCCCAGATCGAAGTTCTCGGCGGACGCCAGTCCGAGTACCAGATCCTGCTCGATCCGCTGCAGCTGCAGGCCCACGATCTGACCCCGAACGATGTCGCTCACGCGTTGGGCGCCAACAACGTGGTCAGCGCGGTCGGCCGACTGGAAGACCGATACCGTCTGTACCTCGGCCTGTTGGACACTCGCCTGCACGATGTTCAGGACATTCGCCGCATCCCGCTTCGGGCGACGCCCGCCGGCGTCGTCGAACTCGGCGATGTGGGCGAGGTGCGCCTCGGCGAAGTACCCGAATGGACGCGCGTCAACGCCGATGGCAAGGACGCGGTGCTGATCAACATCATGCAGCAACGCGGCGCGAGCACCGTCGCCCTGGTGCGCGATGTAAAGGCGCGCATGGACGAACTCAAGGCGCTGCTTCCGCCCGACGTGAAGGTCGCCAGCTACTACGATCAATCCGAACTGATCGTGGCATCCGCCAGCAGCGTCCGCGACGCGATCCTGATCGGCGCATTGCTCGCCGCCGTGGTGCTGTGGCTGGCGCTGCGCAACTTGCGCATTACCGTGGTGGTCGGCCTGGTACTGCCGCTGGTGTTGCTGGCCACCTGCGTGTTGCTGCAACAGCTCGGACAGGGATTCAACATCATGACGCTCGGTGGCATGGCCGCCGCGGTCGGACTGGTGGTCGACGATGCCGTGGTCATGATCGAGCACATCGCACGGCGGATCGCCGAACGCGATCCTGGGGCTGAGCCGCTGACAATGCTGGATTACGCCGCGGAAATGCTGCGCCCGCTGGTCGGGTCGTCTGCCGCTACCATCGTGGTGTTCTTGCCACTGACTTTTCTCGGCGGACTGGCCGGCGGCTTTTTTCGACCGCTGGCGTTGACCATGGCGGCGACCCTGACGCTGTCGTTCCTGGTCGCTTTGCTGGTCGTTCCGCTGCTCGCCCGGCTGCTGTTGCGCGAAGGCGACGTCAAGGCATTACTCGCGCCGGGACCCTTGTTGCAGCGCGCCCAGCGCTGGATCGGGCGCGCCGTCAGCTACAGCGTCGTCCATGCCGCCGTCCTGATCCTGCCGGTCGTGGCACTGCTTGCCATCGGAGGGTTTGCCTACAGTCGGCTCGGCAGCGGCTTCATGCCGCACATGGACGAAGGCGGGTTCATTTTCGACTATTGGTCGGCTCCGGGCACTTCGATCACCGAAACCGACCGCCTGGCACGCCAGGTCGAAGCCATCGTGCGCAGCCTGCCCGAGGTGGCGAGTTACTCGCGGCGCACCGGTCTGCAGCTCGGCGGCGGACTGACCGAGGCCAATGAAGGCGACATGTTCATCAAGCTCAAGCCGCAGCCGAGGCGCCATATCGAAGCGGTGATGAGCGATCTGCGCCAGCGTGTGGCGGCGCAGGTTCCGGGTCTGGAGGTCGAAACCGCCCAGTTGATGGAAGACCTGATTGGCGACCTCATTTCCAACCCGCAACCGATCGAGATCAAGCTGTTTGGTCCTGACAACGATGCGCTGCGCAAACTCGGCGTGCAGGTCGCCGCTGCCATCGGCAAGATTCCGGGGGTGGTCGAGGTATTCGATGGCAGCCTGATCGCCGGCGATGCGATCGTGATTCGCGTCGATCGCGTGGCCGCCGCAATCGAAGGACTTGATCCCGCCGACATCAGCGCGCAGATCGAACTGCTGCTCGGCGGCAGCGTCTCCAGCACGCTGCAACTGGGCGAGAAGATGGTCGGCATCCGCGTCTGGACGCCAGCAGATCTGCGCTCGCGCATGGAACAGGTTGGCCAGTTCAAATTGCGCGCGCCGGATGGCCATTACCTGCCGTTGCAGCGTGTCGCCAGCATCGGCATTGTGGCCGGACAAGCGCAGCAGGCGCGCGACAATTTGCGCCCGACCGTGATCGTGACCGCCCGCCTGGAGGGACGCGACCTGGGTTCTGCGATGCGCGAAGTGCAGAGCACCGTTGCTGCGCTGAATCTGGCGCCCGGCTATACCGCTGAATACGGCGGCATCTACCGTGAGCAGCAGCAGTCCTTTCGCGAATTGCTGCTGGTGTTCATCGGTGCGCTGCTGCTGGTCGCGGTCAGTCTCATGTTCCTGTACGAGCGCACTGCAATCGTGGTCGCGATCCTCCTCACCTCGCTGCTGACCATACCGGGCGTGCTGTTCGGTCTGTGGGTCACCGGAAGCGAACTCGACCTGTCGTCGATGATCGGCTTGACCATGGTCGTCGGCATCGTCACCGAGGTCGCCATCTTCCTCTTTGCCGAAATCGACACGCACCGACCCATCGGCGCGACTGAACTTGCCGGCGCCGCCGCGGCACGTCTGCGCCCGATCCTGATGACCACCAGCATCGCCATGCTCGCGCTATTGCCGCTGGCCCTCGGCCTGGGCGAAGGTGCAGAAATGCAACGGCCATTGGCGATCACGATCATCTCCGGATTGATCTTTGCCGTGCCGCTGGCGCTGCTGGTGATGCCGGGTCTGTTCAGCTTGCTGGACCACGTCGGATCGGCGTCGTCGGCGTCACGACATTTTCAGGACACCCGCACGGCACTTTAGGCGCCATCTTGGCGTTGGCGTGGACCTGATCTTGCTCAATCAAACAGCTGTCGACCCGAACCGAGCGGCGACGCACTGGCATCAGTTTCGCCCCGTCCTGTGGCTGGGTGCCTGCTTTCTGACGATCGCCAGTCTCACACGACTGGCGTTGCTCGTTGCCACCGGCAACGGCATTCCCATCGACATCGGCAGCTATGCATACGCCTTTTCGGCAGGGCTGGCCTACGACCTGGTGACTTTCGTCTACTTCGCTATCCCGTTGGTGCTGCTGCTGTGGCTGCTGCCAAGGAGATGGCTTGCCACTCGCATGGGACAGTTGCTGGTAGCAGCACTTTGTTTCGTGCTGCTTTTCGTCGCCGGCTTCGTGGCCGTTGCCGAATGGACGTTTTGGGAAGAATTTCAGACGCGCTTCAACTTCATCGCCGTCGATTATCTGGTTTACACGACTGAGGTGATCGGCAACATCCGCGAATCCTATCCAGTCGGTTGGATCCTCTCCGGACTGCTACTGGCCACAGTGATCCTGTTCCATTACACGCACCGCTGGCGTCGTCCCGTCGCCGGGGGCATGACGTTCGCGCAGCGCACGCGGTTTGCCAGCGCCTGGCTGTTGCTGTCGGTGGTGGCTACGGCCGCGGTCAGCGCCGACATGAAGGAGCGTAGTGGCAACCAGTACGTCAATGAGCTTGCCGGCAACGGCATCTACCAGTTCTTTGCCGCCTATCGACTGGCGTCGCTGGACTACGATCGCTTCTATCGCAAGGTGCCGTTGGCTCAAGCCAACACCACGCTGAGGCAGATGCTGACGACGCCGGACGCCCGTTTTCTCAGTGACGATCCAGCCGACATCCGCCGTCAGATCACCAATCCGGCGCCGGAACGCAAGCTCAATGTCGTGCTCGTCAGCGTCGAAAGCCTGTCGGCCTCGTATTCAGGAACTTTCGGGCGCTCGCCCAGCTTGACGCCGCGCCTGGATGCACTGGCCGACCAGACGTTGATGTTCACGCGCCTGTACGCATCTGGCACGCGCACGGTCCGCGGCCTGGAGGCACTGTCACTGTCGGTGCCCCCGACGCCCGGCGAGTCGATCGTCAAACGCCCGCACAACGAGAATTTATTCAGTCTGGCCGAGGTTTTCAACAGCAAGGGTTATGTGTCGAAGTTCCTCTATGGCGGTTTTGGCGCCTTCGACAACATGAACTATTTCTTCGCGCAGAACGGCTATCAGGTCCGCGACCGCGCCGACATCGACAAGAAGGACATCAGCTTCGCCAACATCTGGGGTGTCGCCGACGAGGATCTGTACAGCATGGCGCTCAAGGAATTCGACCAGATCCACGCCAGTGGCAAGCCCTTCTTCGCCCACGTCCTGACCACCTCCAATCACCGCCCCTACACCTTCCCGGCGGGACGCGGTCCCTGGCCGCAAGGTACGCGCGAGAGCGCGGTCAGCTATACCGACTGGGCGATCACCGACTTCATCGAGCGCGCCAAAACCAAACCCTGGTTCGCCGACACCATCTTCGTGCTCACGGCCGACCACTGCGCTTCGAGTGCGGGAAAGGCGCAGTTGCCAGTGTTCCGCTATCACATCCCGATGTGGATCTACGCGCCGGCACACGTGGCGCCCGGACGCGTGGATCGTATGGTCGGCCAGATCGATATTGCGCCGACCATCCTTGGCATGCTCGGGATGGACTACGAGAGCGAGTTCTATGGCGCCGACGTCTTTCAGAAGCCGGCGGACACGGACCGCGCATTCGTCGGAACCTACCAGTTGCTTGGATATTTGCGCGAGGACACACTTGTTCAGCTGGCGCCTGGGCAACGAGTCGAATCGGTCAGCCCCGCTTACCGAAAGAACGAGCCCCAACCGGAGCTTCCAAGCTCCCCGCAGTTCGAGTTGGAAGCGATCGCGGCCTACCAGACTGCGAGCCATCGATTCAAGAATGGGCTGATGGCGCGCTGACGCGATCCGCGCTCAGGCAACGCGCTCACACAGATTCGTGTCCACTCCCGGTCCTGGGTTCCTCGCACCCATGGATCGCTCCTTGCAGACCATTCACGCGAAGACGCGGCGCCCCGGATTGGTCAACCTTGGCCTCCTCACCAGCGAGGCCACAGGATCAATGACCAGACCATCGTCGCATTCAGCATGGCGAAGAACACCGCAGCTGATCCCATGTCCTTGGCGCGCCCGGCGAGCACATGCAGTTCCGGGGTGGTCTTGTCCACGATGGCCTCCAACCCGCCGTTGAGGAGTTCCAACGTCGGGACCAGCAACACACTTCCCGCCATCAACGCGCGCTCGGCAGCAGTCGCACCGAGGTAGATCCCGAGCGGAATCAGCGGTGTGGCGAGGTAGATTTCCATGCGAAAGGACGCTTCATGGCGCCATGCCGCGTAAAGACCCTGTGCGGAATACCGAAATGCCTGCAGGATCTGGCGCGGCCCGCGGGGCTCAGTGCTTGCCATGTCAGACCTTTGTCAATGTATGGGGCATGGTGCTTGGCGCCGAAAATGCCCAAACGACGCATTCTGGATCCGCGATGCTGGCGCGCGCACGTCGGAATCATGTCGCAGTCAGCACGACCCGATTGCGACAGCACCCACCGCGTCTTCGATGGTGGGATGGCGATAATTTGGTGCTGAGCGTGCGTCAGACAACATGGGACTGCTTGCCACGGGATTCGCCGCATGTTGTCCAGACGAACGCAGCGCACGCGATTGGGGACTTTGGTCAGCACCAAGAGGGCGCTCTGGTCGATCCGGGCCTGGCCTACGCAGCCCTCGACGGCCGCGCTAACGAGCGAACCACCGAGTGGCCCGTGACGCCGACTGACAATCGCCAGTCACCCAAAGTCAAACGCCGTCAGGCTACATCATGCGCGCTTTTCTGGCGCTGGCTGGGGCCACGGGGCGACAGTGCGGGCGAGGTGGTTCTGAGGTAAGTGCCCGGGGGAATTCGAAAAAAAGACCGCGGGGTGAGCCCGCCCGCGGGAGAAGCGGCTGTCAGGACAGGGCGTTGTCCCGGCTATCACCGCAATTTGACCCCAACCTGCCAACCACGTCTGCCTTCCAACTCGTACTCTTGAACCAAGCGTAAGTGCTTGATCCTTATCGTGTGGATAACTTCATCGCTTGGTTCTTGGCTCTCTCGGGACCAGGGGGACAGAGAGTGGGGGCGGGGTAGAGAGCACTTTTCGGGCTTTTGGGACCTTGATGGCGGGAAGCCAGGTCCACGCGCTGACCCGCAGGAACCCGCAGCCGTGCGCAGTGGTTGCGCTTTTTGGCTGGCGGGGAGAGTCAGTAGGAACCGAGAGTTGGTGGGCCCGCACGGATTCGAACCGTGAACCAAGGGATTATGAGTCCCCTGCTCTAACCGTTGAGCTACAGGCCCTTTGTCTCTTCATCGCAACTGGCGTGATCCTGCATTACGAAACCAGCAGCGGACCAGTATTGATCTCACCGGCCCCGCAGCATAGCTGCGTGGCGTTCAGCCCTCCACGAGCGATGCTCGTGATCGCCTGCAGCGACCGGGCCTCACCCCCTGCTCTAACCGTTGAGCTACAGGCCCTTTGTCTCTTCATCGCAACTGGCACGACCTTGCATCACCAAGCCAGCAGGGGACCAGTATTGATCTCACCGGCCCCGCAGCATAGCTGCGTGGCGTTCAGCCCTCCACGAGCAATGCTCGTGATCGCCTGCGGCGACCGGGCCTCACCCCCTGCTCTAACCGTTGAGCTACAGGCCCTTTGTCTCTTCATCGCAACTGGCGTGATCCTGCATTACGAAACCAGCAGCGGACCAGTATTGATCTCACCGGCCCCGCAGCATAGCTGCGTGGCGTTCAGCCCTCCACGAGCGATGCTCGTGATCGCCTGCAGCGACCGGGCCTCACCCCCTGCTCTAACCGTTGAGCTACAGGCCCTTTGTCTCTTCATCGCAACTGGCACGACCTTGCATCACCAAGCCAGCAGGGGACCAGTATTGATCTCACCGGCCCCGCAGCATAGCTGCGTGGCGTTCAGCCCTCCACGAGCGATGCTCGTGATCGCTTGGCAGCGACCGGGGGGTGGATTCTGCCGCAAAGTGGGGATTTCGGGAAACCGGATGCAGGAGCGACCTTGCGTCGCGATCATGGTGCCCATCCAAGACTATGGCGGCGTGTGGCCAGAGAAAAGGAACGCTGAGAACGCATAGGGGCGCAGAGAACGCAGAGATGGCTGGATCGGCCAGATCGGCTTCTCTCTGAGTTCTCTGCGGATCTCAGCGTTCTCCGCGTTGAAGCCCTTGTGGCGGCAAGCGCCCGGCAAGGGGTCGCGACGCGAGGTCGCTCCTACATCCGGCTGGCTGTTTCGCAGGGGCGGGATGCTGCAGTTTGGCGATTGGGTGCGCGTAGAGAATCCAGCCAACCGATCCCGCTTTTCTCCGCGTTCTTTCTGCTTTTCCTTCGCGTTCTCTGCGTCCTGCTCCTGACCACGCACCGCTTCGGTTCCCGGGTTTCGCCGCAGCAGGCGCAACGGCGGTCGCGACGCCAGGTCGCTGCTACATATGGCTGGCTGTTTCACAGGGGCGGGATGCTGCAGTTCGGCTATCGTGCTGGCCACCATGGGGATGTCGCGGACGGAGTCCGCTCCCACAGGTGGGCGGGGAAGACCCAGTCAGTGCAGTGTCGCGCCGGGCGGTGGACTGGTTTCGGGGGGATGTTCCTGCCAGTACTGGCGGATATCGAGCAGCACGCTGGCCAGTTGCGCGACCACCAGATCGCGTTCGCGTTCGGACAGGGGCGCCATTTCCGGGTTGCGGATTTCGGCGAAGACGCCGTCGTCCACGCCCAGGGCGACGATGGGGGCGAGCAGGTCGAGCAGGCTGCGGTCTTCCTGCATCCGCAGCTCCCAGATCTCTGCGTTCAAATCCACGCCCAGGCTGAAACCCTCGCACCAGCCGCCGGCGTCGACGGTACGTTCGCCGCTGTCGGTGTCGTGCTCGGCGAATACCGGATCGTAGCTGTGCAGTTCCAGTCCGTGTTCGATCGAGTTCATCAGCCGCAGCAGCAGATCGAGCAGTCGCTGCAATCGTGGCGAAGGCGCGCCCAGCGGTTCGCCGCCGAGGATGACCGGCAGCCATTCTTCGGGTCCGATCGGCTGCGGTCCCACCACCAGCGCGGTCAGCAGGGCCTGGGCGCCATCCAGGCGCAGGCCGTCATCGGCGCCCAGCGATTCCAGCAGGCGATCAATTTCTTCGAAATCCTGTTCGTCCAGCAGCACCGCGGATTCAGCCGGCTTCACGGCTGCAGTTCCACCCATACCGGTGCGTGGTCGGATGGCCGCTCCCAGCTGCGTGGTTCGCGATCGATACCCGCCGCGCGTGCGCGCTCGCGCAGCGCCTCGGAGACCAGCACCAGATCGATACGCAGGCCGAGATTGCGACGGAAACCGGCCTGGCGGTAATCCCACCAGGAGAACTGTCCGCCCTCCTCGTTGAACAAACGGTAGCTGTCGCTCAATCCCAGCTTCTGCAACTCGCCCAGCGCGGCTCGCTCGGCGCTGGAACAGAGGATCTTTTCGTGCCAGGCGGCGGGATCGTGGACATCGCGGTCATCCGGCGCAATGTTGAAATCGCCGAGCACCACCAACTGCGGATAGCGTTTGATCTCATCGTCCAGCCAGTCGCGCAGGGCGGCCAGCCAGGCCAGCTTGTAGGCGTATTTCTCGCTGCCCACTTCCTGGCCATTGACCACGTAGAGGTCGATCACGCGGATGTCGCCGACGGTGGCGGCCAGCACCCGCCGCTGCGGGTCGTCGAATCCGGGAATGTCGTAGATCGGGTCGACGGCCTTGGTGCGCGTCAGCAGGGCCACGCCGTTGTAGGTCTTCTGGCCGCTGACCAGCGCGCGGTAACCGGCGCCTTCGATGGCCTCGTGCGGGAAATCGTCGTCGACCATCTTGATTTCCTGCAGCGCAACGATGTCCGGCTGGGCACTGTCCAGCCAGTCCATCAGGTGCGGCAGACGGACTTTCAGCGAATTGACGTTCCACGAGGCGATCTTCATGTCCTGATCATAGCCAATGCGCGCAGATGGGGAAGGGCCGCTTCGGCCTCGATCAAACCCTCCACACGGGCGGGCCTATAATGACGATCTGTTCGCCTGAGGCCACGACTATGGACGGCACCACGCCCGATCTGCTCACTCCGATGCTGCAGCGCCAGCGCCTGGCCCATGCGCAACGCACACCGGATTACGCCCAGCGCATGGACGACCTCAAGCGCTTGCGCGCGGCGGTCAAGAAGCATGCCGAAGACATCGTCACCGCGATTGCTGCCGATTTTGGCCGGCGTTCGCGCCACGAGACCCTGATCTCCGACGTGATGACGGTGCTGCACGACATCGATTACACCACCCGCCGGCTGAAGCGCTGGATGAAACCCAGCCGGGTATCCACCGATCCGCAGTTCTGGCCGGCCCGTTCGCGCGTGCGCTACCAGCCGGTCGGCGTGGTCGGCATCATCGCGCCGTGGAATTACCCGGTGAATCTTGCGCTGATGCCACTGGTGGCTGCGCTGGCGGCCGGCAACCACGCCATGATCAAGCCCTCCGAGCTGACACCGCAGACCTCGGACCTGCTGAAAACGATGCTGGGTGAGATCTTCCCCGAAGATCGCGTCGCGGTGGTGTTGGGCGGACCGGAAGTCGCCGCCGAGTTCTCCGCCCTGCCCTTCGACCACCTGTTCTTCACCGGATCTACCACGGTCGGTCGCATCGTCATGCAGGCAGCGGCGCGCAATCTGACGCCGGTGACGCTGGAACTGGGCGGCAAGTCGCCGGCCATCGTCGCCCATGACTATCCGATCGCCACCGCTGCGGCGCGGCTGGCGTCGGGCAAGTTCCTGAATGCCGGTCAGACCTGCATCGCGCCCGACTATGTGCTGTGTCATTCGTCCAGGGTGGACGAACTGGTGGCGGCGCTGGAGCGCGAAGTGCGCGCGCGCTATCCCTCGCTGAGTCAGACGCCCGATTACACCAGCGTGGCCAACGACCGGCACTACGCCCGACTGGGAGCGCTGGTGGCCGAGGCCGAAGCCGGCGGCGCCAGGGTGATTGCGATCAATCCGGGTGGCGAGATGCTGGATCCGGCGAGCCGCATCTTCCCGCCAACGCTGCTGCTGGGCGCACCGGCCGACAGCCGGGTGATGCGCGAGGAGATCTTCGGGCCGATCCTGCCGATCCTGCCCTATGAGCATCTGGACGAAGCCATTGCCTATGTCAATGCGCACGATCGACCGCTGGCGCTGTATCACTTCGATCTGGACAGCGCCCGCGTCGAGCAGGTGCTGGATCGGACCATTGCCGGCGGTGTCAGCATCAACGACTGCGTGCTGCACATCGCCCAGCCGGCGCTGCCCTTCGGCGGCATCGGTCCTTCGGGCATGGGCCACTACCACGGCCACCACGGCTTCCTGACCTTCTCCAAACAGAAGCCGGTGTTCTATCAGGCGCGCTGGTCCTCGTTCTCGCTGCTGAAGCCGCCGTACAAGAAGCTGGCGGATACGGTGATCGGTTTTCTGACGCGCTGACAGCCACTTGCCCGGTAGCGCCTGCCGAGCAAGCTCGGCACTACAACAGCCTGGTACACCGTGGCTTTGGTAGAGCGGAGCTTGCTCCGCTGCTGCTGGGCTTGGGTTTGGCTCTGGTGGGTCCAGACTTGTCTGGACGCTTTGGGGCGGATGAGGGGAGAGCGTCCAGACAAGTCTGGACCTACAAGAGCCGCACATCCTGCCGAGCAAGCTCGGCACTACAACAGCCTGGTACACCGTGGCTTTGGTAGAGCGGAGCTTGCTCCGCTGCTGCTGGGCTTGGGTTTGGCTCTGGTGGGTC
>JALHRS010000078.1 GCA_022841325.1 Lysobacterales bacterium | reverse complement strand
ATCCGTGGCCGAGCGTGCGCTTTGCCGCCAATCACCCAAGGTGGGAGCCCGGTGCGTCAATCACGCCCGCCGGGATCTGTGCGGGGGGCGTGCCGTGAGGCGCGTCTCTACCGCGATCGAACCAGGGACTCGTTGCGAGTGCATCCGACAGAGTTGACATAAGATTGATTATATCAACACTAGGCGGCTAGGCGCGCTGGTTTGACTAGCGCTGACGGATATCCATCAACGCTAGGCCTCGGTGTGAAGTCTGGGGGCGACCGCGCTTTCCAAGAGATGATGCAGCGGCCGCGCGGCCCGTTCTGCACGGTCTTGTTGACCTACTCAAACCCATCCTCGAACACGGATGTCGCGTCGGATCCGGGCCGTTCGATCAGGAAGGCATTGGGGCCGGAATCTGCGTGGGCGACTCCCGGAACCAGGTCAGCTGCGGCGGCGCTGAAAGTTACTGCGCGTCCGTCGCGGGTGATCCTGGCATTGGTCGAATGTTGGCCAACAGTCACGTTGGGCTGACCGGCTACATGTGACAACAGACTGACGGCCCCCGTGCTGGCATCCCACAGAAACGTATCTATCCCGGTGCCGTTGCTGTCAACTTGGTTCGGGACCAGATTGGTCGCCATGCTGTCGAATGCCACCCAAAGACCGTCACCGCTGATAGAACCATCCGTGGTTCGCGCATTGGCCGTCGCCGATACTGCATTGGCTGAGACGCTCACCACGGACACCGTATTGCTGGCGCGATCAAGAACGAAGATGTCGTCCGCGTTGTTGGTATCGCTGATACCCTCCACCAGATCAGTGGCCCTGCTGATAAAGGCGATACGCTGGCCATCGGTGCTCATGCCCAGTGCAGAGGAGGCGGCGTTGGCGGTGGTGCCGGGGTTGGTAGCAGAGGCCGAAACCAGCCTAGTAACGCCGGTGTTGCAGTCGTGAATGAAAACATCCAGCTCAAAGCGGTTGTCGACGATTCCAGAAACCAGATCCGACGCCGTGCTGGTAAACAACACCTGACAGCCGTCGCTGCTCATCGCCGCCGGGGTGCTGCGACCGTTGGCTGCAGCGCCGGGGGATCCCGCAGCGTGGGATATCAACGAAACACTATCTGTGACCCGGTCATGGACGTAGACATCGCTTTCCGTATTGCTGTCGGAACTGCCGGCAATGAGATCTGTCGCCCAGCTGCCCAGCAACAGACGACGGCCGTCGGGACTGATAGCCGCCAGATAGCTGTATCCATTGGCCCCGATGGTGGGCGATGAGCTGGCGTGACTGACCAGGGTCGAGCGGTTGCCGAGTCGATCCCGCAAGTAGACGTCAGAGCCTTCGCCATTCATGTCGACCATCCCTGTCACCAGATTCCGGGCATCACTGGCGAAGCTGATCCAGCGTGCGTCCGCACTCATCTCGGCATTGCCGGAGTGGCCATCAGCAGACGACTGCGGCGATCCAGGAATATTCGAGATCAGCATCGATACGCCCGGGTCGCGATCGAACAGGTAGATGTCGTCCTGAGTCAAGTTATTGTCGATGAATCCTTCAACCAGATCGCTGGCATTGCTTTGGTAAAGCACCCAGCGTCCGTCCGAACTTATTGAAGCCCCGGAGGGCGGTGAGTCTGTCGTAAGCCGCGGATGATTCCAGCGATGGGTCACCAGTTGGGTGGCCCCGAGCACACGGTCGCGAAGGAACAGGTCTTGCCCTTCATTGTTGTCGACGACACCGGATACGATGTTGGGTGCGGCGCTTGAAAACAGCACCCAGCGACGGTCATCGCTGACCGCATCCACCCGTGAATTGCGGCCCACTGCCACCGGCGTGCCCGATGCCCGGGACACCAGGGTGCTGAGCCCGGAGGTCGTCTGGTACAGCAGGATGTCCTCTGCGCCATTGCCGTCGTTGATGCCGGCGACGAGATCCGTGGCCAAACTGCTGAGCATGACTACGGCACCATCGTGACTGAGTCCTCGTGCGGTTGACCGATCGTTCCCGGTGGATGCAGGCGTGCCCGGCAGCGGCGCGATCAGCGTGGCGGAGCCTGTCAGGCGATCAATCAGATAAGGATCATCGCTGCTGTTGTTGTCAATCAAACTGGCAACCAGATCTGTCGCGCTGCTGTTGGCCAACACCGAGCGTCCGTCGCCACTCAGGGCAACCAGATGCGAGCCGCCGTTGGCACTGACGCCAGGCATGCCAAGAGCCTGGGAGGCCAGAGTGACGCTGCCATTGTCACGATCAAATATGAAAATGTCAGCCGACAGATTGCTGTCCGCCAAGCCAGCGACCAGGTTCGTGGCCAAGCTCTCGAAAGCGACAAGGCGGCCGTCGACAGTCATCGAAGCCGAGTTGGCAAGCGAACTGCCATTGGCCGTCGTGGTCGCCGAATCGGCGGACTTCGATATCAGTACGGACGCCTGCGAATCCCTGTCCCAAAGAAAGACGTCCGTTCCCGATCCATTCGGATCTGCCGCAGCGATGTCACTGGCCTGACTTTGAAACAGCACCCAGCGCCCGTCCCCGCTCAGACTCAGCGCCTCTGTCGGCGCATTCGCAGTGGAGCTGGCATCGACCAGCGCATGCGACACCAGGGTGCTGGTACCGGCAAGGCTGTCGAAAAGGAAGACGTCATCGACATTGTTGGTATCAACGACGCCGCCGACGACGTCGCTGGCCCGGGTTTTGAACAGGATATACTGCCCGTCACTGCTCACCGCCACGGCGCCGGCCGGCGCGTTCGCCCTGACCGTCGGATTTCCCAGCTGCCGAGACACCAGCACGGAGGTCTGGGTTGCGCTGTCATACAGAAAAACGTGTTCCGTCCCCCTCATTCCGACCAAACCGGTGACCAGATTGCTGGCCTCACTTCGATAGACAACAAAGCGGCCATCGTCGCTGAGCGCCGTCGCCAGGGAGCGGTCATTGGCTGCGGCAAATCCGATCGATGCGCGTGACACCGGTTGCGTGGTTCCGGCAACTCGATCGTGAAGAAACACATCCCATTCGCCGTTTGTGTCACTCAAACCGGCGATCAGGTTGGATGCCTGGCTGTGGAAAAGTACCCAGCGTCCATCGGGGCTGGTCGCGACAATGATGGAAGCGTTGTTTCCGGTGACGTTTGGCGTGCCTTGGGCGGTCGAGATCACCGAGATTGTGTCGGATTCGCGGTCAAACACAAATGCATCAAAACCACGATTGTAGTCCTGCAATCCGGGGATCAGATCGGCTGCGGCGCTGGTGAATGCTAGATAGCGGCCATCGGTGCCGCTGAGGGAGCGAGGGTAACTGGTAGCACCAGCGGTATCGCTCAGCGCACCCACCGATATCAGTTCCGTGGAAAATTCGACAGCCGCTGCCGATTGCGTGCAAACCAGTGAGAAAACAGCCGCAAGCCGGAGCAATCGCAACCTGGCCTTCCCGAAAAAGCTCGGCGAACAAGGACGATGTTTCATGGGATGGACTCAGCCGAGTTCATGGTATTGAGCCACGGAGCATGCCGAGTTAATTCCGAGCATTGCAACAAAATGAATCAAGGGCGAACTCCGAACCAAGCACTCGCCAGGCGCACCTGCAATGATCTCGCCGCGTTTGGCGCGTCGATGGCAGGTGGATCGTGGTCGCCCCAGGAGGTCCTACGCAGCGCGCGAGGGCCATCATCGCGAAGAGCGCCTGTAGGTCGCGCCGTCATCCAGTGGGGCCAGGCCTCAGCCGCGACGCTCAGAAACGCCCGCCGGTCTGGTCGAACACGCTGTTGCGTAGTGCGACCAGTTTGGGCCCGAAATCGTGGAGCAGCTTGTCGCGGTTCACGGCGGTAACGCGGCCGCTGCAGTTGAAGGCGAGGATGCGGCTGCGGTCGGCGGAGACCATCGGTACGCCGACGGCGAAGACGTCAGGGTTCCAGTCGCCCAGCGAAAAACAGAAACCGTAGTTCTCGTAGTCCTGGCGCGCCCGGACGATGCCGGCGCGGATTCTGGGCCATTGCTCGGGTTCGCATTCGCTTTCGATTTCGGCCAGATGGCGGTCGAACACGGCTTGCGGCCTGGCCGCCAGGTCGGCGCGGCCGAGGGCGGTGGAGCCGTGCGGCACCCGGGCGCCCGGATCGAGCTTGAGGTGAAAAGTGTCGTCGCCCTGAAACACGTCGAGCAGCACCATGCGTCGGCCATCGGCGGCGCCGAGCATGACCGCCGACTTGGTGTATTCGGCCAGTTCGCGCATCAGCGGGCGCGCCACGCTGACCACGTCGTGACTCTTGACGAAGGCGTGGCTGAGCGACAGCACGGCCGGTCCCAGCGCGTACTTTTCCAGACTGGGCGAGTACTCCAGATAGCCGAGCGCCGCCAGCGTGAAGGTCAGCCGCGACACCGTGGGTTTGGGCAGCCCGGTCCGGCGCACGATGTCCTGATTGCCGAGGTGGCCGTCACCATGTTCGAAGCAACGCAGGATCGAGAAGGCCCGGCCGACCACGTTGACGAACTGAGGGTGGCTGGCATCGATCGGTAGTTCGAAGGTGTCGGCGCTACGGCGCGGCTTGCCCATGCGGAGCTCCGGTTCAGTGCGCCGACACAACGGTGTGCCGGGCCAGTTCGAGTTTGGCGATCATGTCGCGATGGACCTCGTCCGGGCCATCGGCCAGGCGCAGCGTGCGCACCATGGCGTAGGCGTGCGCCAGCGGAAAGTCGCCGCTGACGCCGGCGCCGCCATGGGCCTGGATGGCCCAGTCGATGATCTGGCAGGCCATGGTCGGTGCCACCACCTTGATCATCGCGATCTCGCTGCGGGCCGCCTTGTTGCCGACCTTGTCCATCATGTCGGCCGCTTTCAGCGTCAGCAGGCGGGCTTGTTCGATCATGCAGCGGGCTTCGGCGATGCGCTCGTGCCAGACCGAGAATTCGCTGATCTTGCGGCCAAAGGCCACCCGCGTGGTGATTCGCTGGCACAGGGCTTCGAGCGCACGCTCGGCGATGCCGATGGTGCGCATGCAGTGGTGGATGCGACCGGGACCGAGGCGGCCCTGGGCAATTTCGAAGCCGCGGCCTTCGCCCAGCAGCATGTTCTCGGCGGGCACGCGCACATCGGTCAGACGGATATCCATGTGGCCGTGCGGGGCTTCGTCGTAGCCGAAGACCGTGACTGGACGGATCACCTCGATGCCGGGCGCGTCGGCCGGCACCAGAATCATCGACTGCTGCCGATGCCTGGACTCGTTGGGATCGGTCTTGCCCATGACGATGTAGACCGCGCAGCGCGGATCGCCGGCGCCGGAGGAGTACCACTTGCGTCCGTTGATGACGTACTCGTCGCCCTCGCGGCGTATCGAGCACTCGATGTTGGTGGCGTCGGATGAGGCCACCGCCGGCTCGGTCATCAGGAAGGCCGAGCGGATCTGACCGGCCAGCAGCGGCTCCAGCCAGCGATCCTTCTGGGCCTCGCTGCCGTAGCGTTCGAGCACTTCCATGTTGCCGGTGTCCGGCGCGCTGCAATTGAAGATCTCCGGCGCCCACAGGGTGCGGCCCATGATCTCGCACAGCGGCGCGTATTCCAGATTCGACAGCCCCTGCGGCGCCCGTTCTGACCTCGGCAGGAACAGGTTCCAGAGACCTTGCGCGCGGGCTTTGGCCTTGAGGTCCTCGAACAGGCTGATCGGCGTCCACACCCTGCCCTGGCGACGATTCTCCTGGATCTCCTGCTCGACCTGATCCTCCAGCGGCAGGATGTGTAGTTCGTAGAAAGACTGCACTTGCTTGCGCAGTTCTTCGACCTTGGGCGTGTAGGAAAAGTCCATCAGTGGATCCTCTTCAGGGCTGCATTATGTTTTGTATCATGGAACATCAGACCACAGATGGATGGATCGTAGACCCCTGCATGTGTCCATGCAAGTAACGCCAAGGACGGGATTCGCCCCAGGTGAGGCAGAACTGGCTAAGGTCGAGCGCTTGAACGGCGTTACAGAGCATCGTAGAGTGGGAGCAACTTATGGACTCGTGTTTCACGATACAAAACATAGAGCGCGCCGCTCAGCTTCTTTCGGCCGTCGTTGCGACCCCGGACTTGATCCGGGGGAGGCAATCCAGTGGCATAACCTCATCAGCACTGGATTGCTTCGTCCCGCCACGCTGCGCTCGCGGCTAAAGGCGCGCTCCTCGCAATGACGCCGCCTTGTGGACCGTGAGCAGCGATCGCGATCCCGGTTCTGGTAGGCCCAGACTTGTTCGGACGCTCTTCGCTCCTTATCGAAAAGCGTCCAGACAAGTCTGGACCTACAAGGCGGCGATATCGCGCGAGATGACTCGCACCTCCACTCCAGCCAGGCCCAAACCATGTCTGATGCACGAAAACTGTTTGATCTCGACGGCCGCACGGCCTTGATTACCGGCGGCTCACGCGGCCTCGGCCTGCAGATGGCCGAGGCTTTGGGTGACTACGGGGCACGATTGATGCTGTCGGCACGCAAGACCGATGAACTGGAAGCGGCCCGCGGTCACCTGCAGGCCCGCGGCATCCAGGTGGAGGTGTGCGCGGCTGACGCCGGTGCCGAGGCAGGCATTCGGACGCTGGCCGATGCGGCCATGGATAGCCTCGGCCACGTCGATATCCTGATCAACAATGCCGGCGCCAGCTGGGGCGCAGCGGCGGAGGATTATCCGGTCGAGGCCTGGGACAAGGTCTTCAACCTGAACGTGCGCGGCGTCTTCCTGCTGACCCAGGCGATCGGCAAGCGCTCGATGCTGCCGCGCAAGCACGGGCGCATCATCAACATCGCTTCAGTGGCTGGCCTGGCTGGCAACCCGCCAGGCTCGATGAAGACCATTGCCTACAACAGCTCCAAGGCGGCGGTGATCAATTTCACCCGCGCGCTGGCCAGCGAATGGGGTGCGCATGGCATCACCGTCAATGCGCTGGCACCGGGCTTCTTTCCGACGCGCATGTCGAAAGGGCTGATCAGCGCGATCGGTGAGAAGGCGATGGCGGCGCAGGCACCGCTGAATCGACTCGGCGACGAAGAAGACCTGAAGGGGGCCACGCTGCTGTTTGCCTCCAATGCCGGCAAGCACATCACCGGCCAGGTGCTGGCGGTCGATGGCGGCGTGTCGGCGGTATGAGCGCCATGGATTTTCGCGGCAAGGTCGCCGTCATCACCGGAGCCGGCTCGGGCTTCGGGCGCGAGTTCGCCCGTCTGGGCGCCGAACTCGGCCTGACGCTGGTGCTGCTCGATGTCCAGGCCGATGCCCTGCAAAGCACCGCCGATGAACTGCAGGCGCAGGGCACGCGGGTGCTGTCGCGGCTGGTGGATGTGGCTGACGGCGCGCAGATCGAGGCGCTGGCGGCAGACGTATCCGCCGAATTCGGCCCGGTGCATCTGCTGTTCAACAACGCCGGTGTCGGCAGCGCCGGATTGATCTGGGAAAACACCGTGGCCGACTGGCAATGGGTGCTCGGGGTCAACCTCTGGGGCGTGATCCATGGCCTGCGCGCCTTTGTGCCGCGCATGCTCGCCGCTGCCAAGGCAGATCCGGAATATCGCGGCCACATCGTCAACACCGCTTCCATGGCCGGCTTGCTGAATCCACCGACCAGCGGCGTCTACAACGTGTCCAAACACGCGGTGGTCTCGCTCAGCGAAACCCTGCACCACGATCTGGCCCTGGTGACCGAACAGCTGCGCTGCTCGGTGCTGTGTCCCTTCTATGTGCCGACCGGCATCCACGAGTCGCATCGCAACCGTCCGGCCGAACTGGCGAACGCCCAGGCTGCCACGGCCTCGCAGCGGCTGGCCCAGGCCATGACCAGCAAGGCCGTGACCTCGGGCAAGGTCAGCGCCGCCGAGGTGGCCAGCATGACCTTCGACGCCATCCGCGACGGACGCTTCTACATCGTGTCCCACCCGCAGGCGCTGAGCGGCGTGCGCCAAAGGGCCGACGATCTGTTGGCGCTGCGCAATCCCGGCGATCCCCTGAGCGGGCGCCCGGACTTGCGCGAAGCCATGGTGCAGGCGCTGCGCAGCTAATCCCGGTTTGGCTCCCTGGAACGGTCGGGAGCTGAGAGAATGGGCCATCCTACCAGCCGGTGATCTGCTGTAGCCGTGGCCAGCCCGAAGACTCTGATCAATGCTTTGCACGCGCACTGGGAGGTGGTTGAGCATCTGGTATTGGCAGCCCGCGAGCACGCGGCATTTACGCCGGAACAGGTGCTGGCGATCCTCACCCGCACTGGGCCCGAGCGAACGCTGGAGTCGCGAGAGGCCGCGCTGCGGCAGATGATCGCAGCCGATCTGCTGCAGGTCTTGCCACGTGACACCCTGCTGCAGTTGCATCCGCTGGTGCTCGATTTTGCCCGCGGCCTGACTCGCGAACACGAACTGGGCTTGTCCGAAGTGCTGCAGGCGCGCGTGCAGGCCATCACCCAGTCCAGTGCACGCCTGCTTGAGGGTTTGCAATCGCGCGATTTCGATCAGCTGCGTCAGGCTGGTTTTCAGCTCGCCGAGTTGTTCCGACAGATCGCGCAGCAGCTGGATCAGGATCGCCACGCCATCCTGGAGATCGCCGAACGCGCCAAATCCGCCGACGCCAATCTGCCCATCGCCCGACGCTATCGCGAAGTGCTCGAAGCTTTCGATCGCTATGTCGAACCGATGGCCGAGATGATGGACACCGGCCCCGGCGGTACCTTCTACCGACATCTGGAAGCGGCCGAGCAGGCCCTTGATCACGCTGTGGAAACCCTGACGGTTCAGGGCGGGCTGTATGGCGACCGCCAGAACCTGCGGCAGGTGTCGTTTCGCGCCAAGGAGCTGCGCCGGCTCGGTCGAGAGGTGCTCAAGCAGTGCTCGGATACGCTGTTGCCGCTGCGCGAAGAAATCCGCCAGCACGACAGCTTGTCGGGTGCGGTCAGCCTGCTGCTGGGTCGGGTACGCAAGCGCGGACTCCTTGCCACCTTGCGGGCCCGCGATCTGCCGCGCTGGCGTCGCGATCAGCCGCGTCGAATCAGCGTCAGTCCTGCGGTAGGTGTCTGGATGGCCGAGGCACTGGAGTACCAGCCGCCCACGGTGGGTTTTCCCGATGACGCCGCGCCGGTCGCGACCTTTGATCTGGAGTATGTCGATGAGAGCGCATTGTTGGCGGAGCTGAAATCGGCCGTGCCGGTGAACGATCTGCTGATCTGGCTGCAGCAGAGATTCCCGAACTACAGCGACGGCACCCTGCTCAGGCTCTATCACGCGTTATTGGTTCGGCATGACTGGCAGTTATGCATTGCCGATCAAAGCACCCAGCGCGAGCTTCAGCGCTTGCGTGTTACCTATCATGCGCACGCTCTGGTACACGCATGAGTCCTGCCGTGAATGTCAATCTGGACAAGCTCGGCGCGCTCGCCGAACTGTTCGCCGCGCTCAATGCCGGTCGCCATCTCAATCGCTTGCACGATATGGCGCTGTGGTCCGAGCTGGAGCGGGAACGGGATGCCTACGAACTGCTGTTTGCACGACTGGGATTTGATCTGCGTATCGATGACCGCGGCTTTGCCTGGTTCCATTTCGATGACAGCAGCAGCGCCATGTCCAAGGCCACCCGCCATCTGGCGCTGTTGCTGCTGCTGATCTTCGAACACCAGGCCGACGCCGGCCGCCATCTGGGGCGTTTTGCCGACTGGCGCATCGACCGGGCGCTGTTGACCGAGTTGATCGAAAAGCACCAGCTGCTGCTGGAAGCCGAGGCGCTGGCCGATCCTGAAGCGCTGATGGCGATCATGCGCAGCGCTGGCAATTACGGCTTTGCCGAGGCCGACGGTCAGGCCTGGCGATTGCTGCCTTCGGTGTATCGCTATCTGGACCGCTTCGAGGCGCTGACGCGTGATGACCAATCCTCCTCCAACGAGGCCGACGCCGCGGCCGATGGAGAGCTTCCGTGAGCCCCTATGGCTTCAAGCGTCTGGCCTTGCTCGCCAGCGCCGGCTATAGACGCGCCGAGCTGCCACTGGACGCCGCGGTCTCGTTGATCGCGCCGAACAATGCCGGAAAGACCAGTCTGATCAACGCCCTGCAGTTTCTGCTGATCGTCGATCGCCGTCAGATGGATTTCGGCGCGCACGATCTGGAGACCAGCCGGCGCTTCTATTTTCCCAACAACAGCGCCTACATCCTGCTGGAGGTGGCCCTGCCGCACGGCAGCGTGGTGCTCGGCTGCGTCGGCAAGGGCGTAGGTCACGACTACAGCTATTTCGCCTACCGTGGACAACTGGAACTCGACGACTTTCGCTTGCCCAGTGGCGCTCAGGTGGCGCAGCCGCAACTGCATGCGCACCTGGCGCGCTCAGGCAAACTGGTGCACAGCTACAGCACCCGTGAATTCACCGAGGCCATCTTCGGCAGCCGCCGTCGTGCCAGCGACAATGAACCCGACATCACGCTGTTCAAGCTCGACCATCCCAGCCAGGCCGACGCCTACCGGCGGGTACTGACACGCACGCTGCGTCTGGATCGATTGCGCTCGGCCGAGGTCAAGGACTATCTGCTGACCATCTTCCGTCGCGACTTGCCCGATTCGGACATCGACTTCAAGGCCGAGTGGGACAAGGCCTTCGCCGAGGTCAACGCCGATCGCGCCCAGTACGAAGCGGCGCTGCGCCAGCGGGGACAGATCGAAGCGATGGAGCAGTTGCAGGGCAAGCGACTGACCCTGCGCGGCAAGCTGCTGGTCCAGCGGCCGCAACTGGATGGCCTGCTCGCCGCCTGGCAGGCGCACTACGAGCGGTCCGAGCGTGAACTGGCCGAGCGTATCAAGGCGGTCGAGAACGAGCTGGACGAGCAGCTGACCCGGGTCCAGAGCCTGTCCGAGAGTCGCGCGAATCTGACTCGTCAGCTGGGTGAGGCCAATCAGCGCCAGCAGCGCTGTCTTGAACTCGAAAACGAGTTTGCCCTGCTCCGCGGCCGCGCCGATCTGGAATCGGCATTGCAGCTGGCGCAGACCAGGCTGGACCAGCAGACCGCGCGTTTGCACAGTGCGAGTAGCCGCAGCGCCGCTGCCATCGCCCGTGAAATCGAAGCGGCGAAGCGCGAGCAGGAGCAACTGCAGCGCACCCAGGCGCATCTCTCGCACAATCTCTATTTGTATCTGCAGTCCACGCTCGAGGCGCCGCAGCTGGAGCGGCTCAATCGTGCCTTGAGCGCGCAGGTACTGACCCTGGGCAGCGAGGGTTTCAGCGCCGACGCCCCGGCACTGCAACAGTGGTTGGCGAGTGCCGACGACACGCTGGAGCTGCCCGGCTTGCGCCTGCAGCTCGGCGCACTCAAGCCTCAGCACAGCCAGCCGGATGCCACCGAGCTTGCGCAGCGACTGAGTGAAGTCGAGGCGCAGATTGCGCGCTTGAATCAGGAACTGGCCACCGCTCGCGATCTCGCTCAGGCGCAGCGCGAGAAGGACCGTCTGCAAGACGACGTCGACCACCAGAAAGCCAGACTGGCGCGATACGACGAGTACCGGCAGCTCGCCGAAACCAGCGCCGCGCGTCAGCAGGAGCTCAGCGCGCTCGACGAGCAGCTGCAACAGACCCATGCGCAGATCGAGCGCGCCCGCTTGCATGATCGGGCCCTGCGCCAGAACGAGCGCGAGCTGCAAGGCGAGCTGCAGGCCCTGCGCGATGACCATCGGGTGATCGTGCAGCGCCGCGAGCAGCGTCGCGATGATGGCCCGGCCTTCGTCCATCTGGCCGATCTGCCGCACACGCCCTGGACCAGCACGAAGGAACCGGGCCTGGCTCAGCTGCGCGGCCTGCTGGAGGGCTATCTGTCTGATTGCAGCGAGCTGCTGCGGCTGGATCAGCAACTGGAAACCCTGCGCGCACAGCTGCATGCCGGCGGTTTGACCAAGTTCCAGTTCCTCGGCGGCAGCGAGCAGGAGATTGGTCGCATGATCGACTTCGCCAGTCTGCTGCCGCAGGAGGCCGAAGCGCTGGAGCGCAAGGCGCGCAGTGCCGTGGTCAATGTCACGCTTTGCCTGCGTGAGCTGCGCGATGGCCTGCTGGCATTCCAGAGCCGCATGCGCGACTTCAACCGGTTGGTCAACCGTCGGCAGCTATCCGATCTGTCCGTGTTTCGCATCGATCCAGTCGAGGAAACGGCGCTGGTCGAGGCCATCAATGCCCTGATCAGCACCGCCGAGCAGGTGCAGAGCGGCCAGAGTTTCGAGCTGTTCAACCACGCCACCGTACTCGACGATGCCACCCTCAATCGGGCCAAGGCATTGCTGATCCGGGTCGGCGAAGAGAAGGGCTGTCTGCGCGTGGAGCATCTGTTCCGACTGCAGTTCGTCGTCGGCAAGAAGGGTCGGCCGGAAGAAGCCTTTGGCGATATCGACAGCGCCGCGTCCAATGGCACGGTGCTGATGGCCAAGCTGGTGACCGGACTGGCCTTGCTGCATCTGATGCAGGACAAGCGTCATCAGGTGCAGGCGGTCTGTTATGTCGACGAGGCCTCGGCGCTGGATCTGCGCAACCAACGGCATCTGATCGACACGGCTGCCGAATTCGGATTCGCGTTGATCTTTGCCTCGCCGACGCCACTGGTCACGGCGCGTTACTGCGTTCCGATCACCACCGTCAATGGTGACAACCACATCAGCTGGCGCAGCTGGCAGATCCTGGAGCCCTTGAACGAAGACACATCAGCATGAGTCGCGCGCTGGTTGCCGCGCTGGAGAAGCTGCTGAATGCTGCCGACGAGCTGCCGGCCAGCGCGCTGAGTGAAGCGCAGCGGCGGGCGCTGGATCAGTTGGCGATGCGCACCGGCGCGCTCAGTCGTGAGCCCAGGGGCGGCGGCAGTGTCTACCGACTGCGTCAACGGCTCGTTCTGGAAGAGCATTTGCTGGCTCTGCGGCCGTTGGCGCCCGAGGCGATCAACTCAGAACTGCCGGCACGGTCGAGCAATATCGGCGTCAGCCGCGACAGCAAGGGACAGCGCCATCGGCATGCGCAGAGCTATGTGCTGATCAAGACCGTCGGTGCGCCGGTGTACTGGCGTCGTAACGGGAGGGCGCTGGATCTGTCCACGCCGGTTCGTGACAGCGGGGCCGCCGCTCTGGCCCTGTCGGCCGAGGATGACTGGAGCACCGATGCGCCCTTGTGGCTGGTCGAGAATCAGGCCTTGTTCGACAGGCTCGACTGGTTTCCCGATGCTGGCCCGGCCACGGTCGCCTACTATGCCGGCCAACTCAGTGGCGAATTGCTGGACTGGCTGGCCCGCACGCGACCGGCGCCCCGGGTTGTGCTGTTTGCCGACTACGATGGCACCGGATTGCTCAACTACGCCAGACTGCGATCCGCCACCCGAGGTCATTGCCGTTTCTGGCTGATGCCCGGTTGGCGCGATCTGCTGCGGCGCTTTGGCAACCGGGACTTATGGGTGCGCACCCGGGCCGATGTCGAGCGCGCCCGGGCAGCGCTGGGATCTGCGGGATTGGAGCCGGATATTGCTGAACTCTGCGAGCTCATGGCGACAGAGGGCGCCGCGCTGGAACAGGAAGCGATCTGGTTGGGCGCGAGCGCCGGTTAGACTCGACCATTCCCCGCGTTTGCGTGAAGGCCATGATCGAACAGCCCTACACCCTGCCCTGCGGCGTGACTTTGCCCAACCGTCTGGCCAAGGCGGCGATGACCGAAGGCCTGGCGGACCGTGAGCATCTGGCCACGCCGCGCCTGGCGCAGCTCTATCGGCGTTGGAGTGAGGGCGGGATCGGCCTGTCGCTGACCGGCAACGTCATGATCGAACACTCGGTGCTGGAGAATCCGGCCAATGTGGTGATCGATCCCACCCACCCGCACACGGTGTCGGCACCGGCTCGCGAACGGCTGCGGGCCTGGGCGCAGGCTGGCAGCGTGGCCGGCAATGCGCTGTGGATGCAGATCTCGCACGCGGGCCGGCAGTCGCCGCGCTATGTGACCGGTCGTCCACGCGGGCCCTCTGCCGTGCAGCTGGATCTGCTCGGCAACTACGCCAGGCCGGTGGCGCTCAGCGTCGAGGAAATCGCGGAACTGGTCCAGCGCTTTGCGCAGGTGGCGGTCATTGCCCGCGAATGCGGCTTCGGCGGCGTGCAGATCCATTCCGCGCACGGCTATCTGCTGAGCTCCTTCCTGTCGCCGGTGACCAACCGGCGCGAGGATGAGTACGGCGGCAGCATCGACAATCGGGCGCGCTTTCTGATCCAGATCCTGCGTGCGGTACGCCAGGCGGTCGGCAGCGACTACCCGATCTCGGTCAAGCTCAATTCGGACGATTTCCGCAAGGGCGGCTTCAGCCACGCGGACTGTCTCAAGGTGGTGGAACTGCTGAACCCGGAGGGCATCGATCTGCTGGAGATTTCCGGCGGCACCTACGAGCAGCCGCGCCTGCTCGGCATGGAGGGCAAGCCCGATTCGGTGATGCCGGTGCGCGCCAGCACCCGCCTGCGCGAGGCCTATTTCCTGTCCTATGCCGAAGACATCCGCAAGATCGCGCGCATGCCGCTGATGGTGACCGGCGGCTTCCGCTCCCGTGCCGGCATGGTCCAGGCCCTGACCGATGGCGTCTGCGATGTCATCGGCATTGCCCGCCCGGTATGCACCCATGCGGATTCACCCAGGCAGTTGCTGGCGTGCGAGATCGACGCCCTGCCCGCCTTCGAGTCCCGTCTGCATCTGGCCGAACGCGGCTGGCGTTCACCGACCAGCCGATACACGCTGATGCGGGTCATCAACGTGCTCGGCGGCCAGCAGTGGTACTACGAGAACATCCATCGACTGGCTGACGGGCTGCCGGCGAAACTGGATCGCGGCCTGCTCACCGCCTTCGCCATGTTCTGGCGCAACGAGCTGTGGCGGGCGCTGCGGATGAGACGGCGTTAGGCTCCAGTCAGCGCTATTTGCTGGTGGCATCCGACTCGACGGCAGGACCGATTTGGGCGCCGGTGCGCTGGTCTGTCAGCCAGATCTTCCACATTGAGTACTGATACGCGCCCCAACTGCGGCACGTTCCTGGGTGGGATTGCCAGCTCGACCCATGACCTCCGGACCTTTGAGCTGGTTGCACTGTGCCCTAGTGTAAAGCGTAAGGGTGCGCGACAGCATTCCGTGACCCTCCTTCTTGTTGATCAGGGAATTGTGCAGATGCGAATGACCATGCTGGCGCTGTCAGCTGCCTTGTTGATGGGTCCGGGGTACTCTGCGTGGGCGGCGAAAGCGCCAGATGCAGCGGCGCTCAAGGTCTATGCGGACCAGTTGCTGGAACAGAACTACCAGAGCGACGCCCCCGGCGCGGTGGTGCTGGTGGCACGCGGCGATGAGGTGCTGTATCGCGGCGCCCGGGGCATGGCGAGTATCGAACTCGGCGTACCGCTGGCGCCCGAGCAGGTGTTCCGGATTGGCTCGGTGACCAAACAGTTCGCCGCGGCCACGGTGATGAAGCTGATCGATCAGGGCCAGCTGAGCCTGGACGATCCCCTGAGCAAATTCCTGCCGGGTTATCCCAACGGTGACAAGATCACGGTGTTGCAGCTGCTCAACCACACCGCTGGGGTGAAGAACTACACCGATATTCCGGGCGTCATGGCGGGACCGATCCGCATGGATGTGAGCACCTCGGCCCTGATCGATACCTTCAAGAAAGCACCGGTCGATTTCGCGCCCGGGTCGGCCTGGACCTGCAGCAACTCGGGCTATGTGCTGATCGGCGCGGTGATCGAGGCGGTGACCGGATTGACCTGGGACGCCGCCATCCAGCAGCAGGTGCTGTCGCCGGCCAGCCTCAGCCACACCCGCTTTGGCGCCGATGATGTGCTGATTGCAGGGATGGTCAGCGGCTACGGCCGCAAGGGTAGCCAGGTCATTCCCGCCGCCTATCTGAGCATGACCCAGCCGCACGCGGCCGGCGCGCTGGTATCGACGGTCGATGATCTGTTCCGCTGGAATCGCGCCCTGCACGGCGGTCAGTTGCTGAAACCGGCCAGCTATCAACAGATGATCACGCCGACCGGTGCCGCCGCGGAAGCCAGTTATGGCTTCGGCATCGGGACCGGCACGGTGCGCGGTCGTCTGCAGCTCTCGCACGGCGGCGGTATCAACGGATTCGCCAGTCATCTGCTCTATCTGCCCCAGGACGAGGTCAGCGTCGTCGTGCTGCAGAATTCCGACGACGGTGCTGATGCCGCCATCATCGCCGTCAAGCTCGCTGCCTCTGCGCTGGGCGATCCCTATCCGGAGGCGAGGCCCATCGCCGTCGAACCCGAGGCACTGGCACGCTACGAGGGCGTGTATCGCATCGACGAGCAGAACACGCGCACGCTGCGGATGGTCGACGGCACCCTGACCTCGCAACGTACCGGAGGCCAACGGTTGAAACTGATGCCGATCGAGGCCGATGTGTTCCTGTTCGAGGACGGCCTGACCCGGATGCAGATCGAGCGCGATGACGACAACCAGATCAGCGGCATGCGGCTGTTTCAGAATGGCGAAGGCGAAGGCCAGTTTGCCGAGCGCACCGATGAGCCCTTGCCCTCCGAGCGGGCCCATATCGATCTGGACGACGCCCAGTTGCAGCGCGTACTCGGTACCTACGTCGCGGGCCCGGGCACCATGAGCGTGTTCGTCGACGACGACCAGCTCAAGGTGCAGCTCAGCGGCCAGCCGGCTTTCGATCTCTTTGCCGCGACCCCGGATCAGTTTTTCCTGACCGTGGTCGATGCCACGCTGGATTTCGCCGCCGGCGAGCCGGCGCCGTCCTTGACGCTGAAGCAGGGCGGCGCAGTGATCGAATTCACGCGCAAGAAGGATTGAATCCGGGTGGGCGGCGCCGCGCTGCGGCGCCGCTGTGGTGTTTCAGGCAGATCAAGAGCGGCCGCGCAGGCGCGCGTCCCTCCTCAAAGCTGCTCCGATACCGCCAGAGGTCGTTCACGGAACGTGGATCATGTTGGGTCGAATCGCTTGGCTCTCCATGAGCCCATGTCGCCAGTTGTTGATGCGTCATTGCGAGGAGCGCAGCGACGAAGCAATCCAGTGCTTCTGCCGCTGTGTGTCTGGATTGCTTCCCCCGGATCAAGTCCGGGGGAAGCAATGACGCCGGGGTCTGGCTCAGTAATAGAAGCCGTTGAGCAGGTCGACAATGATGCCGGTAGCAATTTCGACCAGGACCAGATCGCCGTCTATGCGCACCCAGCGGCAGCCATACGGCGGCGGTGCGATGCCGTAGGGGCGGTAATCGACGTAGTAGTAGGAGCTGTAGTAGGGCGCCGGCAGGCGATAGCCGATCGACCAGCTCCGATAGCCGTAACCACGCGGATAGGAGTAGCGCGACGGCGCACGATAGCGATGGCCGGACCAGCCGTGGTTCCAGCTGCGGCGCCAGTCGTTGTTCCAGCGCGAATGGTGGTCGTAGCGGTAGCCCTGGCGATAGCCGGAATTCCAGCCGTTGCCGCGGCCGTGGCGATTGTAGTCATGGCGATAACCGGAGCGGCCGTTGTAGTGACGATCGTTGTAGCCGTGGCGATCATGATTGTCGCGACGGCCGTCACCACGCCACTCCTGCTGCGCGCCCGATGAGGCCAGTCCCAGGCTGCCGCGGTCCTGCTGGTAAGCCCGGCCACCGCCGTACTGATGGTCGCCGCGATTGCCACGGTTGTCGCGCTGGCCCTGACCATAGTCGCGGGCGGCACCGTTGTGATCACCGCCCCTGCGGCCCTCGCTGTTGCCACGACTGCCGTAGTCTCCCGAAGCATGCCAGGACGGCTGTGATTGCGGCTGGCTGCGGCCCTGCTCCGACGGTGCTCCGCGACCTTCGTCCCGGCCGCGACCATTGTCAGCTGTTGCGGTCATGGCGCTCGCGCCCAGAAGCAGTGCCGCTGCTGCCATCATCAACTTGTTCATAGCCTGGTCTCCTCAAGCCTCCGGGCAGTCGCCAAACCCCGCGTTTGACCTCGTCCGTGGCGTCAGATTGCATCCGACCGCCTGAACAGAACACCCGAAATTAGCTGAATGGAGTCAGCCCGTTCAGTTTTGGCCGACGAACTGCAGGAGGGCCTCACGCCGGGCTTCAACTATTTCGCCTTTGTGCTGGTTTCCGTTCTGGTCGCGATCGTCGGTCTGCTGTTGCTGGCGCAGTTGCTGTTGTTGACCGCCACCGGGGGGATGACCCCGTGGGATTGAGCGTCGGCATCGGATCAGATGGGTGCCCAGGTCTGTCGATTGACCGACAGTGGCTGCAGCGTATCCTTGAGCAGCGTCCGGGTCGGCCGATTCGGGCTCGCACCGCCCAGCGTCTCTGCGTGTTGCCCCCGCCACCACTGCCCTGGCTGCCATGCATACGATCACCCTCGCTTCCTTCGTGCTGTTCACGGGTCTGGTCGGACTGACCACCTGGTGGTTCACCCGCGGCGACGATCACGCCAGCAGCAAGGGCTATTTTCTGGCCGGGCGCACGCTCAGTTTTCCACTGATTGCCGGCTCGCTGCTGCTGACCAATCTGTCGACCGAGCAGATGGTCGGTCTGAATGGCGCTGCCTACAGCGATGGCCTGAGTGTGATGGCCTGGGAAGTGGTGGCGGTGGTGGCGCTGGTGCTGATGGCGCTGTTCTTCCTGCCGCGCTTTCTCAAGAGCGGCATTGCCACCTTGCCCCAGTACCTGGAGCTGCGCTTCGATCACGGTACGCAGGTCATCACCAACCTGATCTTCCTGGTGGCCTACGCCGTCATCCTGTTGCCGATCATTCTCTACACCGGCGCCACGGGGCTCAGCGGCATCCTCGATGTGCCGGCCCTGACCGGCATCGAGAGCCCGACCACCAATCTGTGGCTGATGGTGTGGCTGGTCGGCATCATCGGCTCGGTGTACGCGCTCTTCGGCGGCTTGCGCACCGTAGCGGTGTCGGATCTGCTGAACGGCATCGGCCTGCTGATTGGCGGCTTCCTGATCACCTGGTTCGGCCTGCAGGCGGTCAGTGACGGACAGGGTGTGCTCGAGGGATGGCGTTTGCTGGTCTCGACACAGCCGGAGCGGTTCACATCGATCGGCACCGAGCAGCAGTCGGTCCCGTTTTCGACGCTGTTCACCGGGGTGCTGCTGCTGCATTTGTTCTACTGGTGCACCAATCAGCAGATCATCCAGCGCACCTTCGGCGCGAGCAGTCTGGCTGAGGGTCAGAAGGGCGTGCTGCTGACCGGCGCACTGAAGCTCATCGGTCCCCTGTACCTGGTCATTCCCGGCATGATTGCCTGGCAGCTGTTCGCGGCCGAAGGGATTGCGCCCGACCACGCCTACGGGCGGCTGGTGCACGAGGTGCTGCCGGCCCCGCTCACCGGGTTCTTCGCCGCGGTGATGGTGGGAGCCATCCTCAGCTCCTTCAATTCGGCGCTCAATTCCACCTGCACGCTGTTCAGTCTCGGCCTGTACCGGACCGTGCTGCGCAAGGATGCCGACGAGGCCAGCGTGGTGCGTTCGGGCAAGATCTTCGGCTGGGTGCTGGCCGCCATCTCGATGACGATCGCACCCTTGCTGGCCCATACCGGCAGCATCTTCGGCTATCTGCAGAAGATGAATGGCATCTACTTCATCCCGATCTTCGCGGTGGTCGTGGTCGGCATGCTGGCGCGACGGGTACCGCCGGTGGCGGCCAAGGTGGCCCTGATCGGCGGCTGTGCCCTGATCGCGGTGGGCTATTTCGTGCCGCCCTTCGATCGCCTGGTGGCGGCGATGCACGAGTTCCATTTCCTGGGTGCGGTCTTCGTGACCTTGGTGCTGCTGATGCTGGCCATAGGACAGGCACGGCCATTACCGCAGGTCTGGGTGCAGCAGGACAGTGGCGAAGTCGATCTTCGGCCCTGGCCGCTGGCCCGGGCTGCGGGCGCCGTGCTGATCCTGATCGTGTTGCTGATCTACATTGGCTTTGCCCGCTGACGAGGGCGTCGTCGAGCCAGCGTTAACGCCTTGCGCACGCGAGCGCACTGCATAATCGAGCGGTGAAGCCTGCTTGTTCCGGCGCCCAGGTGCGTGCAATACCACTTCGCCCCCAAGGAAGCTTGTCCTGCGACCGTCGGCTTTGGGGCCCGAGTCCGGACCTGCCGCTCGCCAACCACATGGATTTCTCCGGAGAGTCGATGACCCGCCCCCACTGGCGACACATCACCATGGTGCTGATGCTGGCAACGCTCGCCGGCTGTGTCAGTCCTTCGCGCCAGGATGGGCGTCTGGCGGTTGACCAGCTGACGGCCAGTCGATTGCCGGCCACGGTCGTGTCACAGGGTGCCGATGCCGCTTCCCTGACGACCCGGGTGGCCGAGCTGGCGCAAGGCGAACTGTCCCTGGATCAAGCCCTGCAGCTGGCCCTCATCAACAATCCGCGCCTGCAGGCGGAATATGCCCAGCTCGGGCTGGCCCGCGCCGACCTGATCGAAGCCAGCCGCTTGTCGAATCCGCGCTTTGCGCTGCTGCGCAAGGATGAACGCGGTGGCGACGGTCGCGGCTACACCCGCCACTTCAGTCAGAGTTTCACCGAACTGCTGTTGCTGCCGGCAAGCACGCGCATGGCCAAGGCCGAGTTTGCGCGCACTCAGCAACAGATCGGTGCCGCGGTGCTGGATCTGGCGGTGGATGTGGAAGTGGCCTGGTACCGAGCGGTGGCAGCGCTGCAGACCCAGGCCATGCGCGAGGCGATTGCGAAGGCGGCGCAGTTGTCGGCCGAGCTGGCGCAGCGCTTCCATGCGGCTGGCAATTTGCCGCGACTGGAGCTGTTGATGGAGCAGGCCGCAGCCACCCAGGCCAGCATCGAGGCACGCCGGGCCGGCGCTGATGTGGCTGAGGCCCGGGCGGAGCTGGCTGCGCTGCTGGGCCTGCGCAGCCGCGCGCCGTGGACGGTACCTGCGCGACTGCCGGGGCCGACGGCGCGGGCCCTGGATGCCGACACGCTGGCACCACTGGCCCGCCAGCAGCGCCTGGATTACGCTGCCACTCAGGCCGAGCTGGCGCTGCGCGAGGACGCGCTCAAGCTGGCGCGCAACTGGCGCTGGTTCGGCGACATCGAATTGGGCATCGAACGCGAAACCGAAACCGACGGCGCTCGCATTCGCGGTCTGGAAGCCAGCCTCGAGCTGCCGATCTTCCAGCAGGGACAGGCTGCCATCGCCCGAGCCGAAGCCGAGCGCGACGCGGCTGCGGCCAGGTTGTCGGAACTGGAACTGGCCATCGACAACCAGCTGGCTCTGGCACTGGAACGCCTGCAGATGCAGAGCGATGTTGCCGAGCAATACCAGGCCCGGTTGCTGCCTCAGCGCGAGGGCATCGTCGATGGCACCCAGCGCGAGCTGAACTTCATGTTCAAGGGCGCGTTCGAGCTGCTGCTGGTGAAACAGGAGCAGTACGCCGCCTACCAGGACTACCTGGAGGCGGTGCGTGACTACTGGGTGGCGCGGGCCGAGCTGCGCCGCGCCGTGGGTGGACGATTGCCCGACGATGGCGACATGGGCGAAGTCAGCATCGGCGTCGACGCCATTCTTCCGGACACCGAAGAGGCGCCCGACGATAGGCATCAGCACCACCACCATTGAAAACCTTGGTCATCTGGCCGCGCACTGGTCCAGGTGACTCAGCGATCTGCATCAACGACGTCAGGCAGCGCCCTTGGCGCCACCTGAACTACGAAGCGAAACTGCCATGAATCGACGTGATTTCTTCTTGAACACCGGCGCCGCCACGCTGGCGGCGACCGTGCCGGCCGCGGCGCTGGCCGATGCCAGTGCCAGCGGCCCACGACGCCATCCCAAAGTGCGCACGCTGAATGGCTGGACCTTGCCCTTCCAAATGAAAGGCGGGGTCAAGGAATTTCATCTGGTCGCCGAGGAGATCGAACACGAGTTCGCCCCCGGTACCCGCGCCAAGTGCTGGGGCTACAACGGCAGTACGCCCGGGCCGACCATCGAGGTCAACGAAGGCGATCGGGTGCGCATACTGGTGACCAATCGATTGCCGGAGCACACCACCATTCACTGGCACGGCATCGATCTGCCCTCGGGCATGGATGGTGTGGGTGGACTCAGCCAGCCGCATATCAAGCCGGGCGAAACCTATGTCTACGAGTTCACGCTGCGCCAGCACGGCACCCACATGTATCACCCGCATGCCGACGAAATGGTACAGATGGCGGTAGGCATGATGGGCTTGTTGATCATTCATCCGCGCCAGGCGGAGCCCGAGCGCATCGACCGCGACTATGCCTTGCTGCTGCACAACTGGGCGCTGCATCCGGGCACCTGGCGTCCCGATCCCTCGGTGATGACCGACTTCGACCTCTGGACCTTCAACTCCAGGGTGTTCCCGGCGATTGATCCGATCGTCGCCCGCAGTGGTGAGCGCGTGCGCATCCGCATTGGCAATCTGTCGATGCACGACCATCCCATCCACATGCACGGACCGCGCTTCTGGGTGACTGGTGGCGATGGCGGGCGCTGGCCGCGCAATCTGTGGCGCACCGAGGTCACCGAGACCGTGGCCGTGGGCCAGACCCGCGATATCGAGTTCATCGCCCAGGCCGGCGACTGGGCCTTCCATTGCCACAAATCGCATCACACCATGAACGCCATGGGTCACGACGTCCCGAACACGCTGGGCGTGGACCAGAGCGGCGTCGAGTCCGAAATCCGCAAGCTGCTGCCGGGCTATATGGCCATGGGCGAGACCGGCATGGCCGAACATCAGGACCACACCCAGATGGGCCATATGCCGGGTCCGGAAAACACCCTGCCGATGATGATGGGCGTGGGACCCTTCGGCAATCTGGAGATGGGCGGCATGTTCACCGTGGTCAAGGTGCGTGACGACCTCAAGGCCGGCGACTACAGCGATCCCGGCTGGTACCCGCATCCCGAGGGCACGGTGGCGCGCTGCATCAGCCAGGATCCGGATTTCGGATCACCGGTGCGGCGCGAACCGCTGCCGCCGGGCGATGCGCCGATGAACCAGGCCAAGCCGATGCGGCATGGGCACGAGGGGCATTGACGTGTGCTAAGATTCCTTACTCTTATGTAAGGAGAATCCGCCGTGAGCACTGCAACTCTCACCAGCAAAGGTCAGATCACGATTCCTGTGGCGGTACGTGAGGCCTTGCAGGTGGCTGCTGGCGATCGACTGGAATTCATCCAGACCGACAGCGGGAAGTTCGAGATTGTCGCGGCTACGCGTCCGGTCACCGCGCTCAAGGGCATGTTCGGCAAGGCCAAGGCGGTGGTGTCGATTGAAGAGATGAACGCAGCGATCGCGCGACGCGGCGCGGCAGCCAAGTGATCGGCCTCGACACCAACGTCCTGGTGCGTTACATCATGCAGGACGACGCCAGGCAGTCTCGTCTGGCGACGGCTGTGATGGAATCACTGCACCGTGAAAGCCCGGGTTTCGTGGCGGTGACCGCCGTGGTTGAACTGGTCTGGGTGCTATCGGCAGCCTACGATCTGGACAGGACGGAGGTGGCCGCGGCGATTGATGGCCTGTTGCGCACCGACGTGCTCCGCGTGGAGCGCAGCGAGCTGATCTGGCAGGCGCTGAAGCTGTTTGCCGGAGGCAAGGCCGATTTCGCCGACTGTCTGATCGCGCTGAGTGGTCAGGCGGCCGACTGCGAATGCACCATGACCTTTGATCGTGCCGCGGCGCGCGATGCGGGGATGAGCCTGATCCACTGACCGGGCGCCGTCATGCGCCCGGTCAGTCACCGCGGTATCGCGGTAGAGACGCGCCTCACGGCACGCCCCCCGCACAGATCCCGGCGGGCGTGATTGACGCACCGGGCTCCCACCTTGGGTGATTGGCGGCAAAGCGCACGCTCGGCCACGGATG
>JALHRS010000077.1 GCA_022841325.1 Lysobacterales bacterium | reverse complement strand
TGAGAGCGCTTATATGGCGCTATTTTGACATTGCACACCAAGTGTCCCGAGATTTCACTACATGTGTCCGCTTACATTGCGTTGGCAGCGCGAATCCCCTGCCCCCTTCCCCCTGCCCTCTGCCCCGTGCCCCCACCCCGCCACTGATCTCGATCAGCCCGTCCGCGGCCCGTCTTTGCCAGACTCGACGCTGGTCCGGATCAAGCGAGATCGACACGCTGTGCCTGTGCTGCCGCTCTGGCTGAATGCCGCCGCCGCGCTGATCGTGATGGCCGTGCTGGTGGTGGCGCTGCTGGGTATCGACTCGCGGCGCCTGCGTGACCTGGAGGCGCAGGCCGTGTTCTTTGCGTTATTGGCCTTGAGCGTGTCTGCCCGGCTGGGGCGCATCGAATTGCAGCCGGGGCTGGATCTGCATCTGTTCGGCGCCAGCATTGCCGCGCTGATGCTGGGCTGGCGCTTTGCTGCCCTGCTGCAGATGCTGGCGGTGGCTCTGGTGGCCCTGCTCTGGCAGCGCTACTGGCTGAGCCTGCCGCTGGATCTGCTGATCACTGGCCTGTTGCCGGTGCTGGTCACCACCGCGCTGCTGGATTTCGCCCAGAAACGGATGCCGGCGCATCTGTTCGTGTATCTGCTGTTCAATGCCTTTCTGGCCGGTGCACTCTCAATCGCCCTGGCCCATGTCGGCAAATTGCTCATTCTGCTGGCACTGGGCGGCTTTGACCTCGATACCCTGGGCGAGAACTTCCTGCTGACGGTGCCGGCGCTGATGTTCCCCGAAGGCTTTGCCACCGGAGCCGTGCTGACCCTGGCCGTCGCCTATCGGCCGCGCTGGGTGGCGACCTTTCATGACCCCAGCTATCTGGATTTCGGCTCACGTCACTGAACGCACAACAGGGAGGCCTTTGGCCCGACTACAGGCTCAGACCGACGCTCGCAACGATTCCGGGTGGCGCTGGTAGATGCGCCGACTCAGCAACTGCAGCGCTTGTCGCAGCCACCAGTAGCGCCAGGCCCGCCAGGCCAGACGCGTCAGCTGGATCAGAAAGGGCAGGGCCATGGCTCCGGCAGCTCCCAGCGGCAACATCAGCAACCCGAAACACGCTGCCAGTGCATAGACATCGAGGGCGTCTTCGGATTCCAGGCAGAGCGTGCGCGTGCCTACAGTCGAGCCCTTGACGTAGTGAATGTCCATCAGACCCCGCAACAGCATCCAGGCCAGATAGCCCATGGTCAGCAAGGGCAGGTAGCGATTCGCCCAGATTTGTTCGAGGCTGGTCCAGCCCATCGCGACCAGCAGCAAACCCGCTGTCGGCAGGCCGAGCAGCGTGCACGCCGCGGCAATCCGCAGCGTCTGACGCTCGCTCGGCGCCGATCTGGGCGCCAGACGCATGCTCTGACCGCGCTCCACCTGCCAGGCCAGCAACAGCAATTCCCAGGTGCGATGCTCACGCTGATGGCTGTGGTTGACCCAGCGTCGCGCCCTGCTCCAGCGCAGCGCGTCGATCAACACGGTCATGGCTGCGCTCACGGCGACGACCGCCAGCAGGCCTGAAGCCGACCACTTCAGGGCCACCGCACCGGTGGCAAGAAAGCCCAGACCCAGCAGCACCGACCACAACTGCTGGCGCGTTCGCCTCAGGCTGCGCACCATCGCGTTATTGAGACTACGCGCGCCTTCGCGATCGAGCGCGGCCAGATCTTCGGCGGACAGAGGAATCCGCGGGCGCCGCTGGAAGATCGACAATGCAGCCAGCAACATGGCTTCAGACGTCCTTGATCAGCCGATAAGGCACTGGGCAACAAGCCTCAATCGCGCGCCTTGGCGCGCCAGCGCTTGAACAGGTCGCCAAGGCTGTGCTCGCTCAGATCACGGAACTCACCGGCGTCGAAATAGCGTCCGTAGCAGACCGGACAGCTCTCGAACCAGATGTGCGGCTGCTGCGGATCGACCATCCGCAACATCATGCTGTTCGGACACACCGGACAGTGGATCCGGTCGATCGCGTTGTGCCTGCGGCCCAGTTCCTCACTGCCGATGTCGATGATGTCGGCATCGGGCTTGAGCTCCTCGTGCTCCATCAGGTCGAACCACAGACCCTTGCACGCCGTGCAGCGATCGACCACGCCGTGGGCAGTGGCCACCTTTTCCATCTCGGCCTGGCACTTGGGACATTGCATGGGAGGCCTCGTTCGGGCGCTGGATACTGTGTCGGTGACGCTACGGCAGCGCGTGCCGACGGGCAAGCGGGGCGCGGCCCTGCGCCGACTGGCGGCGGCGGCAAACCTGCCCGGGCCGCTCCGACCGGGCTGTCCGTAGACCGTCCGGTTTGCGTCCGCCCATCCAGACAATAGAGAAGAAATCAATATATTCAAAGACTTGATGCATGGCATGGGTCATGCATACACATCACCGTCACCCTGGCTACGGCGTAACCATGATCCGAGACACCTCCGCCACCGATCGTCCCCTGCGCGCTTCTGCAAATCCGCTGCGCAGGCGTGGTCTGTGGCTCGCTGCTGCGGTACTGGTGCTGCTGGTGGTTGGCGGCTTTGCCCTCGGCCCCACGCTGACCGCCGAACACACGCTCTCGCGCCAGCGGGTGCGCATCGGCGAGGTCAGCCAGGGCACGCTGGTGCGCGATCTCAGCTCCCAGGGGCGGGTGGTCGCCGCGCGCAGTCCTTCGCTGTACACCTCGGCACCGGGCATTGTCCGCTTTGTCGTGGAACCCGGTGCCATGGTGCAGAAGGATCAGCTGCTGGCAACCGTCGACAGCCCGGAGCTGGAGAGTGAGCTCAAACGCGAACAATCGACCCTGGCGCGGGTGTCGGCCGAACGCGAGCGCCAGGACATCAACAATCGCCGCACGGTGCTGGAGAAGCAGCGCGCCATCGATGCCGCCGGCATCGCCCAGAAGGCCGCCGCCCGTGAACTCGAGCGCACCCAGCTGGCCTTCGCCAAGGGCGTGCTGCCCGAGGTCGATCTGAAGCGCGCCCAGGATGTGCTGGAAGGCGCCAAGATCACGCTGTCCAGCGCCGAGGCCGATCTGCGCCTGGAGCGCGACTCGCTGGTGCTGGATTTGAAGACCTACGACGAACAGCTGGCCAGTCAGCGACTGCTGGTCGAGGAATTGCAGCGTCAGGTGGCGGCCCTGGAAGTGCGCGCGCCCTTCGACGGCGTGGTCGGCAACTGGCTGGTCACCGATCGCGCCAATGTCGCCGCCAATCAGGCGCTGATGATGGTGGTCGATCTGACCGAACTGGAAGTGGAGGCGGCGGTGTCGGAGGTCTATGCCGATTCCCTCGTACCGGGGCTCAGCGCCGAGATTTCCATCGGCGCCGAACGCCGCCAGGGCGAGGTCCGGCTGGTGTCGCCGGAAGTCCAGAACGCCCAGGTGCTGGCCCGCATCCGCCTCACCGACGCCAGCGCCGGATCACTGCGCCAGAACCAGCGCGTCCAGGTGCGGGTGCTGCTGGAGGAAAAGCCCGATGTCACCCTGGTCGAGCGCGGCCCGGCCTTCGAACGCGATCCGGCCTTTGCCTGGGTCATCGACGGCGATGTCGCCCGGCGCCAGTCGATACAGCTGGGATCGAGCTCGGTCACGGCCTTCGAGGTCATCGATGGCCTGCGGCCCGGGCAGCAGGTGATCCTGGCCGGCATCGACGACCTGCCCGGCGTGGATGAAGTGTTGTTGACGCGATGAGGTGGGTGATGCCCCAGGCGAATCCAAGAACAAATGCGGGGCTAGGGACTGGGGGCTGGGGCGGATTGCTGCAGGCGCGCTAGCAAACTGATCCAGAACCAGAAGGTGCACCCTTTCGCCAACTTGATGTCAACCATGCTCAACAAGAACGCGCCCCAGCCCCTGGCCCCCAACCCCGCTCTTGTGCTCAGACCGCCAAGCAGCCGATGCGAGCTACGTCCAGACACCGTCCAATGACAGGAACCCAGCCCATGCTCCACATGCAAAACCTCCGCAAAGTGTTCCGCACCTCGCTGGTCGAGACCCACGCGCTGCGTGATCTCACTCTGACCGTGAATGCCGGCGAATTCGTCGCCGTGACCGGGCCGTCGGGCTCGGGCAAGACCACCTTTCTGAACATCGCCGGCCTGCTCGAAGAGCACACCGACGGCGTGTACAAACTCGACGACATCGACGTCAAGAATCTCAACGACGATGCCCGCTCGCGCCTGCGCAACGAGAAGATCGGCTTCATCTTCCAGAGCTTCAACCTGATCGCCGATCTGGATCTGTTCGACAACGTCGACGTGCCGCTGCGCTACCGTGGCTTCCCCAAGGCCGAGCGCAAGCGCCGCATCGAATCCTCGCTGGCGCGGGTTGGTCTCGGCTCACGCCTGCACCACTATCCGGCGGAACTGTCCGGCGGCCAGCAGCAGCGCGTGGCCATTGCCCGGGCCCTGGCCGGGGAACCGAAACTGCTGCTCGCCGACGAACCCACCGGCAACCTCGACACGGTGATGGCCAGAGGCGTGCTCGAGCTACTGGAGGAGATCAACAGTCAGGGCACGACCATCATCATGGTCACCCACGATCTGGAACTGGCCCGTCGCGCCCGCCGCCATGTGCACATCGTCGACGGTCAGGTGGTGGATCTGGCCGAAGCCGATTTCGCCCCGATCCGCGGCGTCGACAAGCCAAGGGCGGTGGCGTGATGGAGCGGGGGCAGGGGAAACGGGGCACGGGGCACGGGAAGAGCCGGTGCCGCGGGCTTCCGGGTCATTGCTTTTCCCGTGCCCCGTGCCCCGTGCCCCGTGCCCCATCCCGTAGCTGACCAAACTTCGGAGTTTCCCCACCATGTTCACCTACTACCTGAAACTCGCCACGCTGGCCCTGAAACGCACGCCGGTGCTGTCGGCGCTGATGGTGCTGGCGATTGCGCTCGGCCTGGCGACGGCGATGACTGCCTTCACGGTGCTCTACCGGCTCTCGGGCAATCCGATTCCGCACAAGAGTGAGGTGCTCTATGCGGTGCAGCTGGACAACTGGTCCAAGGATTCAGCCTTCGATGAGGAAAACAATCTGCCGCCAAACCAGCTCACGCACGGTGATGCCGAGCGCCTGATGGCCGATGCCAGGGCCATGCGTCAGACCGCCATGCGCCGCTCCAGTGTCAGCGTGGTGCCGAGCGATCCGGAGGTGCGGCCGCGGCTGGCCACGGTGCGCGCCGCCGGCGCCGATTTCTTCGCGATGTTCGATGCACCTTTCCTGCAGGGCGGTCCCTGGTCCCGGGCCGATGACCAGAAAGAAGCCCGGGTCGCCGTGATCTCGCGCGAACTGGCTGACCGTGTGTTCCGGCGCACGGACGTGCTCGGTGAACGCATCCGTCTGGATGACGAGGACTTTTCGATCGTCGGTGTGCTCGATACCTGGAAGCTCAATCCGCTGTTCTACGACATCACCACCGACACCCTGAGCAATCCGGAGGACATCTACCTGCCCTTCAGCGTGGCCACGGCCAAGGCAATGGACATCGACGGCAGCATCAACTGTTTCGAACCACCGCCGGGCGCGGGCTTTGCCGGCCTGCGAGAATCCGATTGCGTGATGACCCAGTACTGGGTGGAACTTCCGGATGCTGCGGCTCGCGAGGAGTACCTGGCCTATCTGAGCGCCTATGTCGCCGAACAGCGCAAGTCCGGCCGCTTCCAGCGTCCGGACAACAACCGGCTCAGCAATGTCATGGAATGGCTGACCCAGAATCAGGTGGTACCCGATGATTCCCGCATCTTTGCCGGTGTCGGTGTGGCCTTTCTGGTGGTCTGCCTGCTCAACGCCGCCGGACTGCTGCTGGCCAAGTTCCTGCGCAAGAGTGGAGAAATCGGCCTGCGCCGTGCGCTCGGCGCCAGGCGCCGGGAGATCTTCGCGCAGCACCTGATCGAGTCTGGACTGATCGGAGCCCTGGGTGCGGTCATGGGACTGCTGCTGACCCTGGGCGGCCTGGCCATGGTGCGCACGCTGATTCCGCGCTTCGACAAGGTCGCCACGCTCGACACCAGCCTGTTCGGCCTGCTGCTGCTGGTGGCCATCGTCGGCGCCGTGGGCGCTGGTGCCTACCCCGCCTGGCGCGCCTGCCGCATCGCCCCGGCCTCGCAGCTGAAGACCAATTGATGTACGAGGGCACGGGGCAGCCGAAAGCGGTCTGCCCCCGAAACTCCTGACTCGCGCCCTCTCGCCCTCGTGCCCTGACAACCCAAGGACCCTGCGTATGGAAATCCGACCGATACTGTCCTCCCTGAAACGCAATCCGGTGGCGGCGACGCTGATCGCAGCGCAGATTGCGCTGACCCTGGCGATCCTCGCCAACGTGCTGTTCATCGTCGACGAGCGCATCGAGGCCATGGCGCTCGCCAGCGGGGTCGACGAGCCCAATGTGTTTCTGTTCCACAACCAGAACATCGGACAGGTGCGCCCGGACGAGCAGGCCACCGATCAGGATCTGGCCACCGTGCGCGCCATCCCTGGCGTGCTGGCAGTGACGCCCACCTTCAGCATCCCCATGGGCCGCAGCGGCTGGAACACCAGTGTCGCGCTGAAGGCTGAAGACCGGGCCGACGGCGCTGACCGCTCGGCGGCCATGTACATGGGCGACGAGCAATTCCTCGAAGCCCTCGGCTCCCGGGTCATCGAGGGCCGCATGTTTGAACCGGGGGAAATCACGCCCTTCAAGCAGGGCGACCAGCCCAATCCCTCGGTGGTGCTGGTGAGCAAGGGTCTGGCCGAGAAGCTGTTTCCCGGCGAAAGCGCGATCGGCAAGATGATCAACATCACCGGCGATCGCAGCGAGCCCCAGCAGCGCATCATCGGGGTCACCGATCACCTCGCCACCCCGTGGCCGCGCTCGCGCAACCCCGATCGCGCCATTGTGTCGCCGTACAAGCTGGTCGGCTCCAGTGGCTTCATCGTGCGTACCCAGCCCGGCGAGCGCGACCGGGTGATGTCGCAGGTGGAGGAAAAACTGTTCGCGGTCGAGCGCAACCGCATCATTCCGTCCATCCGCGGTTTCGACGAGATCCGCGCCGAGGCCTATCGCAACGACCGCGCCATGGCCGTACTGCTTGCGGTGATCGGCATCGCCCTGCTGGCGGTCACGGCCTTCGGCATCGTCGGTCAGGCCAGCTTCTGGGTCACCCAGCGCACCAAGCAGATCGGTACCCGCCGCGCACTCGGCGCCCGCCAGCGCGACATCGTCCGTTACTTCCAGACCGAGAACGCCCTGATTGCCCTGATCGGCGTCGCCGCCGGCTCGGCGCTGGCTTTGGGCATCAACGTGGCGCTGGTGCAGTACCTGGGCTTCGATCGCCTGCCCTGGACCTGGCTGCCGGTGGGCGCGGTCGTGGTGCTGATCATCGGCCAGCTGGCCGTCCTCGGCCCCGCCCTGCGTGCCAGCCGGATCGCACCGGCGATAGCGACGAGGTCAGCGTGAGAGCGGCAAATAGCTGTTAGCAACTGGCGATTGGGGCGCGAGGTGGTGATGCGGGGCGAGGTCGATGGATTTGACAGCTTCAGCGCTTGCCCCGATGTTGAACTCTGCGCCCTAATCGCCAAACACCATTCGCCAGTTGCCACCCGATGAGCTACCGCGATCTTGAAGTCTGGAAACGCGCCATGGATCTCGCCGCCGAAGCCTATGACCTTGCCAAGTCGCTGCCAGACTCGGAGAAGTTCGGTTTGGCACAGCAAATTCGGCGTTCCGCGGTGTCGGTACCATCGTGCATTGCCGAGGGGCGCGGTCGCCTGTCCACCAGGGAATTCGCCCGGTTCATTGCTTTGGCTCTGGGGTCACTCGCAGAGCTCGAAACACAACTTCTTCTGGCTGAGAGACTGGATTTGACGAAGCGACCTGCGGATGCCGCGCTGAAATCAGCTGACGAACTGGGACGCATGCTGCAATCCCTGCGCAAAACCCTGGACCGCAACCTCGCCGCTGAAACCCAGCAAACACGCCCCAATCGCTAGTTGCTATTTGCTATTTGCTATTTGCTATTTGCTATTTGCCATTTGCCAGTTGCCAGTTGCCAGTTGCTATCCGCCGATTGCCCACCACCAACGTCCAAGTGAACCCATAACCATGTCGGCAATCCTCATCATCGACGACAACCCCGCCATCGGCACCGCGCTGGAACTGCTGCTGGGTCTGGACGGGCATGGCGTCAGCACCGCCGCCAGTCCGCGCGCCGGGCTGGATGCGCTGGCGCGTGAGTCCATCGATCTGGTGATCCAGGACATGAATTTCTCGGCCGATACCACCTCGGGCGAGGAGGGCGTGGCGTTGTTCCGGCAGATTCGCGAAAAGTATCCAGACTTGCCGGTCATTCTGCTGACGGCCTGGTCGCATCTGGAACAGGCGGTGGAGCTGGTCAAGGCCGGCGCCGCCGACTATCTGAGCAAGCCCTGGGATGACCAGCGGCTGCTGACCACGGTGCGCAATCTGCTGGAACTGGCCGAGAGCAGCCGTCAGGCGCGCAAGCTCAGCGTGCGCGAATCCGAAGGGCGACGCTCGCTGGCGCGCGAGTTCGATCTGCGCGGCATGGTTTACGCGGCTCCGGCCACCGAACGCGTGCTGCGGCTGGCCTGTCAGATCGCCAGCGCCGATGTGCCGATCCTGATCACCGGGCCCAATGGCGCCGGCAAGGAGCGCATTGCCGAGATCATCCATGCCAACTCGCGGGTCAAGGATGGCCCCTTCATTGCCGTGAACTGCGGCGCGCTGCCCTCGGATCTGCTCGAGGCCGAGTTGTTTGGCGCCGAGGCCGGCGCCTACACCGGCGCCGGCAAGGCCCGCGAAGGGCGTTTCGAAGCGGCCGATGGCGGCACCCTGTTTCTCGACGAGATCGGCAATCTGCCGCCGGCCGGGCAGATGAAGCTGCTGCGGGTAATCGAGAGCGGTCGCTTCGAGCGCCTCGGCAGCAATCGCACCCGCGAGGTCAAGGTGCGGGTACTGTCGGCCACCAATGCCGATCTGCCAGCGATGATCCGCAAGGGTGAGTTCCGCGAGGATCTGTACTACCGCCTCAACGTCATCGAAGTGAAGCTGCCGGCCCTGGCCGAGCGTCGCGAAGACATCGTGCCGCTGGCGGAACATTTCCTCGGCGATGGCCTGCGTCTGGCCGACAGCGCCCGGCGTGCGCTCGAAGCGCACGCCTGGCCCGGCAATGTGCGCGAACTGAAAAACGCCATCACCCGCGCCAGCCTGCTGTGCCAGGGCGGGGTGGTCACGGTGGAGGACCTGGGCCTGCCCGCGGCCAGCCATCCGAACCAGCACAGCAGCGACAACACCCTGCGCGAGCCCAGCCGCGACGAAATCGAGGAGGCCCTGTCCCGCGCCGGCGGCGTCGTCGCCGAAGCCGCCCAGAGCCTGGGCCTGTCGCGCCAGGCCCTGTACCGGCGCATGGAGAAGTACGGCGTCGATGTGCGCCGGGAGTGAAGCGGGTGTGGGGTGTCGGTTGTCGGTTGTCGGTTGTGGGTAGTGCTGGCGAAGCGCTTCTGTAGGTCCAGACTTGTCTGGACGCCTCTGCAGCATGGATTCAAGAGCGTCCAGACAAGTCTGGACCCACAAAGCCGAGTCCCGGCGTCATTGCGAGGAACGCAGTGACGAAGCAATCCAGTGCTTTCGACGCTGCGCCTCTGGATTGCTTCCCCCGGATCAAGTCCGGGGTCGCAATGACGCGAGAGCTGATTGCACCAGCCGCTTGCGATCCATCCCGTTCAGCGCCCTAATCGCTAGTTGCCAATCGCCAGTTGCCGGTTTCGCCAATCGCCAGTTGCCGGTTTCGCCAATCGCCAGAAACTGTCGCCCTTCGCCCCACTCCCGGAAACCCATGCCGCCGCCAGACCCAGCCCGCCGCCAGCTTGCCCGCCTCAAGCGCCTGCCGGGTTGGACCGTCTGGGGCGTGCTGCTGGTGTTGCTGTCGTCGTGGGCCACACGGGAACTGGGCCTGTGGGCCACGCTGGCGGCGGCGCTGGCTTTCGGTCTGGGGTTTGCGCTGATCGCCATCCGCCGTGAGCGCACGCCGTCGGCCGATCATTTACGGGCGCTGTCGACGCTGGTGGCAGCCTGGGCCGATGCCGATTTCGCGACCTCGATCCGGGTTCCGGGTGATCCGGATCTGGCCGACCTGACCGTGGCCCTGAATGCCCTCGGCGCGCAGTTGCGCGATGAGCGTCAGCGTCTGGTCCAGCGCGAATTGCTGCTCGATACCGTGGTCCAGAACACGCCGACCGCGCTGCTGCTGACCGATCCGCGCGGCCATGTGATCTACGGCAATCTGGCCGCGCGCGAGCTCTTCGGCATCCAGGGCAAGCTCGAAGGGCATGCCTTCGAGGATCTGGTGGCGCGCCTGCCCGAAGCGCTGGCCGAACCGCTGCGCTCGGGACTGGATGGCCTGGTCACCCTCACCGTCGATGGTGACGAAGACGTGTTCCATCTGACCCGACGATCCTTCGATCTGCACGGCCGCCGCCACCAGCTGACCATGCTCAGGCGCCTGACCCGGGAACTGGCGCGGCAGGAAGTGGCGACCTGGAAGAAGGTCATCCGGGTGATCAGTCACGAACTCAACAACGCCCTCGGACCGATCGCCTCGATGGCGCATACCGGCCGCGTCTATGCCGAGCGCGGCGACAAGGCCAGCCTGCAGAAGATCTTCGCCACCATCGACGAGCGCGCCCAGCATCTGGGGACCTTCATCGGCGGCTATGCACGCTTCGCCAAGCTGCCGACCCCGCGACTGCAGGCGGTGCCCTGGGAAGCCCTGCTCGACACCGTGGTGCAGTCGCAGTCGGCGCGGATCGTGTTGCCCCTGCCGGAAGCCAGCGCTTTCGTCGACCGCGCCCAGATCGAACAGGTGCTGATCAATCTGTGCAAGAACGCGGTGGAGGCCGGATCGGCCGCGCAAGACGTCGAGATCGCGGTGCTCGATGCCGGCCAGCAGTTCCTGCTGCAGGTGCGTGACCGCGGCACCGGCATGACCGACACGGTGCTGGAGCAGGCGCTGCTGCCCTTCTATTCGACCAAGCGCTCCGGCACCGGCCTGGGGTTGGCACTGGCGCGGGAAATTGCCGAAGCCCATGGCGGCCGCATCCGCCTCAGCAACCGCCCCGAAGGCGGCCTGATCGTGTCGATCTGGCTGCCGAAACCACCGGCGCGGGTGGGCTCGGGTTAGCGACGCCCCTGTGTGTGGGAGTCCCGCTCGCCCCTGGCGGTGCGCTTGTACGCGCAGCAAACAACTGGAGGTAGGTCACGTTGACCCGAAGGGTCTACGTGACAGCTGCTCCACTCACGTAGGCCGCTCCGCGGCCAAGATGGCACCTACTTAAAATCAATTACTTGCGATATGTTTGCGGAGAACGGACCGCATCCACCCTCGGCAGCACGCGCGCGCCGCGGACAAGCCTCAGCGGGCAGCGCAGAGCTGGCCGAGGAGTTCGGCGAGGCGCTCGGCCGCAGCCGGTGCATGTGCCAGAAACAACGAAGGTTCAGTCAATTCCAGCTCCAGCAGCACCGGGTCGCCGGCGCTGTCGCGCAGCAGGTCGACGCGGGCGTAGGTCATCGGTCCCGGGAAGGGAATGGCGGCCAGCACCTGCTCGGCCAGCGCCCGTTCGGCGGCGTCGGGCTGGCGCAAGGTGATGCTCTCGGGTGCGAACAGCGAGTTGGTGGCCTCGGCATTGGCAGCCAGCAGCGGGCCTTTGCGCAGCGCATGCGAATAGCGTCCGCCAAAGTAGACCAGCGCCGTTTCACCGGCCTCGTCGACCCGCGCCAGATAGGGTTGCACCAGCACATCGCGGCCGGCGTCGAGCATTTGCCGGGCGTGGGCGTGGGCACCCGCCAGATCGTTCTGGAATCGGCGGGCGTCGCGCGAACCGGCGCCTATCGCCGGCTTGACCACCAGTTCGGGCACTTCAGGCAGTTCGATGGCGTCGCCCGGTCGCAGCAGTGTTGACGGCACGATGGCCACGCCACGCCGTGCCAGATCCAGCAGATAGCCCTTGTGGGTATTCCAGCGCACCACGTCGGGCGGGTTGAGCAAACGCGTCTGAGCCGACACCCGATCGATCCAGGCGCCGAACTCGGCGTAACGGTCGATGTAGTCCCAGGTGGAACGCAACAGCGCCAGGCGGTAGCGCGACCAGTCCACGTCCGGATCGTCCCAGTCACAGATCTCGAAGTCGACGCCGCGTGCGGCGAGGGCGGTGGCTAGCCGCGGCAGATCCTCATCAAGCGCACGAGCGGCGCGGGCACTGACCAGAGCGAGCATGGCTTGTCTACAGAAACCGGGGGCGCGCAGCATCAAATGCCTGCGCCCGAACTGCAAGGCCTCGAATCAGCGGCGGGGTCCGGACGTGCTGGCGAGGCGTCACTGCATTATGCTTGTGGCTCCAGCGGGCGGGGGCGCGTCATGACGGACTTGATCAGGCTCTACAGCTATTGGCGTTCCAGCGCAGCGTACCGGGTACGCATCGCGCTGAACCTCAAGGGACTGGCCTACGACTACCAGTCGGTGCACTTGCTGGCCGAGGGCGGCGAGCAGCGCAGCGACAGCTATGCCCAGCTCAATCCGCAGAAACTGATCCCGGTGCTGGTCGACGGCGAACGCATCATCCGCCAGTCGATGGCCATCATTGAATATCTGGCCGATGTCTACCATGGCAATGGTTATGTGCTGATGCCGGCCAACGCCCGGGAACGTGCGCGGGTGCGCGGCATTTCCCAGGTGATCGGCTGTGACATGCACCCGCTGAACAATCTGCGCGTGCTCGACTACCTGCAGAATGAACTCGGCGCCGATCTGGCCCAGAAACAGGCCTGGATGCGGCATTGGATGAGCGAGGGTTTTGGCGCGCTGGAAGAACTGCTCGGCGGCAATCCGTCCACCGGCGAATTCTGCGAGGGCGACGAGCCGACGATGGCCGACTGCTGCCTGATTCCGCAGGTGTACAACGCCCTGCGCTACGGCATGGATATGACGCCCTACCCGACCGTCACCCGCATCTACGAGCGCTGCCTGCAGATGTCCGAGTTCGATCTGGCGCAACCGGAAAAGCAGCCCGACGCACCGCGCTGAGCCGATGAGGGTGAATGCCGGCGGCAGCGGACGGGTCGGACTGCAGTGCCGGTGCCGCCTTCGCTCCATGTCGCTGTCGATCTAGCCGGGCGCCGCCATGATCGCTCCCTGGTTGCTGCTGCTCGTGGCCGTCGCCTACCTGGTGGCGCTGTTCTCGGTGGCTGCCTGGGGCGACCGCCGCGCCGGGCTGACCAGCCAGCCGCCGCTGCGCGCCTGGGTCTACAGCCTGGCGCTCGGGGTCTATTGCACCACCTGGACCCTGTACGGTGCCGTCGGCACGGCGCGCGGCAGCGGCTGGGCCTTTCTGCCGATCTATCTCGGTCCGATCCTGGTCTTTGCCTTCGCCAGCGGACTGCTCGAACGGCTGGTACTGATTGCCCGCCAGCAGAACATCAGCTCGATCTCGCACCTGATCTCCGCGCGCTTCGGTCGCTCGCGGCCGCTGGCGGCGCTGGTGACCATCATCGCCCTGTTTGCCGCCGTGCCCTACGTGGCCCTGCAGTTCAAGGCGATCAGCGCCAGCATCCAGGTTCTGGCGCCAGCCAGCGCCGATCATGGCAGCAGTCTGTACACCGATACCGCGCTGTATGTGGCGGTGACGATGGCCCTGTTCGCGATGCTCTTCGGCGCCCGTGAGGCCAGCGCCACGGCCCAGCGCCGCGGTCTGCTGGTGGCGGTGGCGCTGGAGTCGGTGGTCAAGCTGGCCGCGCTGGTGGTGGTGGCGCTGCTGGCGCTGGTGCTCGGCAAGGAGGCCTGGCCGGGAGCACTGGCGCGCGTGGCCGCCGACCCGGTGTGGTCGCCCGAGCAGTTCGGCACGCTGACCTTTCTCACCCAGACCCTGCTCGCCGCCTGCGCCATCTTCTGTCTGCCGCGGCAGTTCCAGGTCGGCGTGGTGGAGTGCACCGATCCCGCCGATCTGAAACTGGCGCGCCGCGTATTCATCGGTTATCTGGTGCTGGTCTCGATCTGCGTGCTGCCGGTGGCGTGGCTGGCGCAGGATCTGGTCCCGGCCGGCAACCCAGATCACCTGCTGTTGCGCCTGCCGCTGGAAAACGGCCATCCCGGCATCGCCCTGCTGGCCTTCATCGGTGGTCTGTCGGCCGGTACGGCGATGGTCATCGTCGTCTGCGTGGCGCTGTCGACGATGATCAGCAACGATCTGCTGATGCCGCTGCTGATGCGGATACGGCGGTTGGGATTGCAGCAGGATGCAGACCTGTCGGCCTGGGTGCTCGGCTGCAAGCGCTTTTCGATTGCGTTGCTGGCGGCACTGGCCTTTGCGTTCTATCGCTCTGGAGGTGGCAGCGACTCACTGGCCAGCTATGGTCTGCTGGCCTTCAGCGCGGTGGCCCAGTTCGCTCCGGCGGTGGTGGCCTCGCTGTATTGGCGCAACGCCAGCCAGAGCGGCGTGGCCTGGGGTCTGGCGGGCGGCTTTGCGGTCTGGATCTACACCCTGCTGTTGCCGCAATTGTCGCTGGCCGGCTGGGTCGGCGGGGAGTTCCTGCAGCAGGGGCCGTGGGGCTTTGCGCCGCTCGCGCCGCAGGCCTTGCTGGGGGTCAGCGGACCCGACCCGCTGACCCACGGCACGCTGTGGTCGCTGCTGGTGAATTCGGCGCTGCTGATTGCCGTGTCACTGCGACGACGGCCGCATCTGGGCGAGCGCCTGCAGGCAACCGCCTATCTGGATCCCTATGCGCTGCGGGCCAGTGCCGTGCAGGAACTGGTGCCGCATGTGCACCTGCGCGATCTGGTCGAGCTGGCGCAGCGCATCCTCGGGCGAGAGTCGGCGACCGCCGCCTTCGAGCGCTTCTTCAGCGCGCACCAGCGTGATCCGGACCTCTCGGCCGCCGCCGACAGACGCGCTCTGCAGTTCACCGAGCGCCTGCTCGCCGGCGCCGTCGGCCCCGGTTCGGCGCGGCTGATGCTGACCTCGGTACTGCGCGGCAGCGGCCTGGAACTGGGCGAGGTGGTTTCGGTGCTGGATGAAACCAGCCAGGCCCTGCGCTTCAATCGCGAATTGCTGCAGACCACCTTCGAGCACATGAGCCAGGGCATCAGCGTGGTCGATGGCGACATGCGCCTGGTGGCGTGGAATCGCCGCTACAGCGAACTCTTCGAGTATCCCGAAGGCATGCTCCAGGTCGGCCGACCGGTGGAAGACCTGATCCGCTACAACGCCGAGCGCGGCCAGATCGGTCCGGGTGATGTCGAGGCTCAGGTCGAGCGTCGACTGGGCTATATGCGCGCCGGCAGTTCGCACCGGCATGTACGCGAGCGCGCCGATGGTCACGTGGTGGAAATGCGCGGCGAACCCCTGCCCGGCGGTGGCTTCGTGATGAGCTTCAACGACATCACCGAATTCAAGCGCGCCGAGGACGCCCTGCGCGAAGCCAACGAGCATCTGGAGGACCGGGTCGAACAGCGCACCTTCGAGCTGCGGGCGGCGCTGAAGGCGCAGCAGGAAGCGCGGCGTCTGGCCCAGGCGGCGCAGGAAACCCGCACCCGCTTCATTGCCGCCGCCAGCCATGATCTGCTGCAGCCGCTGTCGGCGGCGCGCCTGTTCCTGTCCACGCTTCGCCATGAACCTGGCCTCGGCGCTGATGCCGGCGGGCTGGTGGGACGGGTCGATTCCTCGCTCTCGGCCGCCGAGGAGATGCTCGATGGGCTGATCGATCTGGCCCGACTGGATGCCGGCGTGCTGGAGCCCGAGATGCAACCCTTCGCGCTCGGCGAGCTGTTCGAATCGATGCAGCAGCAGTTTGCCTCACTGGCGCAAAGCCGCGGCCTGCGACTGCGCTTCGTGGCCACGCGGCTGATGATCCGCAGCGATCGCAAACTGCTGCGGCGAATCCTGCAGAACTTCATTTCCAATGCGCTGCGCTACACCCGCAAGGGCGGTGTGGTGGTGGGCGCACGCCGTCAGGGTGAGCGCGTGCGTATCGAGGTCTGGGACAGCGGCCCGGGCATCCCCGATGCGGTCCGTTCGCGCGTGTTCAGCGATTTCGAGCGCGGTCCGGAGGGTTCGCCCTGGGGCGAGCGCGGCCTGGGTCTGGGCCTGGCGGGGTGCATGCGCCTGGCCAGGCTGATGGGCGCACAGCTGGATCTGCGCTCGCGGGCCGAACGCGGCAGCATGTTCTTCGTCAGTGCTGACCGCACCGATCTGGCCGGCCCCGGCCCCGACGTCGGCGCCACCCGGACCGACACGGCCGGCCGGCAAGGCTTGCGGGTGTTGCTCATCGACAATGAACCGGAAGTGCTGGAGGCCACCTCCGGTCTGCTCAGACGCTGGGGCCATCAGGTGCAGACGGCTGCATCGGGGCCACCGGCACTGGAGCTGCTGCAGTCCTCCGGATTCGACCTGGCGCTGGTGGACCACCAGCTCGACGGCGACGAGAACGGCATCGATCTGGTGCTCGACTGGCGCCGTCGCAATTGCGCCCCCGGCGCCATCGTCATGGTCAGCGCCGATCGCAACGAGGCCTTCCTGAAAGCCGCCGTCGCGGCGCAATTGCCGGTGCTGCACAAGCCGGTCAAAGCCGCCGCCCTGCGGGCGATGATCGCTGCGGTGTGTCAGGCTGCCGACTGAGCTGCGCACCGATGCGGGAAGAGCGTTGGACGCAAAGGACGCGGGCGGCATATTCATCGCACCCACGGCATACTCGGCGGCCCCGCGATGTACTGAAGCTGCCATGCGCGCCTTTCTGACCCTGCTGGTATTCACCGTGAGCCACGCCTACGCCGCACCCGATCCGCATTCCTATGCCAACTTCGATGCGGTGCAGGTGAGCCATGCGCACCTGGATCTGGCGGTGTCCTTCGAGCGCCGCGAGCTCTCGGGTTTTATCGATCTTGATCTGCTGCGCAAGGATCCGGCGGCCACCCGTGTGGTCCTGGACACGCGCGATCTGAGCATCGACGAGGTACTCGCCGTCGACGCGCAGCGGCGCTACACGCCGACCGCCTTCAGCCTGTCCAGGGCCGATCCGATCTTCGGACAGGCGCTGCGCATCGAGCTGCCCCAGGGCGTCGAGCGCATCCGCGTGCGCTATCGCACCTCGCCGGAAGCCAGCGGCTTGCAGTGGCTGCCGCCGGAACTGACCGCCGGCAAGAAGCAGCCCTTCCTGTTCACCCAGTCGCAGGCCATCCACGCCCGCTCCTGGGTGCCGATCCAGGACACGCCGGCGGTGCGCTTCAGTTATTCGGCCCGGATCAGCACACCGCCGGGACTGCTGGCACGGATGAGCGCCAACAACAATCCGCTCGACGCCGCCAACGGCGACTACCGCTTCATCATGCAGCAGGCGATTCCCAGCTATCTGCTGGCGCTGGCCGTGGGCGAGCTCAAGTTTGCCGCGCTCGGCGAGCGCACCGGCGTGTATGCAGAGCCCAATGTGCTCGAAGTGGCCGCCTACGAGTTCGAAGACACCGAGCGCATGATCGAGATCACCGAGTCGCTGTACGGCCCCTACCGCTGGGGTCGCTACGATCTGCTGGTGCTGCCGGCGTCCTTTCCCTTCGGCGGCATGGAAAATCCGCGACTGACCTTCCTCACGCCCACCGTGATCGCCGGCGACCGCAGTCTGGTGGCACTGATTGCCCACGAGCTGGCGCATTCCTGGTCGGGCAATCTGGTGACCAACCGCAGCTGGGATGACTTCTGGTTGAACGAGGGTTTCACCACCTACGTCGAAAATCGGATCGTCGAAGCGGCCTTCGGCAGCGAGCGCGCCGACATGGAGCGGCAGCTGGCCGAGCGCGATCTGCAGGAAGAGCTGGAAGAGTTGCCGCAGGCCGATCAACACCTGCGCCTGGATCTGCGCGGGCGCGATCCGGATGACGGCCTGACCGAGGTCGCCTACACCAAGGGCATGATTTTCCTGCGTTTTCTGGAGCAGCGTTTCGGGCGCGCAGTGTTCGACCCCTTCGTGCGGGCCTGGTTCGACCGGCATGCCTTCGGCACGGTCGGTACCGACGACTTCCTCGCCTTCCTCAAGACCGAGTTGCTCGATCGTCATCCCGGCAAGGTCAGTGGCGAGGAACTGGCAACTTTCATCGAAGGACCGGGACTGCCAGCCTTCGCGCCGCGCACCCATGCCACCCGCTTCGATGCCATCGATGCCGCCCGCAGCGACTGGCTGTCGGGCAAGACCGCACTCGCGGCCATCGACACCAGCGCCTGGAGCACCCAGGAGTGGATGCGCTGGATCGAAGGACTGCCAGCATCGACCACACCGGCGCAGTTGGCCGAATTCGATCAGGGTTATCAGGTCAGCGTGGTCGGTAACAGCGAAATCGCCTTCGCCTGGTACCTCAAGGCCATCGAGCACGATTACCGCCCGGCCTTCGCGCCGATGCAGGATTTCCTGCAGCGCATCGGCCGCCGCAAATTCGTACTGCCCCTGTACACCGCGCTGATGCGCAACCCCGGGCAACAGGATTACGCCCGCAAGGTCTACGCCGAAGCCCGCGACAGCTACCACCCGATCACCCGGGCCAGCGTGGATGAGGTGATGAGGTAGGACGGCCCCTGTATCTTTGCGCCGTCTCCGCGCCGGACCGAAGGCCATGACCACCGCGCACCATCCCGACATCGCCCCTGCCGAGCGCCTGATCTTTGCGCTGGACGTGGCCGATCTTGACCAGGCCCGGGCCTGGATCGAGCGCCTGGGCGACAGCGTCAGCCACTACAAGATCGGCCTGGAACTGCTCAGCAGTGGCGGCTATTTCGAATTGCTGGCCGAACTCAAGGGCGCCGGCAAACGCGTGTTCGCCGATCTCAAGCTGCACGATATTCCGGCGACCGTGGCCGCGGCCGTCGCCGGCATGGCCCGCCATCAACCCGATCTGCTGACGCTGCACGCCTATCCAGCCGCGATCAAGGCGGCGGCTGGCCAGGCCGGATCCATGCGCCTGCTGGCGGTCACCGTGCTGACCAGCATCAGCGACGTCGAACTGCAGGCCAGCGGCGTCAATCAACCCCTGGCCAGCTGCGTATCGGCGCGCGCCGCCGAGGCCATCGCCGCCGGCGCCGCCGGGCTGGTCTGCTCCGGCCTGGAAGCCGCCCGCCTGCGCCAGGAGCTGGGCTCCGGGCCACTGATCGTCTGTCCCGGCATCCGCGCCAGCGCCGGCGGCGACGATCAACAACGCACCGTGGATGTAAGCACCGCCTTCGCCAACGGCGCCGACTACATCGTGGTCGGTCGCCCCATCCGCAACGCCGACGATCCGCGCGCCGCCGCGCAGGCGATACAGCGGACCATTGCGCAGGTGTTTGAGTGACAGGTCCGGAGAAGCCCGGACCCACACCAGCCGCGTCATTGCGAGGAACGCAGTGACGAAGCAATCCAGAGGCAGTGGCGCAGATTCCTGGATTGCTTCGCTGCGCTCGCAATGACGCCGACGGGACCGACACCTTTCGCGAACCCGTACCCCGCACCCCGCATCCCACCTTAGCGCACTTATCTAAGGTGTTGACTTAGGAATATCACCTAACTTACTATCAGTACACACATTGCTGTGACGATTACAGCCAGCGCAGGAAGCGCTCATAACAACAAGGCCGAAAAGGCCCATAAAGGCGGAGGCCCCCTCCGCCTTTTTCTTTGGTGTTTCGCCAGGGTGCTCTGCGCACCTTCGGGCACAGCCGCGAGAGACGATCGGCACACGCCGATCACGGCCGAGCGACCGACCGATCAAGCCGTCGCACGCGGGCAAGCGGTCATCCATGCGTCGCCCCAGTGACTGAAAGCACTGGATTCCCGCTTTCGCGGGAATGACGATTTCGGCGCGGTCATGAACGCCAAGTGGTTGATTATCCGATTCAATGATCCGGCAACGAGAACTGGATGCCGCTGTCCAGGCTCGGCGCAAGATGTGATCGTGACACGATGCCAGGCCCGTGCCCCCTGCCGCCCGCCCCTTGGTCCGATGCCCGAAAATGGCCATCGCCTGGCACGACCGTGGCTCGCTTCGGCCGCACTTGGCGTTTGCGCGGGATCTCGTCTCCGGGCTAGAGTCCCGCCCTGCAGCAACCCTTCACGTCGCGTGGATGCGCCAGATCGCGGATCTGGAGCCTAGTGACCCGCAGGCACTGCCCCCCTTCCGACACTCAGGAGTACCCCATGTCCTTCCGCCATTCCCTGATCGCCGCCGCGCTTGGCTGCGCCTTGCTTGCCGGTTGCGGCAAGGATGAACCCGCGCCGGGCGCAGCGCCTGCCGAGAAAGCGATGGTTGCCACTCAGGCCACCGCCGCCAGCGCGCTGGAAGCGCAGGTCAAGGCTTTCCGCAACAATGACCTGAAGGCGCTGTTGCAAGCCTCCGTGCCGCCGGCCGAGCTCGAGCGCATCCGCGCCGACTGGGAAAAGCAGCGCGCAGAACCGATCTCCGACGAAGATCGCGCCGAGTTTGCCGAGAGCTGGGGCAAGATCACCGCGCCCGATGGCGTCGACAAGATCATGGCCGAAGTCGAGCCGCAGCTGGCCGAGATGAAGCCACAGCTGGCCGGAATCATCGGCATGGGCCAGGGCATGGCCACGATGAGCATCCAGCAGAGCACTGAACTGAGCGATCAGCAGAAGACTCAGGCCACGCAGTTCATGAACGGTCTGTCGGGCTGGCTGGGCAAGACCGATTTCGCCGATCCGGCGCTGATGCGCAAGGCGCTGACCGCCTTGGCCGAAGGCCTGCGCGCGACCGGCATCACCAAGCTCGACGACATCAAGGCGCTGTCCTTTGACGAGATGCTGGTCAAGGCCGGTCCGGCGGTCGGCGGCGTCAAGAACGCCCTGGCTGCCTACGGCTTTTCGCTGGATGCCATCGCCGACAGCGTCAAGACCGAAGTCGTCAGTGAGACCGGCGACGTGGCCAAGCTGAAGGTCAGCTACGCACTGTTCGATGCACCGCTGAGCTTCGAGAGCGAGATGCAGAAGGTCGACGGCAAGTGGTACGGCAAGGACATGCTGGAGCAGATCGAGAAGGCCAAGGCTGAAGAAGCTGCCGACGCTGCCGCCGGCGCTGACGAGGGCGCTGACGAGGGCGACGACGACTCCGCCGGCGAGTAAGCTCAAGCGTCAGTTTAAGCTGACCGACGATCAAGGACTTGGCGCGGGCCCCATCGGCCCGCGCTAAGCTTGTGTCTGCCATCCGCAATCAGCCAGACCTGCATGAGCGAAGCGAATATCGTCGTCAAGGCGCCATGGTTCCGACGCGCCCTGCTGGCGCTGGTCGATACCGTGCTGCATCCCTTTCTGCGGCTGACCCGGATCACCCCGGAGGCCGATCAGCCGCCCTTTGATCCGGGCAAGCCGGTCTGCTACATCCTCGATCGTCAGGGTCTCTCCAATGTGGCGATCCTCGACCGCGCCTGCCGCGAAGCCGGCTGGCCGCGGCCCATTGATCCTCTGCCACTGGCCACGCTGAGCCGGCCGCCGCCGGCGATCTTTGCCATCGAAAAACGCACGGGCTGGCTGCTCAACCGGCGCAAGCTGCGCGATCGCACGGTGCGCCTGGAACGCCTGCTCGGCGCCATCCGCCGTGACCCCGATGTACAGGTACAACTGGTGCCGGTTTCGATCTTCGTCGGTCGCGCGCCGGACCGCAGCGCCGGCTGGTTCAAGGTGCTGTTCAGCGAAAACTGGGTGGTGGTGGGGCGCTTCCGGCGGCTGCTGGCGATCCTCTTCAACGGTCGCAACACGCTGCTGCAGTTCAGTCCGCCGGTAACGCTGGATCAGGCCATCGGCGAGAGCGAAGACCTCAAGCGCGCGGCGCACAAGCTGTCGCTGCTGATGCGAGTGCATTTCCGGCGCATTCGTGGCGCGGTGATCGGGCCCGATCTGTCGCACCGACGCACGCTGGTGGGCGATCTGTTGCGCGCCGATGCCGTGCGCGCCGCCATCGCCACTCAGGCCAACAAGGAAAAGGGCGGCTACAAGGCGGCGGCCAGGAAGGCCAACGCCTATGCCCGCGAGATCGCCGCCGACTACTCGCATCCGGTGGTGCGCTCGCTGAGCTTCATCCTGACCGGATTCTGGAACCGCATCTACGACGGCGTGACGCTGCACCATTTCGATGCCTTCAGGCAGCGGGCACCGGGCTATGAAGTGGTTTACGTGCCCTGTCACCGCAGCCATATCGATTACCTGCTGCTGTCCTATCTGCTCTATCGCAACGGTCTGGTGCCGCCGCATATCGCCGCCGGCGTCAATCTGAACCTGCCGGTGGTAGGACCGATCCTGCGCCGTGGCGGCGCCTTCTTCCTGCGCCGCAGCTTCAAGGCCAATGCGCTGTATTCGGCGGTGTTCAGCGAGTACGTGACCCGGCTGGTGCGCCAGGGTGTGGCCCTGGAGTATTTCATCGAAGGCGGTCGCAGCCGCACCGGGCGGCTGCTGCCGCCGCGCGCCGGCATGCTGGCGCTGACCGTGCGCGCCTTCCTGCGCGAACGCGCGCGACCGGTGCTGTTCCAGCCGGTCTACATCGGCTACGAAAAACTGATCGAAGGCAAATCCTACCTCGGCGAGCTCTCCGGACAACCCAAGGCCAAGGAATCCTGGATCGGTCTGCTGCGCTCGCTGTCGGTGCTGCGCCATCGCTATGGCCGCGTGGTGGTCAACTTCGGCGAACCGATCGAACTCGATCAGGTGCTGGAGGCCCATGCCCCCGACTGGCGCGAGCAGCAGACCGGCGAGAACGACCGACCGGCCTGGTTCTCCGGCGCCGTCGACGACCTTTCTCACCGCATCCTCGAAAACATCAACGGTGCTGCGGACCTCAATCCGGTGGCCCTGCTGGCGCTGGTGATCCTGGGCACGCCCAAACACGCCATCGGCGAAGCCGATCTCATCGCCCATCTGCAGATCTTCCTGGATCTGGCCCGGGATCTGCCGTTCAGCGACCGGATCACGATCACCGCGATGACGCCGGCCGAAATCGTCGCCTATGGCGAGAACATGGGCTGGATCGGGCGGCTCAAGCATCCGCTCGGCGATGTGCTCAAGGCCGAGGGCGATCAGGGCGTGCTGTTGTCCTACTACCGCAACAACGTCACCCACGTGTTTGCGGCGGTCTCCTGGGTGGCCTGCTGTCTGCTCAACACCCGCCGGCTGTCGCGACAGGGCCTCGGGCGTCTGGGGCGGATGGTCTATCCCTTCATCAAGACCGAGTTGTTCCTGCCCTGGACGGCCGACGGTTTCGTCGAACGCATCGATGCTGCCGCCGATTTCATGGCCCAGCGCGGTCTGGTCAATGTCGACAGCGACGGCGGCTGGATCTCGCGCCCGGCCGATGGCGGCGACGCCTTCTTCGGCCTGCGCGTGCTCGCCCACAGCCTGCTGCAGACCTTCCAGCGCTATTACGTGGTCATCGCCGTGCTCGGCAAGAACGGTCCGGGTGTGCTGTCCTCGGGCGAACTGGAAACCCTGTGCACCGTCACCGCCCAGCGCATGGCCCTGCTGCACGAGCTGTCCGGCCCCGAGTTCGGCGACCGCGCCCTGTTCAAGAGCTTCATCCAGATGCTCAAGGCCGAAGGCATCGTCAGCGTCGATGACAACGGCAAGCTGACCTTTGGTCCCGAGCTCAACCAGCTCGGCTCCGACGCCCGCATCATCCTCTCGCGCGAACTGCGCCAGGGCATCGTGGCGATCACGCCGGAAGCGCGGGCACAGCTGGCGCCGCCAGAGACCAGGGCCGCGACCAGCGAGGCGCCCAGGCTTGAAGGCCCGGAGAAACCCGAGGCGTAGCCACGCGAGCGCCCTCGTATCCGATGACGCTAGCGTGTCTCGCACCGGCGCATCAGGGTCGTGTCACTCTGCTGGCGTCGCGCGCAGCCCGGAGCGATGTGGAGCGCTCTCGGGATGCGCTACATCGCGGTAGAGACGCGCCTCACGGCACGCCCCCCGCACAGATCCCGGCGGGCGTGATTGACGCACCGGGCTCCCACCTTGGGTGATTGGCGGCAAAGCGCACGCTCGGCCACGGAT
>JALHRS010000076.1 GCA_022841325.1 Lysobacterales bacterium | reverse complement strand
GCAGGACACCATCGAGGAAATCGAGAACGACGAAGACTGACGCCCTGCGCCGGGCGGGGACCTCCCGCCCGGCCTGGCCATCGGATTGCGCTTGGCTTCACCCACGAACAGCGCGTTCATCACGCACCACACCCAACCCGAACAAGGAGCAACACCATGAGCACGAATCCACTGACCCCCGCCCAACACTTCATCCTGACCGCCGCCATCGAACACACCGACGGCCGCATCGAACGCTTCCCAGACAACATCAAGGGCGGCGCGCGCAGCAAAGTGCTGGACGGCCTCTTCAATCGCGCACTGATCACGCCCAACGGCGAGGGCTGGCGCGTCGCCGCCGAAGGCTACGACGCACTGGGCGCGCCGCGTCCACGTGCCAACGCGCGGCGGATCTCCATCTTCGAAGCCAAACTGGACGCGATCATCGCCGCCGCCGAAAGCACGGACGCGCCGGAAGCCCACGCCGAGCCCGACGCCGTCGACATCGAAGGCGAAGTTGCCACCGCCGAGGCGTCCTTCACGGCCCCGGCCACGACGCCGCGCACGCGCGAGAACAGCAAACAGGCTGAGGTCATCCGCATGCTTCGCCGCCCCGAGGGCGCGACGATCGGCCAGATCTGCGAGAGCACCGGCTGGCAGGCGCACACGGTGCGCGGGACATTCGCTGGCGCCTTCAAGAAGAAGCTCGGATTGGTCCTGACGTCCGCGAAGGCCACCGGCGCGGAACGGGTCTACCGCATCGCCTGAACAAGATCGAGAAGCCAGGCGGAAACGCTTGGCTTCTCTCTCGAACAGCGCGTTCATGGGGTCGTTACCCCACCACCCGGAACCCCGCCATGACCACCACCGACCTCTTCACCCGCATCGCCCAGAAGCATCTTTCCATCGACACCCTGGAGACGCGTCACCGCGACAGCCTGGACTTCCACGACGTCGGCGTCTGGGGCGTGCGTGACGCCCTCCAGGCCGCGTTTGAGGTCGGACTGGCGGAAGGCCGCAGGGTGGTGGCCAGCGCGGCGCAGCCGCAGGCCGAAACCTACGCAAACCGCAGTGTCGACTGAGGGCCCAACCCATGACCAGCAACGTGGATTTTCATCTGCAGCAACTGCACCCCTTGGTCGGCGGCACCATCACCGCATTGGCTCGAACCGGCCCAGGCGAAGACGCCTTCGAGGAGGAATTCTTCGGGCTGGTCGTCACGCTGCCGAATGGCCAGCGACGGACGCTGATTCTGTTGTCCGATGACGAGGGCAACGGCCCGGGGAGTTTCGAGATCGTCGATTGAACGAGCCCGAATCTGCTCGAAGATTCTGCGGCAGAACGCTTGGTTTCTCTCTCGAACAGCGCGTTCATGGACGCGTCGCCACCCACCCACTTCCGAGGAGACCGCCATGACCCAGACCACCAACATCCCCGCCACCCGCAACGAGGGGTGGGGATTCAACGGGACGATGAACGAGCACGCCGAGGCAGCATGGCCATTGGCGATGACCGCCGTCGCCAACGCAACAGGCGAGTCCCTCGACATCGTGCGCGCGTTCCTCGACAGCCGATTTGGCCGCCACTACGCGGACGACGTCCTGAATGCCTTCGACGATGGCCGCAGCCTGCCAGACGCCATCGCCGCCGCCACCAGCAGGTGGATGGCGTGGACGATTGGTCGCCAGACCAGCAAGAACTACGGCATCCCCCGCGGGCTGCCGTATCTCACGGGCTTTGTCATCCACTGCGGAATTTGCGACGAAATCGCCGCCTGATGAATACGCCCGCCACCGAACGGGAGCAGGCGCTGCGTTGGCTGATAGCCAACCGGCGTCCGGACGTCTCCATCGAACAGGCCGTGCGCTTGATGTGCACGGTGCTGCCCCGCGATCTCACCACGATGCAACTGCTGCGGCGCATCGCGGAGGAGCAAGCCGCCAAGGAGCCTTCGCACCGATTCAACTGGCGCATGCATCCTGGTCTGCCGCCTCGCGGATAGCCTTCTTGCCGGTGAATTCCTCCCATCGGCGCACGATCACGTCGGCGTACTTCGGATCCAACTCCATCACACGTGCCACGCGCCCGGATTTCTCGGCTGCGATCAGCGTCGTGCCAGAGCCACCGAACGGATCGAGCACCACATCGCCCGGGCGGCTGGAGTTGCGCAGCGCGCGCTCGACCAGCTCGACGGGCTTCATGGTGGGGTGCAGATCGTTCTTCTGCGGCTTCTTGATCTGCCACACATCGCTCTGGTCGCGGTCGCCGCACCAATGGCGCTGCGCGCCCTCGGGCCACCCGTACAGGATCGGCTCGTACTGGCGCTGGTAGTCGGCGCGGCCCAGCGTGAACGTGTGCTTGGCCCAGATGATGAAGGTCGACCACTTGCCGCCTGCGGCGCGGAATGCGGCCTGCAGCACGTCGAGTTCGCTCGAGGACATGGCGACGTAGATGCCGCCGCGGCAGTGGGCCAGGATCGGCGTCAGCGCTGCCAGCAGGAAATCGTAGAAGCCGTCGCCGAGGTTGTCGTTGAGGATCGCGCGGTCCTTGCCGCGCAGCTTGTCCTTGGCGCTGTTGGCGTAGTTCACGTTGTAGGGCGGGTCGGTGAACACCATGTCCACCGCCTCGCTCTGGAGCAGCGCGTCGTAGCTCGCGGCCACCGTCGCATCGCCGCAGAGCAGACGGTGCGGACCCAGTCGCCAGACGTCGCCGGGGCGCGATACCGGCGTCTCGCCGACGTCGGGCACCGCATCCTCATCGGTCTGGCCGTCGTTGACCGGCTCTTCGCCCGCCATCAACTCAGCCAGTGCATCGGCGTCAAAACCGGTCAGGTCAAGGTCGAAGCCTTCGTCTTGCAGGTCGGCCAACTCCACGCGGAGCATGTCTTCGTCCCACTCGGCGTTCTCTGCGATGCGGTTATCTGCGATGACCAGGGCACGGCGTTGCGTCGCCGTGAGGTGGTCGAGCACGACCACCGGCACCGTCGCCAGGCCGAGCTTCTGCGCGGCAGCCAGACGTCCGTGACCGGCGACAATGACCCCGTCGCTACCGGCAAGAATTGGATTTGTGAAGCCAAATTCCGCAATGCTCGCGGCGATCTGCGCGACCTGCGCATCCGAATGGGTCCGCGCGTTGCGGGCATACGGGATCAGTTTGTCGGTGGGCCATGGCGCGATCTTGTCGGCCAGCCACGACACGCTCACGGCGCCTCCGGCACGGTGCGCGCAGCAGCGACGGCCGCAAAGGGTTGTCCGGTGGCCTGAAGGTGCACCGGCTCGTTTGGAAAGTTCTGCTGAAACCGGCGAATGGCCACGTCGACATACTCCGGCGCGATCTCCACGGCGCGCGCCACGCGTCCGGTACGCTGCGCGGCGAGGAGCGTTGTGCCAGAGCCGCAGAACGGCTCGAACACGATCTCGCCCTCACTCGAATAGGCCTCGATGACGAACTGGGGCAGCGCCAACGGGAACACCGCGGGGTGGTCGATGCCTTCGCCGATCTTGCCCTTGTGGCGCATGACCCGGATCACCGAGTCGGGAATGCGATGGTCCTGCGTGGGCTGGCCGGCATGGGTCCAGCCACCGACATCGCCGTCCTTGCCGCGCAGTGCGGTGGACGAGCCATCGGCGCGCAGGTGCGTGTCCTGGCCGGCGAACTTGCAGGGCACGATCTTGTTCGGCTTGCGGGTCTCGCGATTGAAATGGAACACGAACTCGAAGCTCGGCGCCAGGCGGCCGGCCCAGTCGCCCGGCATGCCCGGGCCCTGGTCCCAGACGTACCAGGCGAAGCGACGCCAGCCCTGCGTCCGCATCCAGCTGAGCCACGCATCCCAGTACGGAATGAACTCATTGTCTCGATGGATCAGGCCGAGGTTGACCAGGACCTGGCCATCGTCGGCCATCGGCAGGAGTGCAAAGACGCCGCGCATCAGGGCATCCCAATCGGCAATGCCGCCGGAGGTGTAGTCGCGCTGGTTGCCGTACGGCGGCGAGGTGAAGCACAGCCCTGCGCGCTCGCCCTGCATCAGCGCGTCGATCACGCTGCGGTCCGCGGCATCGCCACAGATCAGGCGATGCGCACCGACCAACCAGACATCACCTAGGCGCGATACCGCGACGGTCGGCGCGTCGGGCACTTCGTCGGCGGTATCGTCTTCCTGCGGCGCTTCGTCGCGTTCCTCCGGATCGCCGGCATCGGTGTCGTTGAGCAGGGAATGCAGTTCGGCGTCGTCGAAGCCAGTCAACGCCAGATCGAATCCGGCGTCGGTCAGCTCAGCGAGCTCAATCGCCAGCAGTTCCTCGACCCAACCGGCGTCCAGCGCCAGACGATTGTCGGCGATGACGTACGCGCGTTTTTGCGCAGGCGACAGGTGCGCCAGCTCGATCACCGGCACGTCGGCCAGGCCCAGCTTGCGTGCGGCTGCCAAGCGCCCGTGGCCCGCGATGACACCCTGGACCGCATCCACCAGGATCGGCGTCGTCCAGCCGAACTCGGCAATGCTGGCGGCGATCTTGGCGATCTGCGCATCGCTGTGCGTGCGCGGATTGCGGGCGTAGGGGATCAGCGTCTCGACCTGGCGGTACTCGACGTGGAGCGCGTTCACGCGGATGCGGGTCCTGAAAACGAAAAACCCGCCGACGAAAGCCGTGGCGGGTGGAGTGGAATCGATGGTGGGGTGCGAACCTGCGAACCGTGCGAACCTCAGTTCGCACCCTGACGCTAAGGAACCGTCGCGCTCGTCCCCCCCGTATGGAACTTTCCGCAGGAAGGACCCCTTTTGCCCCGGCAGCGTGGCGTCAAAGCCACTGTGGCTTCATCGCCACTCCGGTCATCTCGCCAGAGCCTCGTCCGAGGGGTTCAGAGCCAGCATGGAGCGAAATCTACCATCGCCATCGGCATTTGTTGCACGGCGAAAAACCGGCTGACTTGGCAGTTGTCCGCAGCCGTTCGCAGCAGTTAGAAGGCGTCGGAATCCTCATCTGATCATCCCCAGCAACCCGCAATTGTCCGCACGAACCCGATCGACCAGGCGTTCGTACGCACCAGTCACCGGGTCAACCCCCGAGTGGCAGATGAGGCGGTTTATGTCGTTAACGCCTCGCGTGTGCGCGTACACGGTATGGAGGGTATCGACATAACCTGCCTCATCTGCCACTCGGGTCAGGCGTTGCGCCCCCAAATGGCGGTATTGGCAACAGCAAACCTACGTCTCGCCTGCAACGGCACGGTGTTCCGAAGCGCCGATCAATCCGCTACCTTTCCACATCACGCGGGGGCAGCTGACAAGCCGAAGCCAACGAGATGGTCGCGGGCGTTCGATTAGCGGATCTGCGGTTGCGCGCTGGGCGAACTAGATTTGCGCATCAGGCAAACATGGGGAATGCAATATGTCGGGGCCGAAGTACTACGCAATCCTCAAGTGGAAGGCAGGCGAGCAGAAAGCCGTGCAGCAACTTGCCGCGGGGGATCGCGAGCCGATGTTGCCGGTCCTTGAGCTGCAGGACGTAACCGGCGGCTTGACGCCCGCACACGTTGTAGCGGCACTGGGCAAGGCCAAGGTCGGCGACTGGCCGATAGGACTTGATCTGGGGCAAGTGCAATCGCCGGTGACGTTCGCTTCGCTGATGAAATACTGCAACGCGGCCGCCAAGGTGGGGCACGTCGCTTATCCCGTCGTGAATGCCCCCGACCTCTTCGGACAACTGACCAACGTGGCCACGCTCAATGGTGCCAGCGGCGTGGTGCTGCGTCTCCGTCTGCAGATGATCACCCTGGCCGGAACCCGTGCAGCTATCTCTGACGTGCGCAAGGCGATCGGCAAGGACGCGCCGCTGCATGTCATTTACGATTTCGGGGCGATCGGCGAAGTTGATGCGACCGCACTGTCCGCGTTCGCGGAACCGTTCGTGCGCGACACGATCGCGCAGGGGCAGGCAACGAATGTCGCGATGGCCGGCGGATCGTTTCCGATGTACCTAACCGGTGTTCCGATGGGCACCAATCTACTGCCGCGCCGCGAGTGGCAGGCTTGGCAGGTGCTCCGGACAAAGCTCGGGTGTACGAACGTGAGGTTTGGCGACTACAACGTTTCGAATCCGGAGCCGCTCGGAGGCCTAGATCCCAGGTTCATGGATCCTTCCGCCGCGATTCGCTATGCGCTCGACGGCGAATGGCTTGTGTTAAAGGCAAAGCAGGCGAAGAAGCACGGCTTCTCGCAGTACAACACGCTTTGTCGCGTGTTGACGAGACACCCCCATTTTTTCGGTTCAACCTTCAGCTTTGGCGATGGCCGCTATGACTACCACGCGCAGCCCAACTCCAGTTCTGGAAGCTTTATGACTTGGCGACGAGACGCTGCCAGTCATCACTTGGTACAAACGAGTCGCCAATTGGACGCGTTGATCTGACTGGCTCGGCGCTTCGCCACGAATCGCGGTGACGCAGAGCGTGCGACACCCAGTCGCGCAAGGTTGCCACATCCACCAAGCCGGCAAGCTCTGCGTAGAGCATGACTCGCGTGAGCTTAGTCTTGACCTTCACGGCGCCGTGCTTAGCCAGAAGGGCAGCGGCTTCGTCGCGCCAAAGGAGGCTGAGCAAGCTCAGTGCTTCCTGGCGTGGATTGGCCGAAGGCGCCCGCACCACTTCCAGCCCCACATCGCCCGCATCATTACAATGCGCCTGCAAAATTCCCCACCACGGCGGCAGCAGCCGCTCGACCTGCGGCACGAACATCGGTGTCGTCACGATCCACAACTCGTCGAATACGCGGTGGTACGCATGCATCTGGTTGGCCAGCCGATCGAGCGAATCGAAGTCGCTCTTGATCTCGTAGCCGATCAGCGCCCCGTTGATGACCGCCAAGTCGATTCGGGCCGAGCCATGCTCGATTCCCAGTTCCTCGATGATTTGCGCGTCTTCAGTGAGCGCGGCCCGCAAGCGTTCGCGCAGGGCGTGTCGCAGTTCAATCTCGGTCAGTCGGCGGGGGGCGTAACGCATACTCGAATTATGCCATAATAGATTCCATTATGCCAGTCGGAAAGCAGCCCGTAGACCCTCGAATCGTTGAGGCCCTGCCTCGCGTCCGGGCACACATGAAGCGGCATAAACATCAGCAAAAAGACGTGATGCGTCTCACAAGACTGAGCCAGCCGCAGGTCAGCAAGTTCCTCGCCGGCCAGCGTCATCGCGTCACCAAGGACGTGCTTGCCATATTCCAATATGCCGAAATCGACATTGATTCGGAATTCGCAGCTGGGGACTTGCCGCTACCGTTGTCGCAATCTGTGAGACAGATTCTAGAGGACAATCCGCGTGCCGCCGCGATGGTGGCGCGCCTCATCGAGGCGATGGTGCCGGTCCTGTCGAACCTGCTTGAACCAGCCCCGACGCCCAAGGAGGGCCCATGAACGTACTGCCCTACAAGGATCTCGTCGCCCGATTGCGGACCCTTGGCCTAACCAAAGGCCAGGTGGGCGCGCTCATGCCCGACTGGTGGGACGCGGCTGCCGCGAATTCGTCGGCCGGGGCCTGGGAGTTCGTGCTGATGGTGAGCCGTCGCCTGGGTCTGGACGCCGTCGCGCTGGCTGGCGGCGAAGTCCGCCGCCTCGGCGCGGTTTCGACGCCGCGCTTCAAGCACACCGCCCGCGTCTCTTCCGAAGATTTGGGACCGGCATCGCTAATCGCCAGCGCCTTGGCCAATGCCATCGTTGCCGCGACGCCGCCCAAGCCGGCGATCGGGCGACTTACGCCGGTCCAGGTTCGCGAGGCCATGATCTCGTCCGGCGCGTCGCGGGTGGATTTCGATGCGTTACTCGAGTTCGCATGGCAACGCGGCATCCCGGTCATTCCGTTGCCGCACCTACCCAATGGCGTGAAGAAGATGGATGCCGCCGCACTGCGCGTGGGCGCACGCCCGGTGATCGTCATCGCACGGCGTAACGAATCCAAGGCTTGGTTGAGTTTCATCCTCGCCCATGAGCTCGGTCACATCCTGCTCGGCCACGTGCCCGAGAACGGTTCGATAGTCGAAGGTTCGATTCACGACACCGCAGCGTTCGAGGCTGAGTCGCAGCTTGATGTGCAAGAACGCGAGGCCAATGACTTCGCGCACGCGGTCTTGGGCGGCGAACCGGCCGATGCCGTGGTCTCGCAGTGGAGTGCCCGAGCGTCCGAGATGCAGTTGGTAGACCATGCCCTGGCGGCTGCATCGACCCTGCGCACGGCGCCTGGGCAGTTGATCCTGCGCTACGCATTCCTTACGCGCCGCTGGATGCAAGCATCAATGGCGTTGCGCTTCATGGCCGATGACGTTGACGCCCAAAGCGCACTTGTCAATCGTCTCCGCCAAGAAATTGATACCGCGCAGATCGGCGACGACATGCAGGACTTCGTTGAAAAGGTCACCGGAATCGCTGCCCGGACCGTCTGATGCCGACGCCTCGGCTACTGATGGACAACGATGCGCTGCTTAAGGCGGCGCACTGGGATCTGCTCGATGTCGTGCCGACGATGGTGGGCGGTACATGGGCCGACACAGCGTGCTTGCCGACTTTTCCACCGCGCGTCCACCGCGCCGAGGCGAAACTGTTCGCCGACGCGAGCGTGGCAAGGGCGCTAGAGGTACGGTTGGCAATGACGGTTCAATTGCCGGATCCGGACGTCACTGTATTGTCGGCCCTGCAGGGTGAATCGGGGATCGATGCCGGGGAACTGCTGTTGTTCGGTGCGCTCGCGGCAACGCCCGGTGCCGTGCTTCTGACGGGGGACAAGCGAGCCCTTCGCGCAGTGGCGCTTACCGGCACGCTGTCGCGGTACCAGAACCGCGTCATGTGCGTCGAGCAGTTGTTGTCGCAAGCACTGGACCAGTTGGGCGCTCAGTCACTGCAGGCGCGGGTTCGCCGGTGGGCGCCGCGCGACCAGACGGCGCTTGCGATCTTTGGGCGGCAGGGAGACAAGTCAGAAGCTGATCTTCGAGAGGGGCTGGGCTCGTACTTGCACTCGCTCGAAGCCGAAACATCTGGTCTGCTCGTGCGTGGCTTCGGGTTGTAGGCTGAACACGACACGAAGTTAGGGGCCACAGGGGATACCAGTCTTCTGGCGATCACGCCCGGCCACGGATTGGCCACGTCGTGCGGAGCGTTGGCTTCATGGGGCATCTGCATCATGCGCGCGCCCCCGAGTCGCGGGCTTGACCGCCAAGATCAGCTCCAACGCCCCATTCCACCGCCGCCAAGCAGTCGTCCGATCGCACCCCATCCACGCACAGATGTCTTTCCAGGGCTCGTGGCTGGCGCGCTTCCACAGCAGGTGCCGATGTTCTTCTTCGAGCGCGCTGACCCACTCGAAGCAGGCGAGCATGCGGTCGATGGCAGCGCCGCTGGGTTGAAAGAACACGGGGCGGTCGTCGGCGGCGAACTTTTCGCTGGCGCTGCGCGGGATTTGGGGCCAGATCGAGGCGTAGCCGAGGGGGCCGGCGGGTGGGAGTTTGCGGGCGGTGCGGCAGGCTTCTTCGAGCATCGCTGCCAGTTCCTTGGTGGTGGCCGGCATGCGGATCTTGGTGACGGGGCGAGTGAGGCTCATGCGGCCTCCTTCGTGTTGGCCGTGTTGGCGTGCGGCGAAACGCACAGCAGCAGTGCGATCGCGTCGGCCTCGTTGTCGTCCTTTGGTGCAAACCCGCGCCGCTCCACCGCGGCGATCACCGCGGCTTTGCTGGCATTGCCACTGCCCGTCACCGAGCGCTTGATGGTGCCGACGGGTATGCCGGCATAGGGGATCTGGTGCTGCTCGCACCAGGCGCTGAGTTGACCGAGCAGTCCGCCGTAAACGTGGGCTGCATCGACGCCTTGATGCCGGCGCACTTCCTCGAAGTGGACTTCGCCGACCAACATTAGTTGGTGCACCTCATCGAGCCAGCGACGAAAGCGCAGGTAGCGCATGCCGCCGCCCTCGAATCGCTGCGGCCGAAAACTCTGCGTGCCGCTGGTAATGGCGCCGCTGGGGTTGGCGATCGCCCAACCGGTCTGTGTGCCAAGGTCGAGTGCCAGGATCGTGGGGTTCATGGTGTCCTCCGGGTAGGGTCAGTCGTCGCGGTACGGCAGCGGGCCGACGGGTTTGGGGCGTAGCGAGATGCCGACAAATCCGCGCGTGCCGCCGCTGAACTTGGCGCGCTCGAATCGGCGGTTGGTCAGAAGTTCGGAGAAGCGCTTGATCGAGCCGGCGAACTCGCCCGCCTTTTCGGCCCACGCGCGCCAGTCCTCGAATAGGTCAGCCGCGGTGGCGCGCGCGACGCGTTCGACGAAGCAGCGCTCCTCGATCCAACGACCAAGCGCGTCTTCGCTCTCGAAGTAGTCATCGGTGGCCTCAACGACGCAGCGTGGCGGGTGCAGGCCCTTGCGTTGCCAAGCGAGGCAACCTTCGACCATCCACGCCAGCACGGCATCGCGCTCGCGCCAGATCTTGTCTTCGAGTTGCTTGTCGCGTCGGTCGGGCGGCACGGTGATCGTGAACGGGATCAGTTGCAGGCGGCGGCGCATGGCCTCGTCGAGGTTGCGGATCGAGGGCTTGTGATTGCCGGCGATCAGCAGCTTGAACTGCGGGATGTACTCAAAGAAGTCCTGGCGCATGAACCGCGCCGAGACCTTGTCGCCGCCGGTCAGCGTCTTGATCTTGCTTTCGTTCCAGCGCCGACCCTGTTCGGTTTCGACCGACGACACCAGGCGCGCGCCACGCAGACCGGCCAGATCAGTCGGGTGCCGATCCGAACGCGTTTCCATGAACATTTCCATCGGCGCATGCGTGGCGTACTCCGCGAGCAGTGCGCTCAACGTGTTGACGAACACGCTCTTGCCGTTGGCGCCGGTGCCGTAGAGGAAGAACAGCGCGTGTTCGCTGGTTTTGCCGGTCAGGCAGTAGCCGCAGATGCGCTGCAGGTAGTCGATCAGTTCGCTGTCGCCACCGGTGCACTCGACCAGGAACTTGCGCCAGGTCGGACACGCGCCTGCATCCCCGAGGCGCGCGGCCGCGAGCTTGGTCATGCGATCGGCCCGGTCGTGCGGCCGCACGCCGCCGCTCCGCAGATCGACGACGCCTCCCAACGTGTTCAGCAACCAGGGATCGGCATCCCATTCGTCCGCGTTCGCGGCATGCAGGCGATCGCTACGTGCCAGGCGTTCGACGCCGGCTACGGTGCCACTGGCCGCCAGCTTGGCCGCGAGCCGCGGCGAGTCCGCCTCCAGGGCGTGCTGGCGACAGACCGCGCGGATCAAGTCGGTGGCGCGCAGCGTGGCTTCGGGTACCCAGCGCATGCCGGTCCACACCAGCCACTGGCCCCAAGCTGCCACATAGCGCCAGTCCGGCGCGTAGCGCGCGGTGAAGTGCAGCGCCATGCCATCTTCGGTGCCCCAGACCGCGGCCGGTGTCTGTTCCGCGTCATCCGGCGCGCTGGGCAAGGCCGGCCCGTGGATCACCATGCGCTCGGCGTCGCGAATGAACGCCGGCACATCGACTTGCTCGACGACCGCGTCGGCGCAGTCCCAACCCTCACTGCGGTCCTCCGGCGGCAGCAAGATCGCGCATCCGCGCGCGCCAACCGCGACGATGGCCTCGCTGGCAGCGATCGCGTAGTCCCAGCCCGGGCTGTCCTTGTCGGGCCAGATCAGCACGTCCTTGCCGGCCAGCGGCGACCAGTCCGTCTTGTCGACCGGGGCGCGCGCACCGTGCATGGCCGTGGTCGCGCAGATGCCCAGATCGATTAAGGCCTGTGCGCACTTTTCACCTTCGACCAGGATCACGGTCTCGGCGCGCGCCAGCGCCGGCTGGTTGTACAGCGGCCGCGGATCCAGTCCCTCGAACCGGCCCGTGCGCACGTTCCACGGGCGGAACTCCTTAGCGCAAGGCTCGGGCTCGTAGCGATAGACGCACGCCAGCAACGCGCCGTCGGCGGCGAGGTAGTCCCACTTGGCGGTCGGCGGCCCGAGGTCCGGCGCGTCGGTCGCGCGCGTGCGAACCCGGGAGGCGACTGCCCGGACTGGAGCCGAGTTGCTCGCATCTGTCGGCGCCGCACCCAACCACTGCGCCGCGCGCTCCAGCACCTCCCGAAAATCACTCCTTGCCGACAGTCCCTGCGCCTGCGCAAACAACTCGATGTGATCGCCACCCTGCGAGGTCGCGAAGTCATACCACTGGCCGCGCTTGGGTCCGTCTAGCGACACCGACAACGAGTCGCCCGGCTCGCCGCGCGCATTGCCGATCTGGAACTTGCCGGCGCGGAACACGCCCGCCGGCAGATAGGTGCGCAGCATCGAGTCCAGCCGATCCAGCAGACCATCTCGAACCGAGTCGGCATCAAGCGTGCGCCGTGTCGGTTCGGCCGCATCATTGAAGTCCAGCACCTGCGTCATCGCTGACTCCAGCAGCGATCCTGGAACGCGCAGGACTTGCAGACAAAATGCGTCGACGTCGTCGCGCAGCGCGGCAGCAACTCGTGCGCTGCGGTGGCATCGAGCACGCGCACCGCGCGATCGCTCATGCGCTGCGCCACCTCCGCATCAAAGTCGACAGATTCGAAGTGCAACGACTGGTTGTCTTTGTTGATCGCGGTGAACAGCGCCGGATTCGCGCTGATGCCCGGAATCAGGGGCTCCAGGTAGGCCTGGTAGAGCGCGATTTGCGCTGCATAGACCGGCTTGGAGCGCGCGACGCCGTGTTTGACGGTGTCCTTCCAACTGGCGTCGTGCATGGTCTTGCATTCCCACAGCATCGGTAGCGCACACCCGAGGTGATCAGGCGCCGCCACCACGATGCCGTCGACATGACCGCGCAGGCGTCCGCCCGCCGCTGAGAACCCGATCTGTTCGCCGCCCGCAGTGCGCGTCACGAGATCAAATCCGGCCGCGCGCAGCCAGCGAATGGCCAGGTCCTCGAACAGATGACCGGCATCGAACACGCGCAGCAGCGAGCCTTTGAACTCGCGCCCGGCGTCGACCGGTGCTCCGGCGTATTCGTACTGCAGTTGCCGCTCGCAGGCGGCGCCGACACGGCTGGCGCCGAGATAATCGCGCGGCGTCTGGGCGGCACGTTCTGCCTGCAGCGCCGTGTCGATCGCTGCGCTGATCTGCTCGGACAGGGAAGGACGGTGATTGAAGTCGAGCATCAGAATGGCGCCTCGTCGTCCGGGTGCGTCAGGCCTTGGGCCGCAAAGTGCGCGCGTTCGATGGCGAGCGTTTCCTCGCCGACCTGGCGCATGGCGACCTGGTAGGCGCTGACGATCGCCTGCACCAAGCGCAGGATTTCCGGCCTGGAGTAGTCCGCCAGCGGGCGCTCCATGCCGATCTGCGCGACCACATCACCGAGCGCGCCCAGGCAGCGTTCGCGCGCCTGCGCTTCCATGGTCTGCATGCGGTCAGGTGCCAACATGGGTACCTCCCACTGCTGACACAGCGCGATGTAGACGCTTGAGCAGGTCATCGAGCAGAACCGTGCTGACCGCATCGCTATCGGTGTCCGGTTCAACCTCCGCCAAGTGTCGCTGGTGGGCTGATAGCGCAGCCCAGAGGCTGGACTGCTGCAGATCGCGCAACTGAGGCGCGGCGGCGATGAATTCGACTCGGGGAAAGGTATCGAGGATGAGCGCATTCATGCGGCGCTCCGCAAATCACCGCTGTGCGCTTGCCAGATCAACCGCTGGATCGCGCTGCGATTGAACCGAAAGCACAGATGGGCGCTTGCCTGGTAGCGCGTCAGGCCGAAGTCCTGCCGAGCCGCCGGCGGCAGATGCGCCAGTTGCTTGTCGGTCGGTGGCTCGCCGAGCCAGCGCTTGGTCTTGTGCGCGGCGTCGGCCGCCTCGTGGGCATTGAGCCAGTCATCGGCCTTCGCCAGACCAATCAACCGATCACCATGCGCGAGCAGCCGCACCGGTTCACCGCTGGCGGCGCCGATGGCATACCAGCGACCGTCGATCCCGAATACGCCGGCCCAGGACTCAAAACCTGCCGCGACCAGCGTGTCGCCGGCACCGAACAGATCGACCCAACTGAAGTTGGAGCCGCTCAAGAGATCGATCTCGGTCATCGCAAACGCGCCGACCGGCAAGCGCGCGTCCGGGCGCTCGGTTGGTTCCCAGACATAACCGCACAGTGGGCATTCGGTTACGCGCAGTGGCACCGAGCCCGCGCAGTTGGGACATTCCTTGGTGGGCGCTTCGCCCGGTTCCCGGCCATCAAGATGCGTGTCTTCTTCCAGCCGACCATGCATCAGCGAGGCCGTGCCGAAGTCGAGAACAACGCAGTCGGTCTTGTCGACGTGCGGGTGCTCGGCGGGATCGACCGTGCGAAGCCCGCGCCCGACCATCTGGATCAGCGTCGACTTGTGCGAACTGGGGCGCAGCAGCACGATGCAACTGGTCGGCGTGTAGTCATAGCCTTCGGTCAGCACCGCGACGTTGACGACGACCTGGATTGGGCCGCGCTCGTAGGCGGTCAGACGCGCCTTGCGTTCGGCGGCGGGCAGCTCGCCATGGATGACGACGGAGGAGATGCCGGCGGCGCCGAACGCGCGCGCCACGTCTTCGGCATGGGCGACGGTCGAGCAGAACACGAGGGTCTTGCGACCGTCGGCCTGGGCGCGCCAGTGCGCGATCACCTGCTGCGTGATCGGCACCGTATTGAGGATCGCCTCGACCGCCGACATATCGAAGTCGCTGGCGTTGCGTCGGACCTGGCTCAGTTCGTCCTGGACGCCAAGATCGACCACAAAGGTGCGCGGGCGGACAAGATGGCCCGATGCGATCAGCTCCACCAAGCGGATGTGATCGGCGACATTGGAGAACACGGCCCGCAAGCCCACGCCGTCGCCGCGGTTGGGCGTGGCGGTGACCCCGAACACCTGCAATCGGTTGTTCTTCGATCGCGCGGCGTCGAGGATGCGGCGATAGCTCGCGGCGGTCGCGTGGTGCGCCTCGTCGACCACGATCAGATCGAGCATGGGCATTTGCGCGAGGTTGGCCTCGCGGGTCAACGTCGGCACCATTGCGAAGGTCGCGCGGCCGGACCAGGACTTGGCGTCAGCGTCGACGACCGAGGTCGACACGCCCGGATTGACGCGGGCGAACTTGGCCTGGTTCTGGGCCGTCAGCTCGTCGCGGTGCGCCAGCACGCAAGCCTTGGCATCGGGCTCGGCCAGCACGCGACCGACGACGGCCGACAGCATGACCGTCTTGCCACTGCCGGTCGGCGCGACGGCGAGGGTGTTCTGGTGCTGGCGGAGCGCAGCGAGGGAGCGCTCGACCAGGGCCGCTTGGCGCGGACGAAGGATCACGGGGCGCCTCCGTTACTGCGCCCAGGCGGGTCGCGTCGGGACGCTGGCGCGCGCCGCCGCAGGCGGGGGCAATGGCGAGCCCGATCCGCCACCGGTCACTGGCGCGGCTCCGTGTCCACCGTGCATCAGGGCCGCGTAGTCCTTGTGCTCCGGACCCACCGCGCCCTTGACGACGTTCTTCTCGCCCTGCCGATCGTCGCGCTCGACGTCGATCTTGGCGACGAACTCCAGACCGTCGAGATTCGCGAAGCTCTCGATGCGACGCTTGGCCTGCGCGGCTGGACTGTCGTCATCGGCGCGCAGTCCGTGCGCCGAGTTGAGGATGCCCTTGATGAAGGCGCGCCCCATTTTCATCCAGGCGTCGCCCTTCTCGGAATGCAGCCCGATCAGCGTCCACAGCTTGCGCCGCGCATAGGGACCCTCGAGGACGGTGTACTCGCAGTCCAGATACACCGCGCCGGTGTCGGCGCTGCGGCGCGCGTAGCCGCCCGTCCAGCCCTTGGCCGGATCGTTGTGGCCGCCGGGGCGGATGAACAGGCGCACCTTGGCGAGCGCGCCCTTGGGGATCAGCGGCTGGTTCTGCGCCGAGTCTTCGGCGCTGTTGAAATCGAAGTAGCTCATGGTCGGGTTCCTCAGGCGAAGGTGGGCGTCGCCGCCGGGGATTCGGCGGGCGTGGGCAGGGCAGGGGCGGGGGCAGGCGGCGTGACGGGGCCGGCAGTGAAGTCCAGGCGCGGCGCGCCACCTGGACGCGGGCCGGCGATCTTGGCCATCAGCCGCGCGAGGTTCGGTTCCTCGATCAGGTCCAGCCGGCCGGAACGGTCCTTGGCCGGAAATCCCCAGGGGTTCAGGGTCTGACAGATGAAGGCGCGGTAGCTGGACCCGTCGTCAGCCTTGAGTTCGGCCAGCGTGATCACCTCATCGAGGATCCCCGGCAGCTCCAGCCCGGTCTTGGCGCCCTCGATCTGCAGCGAGTAGATGCGCCGGTTGAACTCGTCGAGCTTCTCGTCGAGCAGGCAGCAGAACCAGACGTTCTTGCCGCGGGCGTGCTGCAGGTGCGTCAGCCACTGGATCATCTCGCTGCTCAGCAAGCCATAAGCGCCGCGCGCGTCGGGCTTGCCGGTGCGATCCGAGTAGGCCTGCGGCTGTCCCTTGCACCACTGCAGGCACAGACGCGCGGCGACGCTGATCGAGTCGACGAAGATCGTCTGATAGCGATCGATGGCGCCGGGGTCGCCGAAGCGCTGGCACACCGCCTCGAAGTGGGCCGAACTGTAGGGCTGGTCATCGCGCAGCGCCGGGTTGGGTCCGCCGATGAACACCCCAAAATCGCGGCACTCGGACCAAGTGCGCGGCCGCACCGCATCACCGGTCCAGCCTTCCACCGCCAGATCGCCGGCCTCGAGATCAAAGAACAGCGTCGCGTGCGGATCCAGCGTCCACAACTGGCTGGTCTTGCCCAGGCCCGACTTGCCGGCGAGTACACCCTTGATCCCGCGGCGCTCGGCGAGCCGCTGATCGGCCGTGATGATCGGCAGCCCAGGGGTGGCAGTGACCGCGCGAAGCGTGGCAATGGCGCTCATGCCGACACCTGCGCGCGGCGATCGAGCTCATCGGCCTGCACCACCAGCTTGAAGCTCGGCTTGCCGGTCTTCACCGTGCGGGCCGGCTCGAAGGCTTTGCGCAGCGATTCCGCCCACGCGTTGAACTTGGTCTCCGAGACCCGGTAGGCGATCTCGATGAACTCGGCCGGATCATCGCCGCCCTTGGCAATCTGCTGGGCGATGGTGGCCAGGCGCTCCTGATCCCACTCGACGCGCTTGGGCAGATCGGCGGTGACCTTGACGGTGCCGTCCTCGAAGGTCACCGCACCGGTGTCCTTGCCGGCCTTCAGGCGCATCAGCTGGGCGCGATCGGCGTACTTCAGTTCCAGCGCACGATCCAGGTGCTCGACGACGTTCTTGGCCGCCGTCAGTGCGCGCACCGCTTCGTGCTTGAGGACGAACAACTCCTCGGCGCTCTTGCGGGACAAGTGGCCGGCCGGGCGAGTGGCGGCAATGTGCAGAGGCGTCGTGCTCATGCGGCACCTCCGACCAGGACCGACTCGCTGGTGCTGCGGCGCAGGCAACGGCGCTCATAGGCGTCGACATCGGTGATGCGATAGACCACACGTCCGGGCAGCTTCACGTAGACCGGGCCGATGCCCATCGAGCGCCAGCGCTCCAGCGTGGTCTCGGCGATGGTCCAGCGCTCCGACAACTCGCGCTGGCTCAGGTGTTTGAGGGTGGGTTCGAGGCTCACGTTCACTCCTTCGGGTTGGTGAGTACGGTGAGCGACAGATTGACGATCACGAGGCGGGCAAAGCCCCGGGCAAACCCCCGGTCAAATCCGGCAAATCGTGGTTGCCTGCATCCACCCGCAATCACCCGCAATTGCGGGGCTGTCAGGCAGGCGGCGGCTGGCCAGACTGGCGCCCTGGTGATGAGTTGGAGATTGAAAGTGCTAGGCCGAAACCCCTTGCAGCAAACCCCACCCGAACGCATGAGCAGCCACGAGCTACTGGTCGCGGCGGCGGCATTGATCGCCACTGGCCTGGTGCGCCTGCGTGCATCCGGAGAGCGCGAAGTTGGACTTGAACTGCCTGCCAACCAGCGCGTGTATGCGACCTCCAACTCACGCCAGGAGACGCCATGACCGCCACCCAACCCCTCGCCACTTCAGTGCTCGCCGAGATCGCGCGCCTGGCCGATCTGCCCTGGGTTGACCTCAAAGGGCTGTGGGTGCGCCTCTTTGGGCGCGAGCCCGCCAGTTCACACCGGCGCTATGTGGAGCGGCGCATCGCGCATCGGCTGCAGGAGCGCGCGCTGGCCGAAGACGCCGCCGGCAAGGCGCTGCTGAAGCGCAATCGCGAGCGCATCGAAGTCTTGATCAAGGCCCACAGCCACGGCGCGGCCGACGTGCTGACGCGTCCGGGGACGGAGCTGATCCGCGTCTATCGGGGAACCGAGCACGTGGTCCGCGTGCTCGAACAGGGCGTCGAGTGGAAGGGCCAGCACTACACCAGCCTCACCGCCGTGGCGCAGGTGATCACCGGCATGCGCTGGTCTGGCCCGGTGTTTTTCGGGTTGAAGACCAACCCGCGCAAGCGAGCGGGCGCATGAGCCGGGTCGACCCGACGCCACAGCGTCGAACGCGCTGCGCGGTCTATACGCGCAAGTCCACCGAGGAGGGTCTGGAGCAGCCGTTCAACTCGATCGACGCGCAGAAGGAATCGGGCCACGCCTACATCGTCAGCCGCCGATCGGAGGGGTGGATCCCGATCGCGGACGACTACGACGACCCGGCGTACTCGGGCGGCAGCATGGAGCGCCCGGCGCTGCAGCGATTGTTCTCGGACATCGAGTCGGGCAAGGTCGATGTGGTGGTCGTCTACAAGCTCGATCGCCTGTCGCGCAGCCTGGCCGACTTCTGCCGGATGATCGAAGTGTTCGATCGCCACAGCGTCAGCTTCGTGTCGGTCACGCAGAGCTTCAACACCGGCGACTCCATGGGGCGCCTGATGCTGAACGTCCTGCTGTCGTTCGCCCAGTTCGAGCGCGAGGTGACCTCCGAGCGCATTCGCGACAAGTTCGTGGCCAGCAAAAAACGTGGCTACTGGATGCACGGCATTCCACCGTTGGGCTATGACGTCGTTGAGCGTCGCCTGGTCATTAATCCCGGTGAAGCCAAGACCGTACGTCGCATCTTCCAAGGTTTCGTCGAAACCGGTTCGGCGACGAGGGTTGTGGCAGATCTGCGCGCCGAGGGCATCACAACGAAGGCCTGGACGACCAAGGCGGGGCGCCAGCGCAGCCGCCAATCCATCCACAAGGTCGCGCTCACCGCCATGCTGAAGAATCGCACTTACCTTGGCGAGCTCAAGAGTCGCGGCGGCTGGGTCCAGGGCACGCACGAGCCGATCATCGATCCGGCGCTGTGGGAATGCGCGCAAGCGGTGTTCACGGTCAACCCGCAGCGGCGCGCCAACCGGACGCGCTCGCGAACCTCCTATCCACTGAAGGGGATCATCGTCGACCAGGACGGGCGGGCGATGGTCGGTTGGCACACGACCAAGCCGAATGGAAAGCGTTACTGCTATTACCTCAGCCAAACCGAGATCAAGGTCGGGTCCGGCATTGCGCCGTTGCCGCGGATTCCGGCAGCGGAGATCGAAGGCTTGGTGCTCGACCAACTGCGCGAGATGCTGCGCGCGCCGGAACTGATCGAACGCATCTGCGCACAGGCCAGTAGCCTGGAATCAGGCCTCGACGAGGCGCAGACCGTCGTGGCATTGACGCAGATCGATCGCATCTGGGCGCGCTTGTTCCCCGCGGAACAAGCGCGCCTGATGCGCCTGTTGGTTGAGCGCGTCATCGTCGGCCCCGGGTCGGTCGAAGTCCGCATGCGACCGAGCGGGTTCGCGCATCTGGTCCGCGAGTTCAACAGCCAGCAGCAGGAACTCAGCGCATGAGCCACCAGCGCATCCAGGTGCTCGGGCCCGCCCAGCGTGTGATCAGCAGCGATGGTCGCCTGACGGTGACCATTCCGATCAAGATGCGCATCGGTGGCATCCGCCGGGTCAAGCCACCGGACGGCCCACCCAAGCTCCTCACCAGCCTTCAGAACGCGCTGATCCAGGCGTATCGATGGCAACGCATGCTCGATCGCGGCGAAGTCACCCAGATCGGCGAACTGGCGCGGCAGGAGAAGCAGGACCACGCCTACGTGTCGCGCCTGCTTAACCTGACGACGCTATCGCCGTGGATCGTTGAGGCGATCCTGGATGATCGGGTGGACGACGGTATCGGCGTGAAAGACCTCGCGATCAATCCGCCGATGCTGTGGTCAGACCAGTGCATACCTCAGGCCGGGCGCTGACCACTGCGCTCGAACCGCACGGCGGTGCTCTCGAGCAGATCGTCCTCAGCGTCTTCGGGTTCGGCGAGGGTTGGGTCGAGTTTGGGCAACACGAGCAGCAACATCGTGCTGTCGTGATCGTGCGATACCAGCGTGTGTTCGGTCAGTAGCGTTCCGTCAGGTTCGTTGGAGAACCAAACGCCGGCGTCGAGGCTGGCGCTGGCGCCGATGCCATCGCAGCGGGAGTGGTGGGCCAATGAGGCGACCGGCACTTCGACAACCTGACTCCTGGACCGCAGGTACGCGCCGGAGCGATAGGCCCGTTCGCTGGACCAGGATCGGCTCAACGCGCCATCGTGGACGACCGCGACGACGACGCGTTGCTCGCTGACTTCCGCGCACTGACGCGCCGCTGCCGTCAACGAAACCCCGTAGCGATCGGCACAGTGCTTGACCAGTTCGAAGTCGAATCGCTGGCCATCAACCTGTCGCCGGAGGTCATCCAGCGGCATCAGCAAGGTGGACGCAAAAGCATCCGCCTGACGCTCAATGTCGATCTCCGTCTGCCCGGATACGTCCGACTCGCTGCACTCGAAGAACGTCCGCAACTCACGATGCAGCGCGTAGTGACCGAACTCGTGCGCGATCGTGAAGCGCGCGCGCGACGGCCGGCGGTCGGCGTTGAATTTGATGCGCCAGTACTTGCCACGCGGGTGTTGCTGCAGCGCGCCTTCGAAGCGGCCAAGACCGTTGTGTCCCTCGATCTGGGTGATCGGTGATGCCGGGCACCACTGCTGGGACAACTCGCGCGCGACCGCCTCGACATCGACCGGGAAACGGTCGCGGCCGAGCACTTGGGTCAGCACCAGGCTGACGGCATTGGCCGCTGCGCGTGGCGATTTGGGCAAGCTCACGCGTCGTCCCAGGTGTCGAGGATCTTGCGGATCCGCTTCTTGTCGTCCGGGTCGAGCTGCTGGTACTTGCGGAAGAACGCCTGGTCGGTCACGTCCTCGGTGGGGTCGGTGACCGTGGGGCCAAGCAGGTGTTCGGTGGTGACGTTGAGCGCGCCAGCGATGCGCATCAGCAAGTCCGCGCCCGGGTTCGGTTCGTCGCGGTTTTCCAGTTCCCACATGTAGCTCTTGGAACTGCTGACCTTCTCGGCGAGGTCTTCCAGGCTGAGCTTCAGCGCCTTGCGGGCGGCGCGGATCTTGTCGCCAAGGGCAGAGGGCATGGGGGGCACTTTGGGTCGCGGGGGCGCGGATTGTATCGCCATAGCGAACGAAAGCAAACCCGGTTGACATGCCTGGGTGTGCTCCTGAGAGAATCCATAACTGTTCGTTATGGCGAACTTTGTGTCCTCTTCTCCCTCTCCGCTCGCAAGGAACCGCGCATGGCCGCATTCAATCACCGTCATCTGTTTCGAGCCGTGTCGCCGTCGTTGTGGCGGGTTTATGCGCAGGCTCGGCGACTGCCGGTCGAGGTCGACGAAGCCGCTGATGACGCAAGTCTCTACTCGGCGCTGACCCAGGTGATTGACGCATTGTCGTCGGAGGCCTCAGCGCCGTTGCTCACCGAACTGCGCCGCGTGCATGCGCTCAGCGATCGTCGCGGCGTCGATGCGCTGCTGAACGCCTCCGAGCACCCGGAGCCCGTGCGCGAGGACTTCGCCAGCATGCGCAACGACAGCGAACGCGCGCTCTGGGCGCTGCTGACCTGGCCGAACACGTTCGACACCGCCGAGACGCTGCTGATCGTCGATCTCGCCGTCGGCAAGCGCGGCTGGAAGCGCCAGGACCTGCGCATCTCCGTGCCGATCTCGCGCGAGCCGGAGCACCTTGCGCTGCTGGAATCCGCGGTGCGCGATCTGTTCGCCAAGCGCGAAGGTGCGCAGCGCGCCTGCAAGATCGAGGTGTGCGAACGCCACGTCGACGCTGGCGTGCAGTTGAACATCTACCTCGAAGACGACCCGAACGATCTCGTGGAGTTCATCGGCGCCGAACTGCGCCGGCGACCGACGCGACCGGTGGCGAACTTTGCGCTGGTCTACTACCCCCACCTCGGCGTCGTCGACACGGTCGGCCGCGGTGGCAAGCGCACCCATGACGCACTGGTCGGGCAGTTCTCCGAGCACCTGCTCGGTCGTCGTGTGAAGCCGGAATCCCTCAAGGCTGCGGTGTTCCACCTCGGGCGACTGCGCAACGGTCTGGAGATCCGCGACGGATCCCTGAATCTCGCCGACGAGGGAATCCAGGTGGTTCGCCTGCGGCAGGTTCGTTTGCTGAGCATCGTGCCGCCGTTTGGCGAGCTGCGCATCCAGGCCAAGCCGTCACCGCACCTGCCATGCGCCGTAGAGTTCGCGCGAGCGCATTTTCGGGAGCACGACCCAATGCGCCGCGGCTTTGCGATCTCCGAAGCGATCATCGCCGTCCACTTCGCCCCGTCGGCGCCGGGCAAGCCAGGGCGCGTGCTCGTGCTGCGGCTGAAGCGCGATGGTGTGTCCAACCTGCCGGACCTCGACCCAGCCGACGCCGCACTCGTGACCCGCCTGCTGGCGGCATGGGGTGTCAGCGATGCCGTGCCGGTCGACGACAATGCTCGCGTCGAAGAAGGAGCCGTCGATGCCGAGGGTTGATCTCGCGTTCCGGCTGCTCTGCGACTGGCTGGCCATCGGCGCGCCGTCCTTACATCCAGCAGTCCTGGCCGACGTCGACACCGGTGTGGGCTATCGGCACCTGCTCGATCTCGGACTGGCCAAGCCTGAGGCCAGACTGCTGGATGACATCACCTGCCCCTGGTGCAGCACCGGAATGCTGCATCAGGTCTGCCGCGTCCGCAGTGGAAGTGGCGGCAACGCGTACCGAGGGCTGTGCCTCAGTTGCGGCTGGCAGAACATCCCGGCCGCGCAACTGAACCCTATCTCCTTGGACTTGCCGAAGATCGCCAGAGCCGTCGCCGCAGCCCTGGGTCTGACATCGCGGTTCGAAACGCAGGAGATCGTCCATGGGAAACTCTGGCGACTCGGCGAACGCGAGATCGCGCGCAAGCGACACCGGATCTGGTTCGCGCCAGCAGTCGACGATGACATCACCCGCGCGCTCGCCAGTGAGGCGGGAATTGTGGTGTGCGTCGACGCGCCAACGCCTCGTTCGCCAGCGATGGCCGAGCTGTCGCCGTTCTCACTCCGCGCCTGCGCCCATCTGCGCAAGGCCGGACTCGTGATCGAAGACTTCGAGGCCAACGTCGGATCCGCCAACACCAGCGAAATCGGGACGTCACTGGCAAGCCTGGATCAGCGAGTCGTCCACATCAACGGCGAGTGCGTCCCCATTTCCCCGCAAGTGCAGCGGTTCCTCAAGATGCTAGTCGCCGCCAACGGCAAGCCCGTCCACAAATCCGCCATTGCCGATGCCCTCGAGATCGACGTCGACAAGTTCTCGCCACATCAGATCTTCAAGAAACACAAGTTAGTCAGGGAGGCATTCATTGAAGCGGACGGCTCGGGCAGATACCGGTTGCGTCCGTTGCCCGAGGAGTCGCACTTCTATTCGTGACTTCGCTGAGTTGCGCATGCCCGCGCATACGTTCGACCAGGCCCGTCCCCAAGTGCAATGCGGCCACCGGTCCCGGACGAGCGCCCCGAGGCCAAAATGTCAGCGGGCGCTGTGATACTATTGCGGCGTGCAGTCGAGCGTTGCCGAAACGTGGTCAGAACCATTCCGACATTGCTATCACGCATGCGCCGGTTGAGGGTGCTTATGCTCGTGGTCGCGCTTCTTGTCGTCGCGAAGAGCGGGTTTGCCTGCGGGTGTCTGCCGATCGAAATTGGCCAAGACGGGAATCTTGCTGTTTCGGTGGCCGCAGAATTTTCAGCGATAGTTGCGGTGAGCGATGCTGCAGACTCGGACCCCATTCCCGTTGATTCGACGCCGAAAAGTAGCTGTAAGCACTGTTGCTGCCAACAGCCTTCGCTTCCACCATCCATGGTTCACCTCGTGAGCTTCGCGGTACTCCCCGCGGCTCACCTTCAGCTTCCGGCACCGGATTCATCGAATTGGG
>JALHRS010000075.1 GCA_022841325.1 Lysobacterales bacterium | reverse complement strand
GAAAGTCGTTCAGGCGAGTGCTGTCGCTCCCTCCCCGATGTTCGGGGAGGGCTGGGGAGGGGTTAGGCAAGAAACCCTATGCAACGGTCATGGCACCAGCGACTTTCATAATTGCGGGTGGCTCGCAGCCATGACCGTTGGGCTAAGCGCAGCGTGCCCAACAATGGACGCTGGTGTCGGGCACGCTGCGCTTGGCCCAGCCTGCACCCGCTGCGGAGGTGGCGCGGCTCCGGCGCGCGTGGACCAAGCTGAGACCTGGGAGTATTCGCGCCGGCGGCCGCGGCTCTATGGATGGCACGGTGCCGGGCGCCTCGCGTATGTCGATCCTGGCTCGATCCAGGCCTGTCGACGCGAAGGACCCGGCCTACGCCTGGATTGCTTTCCCCGGATCAAGTCCGGGGTCGCAATGACGCCGGGGGTTCATGGCCCATGAGCCGAGCCTGATCGAAAAAAGCCGCCCGCCAAGACAGTCAAGCATCAGCCTCTCGACGATCTGAACGCTCTTCTGCGTGTTCTTGCTCTCTTCCTTTGCGTTCTTTGCGTCCGGCTTCTGGCCACGACCTGCCTCAGGACACGATCGTCGCGACGCAAGGTCGCTCCCAAACGGAGCCTGGAGCGTCGCTGGCGTGGGACAGTTTCCCAGGCCCAGAAACGACTTCTCCCCGCGAGCGGGGAGAAGTGCTTGACGCTGGTGCAGACTCGAACTCAGAAGCGGTAAGCCACGCTGAAGGTGGTCACCCACACCGAGTAGTCGGGGCTGCTTTCACCCAGTGTGATCACGTTGGCCAATTGGTTGGGCACCACGCCATCGACGGCCCAGTCGGACTCTGAGTAATCTTCATAGGCAAAGCGCAGACGGAAGTTGATGTCCTTGCGCCAGCGGTAGTCAGCCCACAGGCTGGCCGAATTCAGATCGCTCTCGGAAGTCGGCAGCGGTGCGGAAGTCAATGACGGGCCGGTGATCGTGAAGACGTCGGAGTCGGCGCGGGAATTGACCAGATCGAATCCGACCTTGATGCGGTCTTCCATGAAGTTGGCATTCAGGCCGGCGCCATAGGTGAGCACGTAGTCGCGACTGTTCACGGTCCAGTTGCGGTTGGGATCGTTGTATTGACCCAGACGCGATCCGCCGCCCGAGAACTGACGACCATCCTGGTCGTTGTGGTAACGGTCCTCGGTGGCAAAGGCATAGACCGAGAAGCGGTTGGTGGGTGCCCAGGTCACGTCGACATTCAAGGTTCTGACGCGCGAGAAGGTCAGGCCCAGCTCGGAGTTGTTGTAGTCATCCTCGCTGTAATTGTAGCTGGCGCTGATCGAGACTGCGTCGGCAGGCATGAAGCTGGCATAGAGTTCGCCGTTCTGACGCTTGCGGTCTGCCTGGTTGAACTTGCGCAATCCCGGCAGGTTCTCGAAGGGGAAACCACCTACGAAGGGCTGCAGCGTGTTGTAGTAGCCGGGCGAATAGCCGCCGATGAAGGTCACGTATCCGAGATACTCGCTACCCCCATCGCGCTTGGCGTTGTTCAGGCGCAGCCCACCGGTCCAGAAACCGCCGGTATCGATGGCAAAGTTGAGGGAGACGCGATCCTCATTGATCTCTTCGCGCTCCTGGTGCGGTCGCTCGGTCTTGCGGAACTCCGCCTCTCCATTGACCCGCAGCCAGTCGCTGGCGCGCCATCCGCCATCCAGACGGAAGCGCTCATCCTTGTAGCTCTTGGGTTCGTTGAAGCGACGGTTGCTACTGTTGGCGGACGTATTCTGTAGCGTCGAATCGCCGCCAATGTAGACGAACTCATGGTGGTGGGTGTTGTTGTCGCGCTCGTCGTACACGAAGCTCGCACCCAGGGTGACGTTATCCAGAGGCTGACCTGTCAGGCGCAGCCCGACATGGGTGACATCCACTTCGCCGTCCAGCGATGAAACCGGCAGCGGCTGGGTGATGGAAGCAGCCAGCACCGGATTGATCGTGTAGGGCAGGAAGCTGTCGTTCTGGGTGGCACGACCAATGGACACATCGCCAACCAGTCTCAGGGTCTTGGAGAAGCTGTAGCCACCCTTCAGATTGAGCTGATGGAACTCATTGTCGGGTTCCAGTCCAACCTGACCCTGTCCGCGCGGGAATCCGGCCGAGCTGTCCCAGCCGTTGATGGCGGAATAGGGGTTCTGCCAAGTCAGACCCGCGTTGTCGTTGTCGAACAGCGAGACGTAGTAGCCGATGCTGAACTGCTTGGTGGCGTCGGCAAAGGACAGCACCGCATCCAGCTGCTGGGTCAGATAATCAACCGGTTCCGGTGCCAGCACCGCGCGCGGATTGCCACCGGAATTGCCGATGGTCAAGGCCGTGACCTTGTTGCCATCCTTTCTCTCGCGTGAGTAGTCAGCGCTGAAGCTCCATCCCGATGGCAGCACGATGTCGCCGCCGACGTCGGCGCGCTGACGGCCGTGCTCGATGCCGTAAGTGCGCAGGCTGGAGCCCAGTTGGCTCATGGATGCCGTGTTTTGTCCACCCACCCAGTTGCTGGGTAGTGTCAGATTGCTGGTGCCGGCTCCGGCAAAGAAGGTCTGTGAATCCTGCAGTTGATAGTGCGGAATCTCGTCGAAGCCGAGGTAGAAGTTGTACTTGCCCTGCCTTCCGAACGCGAAGGTCAAGTCACGCGACTCGATGCCGAGGTTGCGGCCGGTCAGCCGCCAGTAGCTGGCGTCGTCGCCGTCCCAGGGGCCGCCGCGCTGGTAGATGTCGAGGTTGACCACCGGGAACAGGCCATCATCCTCAAGGCCGGTGTAGCGGCCGAAGCGCCAGGAGGAGCTGGAGACATCGCCGACGCCAATCTCGATCTCGCTCTTGATGACGGTCTGATCTTCCAGCAGCTGTTCGGTATCTACCCCGTCACCCTCGTCATCGGAGTCCTGGGCGTGGATGCCGCTGCTGGCCAGTGCGGCGGCGAAGATTGAAGCGATCAGTGTTCCGCGGCGCAGCGCGTCGCGTATGGCCTGGCTGAGCAAATTGCGTTCTGTGTTCATGACATACCTCGCATGACAATCAGCGACTGGGGTCAGCGTGTGAAGCGCGCGCCGGAAGGATGGTTGGTTCCATGCACTTCGCTATGGCAGTTCAGGCAGTTTCTGCCCAGCATCTGCTGCGCGCCACTCGGACGGTTGACGCCTGGAAGGCCGGTTCCGCTATACGCCGTTGACGGATGGAACTGGGCGGCATGGCAGGTCTGGCACAGCCACGGACCGCGCTGCTTGAGCATTGCCGTGTGCACCGAACCGTGCGGGGAATGGCAGATGGTGCAGTCCTCGGACGCCGGCTGATGCTCCCAAAGGAAGGGTCCGCGCTTTTCGGCATGGCACATGTTGCAGGTGTCGTTGACCGTGTTCTTGACCAGGTTGCTGTTACCGGTGCCGCCGTGGGGTGCGTGGCAGCCTGAGCAACTCATCTCGCCATCACGCAGCGGATGGGCGTAGGGCTTGACCAGATTGGCGCGCTGGTTCTTGTGGCAGGTAATGCAGACCTCGACCTCGCTCACCTTGTCCAGCACCGGATCCTGCGCCATATGCGGTGAATGGCAGTTGGAGCAGGAAACGTTCTCGATCTGGTGGCGGCTGCCCTGCCACTCAGTCAGATGCTTGCCGATATGGCAGCTCTGGCAGACCTCGTTGCCGATGCTGGCGTCCTTCTCGTGGAAGGTGATGTCCGGTGCGGCGTCGTCATCCATATGCGCCAGACTGGCACCATGGCAGGTGGTACAGGAGTGGTTCGACATCGGCGTGCGCTCGTCGGCGACCACCGCGTGCTTGGTTTTGAGGATGGAGAGCACCGGATGCTCCGCTTCCTCATCGTGACATCGGAGGCACTTCTTCATGCCGGGATTGTCAGCGCCGGTGCCGGTGCCGGCAGCGCTCACCGGAGCCGCAACCCATGCACCCAGCAACAGGACCAAGCCTGTCAGTAGTGCATTGCCGGGTTTCATCCTGTACGTCCGCATGATCTCCTCCTTGTCGCCATTCATTTCAAACAACTTGAGATCTGGCTTGAATCCGTCACCTGCATCGTGGCTGGGCCAGGACTACTGTGCTGCAAAATCCGTTCGGAACCTGGGCCGCTGTCGGGGTGCGGGTTGCTCCGCCAGTAGCTGTTCCTGCCCTACTGGAATTGTTGACTTAGGCTGAACCTCCCGGCTTCGACCCATGTTGATCCAGGTCAAATTCTCGTGAATCTTTTGTGTGGCGCGAGGCGACGGCTGGGACGGGGACAGCGACAGGCCAGCGGCGTGCGCCGGGCTGGAGTGGGCCGTGGCGATGGCTACAGCGAAACGGGTTTGCAGCTGCTCGGTGAAGGGCCGCGCGCCGGCGCAGCCGCTCTTGATCGCTTGCGGGCCTAAGCCAGGCTGGGAGACCAGGTCGCCCCTGGCGGTGCGCTTATTCGCGCATTAGACAGGGGGCGAGGGGCAGGGACGGGGCAGGGGCCCAATCTCGCCGCAAAGTCAGATCGTGCGGCGGGGTAGTTCCCCTGCCCCTGCCCCTCGCAGCCGCTTCGCGGTCCAGGTGACCTACGCCTGCAGAGTCAGCACGGTGGCGCCGCCGATGCGGCGCCCTTTGCTCCAGTCGCGTGCCGCAGCGGGCTCCAACCTGAGGCCGCTCGCTCCTGACGCAGCTTCCGGTCAAGTCCCAATCCATCAGGGATGGGTGAAGAAACCGATGCCTACCAGCGTCAGCAGCGTCAGCCCGACGATGATGAGCGTGAAGCCCAGTGCCGATGACAGCTTCCATGCGGTCTTCGATGGCGGATCCACCAGATGCTTCTCCAGCTCACCGCTTTCCACCATGCGCCGGTATTGCAGCGGGTGCTGCTGCTGCAGCTCTTCCAGTGTCATGGTGCCGGTGAACATCACCCGGTCGAGCGGGAACTTGTCCGGCCGGAAATGGTTGTTGAAGAAATGCACGGTGAACAGGAACACCACCGCCAGGAAGGCTTCTTCGCTGTGGAAGATCGCCGCCACGCTGAACACCCAGCCTGGCAGGTATTGCCCCGTCAGCGTCGGCAACCACATCAGGATGCCGCTGACGCCAATGATGGTCACGCCCCAGAACGGCGCCCAGTAATCGAACTTCTCCCAATAGGTCCAGCGATCGAATACCGGCCTTGGAGCCTTGCCGATGAACCACTTGAACATGGCCAGGATGTCCTTCAGATCCTGCAGTCCCGGGATCAGGGAGTTCGGTCCGAAAATCTTGAACTGGCGCCAGTTGACGGTAAAGGCGAGATAGAACAGGTGCCAGAAGAACACGCCGGCGAAGATCACGGCGTTGACCCTGTGAATGGTGCCCGCCATCTCCGGTCCGCCGAGCAGAGCCATGAGCGGCTTGGCCCAGGGTGCCTCGGGGTAGAACAGCGGAATGCCGGTCAGTGTCAGTACCATCAGTGACAGCGCGAAGATCAGATGCGCAGCGCGCCAGGTCAGGCTGAAACGGCGGAAATGCTTGCCTTCGGTACCGGCTGGCAGGGCCGGCAAGCCCTCCATCAACACATGCGGCTGCGAGCGGCGCGCCTTGCGCTCCTGGTACTCGCGATAGAACCACAACAGCGTGTGCAGCCAGAAGAAGGCAAAGGTGCCGATCAGCAGGCCCTTCATCGACTTGTCGGCGATCCAGATCTCCGGGAACTTGGCGAAGTTGTCGGTGGTGCCATGCGGGCTGAAACTGAGGTAGCCGGCGCTGGCCTCCGAGGCCTTCTTGCCATTGTGACACTCCTGGCAGGTTTCCAGACGGTTGTCTGGATGCATGTAGGAGGCTTCGCTCGAAGACGGTTCCACATCGTGGCCGCCGTGGCAGTTGTAGCACTTGGCGGTGTCGCCATAACCCAGGGTGCTGATCTTGCCGTGGTAGGTGAACTTGTACGAGGCATAGCGATCCTCGTGGCAGTTGCCGCAGCTTTCGGTGATTGCCAGCTTGGTCAGCTCGGCCCTGCTGCGCTGGATGTCATGCGAGGTGTGGCAATCGCTGCACACCGCCGCCTTGGTGTTGTGTTCTTCCAGCACCTGGCGGCCGTGCACGGACTCCGACCAGATATCGAGCTGGTCTTCGTGGCAGGTACCGCACAACTCGGGAATGCCCAAACGCCACTGGGCGCGCTCTGGCGTTCCCATGGGCGGAATGTTGAAATTGTGGGCGTTGTGACAATCGTTGCAGGAGGCGTTTGGCCGGGTTTCGTCGTCGGCATTGGGCCGTGCGTGGAAGGAAGACCGGTAGCTCTCGATGTTCTGGCCAACGATCTTGAGACGCTCACTGCCGGGCTTTTCCAGCAGCTTGGTGTGGCACTGGACGCAGTCGGGCCTGGCAACGCCGTCTGCCGGTCCGTGAGCCACCGAGCCATCGGTGATGCCTACGTGGCAGTCGACACACCGCATCTTCGCATGCACGCTGCCAGCGAACTTGTGCGGGTCGATCTGAGACAGTTCGCGGCTCTCGTCATCGGCGGCCGGGACTTCGATCGCATCCTTGCCGTCTTCATGGCAGGACAGGCAGGACGCGTCGTCGATGGCGGGCGGGGCCGCTTCATCCCCGGCCGCGAAGGCTGTGTTCGAGAACCCGGCTGTGCAGCACAGCACCAGCGCGGCAATTCCTGTGGTCAGCAGGTGGCGGATCATCATGGGTGTACTCCGAGCCGGGGTCGCCGGGCGCGCCTTGCGCCGTGTTGGTTTCGCACTGTTCAGCGGGACAGAGCCTGACTCCGGTCAACCTTGAATCGAGGCCGGCAAGCGCCGGCCAGGACTCATTCAGCCGCGGGCAGTGCTCATTTCAGACCTCGCGGGTCTAGTGCGTCAGAATCCACTGCGCCAGATTCTTCAGCTGCACCGGATCCTTGGTCTTGATGATCTTGTGATCTTCCTTCTCACCATCGATCTCGATTTCGGGTCCGGTGGTGATCTGGGTGATGATGTACTGCTCAGGATCGTCCTTGGCTCGAGCATCTTCGGCCATCTTGACCAAGGACGGACCCGACTTGGTCTTGGTGGCATGGTGGCAGCTGCTGCACTTGTTGGCCTTCATCAGGCTCTCAGCCTGCTTGACGTCCACGTCTGCGTGGGCCGGGTTCAATACAGCCATGGCCAAACCCAGCGAGCTGGTCAGCAGCAGGGTGGTAAGGGTCTTCATCTGATTCTCCGGTGTGGACTGAACTAACGAGCTAGGACCAGGGCCACAGACCAACTGACCCAGGGTCAACTGTAGCGAAGCCGTGAATTCCCGTGTTGATCAGGGTCAAGGCAGGGGTTGGCTGGGGATGTCGCGGCGCTCGATCGGGCCGCCCATCAGTACTCCAAGTCTGGCAACATGGCCAGGGCTGGCGCAGATTTCAGCCCGATCCACTGCAAGACCGTGACCACAATGGGCGAGCACCGCGAGACTCGATGGCGACACCGGTTGTCGATGGCTGGACAAATGACTGGCTGTCTCGCGTTTCGATTGAGCGCTGGCCGACGCGATAGGGGATCTTGCAGCTCTGCGCATGCCATCCGATCCGAGCGCACAGAACGGTTGGAATTTCATGCCCATTTACCCGTGGAAGAATCTTGACATGCCGACTGCTCTGTTCAGGAATGGGTACGATGCAGTCGCATGGGCCTTCATTTCGGTGTTACTGGTCTGGCTGGGTGTCAGTGCGTTTTGGGTCAATATCGACTTCGACGACGGCTACAGTTCGATCGTCAATGCCCAGTATCTGCTCGGCCTGACGCCAGAATACGCGTGGCAACGCGGCCCGCTGCTGGGGGTCTGGTTGATGCCGGCCGAAGCACTCGCCAACGCTCTCGGTCTCGCACCTTTTGACGTGCGTCTGCACCATGGTTTGATGGCGCTGGCCCATGCCCTGTATCTGGTGCTCTGCTGGCAACTGCTGAAACGGATACATGGCGCCACCGGGGCAGTCCTCGGAGCCTTTCTCCTGGCCATTCCGAGCGTGGTCTTCTTCAGTTACGCCGCGTTTGTCAGCCACGACATCTTTCCGGGTGTCATCGCGCTGCTGATGGTCAAGCTCGCTCATGACTTTCATCTGCGGCCGAGTGGGTGGGTCTGGATGACCTTGGTTGCGCTGGGTGCGGCGGCTGCGCTCATCAAGCAGACATTCGCTCTGTTCTGGTTTTTTCTGCTGGCATCCTTCCTGATGGTTGCCATCGGCAATGGCAGCGATCGTCGGCGCCTGCTCCAGAGTTGGCTGCGTCTTGCCGCCGGCGCCGTGCTGAGTGGAGTGATCGCATGGTTGGCATATGCTCTGGTGTTGAGTTCAATGTTTGCAGACGTTGCATTTCTTCTGCGGCCGCTCCACCAGATCGGGTATATATCCACGCAGTATGAGTCTGAGGGTGATATTGCGTTGTTGATGGATCCCTGGATTTATTTGAGAAACATACCTGCATACGGTTTGCTCGCGGCACTGCTGGTGGTCCCGGGCCTGGTCCTGTGCTGGCGCAGCGGTAATCTGCTGTTGCGTCAGGTAGCACTGTTCTGGCTGTTGGCGGTTCTGGTCATGAGTCTGGTCCCGTTCAAGGAGGTGCGCTACCTTGCCTTTCTGGCACCGTTGACTGCGGTGCTGATTGCTCCCGTGATTACCCGGATCTGGCGCTCGCCAGCCGTGTTCGGGGGCCTGGCGGTGCTGTTTCTCTTGTTCGATTTCCGGGCCGGAATTGCAGAGGCCCTGCGCTTGCGCGACCCCTTCTATGCCAATGCGGTGACTGATTTCACGCGCTGGCTGCCGTCAGCCCAGGATGAATCGGCCAGGGTGATCACGACCAAGCCGTTGAGCTTTGTTGCGCCGGAAGCGACCGGATTTCGCAATGACCGCTACCACCGGATCACGCATATCTCTGATTTCCACATTCGAAATCTGATGGGATATCCGGAAAGTTCGATCAGGAACGTGCCTTTGCCGCGGGACCTGAACAAGATCAATTTCAGGGAAAACGACCATGTCGTCTTCGCCAATGCTGTCGCGCTGCGGTCTGCTCCATTTCAACCGGACAATGCGATAACCCTTCAGGATTATTTTGTCGAATTCGTCGCCCGAGTGGAGCTGGTCGAACTGCAAGGCTCGGGCAGCAGCTATGAATTAACGCCGTCATCTCCTGAGCCGGTCATGCTGCTGCCGATCAGCACCGTAACCGCCGATCCTCTGACCTCATTCTCGTCATTCTCTGCCGCAGCAGTGGCTGAATTGCTCAATCTGCCCAGCCCCTTGCCGCAGCAATTGCAGGTATACGGCTTGAGAATCAAGCGATTGTGCACGAAACAGGGATGCCAGGAATTTCCCGCCCGATAGGCAACCGTCATTCCCGCGAAAGCAGCAACCGTCATTCCCGCGAAAGCGGCAACCGTCATTCCCGCGAAAGCGGTAACCGTCATTCCCGCGAAAGCGGGAATCCAGTGCTCAAACTCAGTGGCGCAAAAGCAGAGTATGGGCCTCGCGGCAATGCCGCTCCGTTCCGATGTGCTCCGGTAGCGCAACCACACCAGCACCGGCTGAATTTGTGCCTCACCAGCGACCACTGGGCAGGTATAGGCTCTTGAATCGGGCCAGGCCGTCACGGACCCGCGCCGGCAGCATGCGCACGACGGCCTTGCGCAGTCGGAATGACGCGGGCGAGATGTCGGGCAAAGGCACATCCGCAGGGACTGCGGTGCCGGCGATCGATGCCGGGACGGTCACGGATTCATGTGCGTACAGGAACAGGTTGTAGCGATACCAGAAGGAAATGCTGGTCATCGTCTGGATCTGCGGACGTATCCAGTCGTAGGCGCGAAAGCCATGCCTGGCGAACTTCTCGCGCCAGTAATCGTAGGGCTGCTCGTTGATGTGGAACTCGCCGCCCTGTCCCGGAGGCGCTGCCGAAAACAGGATGTAGCCAGCGCTGTGCCGGACCAGATTGTCCACGAACAGATCCGCTGCGGAGTGGGGGAGATGTTCGGCGACTTCCAGTGATTGCACCAGATCGAAGCGTCTGCCCAGATCCAGCGGCTGCGAGAGATCCCTGGCCAAAAAATGGTGCTCGGGGATCACCAGTTCTTCGCGGCGCACGTAGTCACCGTCGAGCCCGAGAATGTCCTCGCTGCCCGATTCCCGCCAGGCATTGAGCCAGGTGCCCTTGGCACAGCCGACGTCGAGGACGCTGGAGATGCCGAGTTCAGTCTTGATCAGTCGCGCGATGGTATTGGCTGCGTGTCTGGACGACTGGTCGGCGTAGCTCATGAATTCGGCGTTGTAGGCATGGCTCATGTGGGTTGCCCGCTGTTGCTGGTGGCGCGACGCGCGCCGAATTTCCATGAATTGCCATTGCGGAAGATGATGTAGGAGCTGCCGGCTTCGATATCCGCGCGGCTGGACAGCCACTGCTCGATCTGGGTGCGCGACAGATAGGTCGTTTGCGGAGTGACCAACTGGTCGAAGGCTACATGTCTGAAGAAGGAGAAGCTGCGTTCCGCGATCCACAGAGAGTATTCACGCAGCGGAGCCCAGGAGAACCAGCGTGGCGCCTGCTCGGGGAACAGTCGGTGCAAGGCCCGCAGCAGCTTGGCGTAGACAAAGTAGGGTGCCACCAGCGGTGTCGCGATCAGGTATTTGGTGATCCACCACGGCAGCCGCGAGGCGATCTTGCGGATGGGTTCGACCAGGGCAATGACGATGGCGTTGCCTTCGCGGGCATAGACCCAGCAATGGAAGCGTCCACCGGGGCGGGTGTTGCGCACGACCGAGGCAAATCCGGCGACGGGGTCCTTCAGGTGATGCAGCACACCGATGCAATAAACCAGGTCAAAGCCCTCCGACGCGAATTCCACCAGATCCGCCTGCACGATCTCGGCGAAGGGGAAGTCGCCGACGTTGCGCCGCGCGGTCTGTACCGATGCGCCCAAGTCCACACCGACGATGCGCCCGGGCTGCCAGTGACAGGAATGCACCAGCAGACTGCCGTTGCCGCAGCCGAGTTCAAGTACCTCCTTGCCGTCGAAGTCGGACTGCTGCAGCGGCTGCATCCAGTCGATGAACTGGGATGGCGTGTAGACCGATCCCGGCGGCAGGTTGTTCCAGGAGTTGGCAAAAGCCTGGGCGGTGGCGCTATCGGCTGTAGTCATTCGCTAGTAACCGGTTGAGTGTGATCGGGCGGTATCCAGTACCAACTGGCTCCACAGATACAGTCGGTGGTCGGCCTTGCCGGCGCGGTGTTCCGCCAGTTGCTGGTGCCAGAAGGGTGAGGCATCGGCGGTCTCGGCCAGCGGCAACACTCCTTGCTGAAACCAGCGGCCGACCGGCACCGCAAAGCCCTGTTTTCGGCGCTGGATGATCTGTTGTGGCAGCAGCTCGCGGGTGGCTAGTCGCAACAACCATTTGCCGACACCGCGTCGGAGTTTGAGCGTGGAGGGCAACCGTCGCAAGAAGTTGACCAGATCGATGTCCAGAAAGGGTGAGCGCACTTCCAGGGAGTTCATCATGCTGGCCCGATCGACCTTGGTCAGGATGTCGTCCTGCAGATAAAGGTCAATGTAGAAGCAGATGCTGCGATCGACATCATTGGCTTCGGGGCTTCGCTCCCAAGCCTGGATGGCCTCGCTGTACAGGGATTCGGTATCGACCGGCTCGGCCAGAAGCTCGCCGAGCTCTTGCGGAGTGACAGGAGACATCCATAGAGGCAGCCACAAACGGGGCGGCTGGCCCATGCCGCGCATGGTCCGCTTGAGCTTGAAATCCAGGCTCATGTAGCGGTGCGACACCGGAAGCCGCGAGATGACCGCTTCGATTCCGCGATGCAACAGCCCCGGAACCAGTGTCTGATAGGCCCGTGCCGGGGCCAGCGCGCGAAATGGATCGTAGCCGGCCAGCAGTTCGTCGGCGCCGTCACCGCCGAGCGCCACCGTGACCTCGCGCCGGGCGTACTTGCAGAGCAGGAAGGTGGGCAGCAGTGAGGCGTCGGCCAGCGGCTCATCCAGCCGGCGCAGAATCTCGGGCAGGGCGTCGTACAGATCCTGGGTACTGCAGGACTCGACCCGATGGGCCGCACCGATCTGGTCAGCGAGCTGACGCGCGTAGGGCGATTCGTCGAAATCGGAGTCGGCGAAGGCGATGGAAAAGGTCTTCAGGCGATCGGCGCCGAGCTGGGCGATGGCCAGCGCGGCAATCGTCGACGAATCGATGCCGCCGCTGAGGAAGGCCCCCACGGGCACATCGGCCACCAGTCGCCGCGCGACTGCGGCATCGAGCAGCGCCAGCAGTTGCTCGGCCAGCTCCGCACCCGGTCGGGCCGCGAGATCGGCATCGGGCGCCGGCAGGTATTGCCAGCAGCGTTCGATGCGGGAGCTTGAATCGCTGAGGTTGAGCGTCAGCGTATGCCCGGCCGGCAGCTTGTGCACGCCCTCCAGCAGCGAGTGCGGGGCCGGGATGAAGCCGTAGGCGAAATACTTGCGGACCGCGACCGGGTTCCAGGAACGCGGTGTGGCCGGATGCATGCGCAGCGCCGACAGCTCCGAGGCAAAGGCGAGGATCTCGCGGTTGTGGTGGTAGTACAGCGGCTTCTTGCCGAAACGATCGCGCGCCAGGATCAGTTGTCGTTTTCGGCGGTCATGGATGGCCAGCGCCCACATGCCGTTGAGGCGCTCGAACAACTTCATGCCCCATTCGCGCCAACCCAGCAGCAGCACTTCGGTGTCGGAGTGGTCGCTGCGAAAACGTGCGCCGCAGCTTTCCAGCTCGCGGCGTAACTCCCGGAAATTGTAGATCTCGCCGTTGAAGACGATGCTCAGGGCCTCGTCGTCGGTGAGCATGGGTTGCTGTCCACCGGCGATGTCCAGAATGGCCAGGCGCCGGTGCGCCAGGTGCACGCGGTCGGGTCCATCCGGCAACAGGCCCTCGCCATCTGGCCCACGATGCAGCATGGCATCGGCCATGGCCTTCAGGGCTCTGGGGTCGGCAGCTCCGACAAAACCGGCAATGCCACACATATCAGGCGGAATCTGCCGAGCGCACCAGGCGCCCCACCTGATAGACCGATTTGGCCTGGGACTCGTGATAGGTGCGGTTGAGCATCTCCGCGAGCAAGCCCATCAGGATGCTGACGACACCGGTCACGGCCAGAAAGATGGCCAGCAGCGGCAAGGGGGTCTGGATCAGCGAGGTCTGGGCAAAGAACTTCAGCCACAGCGCCCAGAGACCTGCGCCCACTGAGCCAGCCATGCTGAGCAGACCGAATCCACCGAAGAGGTAGATCGGCTTGTTGGCGTATCGATACAGGAATTTGACGACGATCAGGTCGAGAATGACCTTGACCACGCGTTCCAGCCCGTACTTGGATTCGCCGTGGATGCGCGGATGGTGCTCGACCGGCAATTCGGTGACCCGGGCGCCGTTCCAGGAGGCGTAGATCGGCACGAAGCGATGCATTTCGCCATACAGTTTGACGCCGGCCAGCACCTCGCGGCGATAGGCCTTCAGTGAACAGCCGTAGTCGTGCAGGTGCACACCTGACACCCTGGAAATCAGGGCGTTGGCGAGTCTGCTGGTCATGTTCCGCCGGATCGGATGGTCGTGACGGACCTTGCGCCATCCCGAGACCACGTCGAAACCCTCATCCAGCTTCTCCAGCAGCTTCGGGATGTCCTTGGGGTCGTTCTGCAGATCGGCGTCCATGGGCACCAGAATCTGCCCGCGGGCGTGGTCCAGACCCGCCATCAGGGCCGCCGTCTGGCCGTAGTTGCGGCGCAGATGCAGCACGGTCACCCGGGAATCCCTGGCTGCGATCTCGTCAAGCACGGCGGCGGAGCCATCGCTGCTGCCATCGTCAACCAGGATCAGTTCCCAGCTGCGCTGCAGCGGTTCCAGTGCGGCGACGATGCGCTGGTGCAGGATCGGCACGTTCTCGCGTTCGTTGTACACGGGAACGGTAATGGTGAGTTCGATCGTCGACTCAGGGGAATCAGGCTCGGGCATCTGGGCCGTGTGGACTCGAAGTTGCAGTTACCTAAGGATTGCATGGATCCTGGCCTCAGGCGATTGCCATCCATGCCCGTGCGGGCGCGGAGGGCAGCTCGGGTCACAGGATGTGGTGTAAGTGCTTCGCGGAGTCCGCGCCGCTTCAGAGCGGCTGGATCAGCCTGGCGTCTTCGACAATGACCGGATAGCGATAGCCCGCGCCAAAATCCTTGTCGACGACGACGGTGCCGGTCAGGGTGACGGTATCGCCCCGCGTGACCTCGGCCAGCGTGGTGAAGGTCAGATCGTTGCTGCTGTCGTCGGCAGCGCCGCTGCCATCCTGCAGGTGCACCCAGTTCCTGCCCATGACGCCGGGGGTGTACTTGACCACCTTGCCGCGGACGCTGACGGTCTGCCCGGCCAGCTGCGCGCGCTGCGCCCAGACCTCGGCGACGGTGCGGGCATCGCTGCCGCTGGCTTTCTCGATGTTCTGGAGATCGTCGATGGCCGCAGCGGCCACGGCAGTGTGCGGATTGACCGCACTGGGCTGCGTGCTGGCGGGTGCGTCCAGCGTGCCGAAATAGAGCTCCGGGAAAGTGCGCTGCAGCGACTTGGATTCAAAGTTGCTCATCAGCATCGGCATCAGGATGGTGACCACAGAACCCTTGGCGATCTCGGCTGCCGGAACCGCCGCCCAGATCTCGCCGCCGGCCGTCTGCAGCTGCAGATAGACATAGGGCGGCGCCGAGAGGGTCTCGATCACCGTACCGCTGAGACCCTCGGCGGCGGGCGCCGGGCTCGCGGCCGGGCTGGTGGTGGCTGCCGGAGCGGCTTCCTCGGCTTTGGATCCGCAGGCGGCAAGGCACGCGCAGAACAGCGACAGAATGATCGGATTTCGCATGAGACGGATTCCTGCAGGCAAGGATGGGGCTGGAAGTCCGGCCAAGTATGGGGCAGCTGGGCAAATACTTCCTTGCGCTGGCATGGGTGCGACCCCCGCGGTGTGATCTGTGTCAGCCCGACACAGCGCACGGGCCATGAACCCCAAGCGTCATTGCGACCCCGGACTTGATCCGGGGGAAGCAATCCAGGAGCGTGCGGCGATACCCTGGATTGCTTCGTCGCTGCGCTCCTCGCAATGACGCATCAACTCTTCGTTCGGGGTCATCGAAAGGTGCGCGTAGCCCGGTGTGCCGCGCAGCGGCTCACCGGGGCTGTGTCGACTCATTGCCCGGAGAGCATTGCGCGCACTTCAGCCTACGAGAAGCTGGCTTGAGCGCGATGGTTGCCTTGGGGGGACTCGACCGCCGCCAGAGCGCGGGACATTTTCTTCTCGGGCTTCAGCGCACCGCATATTGGCGCAGCTGCTCCAGCGAAACCACGCCCAGCGTATTCAGATGCGTGGCCTCCAGCACCACCTGCGGCGCCACGCCAGCCGCATAGGCCTCGCGCCAGCGGGTGGCGCACAGACACCATTGATCCCCCGGAAGCAGGCCGGGAAAGGCGTACTCGGGTCTGGGCGTGCTCAGGTCGTTGCCGGCGGCCTTGCTGAACTCGAGAAATTCCGCGCTCATCAGCGCGCACACCAGATGCAGCGCGCGATCATCTGGATCACTGCGGCAGCAGCCATCGCGGAACCAGCCGGTCATCGGCTCGGTACTGCAGGTCTGCAGCGGCGTGCCCAGTACATTCAGTGGCTGCGTGGCGGTGCTCATCGCATTCCTTGGTCCTGGTGTGGGGGCTGCTGAACTCGCTGGGTGTGGGCAAGCCTCCGCTTCACTGCGGTCAGGCAGGCCACTTCGCAGTCTGCCTGACCACTTGTGGAGCGGGGCCTGCGAAACCCGAGGCAACGCGGAGGAGAGCGAATGAAGCTTCGATCTGCTCCGCGCCACGACGCGGCGCGTGCCGCGAGAATCAGGCCGCCTGCGAACTCGGCTCGGACTCGCCCGCCAGCTGTCGCAACACGTATTGCAGGATGCCGCCGTGGCGGAAGTACTCGACCTCCTTCGGCGTCTCCAGCAGCACCCGCACGTTGAACTGCTTGACGCTGCCGTCCTCGGCGGTGGCGGTGACCTTCAGGGTCTTGCCGGTGCCGTCGCCGATTCCTTCGAAGTCGAAGGTCTCACGGCCTGTCAGTCCCAGGCTGGCGGCGTTCTGGCCAGCTTCGAACTTGCAGGGGAGCACGCCCATGCCGCACAGATTCGAGCGATGGATGCGCTCGAAGCTCTCGGCGATGACGATCTTGACCCCCAGCAGCATGGTGCCCTTGGCGGCCCAGTCACGCGAGGAACCGGTGCCGTATTCCTTGCCGGCGAGCACGATCAACGGCGTGCCTGCAGCCTGGAATTTCATCGAGGCATCGTAGATCGAGGTGACTTCATTGGTGGGGAAATAGGTGGTGTAGCCACCTTCGGTGCCCGGCGCCAGCTGATTCTTCAGGCGGATATTGGCAAAAGTGCCGCGCATCATGATTTCGTGGTTGCCGCGGCGCGAGCCGTAGCTGTTGAAATCCGCGTACTGCACGCCGCGATCGGTGAGGTACTTGCCGGCCGGGGTAGTCGGCTTGAAGTCACCGGCCGGGGAGATGTGATCGGTGGTGATCGAATCGCCCAGCAGGGCCAGTGCCCGCGCGCCCTTGACGTCGCTGATGCTGCGCAGCTGCATGGTGATGCCCTGGAAATAGGGCGGGTTCTGCACATAGGTCGATTCGCTGTCCCAGGCGTACAGCGCGCTTTCCGGGGCCTTGATCGAGCGCCAGCGCTCGTCGCCATCGAACACGCCCTGGTAGGAAGCCTTGAAGCCAGCCGCATTGACCGCGCTCTGCACGGTTTGTGCGATCTCGTGATTGCTCGGCCAGATGTCCTTGAGGTACACCGGCTGACCATCGCTGCCCGTGCCCAGAGGTTCACGGGTGAGATCCACATCCAGGCTGCCGGCCAGCGCGTAGGCCACCACCAGCGGCGGTGAAGCCAGATAGTTCATGCGCACTTCGGCGTGCACGCGGCCCTCGAAATTGCGGTTGCCCGACAGCACCGAGCCCACGATCAGGTCGCCCTCGGCAATGCCCTTGCTGACCGCCGGCGGCAGCGGGCCGGAATTGCCGATACAGGTGGTGCAGCCATAACCGACGACATGGAAACCGAGCTTCTCCATCGGTTCCAGCAGGCCGGCCTTCTTGAAGTAATCGGTCGCCACCTGTGATCCTGGCGCCAGCGAGGTCTTCACCCAGGGCTTGGTGGTCAGTCCCTTGGCGACCGCATTGCGCGCCAGCAGGCCGGCGCCGAGCATGACCGAGGGATTGGAGGTGTTGGTGCAGCTGGTGATGGCGGCGATGACCACGGCGCCGTCGTTCAGTTCATAGCTGCCGCTGTCGGTGGTGACCGTACTCTTGCCCGGTGTTGCGCTCTTGCCGCGCGCGGCGCGGGCTTCGGCCATCGCCACCTGATTGCTCTCGTAGTTGGCCTTCACATCGGTCAGCAGCACGCGATCCTGCGGACGCTTGGGACCGGCCAGGCTGGGCTTGACGTCGCCCAGATCCAGTTCCAGCACATCGGTGTACTCGGCGTCCGGCGCTCCAGGCACGCGGAACAGGCCGTTGAGCTTGGCGTACTGCTCGACCAGCGCGACCTGTTCATCGCTGCGACCGGACAGGCGCAGATAGGCCAGCGCCTCGTCATCGATCGGGAAAATGCCGCAGGTGGCGCCGTATTCCGGGGCCATGTTGGCAATGGTGGCGCGATCGGCCAGCGGCAGCTCGTTCAGGCCCTCGCCGAAGAACTCGACGAATTTCTCGACCACGCCGCGCTTGCGCAGCATCTGCACCACGGTCAGCACCAGATCGGTGGCAGTCGCACCCTCGGGCATCTTGCCGGTCAGGCGGAAGCCGATGACTTCCGGAATCAGCATGGTGGAGGGCTGGCCGAGCATCGCCGCCTCGGCCTCGATGCCGCCGACGCCCCAGCCGAGCACGCCGATGCCGTTGATCATGGTGGTGTGCGAATCGGTGCCGACCACGGTGTCCGGGTAAGCCCAGGCCTTGGCGCCTTCGGTGGCGAAGACCACGCGGGCCAGATATTCCAGATTTACCTGATGGACGATGCCGGTGCGCGGCGGCACCACCTTGAAGTTGTCGAAGGCCTTCTGGCCCCAGCGCAGAAAGCCGTAGCGCTCCTTGTTGCGGTCGAATTCGATGCGGGCGTTCAAGTCCACGGCGTCGCTGGTGCCAAAGCGATCGACCTGCACCGAATGGTCGATGACCATTTCCGAGGGAATCAGCGGATTGATCTTGTTCGGATCACCGCCCAGGGTCTTCATGGCATCGCGCATGGCGGCCAGGTCGACCACACAGGGCACGCCGGTGAAGTCCTGCATGACCACGCGGGCCGGCATGAACGGGATTTCCTGGGTCGACGGGGTCTTCGGATCCCAGTTCAGCAGCGCCGAGATATGCGCCGGCGTGACGTTTTCGCCATCCTCGAAGCGCAGCAGATTCTCCAGCAGGATCTTCAGCGAGTAGGGCAGACGCGCCAGGTTGAACTTCGGCTCGAGAGCCGTAAGCTTATGATAGTTATAGGTCTTGCCGCCGGACTCGAAAGTCGCGTGGGTGCCGAAGCTGTTGCTCATGATTAGCCTCCGAGGATGAGGAACTTCATCCCGGCGCAGGCCCGAGGCCAACTCGCCGGGAACAGCCCGTCATTATGAACCAAGCCGGGCCTCTACGCAGGCCGACTAATGGCGAATTGCGGGTAGATGGGTGTCCAGATACGGTGTGGCGCTGCCGCGTTGTTTCACGCGGAGACGCGGAGGCCGCGGAGAAGCGAGGGTAGTCCGGCAACACAGGGGTGGCGATACGCTCTTGTAGGTGCAGACTTGTCTGGACGCTCTTGGCGACGTGCAGTGAGGTAGCGCGGCTTCGGCGCGCGGCAACTTGGGATGTGCGCAAGGGTTGTTCGCGCCGGCGGCCGCGGCATTGCCTGCCCACCGGTCATGAACCCGTAATCGTAGGTCATGTTGTCCGTGCGAGCGGACTACGTGACATCGAGTTGCCTCACGTAGCTCGCCATGCCAGCAACGTGACCTGCCACCGCTGTGGAGGGCGCCGCGCTGCGGCGCGGCCTTGCCTTGCCCGAAGATCAAGAGCGGCCGCGCAGGCGCGCGTCCCGCCTCAAAGCCGCTCCAATCCAACCTACATCAGCTTGCGCAGCAGTCCCGGTGCCCACGACTTGATTGATCGCTCGCAGGTGCTAGCCTTCCCGCGCCCCTTTCCTCAATCGCCGCCTGCCATGCTCGACATCCTGCGTGAACTCTGGACCTTTCTGCGAGAGCGGAAGAAGTACTGGCTGATGCCGATTGTGCTGGTGCTGGTGGCCATCGGCGGCATCCTGATCGCCGTCAAGGGCTCGGTGATCGCGCCCTTCATCTACACCTTGTTCTGAGGCGGTCATGGGCGATTTCGTCAATCACGGGGATGTGATCTACCAGGGTGGCTGTCACTGCGGTGCCGTGCGCTTTCGCTTCTGCGGGCCGGATCAACTCGATGTTCTGGAGTGCAACTGCTCGATCTGCGCCATGACCGGCTATCTGCATGTGACCGTTCCGCACGCTGTTTTCGAGTTGCTGACGCCGCCCGAGGCGCTGAGCGAGTACCGTTTCGGCACCGGCCTGGCCCGCCATCTGTTCTGCCGGCACTGCGGCATCAAGAGCTACTACCAGCCGCGTTCGCACCCGGATTGTTACAGCGTCAATCTGCGCTGCATCGAAGGTGGCGCCCAGCACCTCGGCCATCTGGAGCGCTTCGACGGACGCCACTGGGAAGCCGCCGCGGCCAAGCTGAGCTAGGGCCGAGTTGGCTTCTGGCCACCGCCATCCAACATACGTAGGTCACGTTGTCCGCGCAGCGGGCTACGTGACGGCACGCAGCGATGTCACGTAATCCGCTGCGCGGACAACTTGACCTACCGGAGCCGGTCGATCTTACCTGGGTGTGTACCCGGTCAGCTCCAGATAGCCCTCGCCGCTGACGGCTTGTCCCGCACGCAGCCCTCGGGCATCGATGGCGCCTTCCCAGTAGCGGGTGGAGGTGTCGAGTTCCTGGTCTTCCCGCAGCGTTGTGATGTCCAGCTCCAGACCCAGTGATGCCGAGTGCAGGCGCCAGCGCACGGGCCATGAAACGCCGGTCTTCGGGCTCAACCAGTGTCCGCTGGACTCGATCTCGATATCGTCAGCGGTCAGCGCCTGCAGCGCGCCGTCGGCCGCGATCAGGCTGCCATGACGGGCGACCACCTGATCCTGCCGATCGCGGATATTGAACAGCATCAGCGCGCTGCCGTCGCTCAGGCGCAGCGAGAACCAGTCCCAGCCGGCCTGATCAGCGGCGAGCACGCCCGAGGTCCATTCATGGTCGTACCAGGCCTGGCCGCTGACTTCGAAAGTGCTGTCTCCGACCTGGATCTGACCGACTGCCGTCAACCTGGGATAACTGTAATAGGCCGAGGCACTGCCGGGTGCATCCGATTTACGGCTGTAGCCTGATTCGCCATGCAACACCGGCGAGTCGGTGCCGTTCAAGGACAATCGATAGCGGAATCCGCTGCCGCCACAATCGAGTTCCAGCGGCAGGAACGCCTCTGCGCTGGCACTCGTGATCGAACAATCATTGGCCCAGACCCGCCAGGGATGGCTCTGCGCACCGGCCAGGCCCGCCGCGCCGCGGGCCCAGTGTTCGTCGTAGAGAAAGAGGTCGCCGTCGATGTCGGTCACCGCCGCATGCGCCAGATAGATCTGCTGTCCGCTCCAGTCACTGCGCGCAGCGGCGTCTTCCGGCTGCAGCCCATAGCGGAACAGCGCCACCTGGGTGCCGAAGCGTCGGCCCTGTGGGCTTTGCACGCGGGCGGTGAGGTACCACCATTCGATGCGCTGGCGCGGATGGGCAGCGTGATCGCGCGGGAATGCCAAGTGCAGTGGGGATTCGATGCTTGCGAAGCCCTGGTCATTGGCGGAGGACAGCGTTCGTGACAGGGAAGTGCTCGAGTCGGTTTCCGGCGGTGGGGTGTAACAGGCGGCGAGCAGCAGAGCCAGGATCGCGGGCAGAGCCCGCTCCCACAGTTGGCGCAGTCCTGAGCTTCTTCTCACAACGGCGATTCCCGCAGCTGCTGCGCCAGGGTCTGGCGGCGCTGGGTTCGGGCCGGCAGCGTACCGGCGAGCATGGCGCTGACCACCGCCACGGCGACGGCGGTCAGCAGCTGATCCCAGGGCAGCTGCAGCTGCATGCTCCAGCCGAAAGACCGGCGATTGATGACTTCAATCAACAGCAGGGCCAGAGCGATCCCGATCGGCAAGGCCAGCAGGCCGGCGATCAGGCCCAGCAGGCTGGCCTGCAGCCATTGCAGTCGCAACAGGCGGGCAGCGGACAGTCCCAGACTGCGCAGCAGCGCGAACTCCCGCTGACGTTCGATGGCCAGCGCCGACAATGCCCCGACCACGGCCACGATCGCGATCAGGCCCGCCAGCACACGCAGCAGATCGGTCACGGCAAAGGTGCGCGCAAACACGGCCAGCGTGCGCTCCCGGATCGAGGCCGCAGACACCACCTGCACGCCGGGCTGATCGGCGCTCAGGGCTTCCAGCGCGAGGGTCAGCGGCGCCATCGAACCGGGATCGGCATAGACGCCGATGGCGCCGACCGCACCATCGGCAAATCGCTTTCGATACTCATCCAGCCGCAGTGTCAGCACGCCCTGGGAAGATGCATAGTCGCGATAGATGGCGGCAATCCGTACCGGCGCCAGTCCTTGTGCGCCGGGTAGGTCCAGACGGTCCCCCACCTGCAACTTCAGACGTGTTGCCAGCGGTTCGCTGATCAGGGCGTCGCCGGCGGCAAACTGCAGCCAGACGCGCTCCGTGTCTGCGCTGATCCAGTCGAAACCGTCGCGCGCTTCGGCGGGCAGATCCAGGCCGACCACATCGATGGGGCCGCTGTCGAGCAGTCGCTGGCTGCGGCGGGTCTGACTGAGATGACGCACGCCGGGTAGCGCGCTGGCGGCCGCGATCAGACTGGGGGGCAGCGCACCGCGGCCGCGCGCGGAGACGTAGACATCGGCCTGCAGGCTGCGATCGATCCATTGCGACACGGCACTGCGGAAGCTGTGGATCATGCTGCTCATGCCGATCACGGTGGCGATGGCCAGACACAGGGCCGCCAGCGCGATGCCGGTGCGGCCGAGGCCCCGACGGCTGCCGGCCAGCAGCCATTGCGGTAGCACCCGGGCGCCGCGCAGACCGCGTTCCATCAACAGCAGCAATCCATAGGCCAGCCATGGCACCAGACCCAGCGCTGCGATCAGGCAGATGAACAGGGCGACAAAGGCATTGCCCAGATTTTCCGGTCCCAGTTTCAGCAGGGCTGCGCCCAGCGCCAGCAGCAGCAGGGAGGGCAGGGCCAGGCCGCGGATCCGGCGCGCCTGGGCGCTGGCCGCCGCATCGGTTTCCGTAGAGCGTCCCAGAGCACTCAGGGTGCTCTGTCCAAGCACATCGAGCAGCGGCAGCGTGACTGCCACCAGCGCGCCCAGCATCGACAAGCCCAGCGCCTTGACCCATAGCCCTGGGGCGATGCTCAGCCCACCGCTGGCACCGCGGCCATACAGCTCGGCATAGGTGCCGTCGATGCCGACCAGCAGCAAGCGGCCCAGAACCATGCCCAGCGCGATGCCGACCAGCGCCGCGATCAGACCGACCAGCGCGGCCTCCGTCAGCAGCACGGTCGCCAACAGGCGACGGCCAACGCCGAGCGCGCGCCACAGGCCGATGGTGGGAGCGCGCCTGAGCGTGAGGAAACTCAGGGTCTGAAACACCACGAACAGCCCGACCAGCAGTGCCAGCAGGCTGAGTGCCTTGAGGTTGATCTCGAAGGCCCGACTCATCGACGCCAGCTGGGTGTCCTGCTCGGTGGTGGCCAGCAGTCGCAATCCGCCGGGCAGTGTCCGGGCGATACGCTCGGCGGTCGGGAGATCGATCTGCAGATCGATGCGGCTGTAGCCGCTGCCATGCAGGGCTCGCTGCGCTGCCGCCATATCCAGAATCACCCATTCGCGCGCCGCTGCCGGGAGTGCATCGTCGGCAATCAGCCCGCGCACCACGAACTCCAGATCGCGGCCGTCGACGCGCAGGCGCAGGCTGGAATGGGCTCGAAGACCCAGTTGCCGGGCCAGGCCAGTAGCGATCAAGACCCCATCGGCATCGCCGATGAGCTGACGAAAGGAATTGGCCTGATTCTCGGTATTGCCGCTGTCGCCGGAGAGCCAGGGACGCATCTGCAGCTCGCTGATCGGGTCGATGCCGAACAGACGCAGTCGCCGCCCATCCGCTGCGTGGATCGCTTCCAGATCGATCACCGGGGCGCTGCGCCGCAGGCCCTGCTGCCGCAATTCGGCCAGCAGCGACTGCGGCACCGGGTCGGCGTCAGAGATGATCTGATGGGTCGCGGCGCCCGACAGAGTCCGGCGGGCGTCGGTGAATGCCGATTGTGCGCTGTCGATGGAAACGTCGATGGCGACCACCACGGCGACGCTCAGACTCAGCCCCAGCAACATCAGCAGCGCCTGCCCCGGCGCCCGGCAGTGCTCCTGGTACAGCGCCAACAGCAATCGTCGCAGCGCGTTCAAGCGTCGACCAGCTGGCCGTTGGCTATGCGCAGCAAACGATCCGCCTGACCCATGACCTCCTGGGCGTGGGTGGCGATCACCAGGCTGGCACCGCGCTCCCTGCAGGCACCGATCAGCAGGCGCATCACCGCGCTGGCGTTGTCGGCATCCAGGCTTCCGGTGGGTTCGTCGGCCAGCAGCACGGCCGGTTGATGCACCAGCGCCCGGGCCACCGCCACCCGCTGTTGCTGGCCACCGGACAGCTGATCGGCATAACGCGCCGCCAGTTCACCCAGGCCGAGTTCGTCGAGCAGGGCAGTCGCGCGCATGCGCGATTCGCGGGCCGTCGCGCCATTGAGCTCCAGCGGCAGTCGCAGATTGTCCAGCGCCGTCAGTGTAGGCACCAGGTTGTAGCTCTGGAACACCAGCCCCAGATGCTGGCGGCGAAAGGCCGTGCGCTGTTCTTCGGTGAGGGCGGTGAGATCGGTAGCGCCGAAGCACACTCGACCCGCATCGGGCGTGTCGATACCGGCGAGCAGGTGCAACAAGGTGGATTTGCCGGCACCACTGCGTCCGACCAGCGCCACACAGAGACCCGACTCGATGTGCAGATCGACGCCATCGAGCACCGGCACGGGTCCGAAGCTGCGGGTCAGGCCGGAGACATTGATATCCATGTCGGGCAGCTTGTCAGTAGCGAGGTGAAGCCGTGATGTTGCCGTGGCTGGGGCGGTCCAGTGTGTCAGAGGTGCTGAAGTAGGTCACGTTGCCCGCGCAGCGGGCTACGTGACAGCAACTCCGCGAGCCGGGCCGTCACGTATC